>JBARFX010000068.1:0-43883 GCA_049797655.1 Candidatus Acidiferrales bacterium | reverse complement strand
TCGTCCCGCCGGCGTTCATCACGAGCGCAAACTGATCATCACTTACAAATTGAAACCCAAGTTTGCCCTCGTAAAACGCTCTCGCTTTCGCTGAATCCCTAGTAGGCACAAATCCAATCATCTTGCTCGAAGCCAGCATCGCCCACCTCCCCACCACGTACTTGCGACGCGGAAACATAGCACTTTTGTATGTCGAATCCTGAAGACATCTTTAAGAATCCCGACCGCAACTCGAGTGGATGATCGGAAACTAGCGTGCGGTCACATCTTCGAGGATCTGCTCGAGTTCGCAAGCAAATACCGCAAAACTACGCTTACTGCGAACAATTTCCGCGCCCTGGCTGCCGAGTCGCGCGCGCAGCGGCGGATCGAGGAGCAGAAGTTTCAATGCTTCCACAAGTCGATCTCGATCGCGCGGCGGAATCAACAGCCCATTGATGCCGTCCTGAACGAGATCCGGAATCCCGCCGCTGTCCGCCCCCACTACGGGCTTCCCGAACGCCATCGCTTCTAGGAAGACGAGTCCAAATCCTTCGCCGGTGCTGGGAAGAGCGAAAATTTCGCAACACGCATAGCACGCCGCAATCTGCTCGCGCGTCAGTCCTTCGAAAAACGATACACGCTCCGAAACTCCCCGATCGGCGGCAAGCTTTCGTAGGCGCGGCAGATCGTCGCCGCCTCCAACAGCCACCAGATGAACATCCGAAATCGAAGTCCGCAGCTGCGCAATCGCCTCGATCAAATCGTCAGCGCCTTTGTAGCGTTCCGACGCTGCCCATCGGCCCACCGTCAGTACCACTCGTCCTTGCGGAAATGCTGCCGGCAGTGGCAAGTTCGCGGAAGCATCAGCCAGTCGCAGAATCTCCGTATTCACAGGCCACGCGAGCTTGCGAATTTTCCCCGACGGCACGGATTGCACGTCGCCCAATTTCCGCGCCGTATCGCTGCTGGGCGCCAGCACAAGCTCGGCACGCATCAGCGCCCATCGCCGGAAAAACGGTAATCGGCTCCAAACCTCGATCCCGTGCGACATCACAATCGTCGTCAAGCCCTGAGCGCATACCTTCATCAATCGCGCAGGAAGCGCCAAGTAGGGATGACCGGCGAGAACAATTCGCGTGTCGCCTCGCGCGCGCCCCAGTGCCGACAAGACAAAACGTATTTTCGCGCGCCCAAACCCCGTAAGCGGAATCTCGCGATCGTGCACGCGAAGCAAGTGCGCTCCCGGCTCATCATTGAGGCTCAGCAGATCGAGCGCCCATCCGCGCCGGCACGCAATCTCGTCGAGCGCAGCGGCCGTCTGGCGTCCCGCCTCCTGCACGCCGCCAACGCCCAGCAGGTCAGGGAAGAGTCCCACGATGCGTTGCGATTCCGTTCGAGCAGACGCCCCGCGCATCTGTGCTGAGGAGTGCTTCACAATTCCTGCGCCACCGACTGTGTCGCCTGACCGGCTTTTCGCCGTAGGATCTCCTGGAAAACTGCTTCAAGTTCCCGCCCATTTCGTTCCCAGGTGTATCTCTGTGCCGTTTCAGCTGCATTCGCGCCGAGCCGCGCACGAAAATCCCGGTCTTCGCAGATCCTCTGAATCATCTTCGCAAGTGTGGTCGCATCCGTTGGATTTTGAAGAATCAATCCGTCTATACCGTCGCTGATAATTTCGCAGGTTCCGTTCGCAGACGAAACGACTACGGGCAGGCCGCACGCCATCGCCTCCGCCGGTGGCTGCGCGAATGTGTCCTCCAGAGAAGGACCAACATAAGCATCGGCGGCAGCGTAGTAGAACTCAACATCGCGGCGCGGCGCGAGAAAATGCACGCGGTCATCGAGTTGATGCTCGTGAACCATGGCTCGATAAGCGGCAGGGTTCTCCCGCCCCACGAGAATGAGATCAATCGGCAACTCTCTCAGCCGCTCCATTGCTTCGAGCAACACACCGACGCCCTTATTCCGCCAGTCGTTGCCGATCAGCAAAAGTGCGAGACGATCTTCCTGGATTCGCAACCCTTTCCGCGCCATCGTGCGTAACTCCGCACGGCGTTCGGGATTGAAAACATCGGGATCTAATCCGGCATATAAGACCTGGAAAGCTTCGTGACGTCCGTAAAATCTCGCTAGACCTTCGGCCGTTCTGCGCGCGATCAAAACGAGCGTCACGTCCCTCCGAACGTACAAACGGTGCTCCAGAGACGTAATGAGGCCGTAATAAAGCCTTCGATGCAGCCTTTGAGGCCAGCTCCACAGCGGGTGTTTCGCGAAATCGAGGTCGGCGCAATTCCGGCGCGAATACTCCGCAAACACGATGTGCACGGACACCACGTCTGCATCGAGGCAGTTGACGCCGGGACTGAATACGATGTCGTGCTGAAGGCCGCGAACACGGCGGTCCCAGGCTCGCCAAACTCGGTTCGCAGCAAACCACCACAGATAGTTAACAAGGTGCGGGCACAATAGCTTCGGGATTCGATGCCAAATGACCTTCGACAAATCGACATCCTCAACGCGCTGGCTGTAGATGTGAATCTCGAATTTATCGGCCAAGTACGAAATCCACTCGACGACCCGTCGTTCAGTGCCGTGCCGCTTGTCCAAAAACGGAGAAACGACTGCCAAGCGAGGTTTGTCCTTCACGGCAACACCCGATGTTTTCCTCCCGAATCAACTAACAGTACTTGGCTGAGGAGCCCAGCTAGACCGTTTCTTTCAATGCGCAAAGGAAAATGCCGCCTGAAGTAAGGAGCGGATGAAGCCAAGTTCTGGCCTTGCACGCCTCATTCGGAATGACTATCAATTGACCGGCCCATTCCGCAATCCGATCAAACGAGTCGTATACGCTGTAGGAATAGAATAGCCCATCCCCATCGGTCAGGTTGTACCCTTTTCCGCCAGTCTTGAGGTAGTTGACGATTCTCCACAAGCCTGCTTTGTAAAGAGCTAGTTTCAGTATGCGGACGGGCCAACTACCAAGCCCAAATCGGTTCCCGTCAATGATGATCACGGCTGTGCGTGCAACCCGAAGCATTTCGGACACCACAGCATCGGGATTGGTCACATGGTGAAGCATAGCAAAGGCGCACACGACGTCGATGCTCGCGTTCTCGAAAGGCAGAGCTTCACCGACGCCTTGGATGATAACTCCGCTCGGAATTCCCTTTTTCTGCACCGCTTGGTCAATACGGGCCGCTACCGGCTCGACTCCCCGCACTGACAAATCGGGCATATTGTTCATCAAGTGTCGAATTGCACGACCAGTTCCCGCTCCAATGTCGAGAACAGTCCGTGCCTCGATCATGCGCAAGAAGCCAAACACCAGGCGCAAATTGACGGGATCGTCGTCACCTTCGCCGGCGTGCGCCGCGTCATATTCTGCTGCAGTGTCCGTATAGTATTTGCGCTGTAACAGAACGGCTTTACTAGGATTGCCTGACATCCATCACCTCGATCGCAATTCGTGAAGACCTTGTTGCTACAGTTCCCCTTTACCTTCACTCAGAACTGAAATCCGCCGCGAGTTCTCGGACGGACAGACATTGCCATGGCTGGCACCGTTGAGCTGGCCACAAGTACGTCAGGCAATGCAAAGAATATACCCACGAGCAGCCAAAGATAAGCGTTACCCACGTAGTTCTGATAGGGGGCAAGGCCCCCAAACGTGAACGGATATAGCAAAAGGAACGCGTACCAGAAAATCGCAAAGGCGATAGGAAAAAATCGGGTTTGCCGCAATCGGCGTAGCTCTCGCCACATACTGTATAGGAGGGCCGCGGTCCAAAGAATCCAAAGAAACGGTGCGACAATTCCCATCTCGATGATCAATTGCCCGTAGCCTTCCTCCACCCATAGATTGAAACGCTGCTGTCCCAGAAGTTTCGAGACGTACTGGCTCCCCAGTGATGCGGTCCCGATACCGTTCCCCATCACCCAATTGGGATTCGTGAACGCCAGCATTAAATTACGAATCGGATAATCCCAAGCGCGGTAGCTTGCTTCGTAGGCGGTGCTACTAGGCGACAGCGTCTCCTGGTAGAACGCCAGCCTGGATGCAACCTCGGACGGGAAAATCAATAGAATCGCTGCCAATCCAAGAGATGCTCCAATGAACGAGCGCCGAATCGCTCGGGTCAGCCGGTGCGCCTGCCGCCACCGCCACGGCGCTCCCCACAAAAATCCCACAGCCAACACCAGCACGCTCGCCGCGCCGTAGACGACCGCCGCACGGGAGCCGCTAAACAGAATGGCGCCGCCCACGAGCCCCGTCACTACAAATACCAGGCTTCGGCTCCGCCGGGTATAAAGCAGCAAATACCCCGAGCTTCCAACCATCAGAATCGCGGCAACGATCAGGTAATTCGCGAATCTGCCCGAACTGACAAAGACTGCAGTTGGCAATGACAGGATCTGATTCGTAAGCGGTGAAACTTTGTCAAGTTCTCCCAGCTCCCGCAGTTCCGGGGCGAGGTTTGTAGGATTCAGGAAGCTGTGCCCAACCACGGCCTGGATGATTCCCAGCGTGGCGATTATGCCGGCAAGAATCGCATTCGCCACAAGAAACTTCCGCAAGTCTTCATCGCTCCGGACCAGCGCGTACCCGACGTATATCAGCGGGATATAAAAGAAATAGACTTTGAATCCGAGAAGGCCATACAGAACATGAGGTGAGTTCGGATTGAAGATCTGCATCAGTCCAAGCCAAACGAAAATCGCGAGAAATAGAAGAAACCTTGGCCGGAAGCTTTTCTCCCGGCCAGCTCGGACCGCCGCGAACAATGAGATATAAGTCAGAAGCGCCAGAACGTCTTTCCCGAAGAACAGCGCCATGTTGTTGCCCATGTACTTGCGGACCAAATCTTCGAACAGGAGCCACGTAAAAAAGAAGTAGAAGCCGGTGCGCCAGTTGCGCAGAATTGTTACCGCCACCACGCAACCTGCGAATCCAAATGCCACGAACGCGATTGTCTTCAGGTCGCCGACCGCTATCTTCTCTCCCACTTCATACGCCACCCACAGTCCGAGCATGAGCAAGCTGATCCCAATCAGGCTCTGGTTTCGCATCGCCGGAATGCGGTTCATGATCATTGGTCTTATTCCCGCGGTCCCAGTACCATCACACGATTGCCACCATCCCTCATTTCGAACGGACCGCGCGGTACAGCGAGATGTGCCTTTCAATCATACTATCCCTGCCGAACGTCTGCACTGCGCGCTGCCGGGCTGCGGAACCCAACGATGTTCGAAGCGCCGGCTTGTCAATGACCTCCCGCAAGCAGGCATAGAGAGCGTCGGAATCGCCCGCAGCGAACCGCAATCCCGCGTCGGCCACCACTTCTCCGAGGCCTCCGATGTCGGCGGCGATCACAACCCCGCCGCGCATCATCTGTTCGATTGCTGCCAACCCCGCCGTCTCTTCCCACTGCGAGGGCATCACCACCACCCGAACCGAGCGCACTGCTTCTGCTAGTTCTTCACCTCGGAGTTCACCCAGGAAGTCGACCCGAATCCTGAATTGAAGCTCCCGAACCAGATTCTCTAGGTTCGCGCGTTCCGGGCCATCGCCCACGAACGTGAGCTGGAATTCAAAGCCCTCGTCATCGAGGCGCTTCGCAGCTTGCAAGAGAACGGGGAGCCCCTTTTCCGATACCAGGCGGCCCACGTACCCAATTTGCAGTGGACTTCCATCTTTTGCTGAATCTTGGTCTGGGACGTAACCGGCGTCGCCTGCAATCCCGTGATAGACAACCTCGGTTCGCGGGAGGGCAATTCGCCTCAGGACGTGATTGGTCACTGCAATATTTCGGCTCGCCTTTTGGCACATCCATCGGCGCGGGAACGTTAGAATCAGGTTGCGCAAGCTTTTTCCCCAGCCGAGGCTAACAGCATTGCATTGAGCACACTTAATGTACCGCTTCCCCATGAAATGCCCCGGGCACAGGCTGTGATCCGGCTCGTACAGAAGCAGTCCATTTGGACAAATCGACTGGTATCCGTGATGCTCCACGATCACCGGTTTGCGAAAAAGCAGACTTAGCGTCAGAGGCAGCATGACGGGCCCTGCAAGGTGGACTACGTCAGCTTGTCTTATGAGCTCGATCAACCTTCCGAGACTTGGACCACGCACGAGCCGGAACGGCAGTGAATCCTCTCCGTCCATCCGCTGCTTGGTACGGCACACAACCGTAACCTCGATCTTTTCAGGGCCCGGTACGGATTTCTCCTTCAAGCCGCGGGCCAGCTCTAACACCACGGTCTGGACGCCTCCCGTCCGTGGCAAAAAAGTGGTCGAGTAAATAAGTATTTTCATGCCTGTTCGTGCGGGCGATTCAACGCCTGGATCATTCGGTCCGCGATGATGTCCCACGAAAAAAATCTCTCTTGAGCCGCTCGGCTCGCCGCGCTCAATCGCCCTCGAAGCCGCTCGTCGGTCAGAACCTGCGTTAGAATCGTCCCGAGCGAATCAGCGTCGCGGTACGGAACAAGCCGGACTCCCGCCTCGCCGATCGGGAACGCCGTCTCGTTGGTTCCATATCCCAGGATCGGCAACCCGCACGCGATTCCCGCGATCGCGCTTCCGCGTCTTGGATACATCACTCCACGTACGCAGAGCATCACGTCAGAATTCGAGAGGCTATCCCTCACTTCGAACCCATCCTTTACCCCCAAAATGGATACGTCTGCGGGGATTCCGTCGAATGCCCGATTGATTCCTTCCCGCGCCTCCGCGGTCCCCCTGCCCACAAATACAACTCGGAGCTTCTGTCCGGTCGCGGCGATGCGTATCGCTCGCGAAATGTCGCTCACTTCATTATGGACGCTTGGAGGGTCGCTAAGGCAGTAAACGGCTACCGTCTGAATTTCAGGATCCTTAGTTCGCGGTGATTCGCTCGGCGCTCCAGGGGCGGGCAGGTTCGCTCCGATTGGGATAAACTCCGCTCGATCTGTGTTCTTTGGCAGCCAGTCGATCGTTTTCAACGGGTCAGCAAAAATAGCCCTGTCTATGCCGCCATAAATCCTACGGATTATCCAATTCTGGAAAGCGCCCCGCACTGGACCGGTCCAGCCCAAACCATCCTGGCACCGGGGATCGTGGAACACCGCAGCACAGCGCAACTTTCGAAGCCTGATAATTTGCAGCACGGCAAGAACGCCCAAAGGAAAGCCGCGCCTCGACCATCCCAGCGCCGTATACTGCAAGATAATCCAGGCCCCTTGCCACTCAGCGCTCTGACTCCAGAGCTTCCGAAGCGCGCGCACCCAGCCCTCGGTATCCCAGTCCACACGCGCGATCTCGGCCCGAGCGCCGCGGCCGTTCAGCGCATGTGCCAGAAACTCGCAGTAGTCTCGCACGCCGTCCGCCGGCGCATCGCGCTTACCCAAAAGAAATATCAGTCTCTTGGCAGGTGCGGTCGCCCGTGGCGTTGATGTACTCTCAGGCACGCTTCAGTCACCGTTTTGGACCCTTCAGACTCACGAAGCATCGCATTCTTCGGACTCGATCGCGCTGCGAAGTCCCGTCGAATGTCACACGCGTCGCCTCTGGCACGGAGAACTTCTTAGTATCGCGAATTTTGCTGTCGAGTTCAGCGAGCACCGGATCGCGCTGGCCTCGGGAAACTGTCAGTCAGAACGCTCGCCCTTGGCGCTGGTGGCATTGTGCTAGCAGACCGAGACGGTAAAGCCTGTCAAAGACTCATCGCTCACGGCTCCTCGTTTGGCAGCGCTAGTACGTGGCTGACGTCGACTGATTCAACGTGATAGCCGCTCTGAACTAGGAGATCTCCAACGGCCTCCCCGTTTGCCAGGGAATGCAATTCGCAAACAATCCACGGTCGTTTTTTCTGCAAGATTTTCTTTGCTCCTCGAATCACTTCTACCTCAGCGCCCTCCACGTCGCACTTGATCGCGTCGGGAGCGTCTATATCGTCGACAAAGTCATCCAGCGAGATGCAATTGACCAGAATTTTTTCGCCCCCCAGATCTTCGGCCGCGAATTTCCCAACGCCGTGATCGGGAGACAAAGCATCCGCGACGCTAAACGTTCTTGTTCCAGTAGTTGACCCTACGCCAGCCTGAATTACGGTCACATTTTGAAATCCGTTGCGCACGATATTTCGGCGCAAGCGTGCAGCGGTTTCAGGGTCGGGTTCGAAACTGATAACTCGTCCCGCCTGCCCTACCAGGCGTGCCGCAAGAATTGAGAACATTCCGATGTTTGCGCCTAGATCATAGAACACCATTCCGGGTCGCAATCGCTCCGCCAAAATATTTTGAATCTGCGTTTCGCATTCTCCGCGAAGATAGTGCTGCCCTGTTCGTGGGTTGAGCTCGACCCAGAGCCCTTTGCCAGGCCCTGCCTCGATCTTCGCCCACACCTTTTGATCGCGGGGAACGAATCGATGGCTCAAACTGTGAACCAGCTTACCGAGAACCGGAACTTCTCGAAGCGCGCGGACGGATGCCGGAGCCCGCAGCATCAGTCCGGCCAGCCATCTACGCGCATCTGGCAATTTATCACTCCGCTAAAATACTCGGCAAATCATTCGGCGCACTCCAGCAAATCGCCGCCCATCTCTGCAACTTCACATTCTCTCAGGTTCCATGGGATAAAATTCCAATCACGGGCCTAGAATTGCGGCTCCCCGAGCGTGGCGTGAATCAGGCACAAGTAAAGCTCTGATACCAAATGGATCGCCTCTTTTTTCGCCTTGATACTCAAACTCTTTCACGGACACCGCCCAGCCACCGTCCGTTCTCATGCGCAGTCACCGTGAAGCGGATGGTAACAGAGCCAGATAATTTTAGCCGTATACCCCCGAATCTTACTGCACGACGTCCGACGCGAATACGAGTCGAACGCCGCGAGCTTCGAGTCGTGGAACTCCTTCCGCGAGCGCCGCAATCGTCGCCGCATGGGGGTGCCCGATTGCGATCGCATAGCCGTCGCGCGCGGCGTCGCGCGCCGCGAGCTCAAGCTGCGAGAGAATCGCTTCCCGGCTCTGCGTGTCATCGAGAAAGACTTTGCGCGATGCGGATCGAACTCCCTCGCGCTCCGCTGCATCGTAAGCCACCGTCGCAGCCGTCGTCCGGCTGTCGATAAAAAAAAGTCCCTGCCGCCGCAGCACCGGCATCAACTCCGCCATCAGCCCGGCATCCGCTGTCGCGCGCGAACCTTGGTGATTGTTGACACCAGCTGCGTGCGGCACCGTTTCGAGCATCCCCGCCAACTCCTGCTCCACCTGTTCCGATCTCATTCCAACGCGCAGCTCGATCGGCTCAGGCTTCGCCCCATCGGCCTCCGCCTCCATTGGGAGATGCAGCAACACTTGATCCCCGCGCCGGTACGCTTCCTCGGCCACCTCTGCGGAAAGCGGCAGATGCGGAATCACGGAAACGGTAATTGGGAATTGCAACGTGAATGCAGCTTCGGCAGCCGCGCGATCGTAACCCAGGTCATCAAGAATGATCGCAAGACGCGGGCCGGATCCGCCACCCTGCTGAACGGGCGGACGAACCCGCGCCGCCACTGGCGTTACAACGTGAACCGTATGCGTGCGCGTTCCCTTGGATAGAAAATCGAACCGCACCACGCTTCCCGACGTGGTCTCCGAAATCTCAAGCTTGTGCCGCCGCGCGATCGCATCGAGCGCCTGTGTCAACGCACTCGTCTGCGAAGCGTCTCTCAACGTGACGTAAATATCATCGCCTGCGAGATGCCCCGCCCCAGACGAACCCGGCTGCGGCTCCGGCCGAATCGCAATTTCCGATTTGTGCTGCGTTGCTTTTTGCGCGGCGGAAACAATCTCGCCGGTGATCCCGCGCAACTCGGCCTTGCTGAGAGATTTCTTCCCGCAACCAATCAAAAGGAGAATAACGATCGCACAAGCGCCAGTTGAAAGACGCAGTGGCGCGCGAACAAAGAGGGACTGAGGTTTTTCCAAACGAGTTTGTCGATCGGCTTCTTGCTGCGGGATCGA
This sequence comes from Candidatus Acidiferrales bacterium, assembly GCA_049797655.1. Taxonomy (GTDB): domain Bacteria; phylum Acidobacteriota; class Terriglobia; order Acidiferrales; family UBA7541; genus Palsa-295. Next base: position 33,918 of record JBARFX010000068.1, on the reverse strand, counting down.
GCGCCCACGCGATCCCGTCACGAACTACGCGGCCTTTCGCGCCGCACCCGCGCCTTGAAGTACTTCGATCGCCTTCTTGACGGCCGGGTCATCCGGCGAAACGGCTCCGCTCGGTGGCGTCTGATCCTGATCGTTGCTCGCAACCGAATCATCCGCTGGCTTCACTTCAACGGTCGGCGTCACGCCTTCCGCAGGAATCTCTTTTCCGCCGGGCGTGTAGTAAGTCGCCACGGTAAGAATCAAAGCCGAACCGTCGTCGAGCTGAACAAGCTTCTGCATCGAAGCGGTCCCGTACGTGCGGCTGCCAATCGTATCGCCGCGGTGATTATCCGCGATCGCGCCCGCGAGAATCTCGGCCGCGCCATCCGTTCCATTTCCGATCAGCACTGTCATCGGCTGCGACCACACAACCTTCGACGCATCGGCAGACGAAACCACCGGCGAAATTGTCTGGCCCTTTAAAGTGGTAATCGTGCCGGAGGAAAGAAAGAGCTGCGCCGCGGAAATTCCTTCCTGAATATCCCCGAACGCACAATCGCGCAGATCGAGAATCAGCTTATGCGCTCCCTGGTGCTCAAGCTGCCCGAGTTTCTCGCGAATCTGCTTCGTGGTTCCCGTATCGAAGGCGTGCACGTGAAGGTATGCGATATCGCCCTGGATCTTGTCTTCCACAATCTTTGGCGGTGCTAGCTTCGCGAGCGTGAATTCCATATCCTGCGGTTCAGCCTTGCCACGGCGGATAACCGAAAGTTTCACGACAGCCCCAGGTTCACCAGTCAGCAACACCTGCGCCTGGTCGAGTGCCATCTGGCTCGTCGTGAATCCCGCGATCGATTCCATCAGATCGCCGATGTGAAGCCCGGCTTTTTGCGCTGGGCTATCGGGCAGCACGGAAATCACTCCGATATAGCCGAAGCGCTTCGTCAGTGCCACGCCTGCAGAAGCCTTGGAGTGGTTGGCGCTCTTTTCTTTGTAGTCGGTGTATTCGAGGGGGCTCAGATAAGCGGATTGTGGGTCGAGCGAATCGAGCAGTCCGTGGAGCGCGCCGCTGGTTACCTGGTGCATGTTGGGGTCGTCGACGTAGTCGCGCTTGATGTGCTCGAGAACTTCACTGTACACCGTGAGCGCATGAAACGCTTTGTCGTCAGAAGCTCGCGCACGGACATATCCGGTCGCGACATACGCCATGATCAGCACTGACACCGCGACCACAATCTTTTTCGCCATGGAATTCATGCTGTTTTCCTTATCCCCGCCCCACTGACTCTGATGCAATCGCGCCGGCGCCAGTTTAATCTCCCGGGCGCGCACAATCATTATAATAGCATTCGCCCGCAGGTATTAGACGGATTCGCCCGCCACTCGTTTAATTGGAAAACGCCGAAAGCGAATTCACAAACCGCTTCCCTGCAGACACTTACGGGCTTCCACAGCGGCCTACTTGTGCGCGAATGTGTGCCGGCCCGGCGGAACTTCGAACGCGTCGCTGCTCACCACCGGCGTCGCAGCCGTTACGTACGTCTGGGAAATGCGATCCTGCCACGTAAAGCGATCTTCATCCCATACCGCCCAGAGGAAGCCAAGCATCAGAGTCGCCCCGGATAGCAAATACCCGAAACTGCGCCAAAGAAGCTGACGAGTCTCCGGGAGCGTGCCGTCGAGACGTACGATCGTCAGTTCTCGAAGTTGCATTCCAGGCGTCGCGCCAGCAAATGTCGTGAACAGGAAAAAATACTGCGCGTAGAGCAGGTAGAATGTTGTGAGGTAGACGATGGCATCGATCTTCTGGAACAGAATCTGTCCGCCGAGCGACCGGAAAAGACCGAGAAATCCCGCATACGTAAGCACCAGAAATATGGCGTCGAGTGCGCCCGCGTAGCGGCGTTCGACGAGATCTGCTACCGGAACGAGCGCCGTTTGCGGATGAGCGCGATCGTCGGGGAAATTCGAGAAATCGAGCTCTGGCTGGATGCGGATTTCCATCCGCTCCGTCTGCCGCGTACGAGAGACGGTACGAGACCGCGGGCGCTCTGGGATGGGGATTTCCTCTTCGAATTCGGGTTCGCGAACGAAGGGAAGTCCGGACTGGGAATCGTCAGGGCGAAGCTTACGCCGGCGCACTCGATACTCCTCGAGGCGGCGGCTCACCTCGCGGCGCCATTCCGGTTCTTGATCGGTCTCATATTGAGTTGCGCCGACCGTGACGGGTTGCGGAATGCTGTCCTGTTCGACGAGCGAGCTGTCACAAAACGAGCATGTCTCGGTGTCCTCGAGCAGAAGGGCACCACACTTCGGGCATATCTGTATCACTGGTCCGTTTTGCGCTGCGGAAGTTCCAGTGAGGAACCCCGTTATGGTAGCACGTCCGCAAATGCGCAAGCCACCGCACTTGCAACCGGCCGCAAATGTCGCGTATCAGGCAACCCGATTGCCGGAGGCCACTTCTCACCCGTGCGCGGCTTAGCCGGTTGATTTTCCTCCGATCCGCAGGTTCTGGCATGTTGCGCACGTTTTCGCGGCGCCGATTGCGACCGCGATGGACGCATGTTAGGCTCAATTCTCTTTCAAGCGGCTTTCACTCAGGCGATGCCGAGCGCGACAGTCTCAAAATTTCTTCGCAGATTCGCTTCATCCACGGCGCTCATCCTGATTTTCTTCCCGCTGGCGAACGGCGCGCACGGGCAAAATTCAGCACCTGCCACAAAAGCCGCCTCTAAGAAAACCCCGCAAACGACAACGAAAGCTTTGCCGCAGAGGCCCGCGGACGAGGGCGTCGCCGCGCTGGAAGCTGACCAGCAGCGCCAGGTCGGCAAAATATTCTACGCCGACGGCCATGTGGACGTCCGCTACCAGAACTACCGCATCCGCGCCGATCACGCTGAATACGACAGCGAAGCGGGAGTCGTCTCGGCCACTGGGCATGTTCAGCTCGACTACCTCACCCAGCACGTCGAAGCCGACGACGTACGCTACGAACTCCGCACTGGACATGGACTGTTTCACCATGTCCGCGCCACGTTTGCGGTTCAGCGGCGCCCCACACCCACTCTCCTCATCAGCCCGAATCCGCTCTACTTCGAAGCTGAGGAAGCCGAACGTATCAACGAGAATGCGTACCGCATCCGCAAAGCGTGGCTGACGGTCTGCGATCCAGGCCGTCCCACATGGAAATTTTATGCGCCGCTCGCGACGGTGTACTTGCGGAAGTCGGTCCACCTCGAGAACGGGAATTTCCGGATTCGCTCCATCCCCGTGATCTATTTTCCCTACGCTACTTTTCCGGCGGAGCATCGGCGCGATTCCGGATTCATGATTCCGGATATCGGCGACAGTTCTCGCAAAGGCTTCGTTCTCGGCGAATCCCTGTATTGGGCGCCAACAGATTGGGCGGACGCGACAGTCGGCGCCGCTTACTACAGCAAGCGCGGCTGGAGCCAATCGGCGGACATCCGCATGCGCCCCTGGGAAAACGCGCGACTCGATTTCAACTATTACGGTGTGATCGATCGCGGCCTTCCGCAACCGGACGCTCCCCCCATCAATCAGGGTGGCCACGAATACCACCTCAAATTCGTCTCCGACTTCGCAAACGGATGGCGCGCCGTTGCCGACTTGAACCAGCTCTCGTCTCTCACCTTTCGACTGGCGTTCAGCGAAACGTATTCACAGGCGGTGAACTCAGAAGTCCCCAACACTGCGTTTCTAAACAACAATTTCAAAGGTTTCAGCCTGGGCGTCGCCGCCCTGAGCTACGAGAACTTCCTGAGCGCGTCGCCCGAGAGCGAAATCCGGCTAAGAACAGCTCCCGAAGTGAACTTTAGCTCTGTCGACCAGGCGCCATTTCACAAACTGCCGATCTACTTCTCTTTCGAAACGTTTGTTGGCGCCGAGCACCGCCAGGACAACGTCACCCCGTTTGCAACTCCGGGATTTGTCGAACGAAGTGAGATTGCTCCCACCGTCACGATTCCGTTTCACTGGGGGCCGTGGCTCGATGTCACCCCCATGTTCACTCTTCGCTCGACGCACTATGGCGGGCAATTGCTGAATGGCACGTTCCTGGACCAGGGATTTTTCCGCACCACGGAGGAGTTTTCGCTCGACGTGCGGCCGCCCACTCTCGAACGCGTTTGGGGGCATGGAGACACGAAATGGAAACATGTAATCGAGCCGGATATCACCTATCAAGTGGTCAATGGAGTGAACGACTTCACCCGCTTTCTGCGCTTCGACGAGGACGAAACTCTCACCGACACAAACGAAATCGAGTACGGAATCACCCAGCGCCTCTACCGCCGGTCCGGTGACGACGATGCGGAGGAATTGCTCAGCTGGCGGCTCGTCCAAAAGTATTTTTTCGATCCTACGTTTGGCGGTGCACTGATTCCTGGCCAGCGCAACGTCTTTCAGACGCTCGACTCTCTCACGCCATTTGCATTTGCCGATGAGCCTCGGAATTTCTCCCCGATCGTGAGCGATCTGCGAATCATGCCCGGAAAGCATTACGACGTTCAGTTCCGCGTGGATTACGATCCGAAGCGCGGTAAAGCCACCGCCATCGGCACCCTGCTGAAACTCAAGCCGTACAAGGAATCCTTCCTGACCCTGGCGCACTTTTCCACGACAAATCTTCCGACCCCGCTCTCGGAAAATCCACCCGGCTTCCTCTTCCAGTCGCGCTCGAACCAGGTGCGCGCGCTTCTCGGCTATGGCGATTTGAACCGACGTGGCTGGAACGCTACTGTTGGCGCCAGTTACGATCTCGCCCAGAATGTTTTTCAGAACCAGGTTGTACAGGTTGGATACAACGGCTCGTGCTGCGGGCTCGGCTTCGAATACCGGCGCCTTTCATTCGGCAACATCCGGAATGAAAATCAATTCCGTATCGTGTTTCTAATCGCCAACATCGGCTCGGTCGGAAACCTCCGCCGCCAGGAAAAAATCTTCTAACCGTCAAATGCCCGCGCACTCTGAATCCGAGCTGGCGTTTCTTTCCATCGAGCAAGCCGCGCGCTTGCTCAGGCGGAAAGAAATCTCGCCGCTCGACCTTGTTGAGGCGGCGCTCGCGCGGATCGAACGATTCAATCCGGTCATCAACGCCTTCATAACGGTCGTCGCCGATCGTGCACGCCGCCAGGCGCGGCTTGCGGAAAAGCAAATTCGCCAGGGCCGCGCTCTGGGCCCTCTCTGCGGCATTCCGATCTCGATCAAGGACAATTTCTCGACGCGCGGAGTGCGTACGACCGCGGGATCGCGGATTCTGGCGAATTTCGTCCCCGAGGAAAGTAGCGAAGTCGTCGAAAAGCTCGAGTGCGCCGGCGCGATTCTGCTCGGCAAAACAAACATGCACGAATTCGCATACGGCATCACGAACGAGAATCCTCACTACGGCGCCGCGCGGAATCCCTGGGATCTCGATCGAGTCACGGGCGGTTCGAGCGGGGGCTCCGCGGCCGCCCTCGCAATCGGAATTGGCTACGCGGCCACCGGCACGGATACCGGCGGTTCGATACGCATCCCGTCTGCGCTCTGCGGTGTTGTTGGGCTAAAGCCAACGTTCGGCCTCGTCAGCGTAGAGGGCGTCGTCCCGCTCGCGAAGACTCTCGATCATGCAGGCCCTATGGGGCGCAGCGTCACGGACGTCTGCATCACACTCGAGGCTATCGCTGGAGAATATCCGCGCGGAACGGCCCGGCCAGATTTTCGAAAGCTTCGGAAAATTCGACCGCGCAAATTCCGCCTCGGGAGGCCGAGGCAATATTTCTTCGAACGCCTCGAGAAGGAAGTCCGCGACGCAATCGAGTCAGCGACGAAATCCTTCGAGTCTCTCGGCGCCAGGATTAAAGAGGTTTCCCTCCCCGGCCTCGATCGCTCCGTCGAGCCGAGCACCAACGTCGCTCTAGCCGAAGCGACGCAGTACCACGAATCGCAGGGCTATTTTCCGGCGCTGGCGGAACAGTATGGAGACGACGTACGGCACAGACTTGAGCTGGGCCGCGAAGTTCGCGCCGCGGACTACCTCAACGCATGGGAAGTGAAGCGCGCAATCACCCTGGAGTTCGACGCCGCGTTCGAGCAAGTGGACGCAATCCTCGTTCCCGCGCTTCCCATCGCCGCGCCGCGCATCGGCGAAAAGGAAATCGCAATCGGAAGCGAAAAAGAAACCGTGCGATCCGCGCTCGTTCGGCTGAACCGCCCCGCAAATCTCACCGGCCATCCCGCGATTTCAGTTCCGTGCGGCCTCACGCGCGGCGGCTTGCCGATCGGGCTGCAATTCATCGGGCCAAATTATAGCGAAGCGTTTCTGCTGGCGATTGCGTTGGCCTATGAAGATGCCACCGATTGGAGCAAACGCCACCCGAAGATGGCGTGATACAAGTATTTAGTGCGCAACTTCCGCCAGCGCGCCCTTTCGGTTCATCAACCAGCTTCCCGCCGCGAACCCGAGCGCTCCGACAACAATTCCGGCGAGCACGTCCGCGACGTAATGATAGCGGCCATAAACAGTCGCCACGCACATGCTGAGAAAGAACGGCAGGCACAACCAGAAAAGCCAGCGCCGGTATCGCCATGACGCTAGAATTGCCACCGTCGACCCGGCCACATGCGCGGATGGAAACGCGCCGCCGTGTACGCGTCCAAAACGCTCGATCAGTTCGATTGCCGCCGTGAAATACCCGCCGGTCAGGGGCAACGTGTTCACCAACGCGAGCGTGTGGTATGGGCTTTCGACCGGGAAAAGCAGCGCGACCACGTACACGGAGTAGTGCGCCACGGCCGTTGAAACCATCACGCTCCAGTATGCGAGCCGGTCTGTTTGGGCATAGAGAATCGCGGGGAGGATGACGAGATACAGAAAATAGGTCATGTACGCAAACTGCATGAAATCATTCAGAGCCGGATTTGAAAATCGCGTCATCCACACAGAGGGATGCACGCCCGCAATCGCAAAATCGAATCGAATCAGCCAGCGGTCGAACCAGCCGGGATAAATGATGTGCACCAGCCCCTGCAATTCCTCGAAGAAAAAGATGTAGAGCGGCAGCGGATACCAGTCGCGCGCGAAACGCATCACTGAATTTCGCGAATGCGCAGCGGCCCTCGCAAGGCATACGGTGCCGGCCGCGATCCAGACGTGAACTGCAAAGTATTGTCCAGCGTGCGCAACGTTACCGTGGAACAGCGCCAGGATTACATTCAGCCACGCGAGATAGGCGAGCGTGACCCATTCGAACGCACCAAGCGAACACCAAACGCCGTCGAGAATTCTGGATGGAAGCCGTAACTCTTGACCTCGCGCGCCGATGGGCCAATCGGCCACATTTCCGGAATGCATTTCGCGGGACGCGACCGGCTCGAATGATTTCATCGAGCCACCTTCGCAGCGAGCAGCGCATTCCCTGCTTCTCGCTGCGCCGCGTGCGATTGAGTCCACTTGTAAACAATCCAGCCGCGCTTCCGCGCCGTGCGTGCGAACTTCCAGGACGGATTTACGGCCGCTGGATGGCCCACCGCTTCGAGCATCTTGGCGTCCGAGATCTCGTTTCCATACGCAAAGCTCTGCGTGAGATCGAACGCGTGGGTAGCCGCAAGTTTACGCACAATACGCGCTTTCACATCGAAACTCATGTGCGCACCCACAAGCCGCCCCGTGAAATAGCTATCGACAATTTCCACTTCAGTGCCGCACACTTCCGCGCAGCCGGGTAAATAGGGCGCGATGGCGCGCGCCAGCGGCGCCAGTGTGCCACTTATAACAAAAACCTGGTGGCCACGTTCGATGTGCCATCTCACACGCCCGATTCCTTTGCCGAATAGTGGCAGCCCGCTCGACACGACTTCATCGGCCCATTCGCGGACGACGGATTCGTGAATGCCGGCAAGATAGCGTTTGTTGGCGAGCGTCGCGCCACCCGGATCGCGTAGAAGGGTTTTGGCGCAGTACCCAAGCCATCGCCTTACACTCGCGACCCTGATTTCATCGCGCGCAAGCAGATAAGCAATAAACCGATATTCGAGAGATGGCGGCCGAAGTAGCGTTCCGTCGAGATCAAAAAATGCGCCGATTTTTTTGGGCGCGTTCATCGTGTCACTTCGACAGGTGCCGAATGCGCAGTAACGCCAGCCAGGTACCGGCGCCCTTCCCGTAACACGGGGATCGCACGAATCACGCAGAATGCCGCGGTCACCATCACGATCCCTTGCCCTGCTCCAGACAGCCATTGCCGTGAGGCCGCATCGAACCACGCCATCGGAAGATGCGGCAGCGGAAGCAGCAGTCCGAGATAACAAAAACATGCGCACTTCAGCGCCGCGTATCCGGCTCGGCTCGTGCGCGAGGCTACCAGGCTTCGCCCCCACCACGTCTCGATCATGGAATTTCGGCCAAATCCACTGCGACCGCTTCGTGCCGCGAGGCCGCGCAAAAAATCCGTAAGCGTTCCGCGCACGAAAAAAAGAACCGGCACCCAGAACGAAATCAGCCCGCTCGCGGCAAAAAATGTGAAGAAGAGGTTCTCGACCACACGGTCGCCCAGGATATCGAGCTGAGCTCCGAGTGGCGTTGCGAGATTGCGCTTTCGCGCGATGTAGCCGTCCAGGCCGTCGAGTGCAATCGCAGCGATCGTGAGCAGAACGGCTGCAGCGTCTGCGACCAGCGCTTGACGCCCAAATGTGAAAAGCGCGACAGCGGCGAACGCTGCAATCACGCGGCCCGCCGTCACTTGATTTGGCGTCATTTTGATTTCCTCGCTGCGGACTGAAGTAGCGGGCCCGCCATCGCTTGCGGCAAATCTCTTTGCCGTTCCCGGCTCCAGCGAGCGGGCCCGCCTCGCTGCAAAAAGCACCTGGATCGCCACGAGGCCTGTGGCTCTGGGGCATTCATTTTCAACCACTTACAGCGGTGCAACGTGCTCGCGCCATTCGAGGGGTGCCGGGTTCTCACGCCACCTGTCAGGCCTTTCCTCGAGCCGAGCATCACAAAAAAGGGCGGGCGCGCGTCTAACGGATGTGGGAAAATTAGCGGTTCTGCTACAACCGTCCGCGGGTTCCGGCATCCGACACCCGTGAAAAAGGCGTATCCAGACTGATGGAAGTTTCGATTTTTGCGGCGTTCGTTGCGGGCCTCGTGTCGTTTCTCTCGCCATGCGTCCTGCCGCTCGTGCCCGGTTACATTTCCATGCTCTCGGGGATCGGCGTCGAGCAACTCAAAGAAGGCCACACTCCGCGTGGAGGGTTGCTCGTGTCCGCGGTGGCGTTCGTTTTTGGATTCTCGATTGTTTTCGTTTCTTTCGGCGCTTCCGCGAGCGCGGTGGGCACGTTCCTCGTTCGGAATCGGAGTTTGCTTGCGCCACTTGCCGGTTCGTTGATTGTTCTTTTTGGACTGCACCTCGTCGGCTGGCTGGCGAAAATCACGATTCGTGCGGGCCTGGTGATAGGCGGGCTATGTGTGGCCGCCGGAATCGCGCTCACGCTGCACCCGGCGCTTTTTGGCAGCTGGTTGAAGGCGGTTCATCTTTATTCCATTTCTTTGATTTTTCTTTTGGGCCCTACTCTCACGCGATGGCTTAACCGCGATATTCACTTCCGCAAACTCGGAGGCCAGCCGGGAGCCTTCAGCGGATTTCTGATGGGTTTTGCGTTTGCATTTGGCTGGACGCCGTGCATCGGGCCCATCCTGGCCGGCGTGCTGGCGATCGCCGCAACGCGCGACACAATCGGCCAGGGAATTTTTTTGCTGGCCTGCTATTCCGCCGGCCTCGCGATTCCGTTCCTGGTGACGGCGCTTGGCATCGGCGGATTTTTGCGTTTTTACCAGAAGTTTCGCCGGCATCTGCATACGGTGGAAGTTTTCAGCGGAGCCTTGCTGCTCGCGGTCGGTGGCCTGGTATTCTTGAACCGTCTGACGTGGCTTTCCGGCAAACTTACTTTTCTGAATCGGTTTTCATGGTGACTGTGGTGACGGGAGCGTTGCGAATGACGAGAGTTTTGAAGTTTTTCTTCTCTCTACTGCTGGTCGCTGGAATCGCGACAAGCTTTTCCGGCTGCAATTCGAAGAACTGGTTCAAGGCGTCGGCGCAGGATGGGGGCTCGAGCAAGGGCCCTTTACCAACCGCGCCGGATATCACATTTAAAGATTTGGACGGCAACGATGTCACGCTTGCGAGTCTGAAAGGCAAAGTCGTCGTCCTCAATTTCTGGGCAACCTGGTGCGAGCCTTGCCAGGTGGAAATTCCGTGGATGATCGACCTCCAGCAGAAAAACTCGGAGAAGGGATTCACAATCCTCGGCGCTGCGATGGATGACGAAGGAAAGAGCGTCGTCCAGCCCTACGTGCAGAAGACCGAATTCGACGTGGACGGCCACCAAATGAAGATGAATTATCCGATTGTCCTGGGCAATGACGACATCGCGTCGAAATTCGGAGGCTTGATCGGTCTGCCCACGACCGTCGTGATCACGCGCGACGGGAAAATCGCCAAGCGGTTCATTGGGCTGGCGAATCGCGACCAGCTTGAGAAACAGATTCACGCTCTGCTCTGATTTCCGGGGGCCGTCGATGAGTCTCAATCCCTTGCTCCCGCTCGCGCATCTGCTGTAACCTGCCAGAGGAATGATGTCAAAAGCCTATGGATGAGCATGAATTCCAAAAAAAGTGCGATGCGGCGTTTGAAGCCTTGCGCAAGCGCCTGCTCGAAGTCGGCGACGAGCACGATTTTGAAGTCGAGGGCGGCAGCGGAAAGCTGGAAATCGAGTTTGAAGATGAAGACGATACTCGCTTCGTCATCAGCCCAAACACGCCAGTGCGGCAAATCTGGATCTCGGCGCTGACGACGAGCTTCAAACTCGGCTGGTCGGATTCAGCGCAGGCGTTCGTGCTCGATAAGACGGGCGAAACGCTGAATCAGGTGATGAGCAGAGTCCTCACCGAAAAACTCGGCTTGGCGGTTCAGGTCTAATCTCGAATGCGCTCCCGCTCAAGTTGGCCTGTGGTTGGTTGTCTTTTGGCAATCGCCGCGGCTTCCCTGTTCTTCTCCGGTAAACGCACAATCGCTCAAGCGCAAGAAGCGCTCCCCAGTCCTGCAGCAGTTGTGAAGCCGCAGACGTACGTTTCGCTCGAGCCGGTACCGCGCGGAAAAACGTTTGAGATAGCAGTTGTTGTGGAGATCGCGCGCGGCTTTCACATGAACTCGCACAAGCCGACGGATCCATACCTGATTGCGACCACACTCACTCCGCAAGTTCCGGCCGGATTCGAGATTTTGGACACAATTTATCCCGACGGCCGTAAAGAGAAATTCACGTTCTCACCGAATAAGCCGTTGGATGTGTACACGGGCAAGGTGACATTGCGGCTGCGTGTTTCAGCGCACGCGGATGCGGCGCTCGGCGCGACTTCGATTCCCATCACCCTTCGCTATCAAGCCTGCAACGATACGACGTGTCTGCAGCCCGTGAAAATTCCGGTCGACGCGAAATTCGAAGTCGCCGCAGCTGGGGCGAAATCGAGAGCCGCCCATACCGAAATATTTTCCTCCGCTCCTCCAAGAAGCTAGCTTCGCCGGCAGACTTCCACTTCAACCGGAAATTCTCAGTTCGGAGAAATGTGCGGCAGCGCGCGGCGCAAGCGCGCGAGCACGCGCTCTTTTCCGAGCACGACCATCGTTTCGAACAGCGGAGGTGCGACGGCGCGGCCCACAATCGCCACGCGCGTCGCATTGATGAGCACACCTGCTTTCACGCCTTCGGCCGCAGCCACCGCTCGGGATGCTGCGTCGCAGGCATCGTGGTTCCACTCAGGCAACGCGGCGAGCGCGTCAGTGAGCTTCGCGAGCAGCGCCGGGATTTTTTCGTCTTTCCAGAATTTGGCGCGGGCCTCGGGTTCGTACTCGAAATCATCGGTAAAAAACGCGCGCGCCCATCCTGAGAAATCGTGCAGCAGACGCGTCCTCGGCCGGATCAAATCCACCGTGTGAGCGAACCACGCCTTTTCAGGGCCAGCCCACGCGTCCTTCCATAGCCCGGCTCGTTTCAGTTCCGCTTCGACGTACGGCAGGATTTCCTCCACCGGCGGCTTTTGTAAATGCTGTGTGTTGAACCATTCGAGTTTCGCGCGATCGAATATAGCGTTGGTGCGGCTTACTCCCGATAGCGCGAACCTCTCAATCAGCTCCCCGGTTCGCATATATTCCGCGTCGCCGCCGGCCGACCATCCGAGCAGCGCCAGAAAATTCCGGAACGCCTCGGGGAGAAATCCTTCGTCGGCGTAGGAGCCCACGCTCGTGGCCCCGTGGCGCTTCGAGAGCCGCGTGCGATCCGGCCCGAGAATCAGCGGGACGTGCGCAAAGATCGGCGGCGCTGTGTCCAACGCCTGATAGATCAGCACCTGTTTCGGCGTGTTCGACAGGTGATCGGCGCCTCGGATAATGTGCGTGATGCGCATGTCGATATCGTCGACGACCACGCTCAGCTGGTAGGTGGGCAGCCCCGAAGATCGCAGCAGGACAAAATCCTCAATCTCGGCGTTCTGCACCTCGCGCGGCCCGAAAACCGCGTCTTCGAACTTCGTTGTGCCGGTGCGCGGCACCCTAAAACGAATTGCGCGGGGAATCCCCTGCGCGTCTTTCGCGGCGCGGTCCGCGTCGCTTAGATTGCGGCACGAGCAGCCGGTGGTTTTTGCCGACTTCGAATTCTCGTCGTCGCCCTCGCCTTCTTGCTCCTCGGCCGGCGCTGCATCGGCTCCGCCGTAAGCCACGGGCTTGCAGTAACACGCATATCCCGCCGCACTTGCGAGAATCTTCTCTCCGGCGGCCCGATACATCTCAAGCCGCTGCGACTGAAAGTACGGGCCCTCGTCCCATTCGACTCCGAGCCACTTCAGCCCCTCGAGAATGCCTTCTACGAGCTCGGGCTTGTTGCGTTCCACGTCGGTATCTTCGACCCGCAACAGGAGGGCGCCTCCCTCATGTCGCGCGAAGAGCCAGTTGAATAGCGCGGTACGCGCTCCTCCCACGTGGAGGTACCCTGTTGGCGAGGGAGCGAAGCGCACGCGAGGTTTTTGCGAGGAATCCATTCAGGTTGATCGCCTCCGCGAATTGGAAACCATCCATCTTAACGGATGAGCCACGCTAAATCGAGCGAGCGGCGCGGAAACGGATGAAACAACAGCAGTTGGTACCAGGGTACTGTTGACCAATATGCAGACGCTGCTCATAGTCATAGTTTGATGCCGCCAGCGCGCTCTGGGCGAAATTGGTGTCGATTGCCGGCTCACTCCACCGCTCACCGGACGTTGACCTCCAAGAAACTCGGCTGGACACGTCGCCGGAAGGCTGCCGATTTTCTGATATTCTCGGCGGAGAGTGTAGTTTGAGGAAGAGGCGCTAAGTTGTTGAGCCAACTGAATCCGAGCTCCGTCATACCGCTGGCGAGCGCCTTCCTGCTTGCACTGTTTTTCTTCTACGTTTACCTGCAGAAGAGGCAGCAGTACCTGCTTGCGTGGTCGGCTGGTTGGCTCCTGATCTCCGCCCATTTCGTAACCCCTATTTTGAACCTGTATTCTTCGCTGCCTGAATGGGCTAACACAACCAACGAATGGCTTCTGGCAGTGGCAGCGCTTGCCTTCTACGCGTCCGCACGAATGTATGGCCGCCTGACCGTGCACTTCCGCGCCATCCTGGCGGCTGCAGCCGGACTGGCTGTCTATGCACTTGCTTTTGACCGGCATTGGATTAAAGCCCCGCTGGGATTGTGGGTCAGCCTGCTGCTTTTTCTCGTCGCACGCACTTTTTGGGAGGAAGGCCGCAGACAGGAATCGCGCGCGGACTATTTGCTGGCAATCACATTTGTCGTCTGGGGCCTGTTGCGCGTCATGACGGTCTTCCAGTCGCGGCTCGGCTCGCTCGCGGACAAGGATTTGATGCCGCTCGTCGCGCTGCCGGAGCTTTTTGCCGGTGTGCTGATGGTGATGGCGGTTTATGAGGAAGAGAGGCGGCGCGTCGAGCGGAACATGCTCGCGCTTTCGAACCTGAACCTGGCGACTTCGAGCTTCGTGGGCGGTGAGATTCAGAAAATGCTTGCGCAAGCGCTTGACAGAGTTCTCAACGTCGTGCGTATCCCCGCCGGCGCGCTGTGCCTGCACTACGGAGACGCGGACGGCCCCACATCGGTTGTTGTGACAGGCATGGGTGATGCATTCTGCTCTGCGGCGCAGCAGGACGACCTCGATGAATATATCGTGAATCTTGTGGCTCGCCTGGGCGGGCTTGTGGTGCTGCGCAATCTCGTCAGCGATTCGGATTATCTGGCGCTTGAAAAAGAGGAGCAGTTCCGGCACGTCCGCAAACTTTTGCTCGAGCAGGGAATGCGCACTGTTGTCGGAATCAGCCTGCAGGCCAAGGAACGCGTATTTGGAGTTCTCTTGCTCGGGACGCCGGACAATCGCAATTTTACCGCGGCGGAGCTGCGGCTCTTGCTGGCGCTCGGCCACCAGATCGGCATGGCCGTCGAGAACAGTTACTTGATTCAACAAACGGCGCGGCGCAGCGAAGAATTGCACATCCTGAACGAAATCGGCCGCGCGCTGAGCTCGACGCTGCAGCCGGACATTCTCTTCGAGCGCATCTATTCGGAAATCCGCAGGCTCCTTGACGTCAGCAGCTTCTTCATCGCTTTCTATGACGGCAAGTCCGACGAGGTGCGGTTCGAGATCGAAGTCTTGGAAGGCGAGCGGCAGCCCAAACGCACTCGCCCTCCAGGAAATCATCTCGTTGAATACGTGATACGCGAGCGCCAACCGCTGCTGATCCGCGATCACTTTCAGGAAGAAGCCAAGCGGCTCGGCTTCGAGCCGTCTCGCGAGGCAGGGTCCATCTGCGCGGTGCCTTTGATCCTGTACGACCGGGCCATTGGCGTGATGGCGGTCCACACTCCTAACGAGCGCGCTTTCGACGAAGGCCACGTGGAACTCTTGCGCGTGCTTTCGAGCGAGGCCGGTATCGCGATTGAGAATTCGCGGCTGTTCGCCGAAGAGCAAAGGAAGTCGCGGCACCTGACCTTGGTCAACAATATTTCTAGCCACGCGATTACCACGCTCAATCCCGAGGAGATGCTTGCGAAGATCGCCTCGGAAATCGAAAACGGGCTGACTTACGACCACATCGGGATCGCGGTGCTCGACTATTCCGCGAAAGAACTTGTCATTCGGGCAGAAGCCGGTGCGCGGCACGATGCCGTCGGCCGGCGCATTCTGCTGGGCGAAGGCCTGATCGGACAGGTGGCTCGAAGCGGACAGTTGGCGATCGTCCGGGAGGTAACCTCCAGCACGCCGCGGCTGATCGTGCCTGGCAGCGTCTCTGCGATTGCGTTGCCGGTATCGTATGCCGAGAATCTTCTGGGCGTTCTGTACGTCGAATCTTCCGAGAAGTGCATGTTTCCTCAAGAGGAAGTGCTGCTTCTCCGCACCCTCGCTGATCTCTTTGCCGGTGCGCTGCACAACGCCATCACGTTCCAGAAGGCCCAGGAACAGGCCATCACCGACGGCCTCACCGGCGTGAAGACGCATCGCTACCTGATGGAAGCGCTGTCGCAGGAATGGAAACGTTCGACGCGCGCCAACCGGCCGTTCTCGCTGGTGCTGATGGACCTGGACCGCTTCAAATTCGTGAACGATTTTTACGGCCACCTCGAAGGCGACGTGGTGCTCCAGCGTGTTGGGCATATTCTCGAGCAGAATTGCAGGCGGTCAGACGTGGTGGCACGCTACGGCGGAGACGAGTTCGTAATCCTTATGCCGGAAACGTCAGTCGAGCAGGCGCGGCAACTGGCGAGCAAGCTGCGCGGCTGGATTGCGTCCGATCCGCTGCTGCGCGATAAAAATATTACCGCCAGCTTCGGCATCGCCGGTTTTCCGGTGCACGGTTCGACGCCGCAGGAACTCATCCAGGTCGCCGACTCCTCGATGTACCTCTCGAAGCATCAGGGAGGCAATTCCGTTTCGAGCGCGGAGCAGAGCGATCCGAACGATACGAAACGCTGGAAGAAAGATGTGCTCGAAGCGTACCTTGGCGTCACGTTGAAGAGGCTGTTCTCGACCGGGCCAGAGGCGTTTGACGAAATCTACCGGCGCCTCGAACAGTTCACGCGCTCGCTCACCGAACAGGGGGCGGGCGGCCCCACGGATCCTTTGCCGCCGGCTGTCGTTGAAACCGTGACGTCGCTTGCGCTCGCGATCGACGCGAAGGACCACTACACGCAGGGGCATTCGCAGAAAGTTTCCGCGTACGCAGTGATGATCGCGCAGTCGCTCGGGATGGACGCGGTGGAGGTAGAGGAAATACGCCTCGCGGGCCTGCTTCATGACATCGGCAAGGTGGGCATCCCAGAGCCTATTTTGAACAAGTCCGGCCCTCTCGATGCGTCCGAGTGGGAAACGATGAAAACGCATACCGAGCTGGGCGCGAAAATCCTGGAGCCGCTCGAGGCGATGAAACGAATTCGCCTGATGGTGCGGCACCATCATGAGTTCTACGACGGAACCGGCTATCCCGACCGGATGGAAGGCGAGCGAATTCCGCATGGCGCGCGCGTAATAGCAATTGCGGATGCGTACGACACGATTACTTCGGAACGCACCTACAAGAAGGCGCGGACGCCCGAAGACGCCTTCCTCGAACTCGAACGCTGCGCTGCGAACCAGTTCGACCCTGCGCTCGTTCGCGTCTTCATTGAAACGATGCGCCGCGCACCGCGGCAGACAGTGGAAATCAGCGTGAGCACTTCCGAACGTCCGAGCGATCCCGCCCTCGCCCAGTAGCGTAACGTCGCCACTGGACTCGCCAAATTCTTCCCGGTAGAGTTCTCAAGCGCGCGGATTTGTGCGTGCCGGAGACAACGATGCAATCGGCAACGGTGAAGTGGATGAGCGGCGAGGAATTTCTGGCGACGATGCCTTCGGGCCGGGCAGTAACGTTCGATGCGTCCAGCGACCACAAGAACGGACCAAGCCCGATGGAAACGCTACTCGGGGCGCTGGGCGCGTGCACGTCGGTGGACGTGGTGTCAATTCTGCAGAAAAAACGGCAGGCGCTTCGTTCGCTCGAGGTCACTGTTTCCGGAGAACGAGCGCCCGACCCGCCACAGGTGTGGACGAAGATCGAGCTTGTCTACCGGTTGAGCGGGAAGCTTGACGAAAAAGCCGTGCGCGATGCGATCGAATTGAGCGAGACGAAATACTGCTCGGTGGCTGCGATGCTCGGGAAGACTGCGAAGATCACCTACCGCTACGAAATCCTTCCTTCGGACTGAAGCGGAACGATTGCAATTTCCGGGTTCTTGCTTGTCATGCTGGCGCGCGATTGCATACAATCGCCGGATTGTTTTTGATGGATGGAGAGTGTAATGGGCAAACGCATTGCCGCGAAGATTACTGGCGTCGCGGGGTACGTTCCACCGCGCGTGGTGACCAACTTCGACCTCGAGAAGATCACGGACACGACCGATGAGTGGATTCGAACTCGCACCGGCATCACCGAGCGGCACTACGTCGACCCCGGCATGGCGACTTCTCACCTCGGAACCGAAGCAGCGAAGAAACTGCTCGCGGCAAACGGCGTCTCACCGGACGAGATCGAGATGATCGTTCTGGCGACGGTGACGCCGGACATGCTGTTTCCCTCGACGGCTTGCCTGATTCAGGACCGCCTGGGGGCTTCGAAGGCCTGGGGCTTCGATCTTTCGGCTGCGTGTTCGGGATTCGTCTACGCGTTGACCGTGGGCGCCCAATTCGTAGGCGCGGGTTCGCACAAGAAAGTGCTGGTGATCGGCAGCGACGTCATGACGTCGATCCTTGACTTCAAGGACCGCGCCACGTGCGTTTTGTTCGGAGATGGCGCGGGGGCGGTGTTGGTTGAGCCAGCCGCATCGGATTCGGAAGGCATCATCGATTTCCTGAACGACGTGGACGGGTCGGGCGGCTGCCACCTGTTCATGCCGGCCGGAGGTTCGCTGCATCCTGCTTCGCAGGAAACCGTCGAGAAGCGCATGCATTACGTGCACCAGGAAGGGGCGCAAGTTTTCAAATATGCGGTCCGGCGAATGAGCGAACTGGCTGTGGAGATCCTCGAACGCAACGGGCTCACCAGCCGCGACCTGGCGCTCGTGGTGCCACACCAGGCGAATTTGCGAATCATCCGCGCGATGCAAGAGCGGCTCGGCGTGGATGACTCGAAAATCCTCATTAACATCGACCATTTCGGTAACACCACCGCTGCAACAATTCCGCTGGGTTTGATGGACGCCCTGGAGCAGAAACGCATTCGCAAGGGAGACCTGGTGCTCTTGATTTCCGTGGGCGCCGGGTATACCACCGGTGCGATGCTGATGCGCTGGGCTTATTAGGAAATGTTGCGAACGTAAAAACGCCGGTTCCGCCTCCGTTAGAAATCTGCCGAAAACCACGAAAAGGTGTGAGGATTGGCTACCTCTTCGCACAGGCCGCCTCGCGGCCAATTCGTGACCCGATGGACCCGGATTACGGAGTCACTTCTCCGCGGAGATGCTTCGCCAGCTTTTCGATGCGCTTCAGGTTGTCGGCCAGATCCTTGGGGAGTTGATTGTTGGCAACCTGCTGGATCTGGCTGGGGACGGCGTTGGCCAGCTTGCGCATTTCCTCGGCTTCCTGTTTCGCCTGCTCGATATCGATCTTGCGATTGCGGTTCTGCGCCGGCGCCTCGAGGGGCTGGTTCGCCACTTGATCGCCTGTGGTGATGCCTGGTGGCTTTGCGCGCTGGTGCGAGGCAGCGGAAAGAGGTAGCAGGCCCAGAAGGCAGAACCACAAAGGAATTTGCCGCATAACGCCACCTTTGTGCGATTGCTGCGGAAACGCAGACCACTTCGCGGCGTCGCATTTTCCGCGAAGTAAAATACCAATGGCTCCGGTTGCCCGGAGCCATTCGATATTTGGAGCGCGGAAGCCGGCTCGCTGAGAGGGTAGCGAGCCGGCTCCGGATTAGAATTGAAGTTTCAAACCCCACTCGATCGTTCGCGGAGCGCCGAAGGCAAATACGCCGGTGCCGGCGCCGATGCGATCGGGACGCGGATTGCCGGCTGAGTTCGGACCCGTGCCGTTAATCGATCCGGAACCGCCATTCAGCTGACCCGTAAGAGCATTCGCAGCGGAGTCGAAGTTGGAGAAGTTGAACACGTTGAAGATGCTCATGCTGGGTTGGACGGTCAACCGCTCGTGCCAGAAATGACCGACCCAGCTCAGCTCGAAGTCAAACGCTTTCAACCAGCCTAGTCCGACCTGACCAGGAACGACCGGAGCTACCGGAGCCGCAACGCCGCCCAACTCCTGCAGTTCCGCAAGAGTCATCAGACCGGAGTTGATAATGGCCTGTCCTGCCGGAGTTGGGAGCTGCCCGCCGATTGCGGAGTTATAGTTGTTCACCGCATTAGTCAGGCCGCCGGGGCCGATCTGCCGCATGAAGGCTCCGATATTGTAGAGGTTGTAGTCGCAACTTCCGCCCACCGTACCGCAGCTTGAATTGACGCCGCGAGGCAGAGGATTGCCGATCTGCCCGCTGCCGAGGAAGTCGGTAGCGAAGATCCCGCCCGGAGCGCCAGACTGTCCGCTGCCAGCAACCGGAAGCACGGTTGGAGTGGCGGCAAGCGACGACCAGAAATGGGAGAGCAGTCCGATGCGGAAGCCGTACGGCACATCCGCATAACCTCCGAAGTTGAACTGGTGGGTGCGGTCGAGAGAACCCGGGCCCGTCAGTGCGAGTGGGTTACGATTGTCGATGGCGTTCGCCACGAAATCAGCGTCGCCGCCGGCGGTGCCCGTTCCCGACGCCGTCGAACCTGCATTGACGTAGCGTGAGAACGTGTAAGTGCCCTGGAAGTTCAAGTACTTGACGCCGGTGAATGGGTGGTTGACGTTCTGGACGAGTTTGAGGTCCAGACCGTTGTAAACCGACCGGCCGCCGGAGAAGTAGTTGTACAGAGGACCCACGTTCCGGTTCCTTCCCTGGAACGCGCAGTTCGGGCACGGGAATGGACCCAGGTCGTAAGCGGAGTCGAGGCCGTTGGCGGCAAAATCGCCCATGACGGCTGCACCTGCCGGATTGCCGCCCACGGCTGGATGCAAGCCGGGACATCCGCCGGCGGCGGCGGCTGCAGCAACGCTAGCAGCGCCGCACTGACCGAGGGTGGTCGCGATGGCTCCTGCTGCGAGCGTTGGATCGAAGCCGGAGACATCACCCGAATGATTGATGTCCTCTCCGAGCAGGTAGTTAAGGCCCACGTTACGGACGAAATCCGCGCTGGCGATCATTCCAGGGCGTATTTCGCGCTGAACGCCTATATTCATTTGGATCGAATGCGGTGACTTGTAGTTGGGGTTCAGCAGGCCGGTGAGAGTCGGTCCGCCATTGTTGAGCGCGTCCGGCATGAAAAAGGGATTCGCGCCGTTTGGATTCGCCGCAAAAGAGGCTTCGAGCGCGCTCTGGAAACTTGCCAGACAATTGGCAGTAACTTGTCCTGCGCACGTGCCCCCCGCGGGACCGATCGTGGCTCCGATCGCGGAGTTGCAAATTACGTTACCGGCTGCCTGGCTACCGCCGAGGATTTGCGCCGGGCCCGTGGCGAATGCCACCCCGGCCGCGCTCGATTCACCCGCAGCTGA
The DNA here is from genome assembly GCA_049797655.1 of Candidatus Acidiferrales bacterium. Taxonomy (GTDB): domain Bacteria; phylum Acidobacteriota; class Terriglobia; order Acidiferrales; family UBA7541; genus Palsa-295. The sequence continues at coordinate 13,235 of JBARFX010000068.1, read as the reverse complement.
GCCGGCATTGCAAGCGTTCTGGACGGCGTTGAATGCGCCGGAGGGTAGCCGGAGCAAACGGTCGAAAAGAACGTCGTTGAACACGGTGTTGTCGTAAAAGATTCCGACGCCGCCGCGGATGACGGTCTTACCGTCGCTCTTCGGATCCCATGCGAACCCTACCTGAGGAGCAAAGTTCTTGTTGGGATTGCGAACGGCGTTGCCGAAACCAGGGAAGAAATTGTCGATCGCCGGAAGCGGGAGATCGCTGTCCGTCCTGCCGGTATCCCGATCGTAGCGCAGGGCGTAGTTGAGCGTGAAATTCGGCTTCACCTTCCAGCTATCGCCAATGTACGCGCCGACGCGGTCGTCCGGACCGAGACCGCCATTTTGTTTGCCAAACCGCTGGAGTTCCGTGAACGCGCCTTCGCCGTTACCCATCAACACGACATCAGGCGAGTAGTTCAACGGGCATGCAGCGCCGGTCTGGCCGCCGGGGCACGTGAGGTCGCCGGGGACGTTGAGAAACTGCGACACGACCTGAGGGGCAAGTCCGAAGAAGCTAGCGGACGTCCAACCCATAATGCGGTTGTAATCCACTCCCCACCGAATGATGTGGGCGCCCCAGACCTTGCTGCCGTCATACTTGAACTGACGGTCGCTCTGGATCGTGGACTGCGGAGCGAGGAAGCTGGGACCGGAAACAAAGCCAGTGCCGGCGATGACTATTTCGTCAGGAACGTCAGCAAAAGGCAGGTTGCTGCCCTGGACGGCGTCCGCGATCACGTTTACGAATTTCAAGTATTCAGCGCGGAAGCTGTGGGTAAACGAGCCCTGGTTGATGTCCACTCCGCCGACCAGCGTCTTGGTGCGGTTCTTGTTGTCGTAAACGGAGTAGTTCGCTGCGCCGCCGAAGTTGCCAACGTCGGAAGCCTGCCAGAAGTTGAACCGTCCGAACGCCTTGATGTTCTTGTTCACCTGGTAATCGAGCTTGCCCAGCAAGCTATTGTCGTGAAATGGCGCGGGGAAAACGCCGGTGAAGGCTGCCAGCGGGCCGCCGACCAGCACGCCACCTGCGTCATGCGCGAGAAGACGTTCACCATCAACGAAGAAGAACAGTTTGTCCTTGATGATCGCGCCACCCAAGTCGCCGCCGTACTGGCTGCGCTGAAACTGGGCGCCCGCGGGATAACCAGCAGCCTGCGAGTTGTCGCGGAACAGGCCAAAACCTTCACCGTGGAGATTGTTGGTTCCGGACTTTGTGACAACGTTCACCGCTCCGCCCGACGTGAGATCATTCGAGACGTCGAGGCTGGATTGCGAGAGCTGGAATTCTTGAATCGCGCTCGAGGGAAGACCGGTCGTGGTGGTGCCGACGTTCTCGTCGCTGACGTCCACGCCGTCCACCGCGATCCGCGCGCTGCGTCCGAATCGGCCGCCGAACGAAATGGAAGAGAAACCAATCTTCGTCGGATCGAAGTTGCCGCCGTCCTGAATCTGGACGCCGGGCTCGAGCTGCGCGAGATCGAGGAAGTTGCGGCCATTGACGGGCAAGTTCTCAATCTGTTGTGTCGTCAAGTCGCCGGCAACCTGGGCCTGCTCCGTGTTCACGGAGACAACGTTTCCGGTGACTTCCACGACCGTCGAAGAAGCGCCGATCTGCAGCTTCGCGCTTGCCGATGTGATCTGGCCGACCTGAACGACAACCGTCGTCTGGGAGGTCTTAAAATTGGGCGCCTCTACACGAACCGTGTAGGTGCCCGACGTGAGCGGTCCCGTCGAGAAGGTGCCAGAGGAAGTCGAAATCAAATTGAGCTGCTGGCCGGTATCCGTGCGCGCGATCGTAACCCGTGCGTTCGGAACTACGCCGCCCTGCGCGTCGGTGACCGTGCCTTCGATACTGCCCGTCGCATTCGTTGCCTGCGACCACGCCGGCTGATAGCTGAGCAGCAGGACAGCCAGCAGCGCGAACGTGAATGCTGCAAAACGCTTCCAGTTCATACATCCTCCTGAAGATTGAACTCAAGAAATTCGACGAACTTGAACCCGCATTCCCCACACAGAAAAATGTCGCCGGGCTGGGTATGGCACGTTGATGTCCAGGAACGAACAAAAATACAGTGTGCGTTTACAGCGATTTACGGAGGAGGCGCTAGCGAATCGATGGATTTGTCCGAATTCTCATAGAGGCGGAGATGCTTGCGACGTACGACGAAGATTCCAAAAAATAGAATTTTGCCTGTAGTGGAATTTCATTTTTCGGATAGACCTTGATGAGTTTTGCGGAAAGCAAAAGCAATCCCAAGTTCATGCTTTGAGCTAAGCGCTGGCTACAGTGTTCGCTGTATTTCCAGATCCCTTCGAGATTTTCCCGATGTGCAGTTCACTCGAAGGAAAGGCTCACGAGGAGCGATGGCGCTCTCCCCGGCTGCCCCGGCCCGATTGGATGGCGCGCGTTTGTGAGAAATTAGTCTTTCGCGCTGCCAACCAACTTTTCTACTTCGAGCATTTCTTTCGGAATTGCAGCGGAGAGATTTTCCGGCGCGCCGCTGGTGATCAAGATCGTGTCCTCGACGCGATAGTGCATGTGTTTATCGGGGAATTCTACGATGGGCTCGACGGTTACCACTTGTCCCGCTTTGATTGGGCCAGTAACGCGCATCACGTCGTGAGTGGCGAGGCCGACGAAGTGGCCGGGGAATCCATACCACTGATCGCCGATCCCGGCTTTTTCGAAGACCGCTTTGCCGGCCGCATCCGCTTCTTCATAGGTATGGCCGGGCGTCAACAGCGCGATGATCGCTTTTTGGCAATCGAGATCGACGCCGTACCACTTGGCTTGTTCGGGCGTGAATTTGCCGCTGATGTTGAAAGTGCGGGTAATATCCATCGTTTCATGATCGAGTGAGGCGGCGAAATCGAACACGACGAGTTCGTTGGCTTCAATTTTGTGGCGATTCGAGAAATAGTGCCAGGTGTTGATGTCGTTCCCCGAGCCGACGATGGCGAGGTACGAAGCGCCTTGAGCCCCGCGATCGAAATCGTAGAAGTAGGCGCGAGCTTCGATTTGATATTGATACATTCCGGGATGCGCGTGCGCTATCGCATCACGATTTCCTTCAGCGCTCATCTTGCCAAGGCGGCGGAGTACTTCGATTTCTTCCGGCCGTTTGATGTTGCGCATCTCGTCAATCGCCGGGGTCATGTCGCGCAGATGGGCCATCGAGTAGCGTTCGGCGAGCAATTTCGCGGGAGCAAGATCGCTAGGGATCGGCTCGTGATAGGGATGCGCGAATTTCCACGCGTGGTCGCGGCCCACTTCGGGGCGTGCGCCGTCTGCCTTATCGGGAAAGCCCAGACGAACCCAGAGATCGGGCGACGAACTGCGTGCGAGCGTGTAGGAAAGGGCGGTGTCGAGATCGGAAACCGGGAGGACGACTTTGAAACCGAGGGCTTCACGATCCGCCGCGGAGAGGGAGAGGAGATTGGGGCCGTAGACCTGGGCGGTGCGACCCGCCTGCGCTGGTTCGAAAATTGCCGTAGTGCCCTTCTCGTTGTCCATCAGCATGACGGCGCCAGGATCCTGGAGGCCGGTGAAATAGTAGAAATCATTGTCTTCGCGGTAGTGAGCGGCTTCCGGAATTTCGTTGCGGGCGAAGAGGATTGCGTAGCCGGTTTTCAACTGCTTGGCGAGTTCGGAGCGCCGGGCGGCGAAAGTTTGAGGGCCGCCAAGGTCGTCGATCGCTTGTTTGTCCGTGTATTGCGCCGAGGCGGCACCGGCAACGGCCAAAAGGAAAATTGCAACCGCGAATGCGCGGAGCGTTTTGGGACTTCTGTTACATACGAGCCGATTCATTGCGCGCCTCCGGGGGATGAAGCTCAATTCAATTTTGTTTGCGTTTCGTGCGGAGCTTAGCGCAGAAACTTAGCGCTGGAAAGAGACCTCACGTGTTTGCGAAGAAGCGGTTCAACCCCGTTTATTTGCGGGCTACTTGTCGAATTGAATCAGCGTGTCTACCTCGAACTTCTGGAGCGGCGGCCTGCAAATATAGCGAGAGAGGAAGCGGACGATTGCCCGGCGGACGAGGAGGCGGGCCTGCCGTACGCGATTGCGTCGCGCGTCTTTGCAAGCGGAGCCGAATCGAGGAAACGGACCGTGCCGCCGTCGCGCTCGACGCCGAGTTCTTTCCAGATGGCAGGGAGATCCACCTCGTAGGGTTGATTTTTCATTTTCTCGTAGAGAGGCAGCAGGACAGTCACGCCCGTAGCCTGGTCGCCCATCGTGAGAGCCTTCTCGATCGGCCAATCGTCGCGGATGTCGCCGCCGGCATTGAGGATTCCGCGGAGGGCGTCGTCGAGGCCCTTCCGATTATTCGTTTCTTTGTGAATTTCGATATCGGCGAGGAAGCAGAACAGCGCCCCGCCCCAGTACGTTCGCCCCCATGTGTGGGTTTTGTCGAGGCCCTGATCGCCCGGCTGGGGCAAACCCTGATGCAGATCGCGAACCAGCTCGAACCACATTTCGTGGGCGTCCATGTGCTTGGCGCGGACGCGGGCAATCGGCTCGACGTATGTCGCCGAGCCTTCTTCGATCCAGTGGTGGTCGTCGGCCATCGAGGGGAACGCGAGGTGAACCATTTCGTGCGTCAGCATCCAGTCGGTGCTCAGGTCGGCGGTTGTTGATTCGCTGCCAACGTGAATCGTGATGCGGCCGCCGTCCTTTTCGCCGAACGTTTTGCCGCCGCGGACGCCTCTGCCTTCGGTAGGGACGATGCGGAGGAGGACGCCCGGGACGGGATAGCGTCCGTAATAGGCGGCGACGGAATCCGCAGCCGAGTGGATCCATTGCATGAGGTCCTGGTTCGAGAGGTGTTGCGGAGTTTTTTCCACGTGGACATCGATTCGCGAATTGCCGACCACGATTGTGGAGGTCATTTCCTCTGCCGTGGCGCCGGGAAGTGGCAGCAATAGAATGAAAATACAGATGCAAAGCGCACTTTGAAAATTCCTGGACCGACTGATGGCACCGGCTGCGGAATGGCGCACGCTAGGAATCATCTCATTTAATGAGATGCGGAATCCACAGCGGGCGGCGGAGCGAGAACTTGGTTACGGTTGCGACTTTTTGCTGAAGTGTCGCTCGAGAAGAGCGTCGACGGCGAGCTTTCCAGGGCCGACCGTCAGGATCAGGAGGCCAACGAAAAAGAAAATGAAAGGATCGGCGTTGTAAAACTTCGCTGGATCGGAGATGAAGGAAAACAGGGCTTCGCGATCGGCCGTGATGTAAGCCATCAACATGTCGATTACAAATCCGAGCGCGACAACGCGCGAGAGCAAGCCAATGGCGAGAAGAATGCCGCCAACACATTCGAAAGTTGCTACGAAGGCGGCGGTGGGGCCCGGAGCGGGCAAACCGAGGCTCGCAAAAAAATCGGAGACGTGCGACAGGTTGTGAAGCTTGCCCCAACCATTTTGCGAGATCTGCCAGCCCCAATAAACGCGCACGATAAGGAGAAATGGCGACTCGAGGCTCGAGGCGATCCGGACGAACCAGCCATAGAGTTTGTGTATCGGATTTTCCGATTGACCGGCGGAGCTGTTCATTTTCTCCCGGATTTTTCCGGACGGCAGAACCAGCCCAGGGTGGACCACGTTTGGAACCAGTGCTGAATTTGCGCGGGGCGGTCGCCCGGCGCGATGGCCGATTTGCGGAGCGCAGTGTCGATCGCGCGGCTGAGCGTCTTGCCGGCGCGGAGTTCCTTCAGGATCAGGAACTCTTCACGCTCGAGGCGCCGGAAATAGACGGAATCGTCGAGGCGATGCACCGCGAGGAAGATTGCGGATGGATTCAATCGCGCGACCGCGAGGACTTTCTTGCGCTTGTGGCGCTCGTTGAAGGCGTTGCTTGCGAAGTCCGTGTCCTCGTCGTCTTTCTTGATTTCGAGGAGCAGGTCGTCAACCGGATAGCGGAGATCGAGGAGCTGGATGTACGGCTGCAATCGCAAGCGCAGGGTTTCAGGATCGGCCTCTGCAATATCCTCCGGCTTCAGGGCGGGTTCGGCTTGGCCGTCGAAGGCTTCGATGTCCGCCCATTCGAGGCGGACCATGTCGAGTGCCAGTTTCTCGCGCGAGCCAGTCCATTTCGAATTTTTCCGGAGCCAGGGCTCGAGGCGCGAGCCCAGATTGCGGAGAGTAAAAGAACGCGACGGGCAATCGTTTATGTAAGCCTGTGCAACGGCGTCGAAGCGCCGCCCGCCGAGCACGGCTCGGAGTCCCGGAAAGTCTTCCGCAAACGCGGAGAGAACGCGGAACCAATATTGCCGATTGTAAATCTCGAGGCGCTCGAAAGATGTCAGGCGGTCGTTGGGCTTGATGATATCGGCGGCCACTTTCCGAAGCGACCGGCCGTCGGGCGCCGTCGTACGCATGCGCTCCGACGGGGTGAGCGGCGTCATGACGGCCCGCGCCATGTGGCGCTGGATATTACGCAGATTCATACGGCGGCGGCGAGCGAAGCGCTCGCGAGAAAACGATTGGCCTTGAGCGCTTCGTCGTGAACTTCCTGGAACGAGGGGATGCTGTCGTCCCATTCGAGGAGCGTCGCGGTGTGCCCGACGCGCTCGATCGCGCGCGCGTAGAGTTTCCACACGGGATCGATCACTGGGTGATCGTGCGTGTCCAGAATGTATTTTTTGAATTTCGAGTGGCCGGCGATATGAATCTGGGCGACGCGCTCGGCGGGCACGCTATTGACGTACACGAACGGATCGAAATTGTGGTTTTTCGAGGAAACGTAGATGTTGTTGACGTCGAGAAGAATGCCGCAATCGGCCCGTTCAACCACTTCGTTCAGGAATTCCCATTCGGTCATCTCCGAAACGTGAAATTCGGCGTAGCTGCTTACGTTTTCGACGACCACCGGAGCTTCGACAAAATCCTGCACTTCGCGAATTTTCTCCGCCGTGATGCGAGCGGCTTCAAACGTGTACGGCATCGGAAGCAGATCGTGCGTGTAGCGGCCGTCTACACTCCCCCAGCAGAGATGATCGGAGAGCCAGGGGGTCTTCGTGCGTTTCACAAGTTCTTTCAGGCTGCGAAGGTGTTCGCGATTGGGCTTTTCGGCTGAGCCAAAGTACATGGAAACGCCGTGCTGCACCACGCGATATTGCTCGAGAATCTGATCGAGGATGTGCAGCGGACGCCCGCCATCAATCATAAAATTTTCCGAGATGATTTCGAACCAATCGACCACTGGTTTCCGCGTCAGAATGTGATGATAGTGTGGGGCGCGCAGGCCGATGCCGACGCCGTAATCCGTGAAATTATTAAATCGATTTGCAGGCATTTAAAACCCCGAGATATAAGGCGGAAAGAGGGCCGGGAATCGGAAGCCGGCCCTCCCTCACAAAACACTATGTGAAGTTAGACCACTACGGCTTTTCGGCCGGCATCTTCGAGCCGTCCGTCGCGCAACCGCCCTTGCCCTTGCAGGAGTTCTTGCCCTTGCAACCATTGTCGCTGGACTTGCAGCCGCCCTTGCCCTTGCAAGAGTTTTGGCCTTTACAGGCATGCTTTTCCTTCACCTTGGAGTCGTCCTTCTTGTCCTGAGTGCTGAAGGAAGCATTGCTCTTCGCACTGGTGAGAAGATTCGACGCCTGAACGGTGACGGCGGTGCCCGCAAACAAACCCGCCAGCGCTGCACCCGCGATTAAGCTCTTCTTCGACTTTGTCATGTTTCCGCATACCTCCTGTAGATTTGGACTGCAACCGCCCTGATGCTAGTACGTCACCCCAATGCATTTTGGATTGGCCTAATGGTTGGTCGGAGACTGGGTTCGTTCCAAGCCCCTGCACGGTGCGGGGGCGACGGGGAGCATAATCCAGTTGGGCAGCCGGGAACAATAGAGAATGCTCCCGGATGGTACTAAGGCGGAGTGGAACTCTACCTCGAACAGACGTCAGGGCCAAATCTGATTCAGGATCATGGAAAGTCGGAGACCGGCCTTGGCGATTTGTAATTCGATTGTAGGCGCGACGCGGGTCTGGTAGGTGGGGCCGACTTTCTCATTCAAGGCCAGCATTCGTGTGGAGATGTGATTGGCGTCGGCGCAGGTAGTGACCGGCGCGGGAGTTTCGACCGGGATCTTCTTGTTGAGCTTCCCGTAAGACTTTGATTCGGCGTCCTCGTGGCTATCCCACGCCCAATCGTCAAAGTTGATGCCGGCGGCCTTCCAGGCTGCGAAGTGCGATTGGTACTTGGTGTTGAGGAAGGTCGCAAAATCATCCACGGATTTGCCGTCTTCGATTCGCTCGACGAGTTGCGTGTCCCAGTTGCCGTGGAGATTGTCTTCGTAGCTTTCGGCTGTTTTACTAGTTTCCCGAGGCTTCTTGCCGAAGAACGTGACCGGGACGCAGTTGGCGCCGCGATCGTTGTTGGTAGTGCAGTGGAGCGGTTGGTGAATGTCACCCGCGAAGTGGATGATGAAGCGCAGAGCGTTCGCTTGATCGGCGGGGGAGGAGCCGGGCGTTTGCAGGACCTTGATCTGGGCGGCGAGGGCGAGCGTGATGCAACTCTTCGCCGGATCGCAGGTGAAACTGCCCTTCGTGGCGCCGCGCGGAATGTCGATGAAATGCCATTCGGCGGTTTCCGGGTGTTTCGCCCGATAATCGTCGGCCCACGTGGCTGCGTCGGTCATCGGATCCGTCTCTACGGGTCTGCAGTAGCGATAGAGATCCGGATTGATTGGATTGTCATGAAGAATCTGGGTGACCATGGCGAGAGCGTGGGGATTGAGGTTCTGCTTGGCGATGAGGGCGACGGTCTGGTGCCCGTCGCAGCCCCAGGCGAATGCCCCGTGACACAATGCCAGCGACGCAGCAAGAGCGAGCAGGATAGTCGCGAGACGAAGCGTCTTCATGTGATTGCCTCCTGGCGAAAGCCTCGCCGATCGCGGCTGCCTGTTGCGAGCTGACGCGAGATTGCTTCTGTTTGGATAGTGATGATGACGGCGAAATCGTTTCATTCTAGCTCGAAAGGGATGTGATGGGCAGGTTGACGCAGGATTACAGGATTCAATGCATTGTAGTTCCGCCCGGAATTATCTATCGTGAAGACAACTGACGTTCAAACGAAAGATAGAGGGTGGCCTTGTCCCGCCTGAGGGAGTGACTGCACACGGTAGCCCGAGCGGGCCTTTGCAGTTTGACCGACTTGGAAGCTATCCCTGGCCACCCGCGTTCTCCGCCCTCAATCGCACCGACCAAATTGCTAGTCCTCTTGCGCACCGGCAATCGGATTGGACGACGGACTCCTCGCCAGGCGAATTCCCGGCACACCTCGGCACCCAGGAAACGCACCTGCCTTACTTTCTACTTCCATGCTCCCAGGAGCCGCCGGAGCAGCACAAGTTCTCCCATATGATAAGCATTGTGATCCGCAGCGACCAACGCCTGGCGCAGGATGGTTTGTCCATCACCGTGCGGAATCTTGGTGAAGAGATCGGTTGAGTCGTTGGCGATAAGCTCGCAAAACTGCCGCAGATCGGCGCGGAAGGCCTCGGCAGATTTATCCCAGGATTTCTCGTTCGGGGGCTCCGGCTTTTCGGGCCAGTAGCCGCTCGGGAAGTCCGGCGATTTGTGTTTGGCGTTGCGCGCGAATTCGAGAATGTCCCATTGGGCGATGCGCAGGTGCTCGAGAACCTGCCATGGCGAATGCTCGGCGCCCTTGGGCCGTTTCCCCTGAAGCGCAGCGGGCATGCCCCTCACGGCCCCGTCAAATTCCACATGAGCGTCGCCGCCCTTGAGCAATTTGATCAGATGTTCGCGTAATGATTTGTCGTGGTTCTTGGTGGTTGCCGTTGCGGTAGTCATGATTCCTTCCTTTCTTCCTCGAGTTAGATGATGGGCGACGGGATTCGATTGAATCAAATTCAGTTTGCACTCCAGCTGGTTTGCGTTTCATCGGATGCGCATAGCCCGAAATTCGCCTTCGAGAATCCACATACTGCCGTCAGCGCGGAGCGAGTCTCCAATCCAATGAAACGAATCCGGCGCGATTTCCGTGAACCGCCAGCGCGTGGGCGTACCGTCGACGCGACCTCCGATCTGGACGATGTCTGTTCCAATGCGCCGGCCAATCTGGTCCTCGCGGTGACCCGTCACCGGATTGATCCAGCGGATGCGCCAAGCTTGGATCGACGCGTCCCACACCCGCAATGTCGAGCCGTACATATTGTTGGTTTTCTCAAGGCCTGGCGTGCGATCCGCGACCCGCGGCATGATCCATACGTCCTGAATCGCGCGGCCTTCGAGGACCCAGCCGAAGTGAGCTTCGCCATGGATGTGGAGTGGCGCGACGTCAACAGCTGCGTAGTGCAACACCTCCAAATCCCAGCTTCCCACTAGCCACCCATAGACGTCCTGCGACTCGGGTATCTCCGGCGAGCGCCCGGGAGCTGCCAGCAGATTGAAGAAGTCACCTCTGTGTGACGCTGCAGATGCCGACATCTTCCACCTCCTGAATTCATCCAAATAAGTGTTGGGTTACACTGGAGTCGTTATACGGCGGGACCGGAGGCGGGGTCTTGGCAAAAATTGCGGTCGAATTGGAGCAAGCTGTGGCGCGTCGCGCTGCGACGGGAGCTTGCGCGAGCCATCCCACCTCCCGCGTGCTCGCGATGGGCGATGGCTGGGCGGTGGAAGATCTGATTTGCGCAGCCGGGCCGCAAGATCCGGTGTTTGAAGAGCGGCACCGGGATGTGTCGATCGCGATGGTGCTGGCGGGAACGTTTCAGTATCGCGGTACGGCTTGTCATGGTTCGTCAAAAGGGGGTTCGGCTAACGGCGGAATCCGCAACGAGCTGATGACGCCGGGTTCGCTGCTGCTGGGAAACGCCGGCCACAATTTTGAAGTGGGCCACGAGCATGCTGCCGGCGACCGGTGCCTCTCGTTTCAATTTGCGCCGGAATACTTCGAGCGAATCGCGTCCGATGCGGGAATGAAAAAAAGTGAACGCGGATTCCGCCTGCTGCGGCTGCCTCCGCTGCGCGAATTGTCGTCGCTGATCGCGAGGGCGCGCGCGGGTCTCGAGTATTCAGCCGATACGCCGTGGGAGGAGTTGAGCGTTGAACTTGCCGCCGCGACGGTACGCGCGGAACGCGGAATTTCGTCGCGCACAGAGAACGCGCCGCCGAGTGCAATCGCACGAGTGACGCGCAGCGTGCGCGCAATCGAGCGACATCCGGACGGCGCACTGGGATTAAACGGTCTGGCGCGCGAGGCAGGATTAAGTCCGTATCACTTTCTTCGAACGTTCGAGCGCTTGACGGGAATTACGCCGCATCAATATGTGCGTCGAGCGCGCCTCCGCGACGCGGCATCGCGGCTAGCGGCGGAACGCGAGAAGGTGCTGGATATTGCGCTCGATTGCGGTTTCGGTGATGTCTCGAATTTCAACCGGGCATTTCATAGCGAGTTCGGTGTAAGCCCGCGGGCGTGGAAGGTGCAGGTCGACACTACCTAGCCGGCGAATTTAGCCCGAGCAACACCCTTCCCAACGCATCATTGTAAAGCTGCAGTTAATTACCCTCATGGTACTATTCGCCAAAGCCAGAAACTCCTAACACGGCTCGTCGAAGTCATGACTGCATAAAGCAAAAGGAACAGAGTATATGCAAGGGGGCAAGTTGCTGCTCGTCTCGTGCGCGATGGCTGTTATCTGCACGGCCGCTGCGAGCGGAACGAATGAAAAGAAGCAGCTGCGGGAAGATGTGGCAGAACACGCTCGCTCAGAACGATATTCGCTGGTGGATGCGGAATGGCATAAGAACGCCAACGACACATGGGACGCGATCAATTTCGCGGATCGCACGAGCCGGCAGGTGAAGCTCAAGTATGGCGTCACGAATGGAATGCCGGCGTGCGCGAGTCATCGCGGGCGTTACGAAATACGCTTTCATCCGGATGACGGCTTTTGGCTGAGCGATGACGAGTCTAGCAAGAGCGAGCGGATTGAAAATGAGGGCTTTGTTTCACGTCAATGCTTTTCACCCGACGATGGCAGGTTCATATTCTCATCGGGAAAGAAAGTGAAGATCTATGACCTAGAGTCGAGGAAAAGAGAAGAAGTCGATACGGGCACGGATGCGACATGGTCCCCCGACGGCAAGTGGATAGGGTTCGACGACGGAAAGCGCTACGTGCTGATAGATTCTCAAAGCCAAAAAAGGACGCAGCTCTTTAAGACCAAAGAGACCGGTTTTGGCGTTTTGTGGTCACCAGACTCGAGGTATGTGACATACACGGAGACGGGCGGGAGCACGGACGGATTTCTCATTTTCGGAATGAAGTGCCCCGAACCTTGGCGCGTCTGGGTGTGGCGCGTGGAAGACGGAGCACACGATTGGGTCTACCAGATTTGCAAACCGCCGCGACTGTTTCACTGGGTAAAGGATTCGGAGATCGTGTCGGAATAGCGCAAGTCATACGCCGGCCGGAGGCCAGCAGTACGAGGGGCGAAACAACGAACGGGTGCTCGAGGCAAGTTCAATGGTGCTTGGCGTTTTGGTGTGTTGGCACAGGCAGGAATGCCTGTGCTACTTGGGTAACGAGAAATCCACAAATAGCGGAATTTTCAACAGGCATTAATGCTTGACACTTGGAAGGTGCATTGATAGGATGGCGGTTCGTCTGTAGTCCTTCCAGTTGACCTGGGATGACCTGCTCTTTGACAATCGGATGATACATGCCAGAACCCGTTTGGTTTCTCTCTTGTTCCGGGTGTACCGGGACAAGGGAATATTGAGATAACCGAGCGATTTAACAGTTCGTTCCGATCGTGGCGATGCAAATCACCACGGTCGTAACATCAGGTTTCAAACGAGAGTTTGATCCTGGCTCAGAGCGAACGCTGGCGGCGTGCTTAACACATGCAAGTCGAACGCGCAGCATTCTGTAGCAATACAGGATGTGGGCGCGTGGCGGACGGGTGCGTAACACGTGGATAACCTTCCTTGAGGTGGGGAATAACCCAGTGAAAATTGGGCTAATACCGCATAACATCGCGATGGCACATGCTGTTGCGTTCAAAGGCGCAAGTCGCCACAAGAGGGATCCGCGGCCGATTAGCTTGTTGGCGAGGTAATGGCTCACCAAGGCATTGATCGGTAGCCGGACTGAGAGGTTGGCCGGCCACACTGGAACTGAGACACGGTCCAGACTCCTACGGGAGGCAGCAGTGGGGAATCTTGCACAATGG
>JBARFX010000067.1:0-60482 GCA_049797655.1 Candidatus Acidiferrales bacterium | reverse complement strand
GCCACATGCTCAGCCGCCGCGGCCGTAGCCGTCTCCGCATCGGCTTTTTTCTGGGTGTGCGCGTCTTCTCGCGCTCGTTGTGCTTCAATCGCCTTCGCAGCTGCTCCGAAATGGCGAGTGCTTACCGCCCCTTCTTTCTGCATCAGTTTCTTTCGCCACAAGTCCTGATACTTGGCGTAGGTCTGCGTCAGGTTGTTGTAGCGGAAACGCTGGCCCGAACTCAGTTCGGCGGCGCGCTCGGCGTACCGCCGCACCAGCGTATCGACACGCCACTGGGTGTCGGTGGGAGGCCGCGAACGTCCGCCGCCGAAGAATTGCTCGTATTCAATCTTCAGCGTTCGCACATCGCGTTCGATCTGATTGAGATCTTCGTCGATAGTCGCCATAGAGAATGATGGGGAATCTCCAGCGTAGAGGGTGGCGGCGCCAGCGTCAACTTTTGCGTTCCGGCCCTTGTCGCAAAGGGAAATCCCTTCCATTGCCAGCCCGTATCGCACTGTGTTCAAATAGCTTAGCGATGAACCCTCCGGCCGATCCTGCGGCGAAAATGCAGCGCGAACCCTCCGCCCGCCTGCGCGAGATCCCGTCCGTTGACGAATTGCTTGCCCGGCCGCGCCTGCTTGCGCTCGCGGAAGAAGCCGGACGCGGCGTCGTCACCCAATCCGCACGCGCCGTGCTAGCCGGCCTGCGCGACCAGTTGAAACGCAATCCCGCTGCCCGGACGGCCGATGCCGCCGACACACTCGATGCAGCCGCAATCGAAACGCGCATCGCGCAACATGTCGAAGCTCTGCTGGCACCGTCGCTCGTCCGCGTGATCAACGCCACCGGAGTCATTCTGCACACGAATCTCGGCCGCGCGCCTCTCTCCGCCGCGGCCGCAGCAGAAATCGCAGCCACCGCCACCGGCTACTCGAATCTCGAATACGACATCGAGAGCGGCGAACGCGGCAAGCGCGATGTACACACGGCGCGCCTGCTTGCGGAACTCGTTGGCGCGGAATCTGCGATTGTCGTCAACAACAATGCCGCCGCAGTCTTCCTCGTGCTCAACACCCTCGCGAAAGGCGCAGAAGTGATTGTGTCGCGCGGCGAACTGATCGAAATCGGCGACGGCTTCCGCATCCCCGATATCATGTCCGAGAGCGGAGCGGTTCTGCGCGAAGTAGGCACCACCAATCGGACGCGCATTCGCGACTATGAACGCGCATTCGGCGAGCGAACGCGCTTGCTGCTTCGCGTACACCCATCGAACTTCCGCATCACCGGATTCACCGAGCGGCCCACGCTCGACGAACTCACCGCGCTCGGCCGCCGCCTACAGGTTCCCGTGTACGAGGATCTTGGCTCCGGCTGCCTCGCCAATCTCGCTGCGAACGGAGTGAGTGAACCGGTGGCGCGCGCCAGTTGCGACGCGGGAGTCGAGGTCGTCAGCTTCAGCGGCGACAAACTGCTCGGTGGACCGCAGGCCGGAGTCATCGCGGGAAAGCGCGAGTACGTCGAACGCATTCGCCGCAATCCGCTCTTTCGCGCGCTGCGTGTGGATAAGCTCACGATTGCCGCGCTGGAAGTGACGCTCAATGCCTATCTTCGCGGCGCGCTCGATGAAATTCCCGCCCTGCGCATGATTCGCTTGTCGCCAGACGACCTCGCCCGTCGCGCAGAGCAGTTCACATCCAACGTCCGGGAATCGCTCGCCTCTTCGTCCGCCCACGGGAGCATCACGATCGAAACGCGACCGGGATTCTCCGTCATCGGTGGCGGGTCAACCCCCGATCAACAATTGGCGACGCATCTGATCACGATTTCGTCGTCGCGCGAATCGGCCGGCACTCTCGAAACGCGCCTCCGCAAACCCACGAGCGGCCGCTCCGTGATCGTCCGCATCGAAGACGATCAATTAATCCTCGATCTGCGCACGGTATTCCCCGACGAAGACGCCACTCTCGTCGCCGCAGTCGTTGCGGCAGTCGCTTCACACGGCCGCTGAGAAATCAAAGGACGCGTGTGCTCGCCTTCGTCGTCAGAAACAAAGCGCTCACTGACGTTCGGAAGCCGATTCCAAAAGCTCGCAAAGGATGGGCGCTCGTCCGCGTGCGCCTCGCAGGAATCTGCAACACCGACGTCGAAATTCTGCGCGGCTATCACGCGTTTCGGGGCACACCGGGACATGAATTCGTCGGCGAGGTCGTTGATGTCCGCGGCGTATCCGCGCGCACGAAAAACAAGTGGCTCGGCCGCCGCGTCGTGGGCGAAATCAATATCGCCTGTGCCGCTCTTGGGTTTCGCAAACCGTGCGAATTCTGCCGCCGGGGCCTGAAGACGCACTGCGCTCGCCGCAAAGTTCTCGGCATCCTCGGCCACGACGGCGCATTTGCGGAGTTCATAACGCTGCCGCTCGATAATCTCCACGCGGTCCCTCGCGGCGTCACCGACGAGGAAGCCGCCTTCGCGGAACCGCTCGCCGCGGCGTGCGAAATTCTATCTCAGCTCGAGGTGAGAGCGTTCCGGAGAGCGGCCGTCCTCGGTGACGGAAAACTGGCGCAGCTGATCGCAATGGTGCTCGCGTCCGCAGGTCTCGCGGTCACCCTCTTCGGCAAGCACCGCGATAAACTCGCGCTCGCCCGCAGCAACGGAATCAATACCCGCCGCGTCCGCGGCGATGCAGGCGTTTTGCGCCGTAGCGAAAGCCGCGAGAAATTTCCACTCGTCGTCGAATCAACCGGCTCCCCCACCGGCTTGGCTTTTGCAATCGAGCTAACCGAGCCGCGCGGCACACTGGTGCTGAAATCCACATTCCACGGCGCAGCCGCCGTCGAAACATGGCCGGTAGTCGTAAAGGAAATCACGCTGGTGGGATCCCGCTGCGGTCCATTCAAAGAGGCGTTGACGCTGCTTCGCACAGGACGGATCGATCCCCGCCCGCTCATCACGCGCACGTATCCTCTATCGGAAGCAATAAATGCGATGAAGTTCGCGCAAAAACGAGGAGTACTGAAGGTCCTACTTAGTCCAAAGCATTAACAGCACACAACCGCCCAAACCACGAAGCACACAAGCTGTTCTCCTCTACCTCCTCTACCTCCTTTACCTCCTCCGCCTCCTCTACATCCTGTTAATCACGCCGGCCACGCACCCCGCGCCAAATCCGTTATCAATATTCACGACGCTCACGTTTGAAGCGCAACTGTTCAACATCGCCAGGAGCGCCGTCAGCCCGCCAAAACTCGAACCATATCCCGTGCTCGTCGGCACCGCAATCACCGGCGCTGAAACCATCCCCGCCACGACGCTCGGCAGCGCCCCTTCCATTCCGGCGACACAAATAATCACGCGCGCTTCCGCCAATTTCTCACGGTGTTCGAGCAGCCGGTGCAGCCCCGCGACTCCGACGTCGTAAACCGCTTCGGCACGATTGCCCATCGCGAGCGCGGTGACGAGCGCTTCTTCGGCCACCGGAATGTCGCTCGTCCCAGCTGTCACGATCAGAATCAGCCCCTTGCCCTGCACTTTCCGGCTGCGCTCGATCACGATCGTTCCCGATAGCTCGTGAAATTCGGCGCGCAATTTCGCCGCCCGCGCCATGCGCTTCACGGCGTCGAATATTTTTCGGGTCGCGCGCGTGATCAAAATATTGTGCGACGCTTTCGCCCGCAGCATCGCCCGCACAATTTCCGCCACCTGCTTCGGCGTTTTGGCGCGCGCGAACACAACTTCGGGGTAACCCTGCCGCAGCCCGCGATGGTGATCCACTTTCGCAAAGCCTAGATCTTCGTATGGCAGGCGCCGCAGCTTCTCGACGGTCTTGTCGATCGTCTGCTGCCCGCGCTTCACGGCTTCCAAAAGATTTCGAATGTCGCGCTCGTCCATCGCTCGCCTTTCGCTTGCCGCCAAATTCTAACACTCCTCGCTTGCTCCTCCGTTAATTGCCGCACCCGGGAACTGTGCTAGAGTGCGGCCAGTTCACCGCCCGCTCCCCGTCTTTCACCGGGCGCAGAAATTCGATTCACGCAATACACAATCGGAGGTGCGACCATGTGGCTGCTCTGGACTATCCTGATCGGAATTCTCGCCGGTTCCTCGCGGGTAAAATCGTAAAAGGTCGCGGCATGGGCACTCTGATGGACCTGGTCGTCGGAATCGTGGGCTCCATTCTCGGCGGTTGGATTTTCACGTTGCTCGGACTCGCCGCCTACGGCCTCATCGGCCAGCTCGTCATGGCCACCGTCGGCGCAGTCGTTCTGCTTCTCATCGTCCGCGCCATCAAGTAGGTTCAACGTGGGCGAAACGCAAAACCCGCCGTCCTGCTCAGCGCGGCGGTTGCGGCATATCCGCTAGTGCATACGCAAACACCGCCACAGTCGCGGCATTTTCCGCCAGTTCGTGTGAATCGATTTTGTCCAGCGTGTCCGCAGCGGTGTGGTGATAGTTGAAATAGGTCCGAGTGTCCTGCATCACTCCGAAAAGCGGCACGCCTGCCGGCGCCATCGGGGAAATATCGGTGCCAACGTCGCCACGGCTCTCGTGCATGATTCCAGCGCCAATGGTTGCGAGCACTTTCCTTGCAGGCTGCAGCGAGTCCATCCCAACCGCACTCAGGGTTGTTTCAAATCCCATTGGGTGGCCTGCGCCGGAATCGCTTTCAATCGCTGCCACGTGATTCCCCAGCGCCGATTTATAATCTCCCGCGTACGCCGTGCCTCCGCGCACGCCGTTTTCTTCGTTCATCCACGCGATCACTCGCAACGTGCGCTTCGGCCGCAGCCCAAGCTGCTTCCACAGATTCGCCGTCTGCATCGCCAGCGCCACTCCCGCGCCATCGTCAATTGCTCCCGTGCCGAGGTCCCAGGAATCAAGATGCCCGGAGACGACGACAATCTGTTCGGGATGTTCGCTTCCTTTCAAATCGCCAATCACGTTGTAGCTTACGGCGTCGGGCAGCGTCTGCGGCGTGAGCACCAGATGCATTTCGACACGCCCCTGCCGCGCGAGGTCTGCAATCAAGTCTGCATCTTCAGCCGTCACCGCCGCTGCCGGAATCCCGGCAGGATCACTTGCTCCGGTGTGAGGAAGGCGGTAGTCCGCATTCCCAATCGAGCGAATGAGAGACGCCACCGCCCCCAGCGCCTTCGCGGCTTTCGCGCCGGCATAGCGATAGCCGTAGGCCTGCCCATACGCTTCGCCCGCTTGACCCTGCGCGGCCAGCCGCTTGTCGAATTTTTCGTTGTACAGCACGATCCGCCCCTCCACTTTGTCGCGTCCCAGCGCTGTAAGCTCGGCGAAATTGTTGACGACCACCACTTCCGAAGTAATTCCCTCCGCCGGAGTGGCTGCGCTCGAGCCGAGCGCGGTCAGTACGATCTTCTGCGCCGTCCCCGGGGCCTGCCCCGGAAAAACTGTGAGCTCGCCGCGCTCTTCGCCCCGCACCCAGTGCGGAACCACCACTTTCTCGAGAGTCACTTCAAGCCCCAGCCGCCGAAGTTCGCCGGCTACATACTGCACAGCCTGCTCCGCCTGCGCCGAACCCGATAGCCGTGGCCCGATGTTTTCGCTCAGATGCTCCACTTGCCGCCACGCGTAATCACTGGCCATCGCCGCATCCCGCACCTTTTCCATATTCGAAACTACTTCCGGCGGCCACACGACAGGTTTTTGCACCAGCTCCGCCTTCTGCGCCTGGGCTTGCAAAGGGCGCGCTCCGCCCCGCGAAAACTGAATCGCTAACGCAAGTGCCAGCACAGCTCCCACATAAAGCATCTTCATCGCCCACTTCTGCAGATGTTCTTCCAAGTGTCTCCTCCGATTGCATCTTTGACGTTAAGTATGAATTTGTAGCAGCGGCCTTCCGGCCGGCTGATTTTCTCCGCGCGTCGGCATCCGGCCAACCAGTCTATGCGGAAAATTGTCTCAAGGTAAGGGACACGATTAGCTTTCCTCTGCACCTTGCAAAATTGAACCGTTGTGCATACGCTCACAAGCCAATGCCGAAGGCTGAACACCGCACAATCACAATCGGAATCACGGGCGCGAGCGGCGCCGTCTATGCGCAAACAATGCTGCGCCTGCTTGACGCGGACCGCCGCGTCGGCCGCATCTACCTCGTGACGACCGATGCAGGCCTCCGACTGCTCTCGACCGAACTCGGCATCGTTGCAGCCGACGGCAAAAAACTTCCCGCGCTCCTCATCGGCACGCCTGCGAAAAAAATCGAGTACCTCCAAAACAAGGATATCGGCGCGAGCATCGCTTCCGGCAGCGCGATCGTTGACGCCATGGCCGTGATTCCCTGCTCCGCCGGCGCGCTCGGCGCAATCGCCACAGGAATCGCAAACGATCTCCTCTCGCGCGCTGCCGATGTTTGCCTGAAAGAGCGCCGTCCGGTTGTATTGTGCTTGCGCGAAACACCGCTCAACCGCATTCACCTCGAAAATATGGTCCGCGTCCACGATGCAGGCGCCACCGTGATGCCGGCGATGCCCGCCTTCTACTATGGTCCAAAAAAAATCGAAGATCTCGTCGAGCAGTTCGCCTATCGCGTCCTCGCACAGATGGGCCTCCCGCAGGAAAAGCAATATCGCTGGAAGGGCGGCAAGCCGTAAGGAAACTCGCCGCGCGTCTGGCGGGCTTGCAAGAAGCGCATAGCGAGCGCGAGAGGAACGATCGTTTGCACTCCACGCCACACCTACCTAGAATAAAGGCGTGAATGTTGAATTGAAGACCGGCGAACAGAGCGCCTGTGGCGGTCTGCGTGTCTAGCCAATCCGCAGCTCCGCTCGCGAAGAAGGGCCGGCTCGTCACGGTGCTCGAAATGATCAAGTTCGAGCACTCCGTCTTCGCGCTGCCCTTCGCGCTGGTTGGCGCGCTCCTCGCGGCGCGCGATGCCGGAGGATTCCCTACTCGCTGGCAAATTTTCTGGATCATCGTGGCGATGATTGGCGCGCGCTCCGCGGCGATGACGATGAATCGCATCGCCGATCTGGAATACGACCGCCGCAATCCGCGGACCGCGATGCGGGCGCTGCCGGCCGGCGAACTGTCCGTGGGGTTCGCGTGGGTATTTGCGCTGATCGCCGCAGCGATTCTCGTGCTTGCCGCATGGCAATTGAATCCTCTGGCGCTGAAACTTTCACCGGTTGCGCTCGCCGTCCTGTTTTTTTATTCCTACACCAAGCGGTTCACCACCTGGGCGCACTTCGTCCTCGGCTTCTGCCTGGGCATGTCTCCCGCCGCCGCGTGGATTGCGATTCGCGGTTCGCTCGACTGGCGGATGCTGATTCTTTGCTCTGCGGTCACGCTATGGGTCGGCGGCTTCGACGTGCTCTACGCCTGCCAGGACATTGACTTCGACAAAACCGCCGGGCTCTACTCGATTCCGAAAAAATTCGGAGTGGCTGGAGCGCTCCTTGTGGCGCGCGCGATGCACATCGTGATGGTGGCATTGCTCGCATGGCTCGCGTGGAGTTTTCATCTCGGCTGGCCGGCGTGGATCGGAATCGCCGTCGTCGCGGGGCTTCTCTACTACGAGCATTCGCTGGTGAAACCCGGCGATCTGAGCAAAATCAATGCTGCCTTTTTCACCGTGAATGGCTATATTAGTTTGTTGTTCCTGTTGTTCTGGGGCGCGGCGGCTGTCGTCATGCGGCCCTGAAAGTCGATATGCAAATCACAGGCGAACTTAAAATCACGGACGCGCGGCTTGAACCGGTGGCGGCGAGAGTTCTCGCCGGCGAACGGCTCTCCGCTGAAGACGGGCTCGCGCTGTACCAGTCGCACGACTTGCTCGCGCTCGGATGGCTTGCGAATTATGTTCGCGAAAAAAAGCACGGGAACATCTGCTACTACAACGTCAACCGCCACATCAATCCTACCAACGTCTGCGTCGCTCATTGCCGCCTCTGCGCTTTCGGACGCTCGCCCGACGCCCCGGGCGCGTATACGTTTGCGCTCGATGAAATCTATAAACGCGCCTCCGAAGGAGTGGCGGAAGGCGCCACGGAATTTCACATCGTTGGCGGCCTGCATCCCGATCTGCCGTTCGAGTATTACCTTGAACTGATTCGCGGTCTGAAGCAGCGCTTCCCTGAAGTTCATCTCAAAGCGTTCACGATGGTCGAAGTCGGCTACTACGCGCGCATCTCGAAGCTTTCGATTCGCGATACGCTTCTCGCTATGAAAAATGCCGGAGTGGATTCGCTGCCCGGCGGCGGCGCGGAAATTTTTCATCCTCGCGTCCGCAAAGTGATCTGCGACCACAAAGTGAGCGGGCAGATGTGGCTGCAAATCGCGCGCACGGCTCACGAAATCGGCTTGCGCTCCAACGCCACCATGCTCTACGGACACATCGAGACGCCTGCAGAACGAGTGGATCACCTGCTCCAGCTGCAAGATACGCAGGATAAGACGCACGGATTCGTCACGTTTATTCCGCTCGCGTTTCATCCCGCGAACACCGCTCTTTCGCATCTTCCAGGACCCACAGGTATCGACGATTTGAAAATGATCGCGGTCTCGCGCCTGATGCTCGATAATTTCGATCACATCAAAGCTTACTGGGTGATGCTGACGCCGCGGATCGCGCAAGTGGCGTTGCGATTCGGCGCAGACGACCTGGACGGCACGGTAGTGGAAGAAAAAATCTACCACGATGCCGGCGCGACAACCCCCGAGCATCTAACGCGCTCCGAACTCGAGCGCCTGATCCGCGCCGCCGGCCGCGTGCCCGTCGAGCGCGACACTCGCTACAATCCCGTTGACCGCGTGAAAATGCCTTTCCCTGCTACGGCAGGCGCCGCCCGGCGCGGCTCCGACGGATTCATTCCGGAGACGTCCCTCACGCTGAACGTCTAGCCTGGCCCCACGCGAATTGATATCGAGAGATTTTCGCAACAAGAAGCGCGCCTCGATGCACCAATCCCCTCAATCAAGCGGAGACGCTCTCTTTATCGCACCCGCGCGGGAAGCGATTTTATTCTTCGGGGTGTTCTGAAACGCCGAGGACTTGCACTTGAATCGAGCGATCGCGTGGACCGTCGAGTTCGGCGAGAATGATGGACTGCCAGTAGCCCAGCGCGAGTTCCCCATCGCGGACCGGCACGGAAAGCGTGTGCCCCAGGACCATCGCGCGAAGATGCGAGTCGGCGTTCTGGCGATTGCATTCGGAGAGTTTGGGATCGTTGTGCCGCCAGTAATCGATGCGGCCCACGAGTCGTTCGAGGAACGACTTGATATCATCGAGTAGAGCCTGCTGAAATTCGTTGATGAAAATTGCGGTGGTTGTGTGGAGAGACTGCACCAGCACGAATCCCGCTTTCAGCCCGTGCTTGTGCACCACTTCGTTCAAATCCTTGGTGATGTTGATAAGCTCGAGCCGCTCGCGAGTCTTGTAGCAGATCGTTTCCAGATACATTTGCAGGCCCGCCGTCTTCGGGCGAGCGTCCGGTAATGTGAGCGGTTTTTTGGCCGGGGCGGTTTTCATCCTCAGGAGTCCTTGCTTGCTCTTAGTAAGGGGCACGTAGATTGGATGCTCATAAACCCCTTGAGTTGCACTCACGGCATTATAGCGAGGTGTTCGAAACGCCGTCCATCTCTAAGATTCGCCTCAGAAGTTGAAGCGATAACCCAGTATGGCTTTGGCGATCAGATGGTCGGTTGAGCCTGTGAGCCCCACACCCAGTCCAAAATTGATTTCCCATTGCGGCGCGATGTTCAGATCGATCGCCGGAAAAATCTGGTGCTCCTGCTGGGATATCGGATCGAATCCGGTGACCGGACCGACCGAGCCGTAGTATTCGAGGCCACCCGCGATTTTCGGCGTGAAGTTGTAGCTGAATTTGAAATTCGGCGAAAACACGACACCCTGGTGCACGCCCTCGCCGTGAAACGAACGGTCGAGCGTAGGATTGATGGACCAATACCAACGCCCCACTTGTTGGTCAACAATTGGACGGATTTCCCAGGTCCACGTGTCGACTGAAAATTGGCGTCGCTGATAGCCGATCTCGTTCGACAGGCTTACGCCGACCGGCCAGTGCCACTTGGGGGGAATCCGAACGCGCGGCCGAATGTGGTCGCCCACCCAATCCCATCCCTGCCCGGAGCGGGCCGAGGTGAAAATATAGAAGCCCGTTTCAAACCAGTCGTTCCAGCCATGAGTGATTTCAATGGTCTCGTGCAGCGCGTGATTCGTGGGAAAAAGTCCATTGACCATTTGTTTCGAGCCGTCGATCGTGAAATTGCTGTGCAGCTCGACCATGGTGTGGCCGGGCTCGACCGTGTCGTAACCGTAGACCTGGATTTCGTAGTTATCCTGCGCGGCCGCTGGACGCGAACCGGGAAGCAGCGCGATGGCTGCGAGGAGGGCGCAGAGAGAGCCGAACCGACGCATCCGTAAATTTAAGCATGGGGATGCGCTTTGTCATACACATTCATGAGCTGCTCGATACTCGCCTGCGTGTAACGCTGAGTCGTGGAGAGGGAGACATGGCCAAGGAGTTCCTGAATCGCGCGCAAATCAGCGCCGTCCGCAAGCAGGTGCGTGGCAAATGCATGACGGAGCGAATGCGGATGAAGGCCCCAATTGACGTTCGCGAGGCGCGAATATTTCGTGACGATCTCTCTGACGGTACGAGTTCCGAGCCGGCAGGCAAAGTGGTTTAGAAAAACAGCCTGCAATTCAGGATCCGCGCCCTGGCGATTGAGAATTTCGTCGCGGACCGGCCAATATGCTTCCAGCGCCGTCTGAGCGTTCGTCCCAAACGGAACGACGCGCTCTTTGCGTCCTTTCCCAAGGACTCGAAGCATCTGGCCGGCGCGGTCGATGTCGCCCAGATTCAATCCAACCAATTCACTCACGCGCAGCCCGGATGCATACAGCAACTCCAGGATGGCGCGGTCGCGCTTCACCATCAACTTCGCAGTTTCCTGCCGGCGCGGGCTCGCCGGACGTTTGCGCTTCGGAGCAGCCGCACCGGCGCTCAAAATGTTATCGAGAAACGCATTCATTTCCTCTGCCGTGATCACGCGCGGTACGCGCTTGGGAAGTTTGGGCGTGCTGACAAGCCGCGCTGGATTCTGTTTCACCACGCCCTCGCGCACGCAGTATTTGAAGAACGTGCGAAGGGCCGCGAGTTTCCTGGCCACCGAGGATTTCTCGAGCTTTTGGTCGTAGCTCCAGCCCACAAATTCCCGGATCACGCGGTGGTCGATATGGCCCAGCGGCATCACTTTCTCGCCAGGCGGCGTCAGAAACGCCATGAACTGCTGCAAATCACGGCGATATTCCCGGATGGTATTGGGAGAAGCGTTCCGCTCGTAGCGGAGATAGTCGACGAATTTCTCGATCATCTGCTTCATAGAGATTCACGCGGCCGCGGAACCCTCGTTGCGCCTTGAACATCACGCCACAGCAACGCTCGCACCGGCGGCTACGTGGAAAGCACGCCCGAAGGAACTGCAGCGGGCGGCGGCGTGCCCAGAGATTCCAATGGCGGAAGCGGGGCTTCGATTTCCCAATCGCAGCCTTCCTTGATGCACGAGCGAAAATTACCCTGCTTCGTGCGCTTCTCGACGATGAACGGCGCGCCGCACTTCGGGCACGGCTCGTTGATGGGCTCGTGCGGAGTCGTAAAGTCGCAGTCGGGGTAACGGCTGCAGCCGTAGAAAATCCGTCCGCGCCCGCGGCCCTTGGCGGTCCCGCGGCGAACGAATTCTCCTTCATTGCACTTCGGGCATTTGATTCCGAGAGTGATCGGCCGCGTGTACTTGCACTTCGGATATTTTTCGCAGCCGATGAATTCGCCGAAGCGTCCGTGTCGCCGTAAAAGCTGCTGGCCGCACGTGGGGCACTTTTCATCGAGCGGAACGTCGGGCTGCCGCGCCTTCTGCGTGCCCTGAACGAGGCGTCGAGTGGTCTTGCAATCGGGGTATCCGGTGCACGCGAGGAAGGTTCCAAAGCGGCCGCGTTTGATAATCATTTCCTTGCCGCAGTTGTCGCAATACTGCGTGGTGGTTTCGGGATCCGGCTGGTCGCTCGCGACGTCCGCCAGATCGCGAATGAAGTCGCACTCGGGATAGCGCGAGCAGCCCAGGAAAAATCCGTGGCGGCTGATGCGCTCGAGCAGCACTCCCTCGCCACATTTCTCGCACTTTTCGCCCGTGGGAATTCCGGCCTTGTACGAATCCATCTGATCGGCCGCCTTATCGAGATCCACCTCGAAGCGGTCCCAGAATTCTTTCACCGCCGTGCGCCACGGCAGCTTGCCGTCTTCGATCTCGTCGAGCTCTTCTTCCAGGCGCGCGGTGAACCCTACGTCGAAAATATCCTCAAACGCTTTCACCAGAAGCCCGCTCACTCGCTCGCCGAGCAAAGTAGGCGTGAACCGGCCCTGGTCCTTATTCACGTACTCGCGTTCGACGATCGTCGAAATGATCGCGGCATACGTGGACGGGCGGCCAATTCCCTTTTCCTCGAGCTCTTTCACAAGCGTCGCTTCGGTGTATCGCGGCGGCGGCTCCGTGAAATGCTGTTCGGGACGAATCGTCTCCAGGCGCAACTGGTCGCCCTCGCTCACCTGCGGCAGCCGGTTGCCAACGGCGTCTGCCTCGTCGTCCTTTTCCTCTTCGTCCTTCACGGCCTGATAGGCGGCGAGATAGCCGTCGAATTTCTGCACCGAACCGGTGGCGCGGAATGTATAGCCGCTCGCGTCCACATCAATCGTCGTCTGATCGAACACGGCCGGAACCATCTGCGACGCGACGAAGCGCTGCCAGATCATCTGGTAGAGCTTGAACATGGATTCGTCCAGATAGGGCTTCACGCTTTCGGGCGTGCGTGCAACGTCCGTTGGACGAATTGCTTCGTGTGCTTCCTGCGCATCCTTCTTCGACTTAAAAAAGTTCGGCTTCTCCGGCAAATATTTTTCGCCATACGCCGAGCCGATGTGATCGCGCACCTGTGCAATCGCGTCGTTCGAAACACGGACCGAATCGGTTCGCATATAGGTGATGAGCGCCACCGAGCCTTCCGTACCCAGCTCGACGCCTTCATACAGCCTCTGCGCCAGCATCATTGTCCGCTTGGCAGTGAAGCGCAGGCGATTGTAACCAGCCTGCTGCAGCTTCGAAGTGGTGAACGGAGGCGGTGCGAAGCGGCGCTTTTCTTTCTGCGCAACGCTAGCCACCTGCCAGGTCGCGTGCTCGACGGCCGCGAGAACGCGTTGCGCTTCCGCTTCGTCCGGGATTTCGAGGTCTTCGCCCTTGTACTTGATGAGCTTTGCTTCGAACGCAGGCGGCTCGCCCGCCGCCAGCAGCGCATGCATCGTCCAGTATTCCCGCGGCACGAACGCGCGAATTTCCTGCTCGCGCTCGACGATCAAACGGAGCGCAACCGTCTGGACTCGTCCAGCCGAAAGGCCGCGCCGAACTTTGTCCCAAAGGAGCGGCGAAACTTTGTAACCGACCAGGCGGTCGAGCACGCGGCGCGCCTGCTGCGCGTCGACAAGGTTCTCATTCACTTGCGAGGGATGATCGAACGCCGCGCGAATCGCTTTCGGCGTAATCTCGTTGAACATCACCCGGAAAATCTTCGATGCGGAAGTCGCGGCGGGCTCAGCCTTCGCCGGCTTCACGACTAACTTCGCGGCGGCTTCCTTCGCGCTGACTTTCGCTCCGGCCTTCGCGCTCGTCTTGGCGTCCTCCGCCGACTTCTTCTTCTTTCCGTGACCGTTTTCATTGAGCTCTTCTTCGACGGGAGCTCGGTAAGGCTTGCTCAAGACGTGCGCGAGATGCGCGCAAATCGCTTCGCCCTCGCGGTCCGGGTCACCCGCTAGGTAGACAGCATCCGCGGTCTGCGCAGCTTTCCGCAGTTCGCTGATCACCTTGATCTTTCCCGGAATCACTTCGTAGGTAGGCTCGAAGATATTCTCCGCCGTCACGACAATCGGCTTCGGCGCCGGTTTCTCTGCTTTCGCCTTCCCGCCCGGCTTCGTCTTGCGCTTCTTTCTCTTCTTTCCATTCTGCTCGCCGGGCAGAAGTATGCCGATCGTCTTCTTCGGAAGATCCATCACATGGCCATAGGACGCCTTCACCGTGAAACCCCGGCCTAAATATTTGTTGATCGTTTTCGCCTTGGCAGGCGATTCGACGATTACGAGTGATCGTGCCATCTTTTCGTTTGTTCCTCGTGAACTCTTGATTCTCTAAATCGAAAACTCCGGCGCCGCAGATCACCGTCGTGCCGTACCATCCTACCTGCTGTTCCTGAGAACACTACAAGAGGACTTTCAGGAATTGCTTCCCAGGTAACTGACGTACCACGCCTTTGAGCTCCAGGTCAAATAGCGTCGCCAGCACTTCCGACGAGCTGAGCCCGGAAACCTCCATAATTTCGTCAATGTGCCTCGCCTGATCGACGCCCAGCAATTCGTACAGCGTGCGCTCGGCCGGCACAAAACTCTCGTCCAGCAGCGCCGCTCTTTCTTCGGGAGATGCCGATTCGACCGGCAGCAACTCCGCTCGAATGGGTGTTGGCAGCTCTTCGATCACGTCCTCCCAGCTGGTCACAAGTTTCGCTCCCTGTTTAATCAGCTGATTCGGTCCGAAGCTGGTGGGCTGGGTTGCGTTGCCTGGCACGCCGAACACCTCGCGTCCGAACTCCATCGCGAGTCGTGCTGTTATTAATGACCCAGAGTACTGCGCGCCCTCGACCACCACAACCCCCAGCGACATTCCCGCAATAATCCGGTTGCGAATCGGGAAGTTTTGCGGCGCCGGAAACGTCCCCATGGGAAACTCGCTGATGATCGCTCCGCGCTTCTCCATATCCGCGAATATCTTTTTGTTCTCCTTCGGGTAAACCACGTCAATGCCGCAGCCGAGAACGCCGATCGTCGCTCCGTGCGCTGAACTGAGCGCGCCTTTATGGGCGCAAGAGTCAACGCCGCGCGCCAGCCCGCTCGTCACGACGATGCCCCGGTCGGCCAGGTCACGCCCCAAACGCTCTGCCATTTGATTCCGATAAGGGGTCGGACGACGCGCCCCTACAATCGAGATCAAATGCTTGCCCAGAAGTTCAATGTTTCCTCGTACATACAGGAGCGGCGGCGGATCGTAGATCTCGCGAAGCCGTACAGGGTACAGCGCCTCGTCCCACGTCAGCAGCTTGCACCCGACCGCTTGGGCCGCCGCCAATTCCTTGGCGGCGTCGCTGAGCGGACGGTGGGAGTGAATTGCCTGTGCAACCGCTGCGGGCAGGCGCTGGGCTTCGAGTTCTGTAAGCGACGCGCGGAAAATCGCCTGCGGACTGCCCATCACGCGCAGCAACTTCCCCGCCATGCGGGCGCCCAGGCCAGGCGTCAACGCCAGCGCCAACCACCCCAAATAATGGTCGGAATCCATCTATAAGGAAGGCTCTCGCGCGAGCGTACGCAGCGCAGTGGGCTGATGTCAAGCAAGCTAATGTCAGTATATATACCTGGTCGCAGGAGGCAGTACTTCGCATACGCATTCGCTGGCCGTCTGGTCTAGCTGCGGAACGGTCGTTCGCGGCACGCCAACCTTCAATCAACGCACACTGGGATTGTCCTGCCGCCTGCCCCAAACAACATCGCACGGCCCGTTGCGATTAACTTTCCCCCGCGATACGTCGCACAAACCTTCGCAAAATTCGTCGCGTCTTCTGCAGGATCCCGCTCAAGCACCACTAGATCCGCATCCATGCCGGGGGCGATACGTCCTCTCCTATTTGACTCACCAAATCTTTCTGCAGGCGCCGTCGTCAGCGAAGCAAGAATCTGCATCGGCGTCATCCCCGCCCGCGCCATCGCCGCAAACTCTTCCGTCGTATCGTAATCCGTCATGTATCCCACATCGGTCCCAAACAAAATCTGTCCACCCGCCGCCGCATACGCCGTCAAATTTTTTGCAGCGCGCGACTGAAATGCGAGCTGATCCTCAGCCGACGCCCCCGATTTCGCCGCTTCGTACTTCCAAAGCTTCAACGTCGGCACCAGGGACATCTTCTGCCGCTTCATCTGCGCAATCATCTCCTCGCTCCAAATCCCCGCCACCGAAGTCGTATGCGCCAGCACATCCACCTGCGCATGCACTGCCACCATCGCGCCGTCGATGTTCGACGGATGCGCAAACACGAGCCGGTCGTGCCTGTGCGCCTCAGCCACCGCCGCAGCGGCGATGGGCTCCGGAATCAACTTCACCTGCCCTCGCTCTACAAGCGATCCGGTGAATAATTTGATCACGTCCGCCCCGCCGCCAATCTCCCGCCGCACCACCTCCACCGCCTCCTCCGGTGTCGCCGGCTGCGGCAGCATCTTCAAAGCCTCCGGCGGCAGCACTCCACGGAGATAATAAGGCGCGCCGTTTGGCGGATACATTCCGCCTCCAGCCGTCAAGATCCTCGGCCCGGCAACTTCTCCCGATGCCACCCGCTCACGAATCGCCGCGGTGTTCTCGAGATAAGACCCAAGATCGACGACCGTCGTGAAACCATAACGCGTCAGCATTAGCTCCAGCTGCTGCCACAGCTTTGACGCCGGCAATTTCGCCGCGTCGTCCCATTTCGATTCGGTGAAATGCACATGGCTGTTCTGGAAGCCGGCCACAATGAACTTATTTTTGAATCCGATCCTCGCCGCGAGCACAGGAATCGAAACAGACCCGCTCTTGCCGACCGCCTCAATCTTTCCGCCGCGGATCAAGATCGTTCCATCCTCAATCGGAGGCTCGGTAGGCGACGTGTAAATTTTCGCGCCGACGAACGCCAGCACGCCTTCGCCGTCAGCGGAGACGACCGCAGAATTCGCTCGCGCAATCGCGAGCACGAAAGCCAGGCACACAAAACCGATCGCAAGTGCGAATGTTCGTCGATTCATCAGTCCCTCGAAAGCCTCATGGCGTTCTAACTCTTCTTCAGCCTCGATTATCTCACCGCTCGCCCAACTCGGTCCCGGGGGGGGGTAGCCAAGATCGGCGCTTCCACTCATCGCGGGCCTTCGCTCCCCAGCCAGCAACGGGTGGCGTTCTCGCAAAAGTTTACGAGACGTACCCTCTTGTAGACCTCGCCGCACTCTGCTACCGTCGCCGCTGACGTATGAAAATCGGCGCCAAGACGGGCAGAACGTCGGCGGTCACGCCTCGGGAAGGCTCATTTCTAATATACGGTACCGCGATTAGAATTCCCCGTAAGGCATTGAAAACATGAGCCGGAGACCATTTCTAATATACGGTAAATGGGGGGGGCGTGAATCAGATGTGCCCGCCTCGGTGCACCCCCACCAGTTGTGGTTTGCCTCGCGCATTCCGCTCGCTCTGCTCGCGCTAATCGCCGTAATCGCAGCTCCGTCCCATTCCTTCGCGCAAGCCGCGCCTAACGCCAAAGGCGCCGAAAATCCTTCCGCCGCGGCACCCAGCCAGCAGCCGCCAGCCGCTCACACGCCGAAACCGGTCGCGCCGCCGCTTGACGTGGTCGTGCCGATCGAGCCGACGGCGCTCAAGGCTGATAGTAAGTGGCACCTGGTCTACGAACTCCACGTGACGAACCTGGGCAAATGGGATTGCCTCATCACGCGGCTCGACGTGATGGCCGGCGATTCCGCCGCAACACCAATTGCGAGTTATTCCGGCGCGGACCTGGACGGAATGATTGTCCGGACCGGGCAGACCGTCCCTGAGAAAGCCAAAATCGGCCCGGGAATGTTTGCGATTGTCTATATGTGGCTTACCTTCGACAAGATGGAGGACGTGCCCGCGAAAATCTCGCATCGCGTCGCGATGAAGGTCGGCGACTACCCGGAAGCGATCAGGCTCGACGGCGTTCCCGTCCCGGTAAACCACAAACCAGTGGTCGTAATCCGTTCCCCGCTGCAGGGCGAGAACTGGGTGGCGGCTAACGGGCCTTCCAACACATCGCAGCACCGCCGTGCGTTTATTCCTGTCAACGGCCGTGCGTACATCTCCCAACGTTTCGCGATTGACTGGGTGCAGATGACTGCAGACGGAAAAACTTATCAGGGTGATTCGACCGACAACCGGAACTATCGCGCCTACGGCAAGGAAATTCACGCCGTGGCCGACGGTGTCGTCACGCAAATGAAAGACGGCATCCCGCAGAATATTCCCAATCAGCCGCCCATCGTTCCGATCACTCTCGAAACAGTCGGCGGCAACCACGTGATCATGGAAATCGGCGACGGCCTTTACGCGTTCTACGCCCACATGCAACCGGGTTCCGTTCGCGTGAAAGTTGGGGACAAGGTTCGCCGCGGCCAGGTGCTCGGCCTCCTCGGCAACTCCGGAAATTCATCCGAGCCGCACTTGCACTTCCACATCTGCAACACTAACTCGGAACTCGGCTGCGAAGGACTGCCTTACGCTTTCACTTCCTACGAACTAGAGGGCAAGGGCGATGGATGGAAGCCGTCGGATTCCCACGGCGCGCCCGTGAGGCACGAAATGGAAATCCCGCTCGAAGACGAAGTCGTGCGATTTCCGGAGCAACCCTGACATGCGGCTCCTCAAGTCTCGAACCGGACGCCGCTTCGCTGATCAAAGGGCGAACCTGGCGTTTGTGCTATATTCGGATTTTGCAGCCGCGAGGAAATCTTGAGCAAGCTTCGCATTTCGATTGTCGAGTACTTGAACACGGCGCCGCTGGTCTGGGGATTTGCCGAAGGCCCGCTGGTCGGCAAGTACGACTTGTCATTCACTGTGCCCTCGCAATGCGCCGAAGCCCTGCGGCGAGGCGACGTGGACGTCGCTATCATTCCAGCCATTGAATATCAGCGCATGGAAAACGTAGTGGCGCTGCCCGGGATGGCAGTTGCGGCAAAGGGCGAAGTTCGCAGCATTTTGGTGGTGTCGAAGCGCCCGATCGACATGGCCAAGAAAATTGCGCTCGACTCAAGTTCGCGCAGTTCGGCCGCGCTCGTCAAATTGCTCGCCGCCGGATACTGGGGAATCAAGCCAACCTACGTCGAAGCAGCACCCGATCCTTCGGAGATGCTGAAAGAGGCGGATGCCGCGCTCGTGATCGGCGATCCCGCATTGCGCGTGGCGCTGAAAATGGAAGCGCTCTCCGCAAAATTGCCCGGCGGCGGCTCGTGCTGCCAGGGCGATCCGGAGGACATGCCGGTCCCGGGATTTGAAACCGTCTTCGTCTACGATGTCGCGTACCAGTGGAGAGAGATGACGGGGAAGCCGTGCGTCCTCGCCATTTGGGCAGGCCGGCGCGACGCGATTACGCCTGAAGTGGTGGCGGATTTCCAGGCGTCGAAACGGTACGGAATGGAACGCATTCGCGAAATTTCCGAGGCTGCCGCCGTGAAGCTCGATCTGCCGGCGAAAGCGCTAGAACGGTATCTTTCGGACAACATCGATTTCAACCTCGACGAAGAAAACCTCGAAGGCTTGCGGCTGTACTACGAGAAAGCCGCGGCCGCGGGATTGATTCCCCGCAACCGCCCGATTGAATTTGTAGACGCTCCCGCGCAATCAACTGCGCGTCGTGGAGCGTAACACGATGGAACAGATCGGCGTGCTTAGCAGACTGCGTCGCTACCCTGTGAAGAGTATGGCGGGAGAAGATCTGGAGGTAGCCCGCGTTACCCACGCGGGCCTGTTGGGCGACCGCGTTTATGCTTTTGTCGATGCGCAAGGCCCGGCGAATTTTCCGTGGATGACGTCGCGCAAGGGACGCGACATGATTTTGTTCCGTCCCCGGTTCTTGACTGCGATGCCCGTCGAAGCCGGAATTTTTTCAACTGACTACTCGGCGGAAGTCACGACGCCCGAAGGTGCGACCGCGCAAGTGGACGATCCCGAGTTCACGCGGTTGCTCGAAAAGCGCTACGGCCGGGCGCTCGAGCTGCGCCATTCCGAGCGCAGCATGACCGACGCGTACCCCATCTCGGTGCTTGGCCACGCGACGATGCGCGGACTTTCGGAAGAGGCGGGAATGAGCTTGAATCCGTTGCGGTTTCGGGCGAATTTTTACGTGCAGTGGAATAGCGACGAACCATTTTTCGAAGACAGTCTCGTTGGCCGAGAACTGCAAATCGGCGAGACCGTAACGATTCACATTGTCAAAAAGGACGGGCGTTGTGTCATGATTACTCTCGATCCCGAGACGGCGGAACCGGCGCCGGTCGTTTTCGAGAAAGTGGCGCGCGATCATTCAGGCTGCGCGGGAGTGTACGGCGCGGTGCTGCGCGAAGGAATCGTAAGAGTGAACGACCCGGTGTTCGCAGCGTGAAAATCGATCGAGGAACGGCGTAGAAAATGGGAATCACGCAAGAAGAAGCGCTCGACCTTTTCAACTCCGATGATTTGATCGGCATCGGAATGGCGGCGAACGAAGTGCGCCGCAAGAAGACCGATCCGCGCATCGCGACCTACCAGATCGATCGCAACATCAACTACACGAATTTCTGCACGGAGTATTGCTCATTCTGCGCGTTCTACCGGCCGCTCGGCGCAAAGGATGGCTACATCCTTTCGCTCGAAACCATCTACGAAAAGATTCAAGAGATGCTGGACCTGGGCGGGACGGGCGTGCTGATGCAGGGCGGCCTGCATCCGGACCTTCGAGTCGAGTATTACGAAAACATGTTGAGCTCGATCAAGCAGAAATTTCCGCAGGTGCATCTGCACTGTTTTTCGGCTCCGGAAATTCTTTGCATTGCCGAAGTCTCAGGACTCTCGGTGCGCGAGACGATCGCGCGCCTGCGCGACGCGGGCCTCGATTCAATTCCCGGCGGCGGCGCGGAAATCCTGGATGATGAAATTCGCGCGCGCATCTCGCGGCTGAAGTGCCGCTCCGATGAATGGGAAGACATGCACCGGATCGCGCATTCGTTGGGAATGCGCACGACGGCGACGATGATGTTCGGCTGCGGCGAGGAATATCGCCATCGCGTGAATCACCTGGAGCGCATCCGCAGGATTCAGGCGGACACCGGCGGGTTCACCGCGTTTATTCCGTGGATTTTCGCGCCGGATAACACACCGCTTGGAAAGAAAATTCCGGAAGCCACGGCCTTCGATTATTTGAAGACACTCGCGATCAGCCGGCTGTATCTCGACAACATCGATCACATCCAGTCCAGCTGGCTCACGCCGGGAATCAAAATCTGCCAGGTCGGATTGCAATTTGGCGCAGACGATGTGGGCAGCATCCTGATCGAAGAAAACGTGGTCTATGCGGCCGGCGTCCGCAACCGCACGAATGAGGAAGAGCTTCGCCGCATCATCACCGATGCCGGATACATCCCCGCGCAACGCGACACCCTCTATCGCTCCTACGCCTTGAAACGGGCTTCGTAAAATAGCGGTCGAAAACCAGCGTTACTCTTCCCGAATATCACGCAACTCAATCGCGACTTCGGCGCCTTCCGGAAGGTTGAGCGGCTCGTTTGGCACGAACACGCCTTTGACAAAATGAGCTCGGATGCGGCGCGGCGATTCGTGACGAACTGCGGCCGGCCGGGATTCGGTTCTGGAATTGCCGCCTTCGAACTTCGGGACGCCCGCTTGATCGAGCGCGACGTTAGCGAGTGCGTCGGCGTCGCGGTTCAGTTCGCGGCGAACGTGCTCGATCGCGAAATAGCCGAGCTGGCGCGCCATTTTCGATGCACGTTCGTACAGTGGCTTCAAATCGGCGCTCTTCACTTTGTACCGGCCCTGCATTTGGCGGACGAGCAGTTCGGAGTCGCTGCGGATACGCAGCGCATGGATGCCGTGACTCGTCGCGTAGTCGAGCGCGGCAAGCAGCGCGAAATACTCCGCGACATTGTTCGTTCCGCGGCCGATATTCTTCGCGAGCTCCAGAATCACCTTTCCGCCAGGATCGCGCATCACGACGGCGTAAGAAGCAGGGCCCGGATTGCCGCGCGATGCCCCGTCGATATTTGCGACATGGACTCCGGCGGGCGGCGCCGACGGATGAGATTCGGAAAACAGGCGCGCGCTTGCCGGTGGCGCAGTTTTTGAGCCGCGCTTCATGTGCGGCTCACGCGAGCAGGACTGCCGCGAACCTTTAGGATTTCGGAGCTAGTTTTCACCGGAGGAGGATGCAGAAGCGCCGGAAACCTGGGGCTTTGGATCGTCAACCGGCGGAACGGCCGTTGGCTCAATGTAGTAGAGAATGCGAGTACACGTTTCGCAGTGGAACATTTCTTCGCTGTTCGCACGCCGCATTTTCTGAAATACGTGCGGTCGAATCTGCATCCCGCACAACGTGCATTTCTCGTCGCTCACTTCAGCCAGAGCGACGCCGCCATGCTTCTTCGCGATCCGTTCGTAGTGGTCGAGCATGTCCTCAGGAATCTCGGACGTGACGCGTGCGCGATCGGCCTCGACGAGCGCCAAATCCTTGTCAGCGGCGGCTTTGTCTGACTCGATCGTAGAGCGTTGCGCGCGAGCGGATTCTTCCACTTCCTTCAGCCTCTTCTCGGCGGCCTTAATGCGACGATCGTATTCCTCGCTCGCAACCATCTGTTCGAGCAGGCGATCTTCCGCTTTCGCGATCTCTTCCTCGGCCATCTGCACTTCGTGTTGGAGAGCCTTGTAAGCTTCGTTGGTTTTAATCTGCGCGGTCTGGTCTTTGTATTTGCGAACTCGCTCTTTGTACTGCTCGACGTCGAGTTCGTATTTCTTGCGGTCTTTTACAGTGGCGAGCTGGGCGGCCTTGCTCTGTTCAACTTCCACTTTTGCGGCAGCGACGCGCGCGTCCACTTCAGCGGTTTTCTTCGGAAACGTGGCGAGCCGGGCGCGAACATCGTGAAGCCGAACATCCACGCTTTGGAGTTCGAGAAGATCCTGGAGAATCTTTAGCACTGCGGCCCATTCTAGCATATTGCGCGGCGCGGATTGTTGCGCGCGGATAACCGGCAACAGGTCTATTGCAGGCTCGCTCTTAGAAAATCGATGGCGCGGCGCCAGGAGTCCGCTTGCGCTTCCGCGTCGGCGGAAGCTGTGCCGCCGAAGGAGTAGCGCGCATTGCGAAGGTGAGAGTTGCGCGAATCGCGGGCGGTGGTGGGCAAGTACGGATAGCGCAGCATGTGGCCGGCGTCTGGGTAATGGAAATGCTCGACGCGGTGGGCAAAACTGTGCGCCTTAAGACGCGCGACAATCGCTTCGCTCATTTCCGCCGCGGGCCACAAGTGATCGTCGCCGCCCGAGACGAGCATAATCGGGCCGCGAATTCGCTCGACCGGGATGGCGGCAGCGGAGATTGCTCTTGAATCCCGCAGGCCGGACCGGAAGAGATCGCGGAACATCACCGGCCGTTTCAGCAAGGCCACCGGAACTGCCGAGCGGAAGATAAACCGGCGAAGGGGAAGGGGCGCGAATGGAACCGGTTTGCCCCGGTGGGTCCACGACGGAATCACTTCGCCGGTTTCTTTTTGGCGTCCGCCCGCGGCCCACACGACGCTACTCGGCGCATACGCGACGACGGCTCGAATTTGCGGAAGCATCGAGCCGAGCAGGAGAGCGAGTTCCGCACCGCGCGATACGGCGAATATGCCGGTGCGGCCCGAATCGACTTCAGGCTGCGCGGCGAGCCAGCCGAATGCCGCCTCGAAATAATCGAGCGGAATGCGATGGAGCCACGTTGGGAGCGGCGAAATTCCGAAGTAGGCGAGCGCCAGCGTCGCGAAACCGTGGCGCGCGAGAACGGCAGCCTTGTCGAGATCGAATCCGCCGCCGGACCCGCTGAGAACAACCACAACGGGACAGGGACGGCGGAATTTCGCAGCAGGCGGAATGAACAACCTGCCGATCGTGTGCTCAGTGTTTGTTTCAGGATCGCCTGGGACCTTCAAATCGCGGGTTTCAGTGCCGGGCGCTAGATAATTTCTTTCCAGCCGCGCCGACGCGACGATCCCGCCGCCCACCAAGATTTCAAGTAAGACGCGCATCGGAGAAGCATCATTCTTGGCAAACGTCGCACGGCCGTGAGCGCGCAATCCGTCCAAACACATCGACCAGAACAATCCCATCGGCGAAACCCCGCGATACGTGCCGCCGAGGGACGTGCTCGAAGCAAGATTGACGATTCCCATCGCATCCGCGGAGAAATTCGCGTGTGAACTCCACGGGCGTCCGTCATCGTCCTGAGCGGTTGCGCGAAGCGTTACGCTCTCATTGGCCGCGAGCCCTTCGATCCGGATGCTGACCGCATCATCTACAAACGCCGAAGTGGGCGAAATATCGAGCCTGACGCTCGTTGCGATGGGGTCGCTGGCGGCGATGGGGGGCTTCGTCAAAGCATTGATTTATAACATACCTATGAGCCGGCGCTGTCACAGCTAACGAGGTGCGTCTTTTTCAAGGGCTCTTCCGTATTACGGATATGATAGGCACCGCAGCAATGCGATGGGAGGGGCGAGTGGGGCTCGAAGCCGACGTAGCTCAGCTCCGGCGTGGGGACCTGGATGCACTCTCGACACTCGTATCGCGCTACCAGAACCGCCTCTACCGGTTTCTGCTGCGCCTAGTGCGCGACCGCAGCGAAGCTGAGGATCTCTTTCAACAGACTTGGGTTCATGTGGCGGAGAAAATCCGGCGCTTCGATCCCAGCCGGAATTTCGACGCGTGGCTCTTCACCGTGGCTCGCAACCTGGCGATCGATCATCTCCGCCGGATTCGTCCGGCGAGCCTCGACCAGCCGATTTCGGAAGATGAATCGCAAGGGACTGCGGTTGACCGGTTGGTTGCGAAGGATCCGGCGCCGCTCGAGCGCGTTCTCGAGAATGAGCGAGCGAGCCGGGTGGGCGCGGCACTGGATGAGCTGCCGCTCGTTTACCGGGAAGTGATGACGCTTCGCTTCGAGGAAGAAATGAAGATCGAGGAAATTGCGCAGGTGCTCAGCGTTCCGCTCTCCACGGTGAAATCTCGGTTGCGCCGGTCGCTCGAACAGATGCGCCACACCCTGGAAGCGCGCTACGCGGGAGAGAACTGGCGATGAAAAACCTCTCAATGAACGAGCACAACAAAATTCGCGAGACCCTGGCTCTGGCCGCGGCGGATGCTCTCGACCCAAGGGAATCGGAACAAGTGATGCAGCACGCCCGTACATGTCCAGAGTGTTCAGCTGAGCTCGAGCAGTGGCAGCTTCTGACCCGCGGACTGCGGCAATTGCCCACGCCGCAACCGTCCGCGGATTTGGTGCAGAGGACTTGCACGAGAGCCGAGGCGTGGCTCGTCGACGAGCGCGAGCATGTGTGGAACCGCCGCGTGATGGTCTCTCTGGTTGCGTTTGCCTGGGCGCTTACGTTGTCGAGCTGGCCGCTGGTGCGGCTCGTGAGCGGCGGTTTCTTGAGTCTGCTCGATCCGCGGCTGAATCAGTCGTGGCTGGGGTT
The DNA here is from genome assembly GCA_049797655.1 of Candidatus Acidiferrales bacterium. GTDB lineage: Bacteria > Acidobacteriota > Terriglobia > Acidiferrales > UBA7541 > Palsa-295. The sequence continues at coordinate 35,109 of JBARFX010000067.1, read as the reverse complement.
TGCAGGTTTCACGTCGGTCGTGTGGCTGACCGGCGGAATCGCAGCGATTCTGCTGTCCGTCCATCAACGGCGCGAAAGGAGATTGGCATGAGCCGCTTCACCGAAGGGCTGAAGATTGTTCCACGAACGGCATGGTACATCGCCGGGTTTCTCTATTTCGGATTTGCGATTATGGCGATGACCGTGTTCATCCCCAGCGACAGGGAAATGAAAAATTGGCCCCTTCCCGGAAAGCTGGCGTTCTCGTTCGGCCTTTTTTTACTTGTGGTCGCGTGGATCCTGCTCGTCGGTTACGTTTATGCAGACGCGAAGCGCCGCGGCATGCGCTACGCGATGTGGACGTGGCTCGCGGCCTTGATCCCCGACGGCATCGGAATCATCATTTACTTCATCCTGCGCGATCCGCTGCCGCGTCCATGCCCGGGCTGTTCGACGCCGGTGAAATCCGGATTCGTGTTCTGCCCATACTGCGGCACGGCGATGAAACCGAGATGCCCGAATTGCGGCCACGCGGTGGAGCATGGCTGGTCGAATTGCCCGGAGTGCGGTTCGAAGCTGCCGTCGCTTACAAATTCTTCCTCGACTCGCGTGGCATAGGGCTGCTTCCAGATTCTGGGCGCACTCTCCCGCGACCCGTTGTGCTGCGAGCCGGTATAATGGCGTCGTTTTTGCCAGGAGGGATGATGCCGTTCGTTCAAGTGACGTGGGTCGCAGGACGCACACCGGAACAAAAACGCAAACTCGCTGAGCGAATCACGCAGGCGCTGATCGAAGATGGCCGCGCGAAACGAGAGAACATCCAGGTAACGTTTGTGGACCTGCCGCCGACCGACTACGCGGAAGCAGGTGTGACGGTAGCCGACCAGAAACGCACGCCGTAACGCGGGCGGCTTGCGAGAATTTCGCTATCAGGGCGCCGGCTGAACTTGCATCGTCTGGTCAACCGCCCAGTTCGAGCAGCCCGGATTCGTTGAAGGAGAGCACTTCGCCAGGACCTGGAATCCTGCGGATGTTGACTCGACCTCGTACGTGTATCCATCGCGGCCATCTTTCAGCATCGTCATCGCGCCGCCCGACTTCAATTCTTCGAGCGAGGCGTAGGCGCCGTGCTCGGCTTGGTACGCGCGTTCGGCCTGCGCAATCGCGAGCAAGTCATTCTTTACGCCGACCGTACTAATCGTCTGCACGGGGGTTCCCGCCCCGTCCGATTGCAATTTGGAAAAGTAAAGCCTGTACGCGACAACCGAGATCAGCGCAACCACCAGAAGTCCGGCTAAGCTTCGCATATACACCTCGCGATGAGATCCACTGGCAAAGACAATTTTGTACTGGGACAAATCGAGCTTACGACGGCGTGCAGCGCCTCGCAATGGAGGCGCAGGTAGCCTTTTCCTGTTCGTATACGTCTAAAGACCCAGGGCCGATGAAGGATCAACAACTGCGGAGTAGACTTCGGGTAGTACCAGCTCAAGCGGGTTTGACACGTATCAGGAGCGTCGAGGATACTGGACATTCTTCTTTCGGTTGTAGGCATCTTTGGATTGCGGGCAAACTTGAACTGCTGGATTTTCCGCCCTGCGAGTGTCACACGCAGCGAATCCCTGAATGGGAGTCATCGATACATGAGGAATTGGAATCGTTTCGCTATCGTCTCGCTGTGCATATTCGCGTTGGGAGCTCCGCTTGGCGCGCAGGAGAAGCCAGAACAGATTCGCCCGCCGAAGCTCAACTTCACCACGCATACTTTGGGGAATGGGTTGCAGGTGATCTTGCTCGAAGAGCATGCGGCTCCGGTGATCAACCTTCAAGTCTGGTATCACGTGGGCGCGAAAGATGAGCGTCCCGGCCGCACCGGTTTCGCGCACCTATTCGAGCACCTGATGTTCAAAGGGTCCGCGCATGTGGGTCCGGACGAGCAGTCGCGAATCATCGAAGCGGCTGGCGGATTTGACAATGCCAGCACATACGACGATTACACGAATTTCTATGAAACCTTTCCGAGCAATTATCTCGAGCGCGTGCTCTGGCTGGAAGCGGACCGCATGGGCAGCCTGAACGTGAATGACGCGAATTTTAAGTCTGAGCGCGAGGTTGTGAAAGAGGAGCGGCGCGTGCGCGTCGACAATCAGCCATACGGCTCGCTCGAAGAAGATCTACGGGCCGCGGCTTTCACGGTGCACGGATACCACCACACCGCAATCGGTAGCATGGCGGATCTCGACAAGGCGACAATCGAAGACGTGCGCGATTTCTTCAACACATTTTACCGCCCCAGCAACGCGACCCTGATTATCGTCGGTGATTTTAGTTCCACCGAAGCGGTTAACTGGGCCAGGAAATATTTTGAGGGAATTCCCGCTTCCTCGAAACCGATCCCGCGGATCGGAGCGCCCGAACCGCCGCAGGCGGATGAACGCGTCGTGAACAAGTCGTATTCGAACACACCGCTTCCTGCGGTCGTGATCGGTTACAAAATTCCGGCGCGCTATGCACCCGATTCGTATCCTCTCGATCTCGCCGCCAACATTCTCGCGGGCGGCGAAAGCAGCCGCCTCTATCAGACGCTGGTTTACAAGGACCAGATTGCCGTGCAAGCAGCGGGCTTCGGCAATTTCACCGAGGATCCCAATCTTTTTTGGGCCTACGCGATCATGAATCAGGGACATACGGCCGAAGAGGGTCAAAAAGCGGTGGTCGCGGTGCTGGATGAACTGAAGGCAAAACCGGCGGAAGCGCGAGAGTTCGACAAAGCCGAGAATCAGGAAATTTCCGGATATATCCTGGGACGCAACAAGGACGAAGAAAAGGCCGTCGCATTGGGCGCGGCGGCGGTTATCGGCAAAGATCCGGATCTAGTGAATACCGAACTTGACCACTATCTGAAATTGACGCCGGCAGACGTCCAACGCGTGGCCAAAGAGTATTTCATCCCGCAGCACGCCACCGTTCTGCTTGTGACACCCGCAGCGGCGGCGCAGTGACGGAATTCATCCTAGAGACGGCTCTGATCGCCATTCGAGGAGTAAAGATGAAGAAGTGCGCGATGAAGCGGTGGTTAATTCTCTGCACGGCGATCGCGCTTAGCGGCGCCGCAACAGCAGCCCAACAGGCTGCAACCACGCCCGCCGAGAAGCAAAACGCCCCGCAGCCTGCTCAAAACAACGGCACGGGCATTATTCCTCCCGGCGCGAAACTTGTTCCGCAGATGCCCGGTCCTGCCGCCCCGAAACCGTTTCACTTTCCGGCGGCAGTCACGAAGACCCTCTCGAATGGTTTGCGCGTCTACGTCGTCAGCGATCGGCGCGAGCCCGCGGTTGCGGCCCGTCTCGTAATGCTGTCGGCTGGGAGCATCGAGGATCCGGCCGGAACTCCCGGCGTCGCGCAGATGACGGCAAACTTGCTGACGCAAGGGACAAAGCGGCGGTCCGCGCAGGAAATCGCCGACGCAATCGACTTCGTCGGCGGCTCGCTGAACGCGCAAGCGGGAAAAGACACGACCACCGTCACGCTCGACGTCGTTAAGAAGGACCTGAATCTCGGACTCGATCTGATGTCCGACGTCGTGCTGCACCCCGCCTTCAAGGAGGAGGAGCTTGACCGCCAGCGCCAGCAGCTTCTTTCCACTCTGACGGTGCAATACTCGAATCCCGAATATCTCGCCTCGCTCGCGTTCAGCCACGTGGTGTACAACGGCTCGCCTTACGGTTGGCCGAGCGAAGGAACGCCGGACACAGTCAAGAAGCTGAAGAGTGAAGAGCTCGCGAAATTTCACGATGGACACTATGCGCCCAACCAGGCATTCCTCGCGCTCGCAGGCGACGTCACTCCCAACGAAGCTTTTGCCTTCGCGGAAAAATACTTCGGAGATTGGCCGAAGATCGACCTGCCCGGCGGAACACCGGCTGTGCCCGCACCGATCTCCGGTCAGCATATCTGGCTCATCGACAAGCCCGACGCCGTACAAACGCAGATCCGCGTTGGGAAGCTCGGCGTCCGGCGCGCTAATCCCGAACTGATTCCACTGGAAGTGACGAACCGGATTTTCGGCGGCGGTTACAACAGCCGGCTGAACACCGAGGTGCGCATCAAGAAAGGCCTCACCTACGGAGCGTTCTCTTCTTTTACTCCGCGCCGTTTCGCGGGCGCGTTCGCCGCTGGAACTTTCACCCGCACCGAAGCGACAGTCGAAGCCACAAAACTCGTAGTAGATCTAATGGCAAAGATGTCGACCGGCGACATCGTGCCGAAGGAACTCGATTTCGCGCGCGATTACCTCGCCGGCGCGTATCCCATCCAAACGGAAACAGCCGAACAAGTCGCCGATCGCATTCTCACGGCCGCTGCTTTCGACTTGCCCGCCGATTACAACAGCACGTACCCCGATCGAATCCGTTCCGTCTCGCTTGCCAGCGCGAAGGAAATTGCGCAGCGATACTTCACGACCAAAGATCTCGATATCGTTCTTGCGGGGAACGTCAGCAAATTCCGCGACGATCTGAAAAAGGAATTTCCGGGCGCACAGTTCGTGGAGATTCCGTTTGACCAGATCGACGCGACTCGCCCGGACTTGCGCAAGCCAAACCAGGCATCGGCCGCCGTCACGCCCGAATCGCTCGCTCAAGGCAAGGAAATTCTGCTCGCCGGCGCAAAAGCCGCGGGTGGCGATGCGCTCCCATCCGTGAAAGGTCTCGCAATGAACGAGAGCGGCAGCATGTTCAACGCGGGTACGGAAGCTCCGGTCAGGGTTTCCTGGCTCGTGTCCTATCCCGACCGCTCGCATGGACAAGTGGAGTTACAAGGGCAGACGATCATGCAGGTTTGCGACGGGAAGTCATCTTGGTTGCAGTTCCCGGATAAAGTCGTGGACGCGTCGCAGTTCCTTGGTGAGTTCGAGCGCGGAATCGCAATGTTCGGCGGCGGCTGGGGAGTTTATCAACGTGTATTGGAAGGAAAACTCTCCGGCCAGTTCCTGGGTGAGCAAGAGATCGACGGTAAAAAGACCGAGGGGGTTGAGCTACAAGCGCCGTTCAATTCGGTGAAGCTTTACTTCGATCCGGAAACCCATCTTGTCGCTGCCGCGCGCTATCAATCCGCGGGTCCTCGCGGCATGGTGGACAATGAACAACGCTGGAGCGATTACCGGACCGTTGAGGGAAAACAGTTCGCTTTTTCGACGTCGATCTACCGCGACGGCTCGAAGTTTCTGGAATCCAACATTCAGGAGCTCAAGCTGAATCCTCAAATTGACGAGGCACTGTTTGTGAAGCCCGCTCCGTCCGCGGCGAAGTGAAAATCCGCTTACTTTACGGTCAAAATCACTTTCCCGATGTTTTTCCGGTCGTGAATGAAACGATGAGCCATTGCGGCATCCGCCAGTGGAAACGACTTGCCGATCACCGGCTTGATTTTGCCCGCGCTGTACATCCGAAACAATTCGTCGAGTTCGCCCCGCAGCAGCGCGCCGCGCGATTGCAGCCGTCCGAGATTCACTCCAATCACTGCGAGGTTCTCGCTCATCATCTTGAGCGGATGGAACTTTGGCGTGGCGAGCAACGCCTTCAACCCGCGCAGCCAGCTTCGCTTTCCATCCGGGGCGGCAGCGGCGGAGAAACCGTAAACGACCAGCCGGCCGGTCGGACCCAGGCACGCATGGCTCTGCGCAAACGACTTGCCTCCGATCGGATCCATCACCATCTCGATTCCGTCTGGCGCAAACTTGCGCACGGTCTGGACGAAATCGCTCTTGGTGTAATCGATCGCGTGGTCTACGCCGATCTTGCGCAGATACTCCTGCTTCGTCGGCCCCGCAGTGCCGAAGGTTACCAGGCCGCGCGCCTTCGCGAGTTGGATGGCGGCGGTTCCCACACCTCCAGCCGCGCCGTGGACCAATATTCGATCGCCCGGCTGCAGATTCCCCATCGCAAACATGGAATGATATGCCGTCAAATAATTCATGGGAATCGCAGCGCCGTCCTCGAACGACATGCCCGTCGGCAAGCGATACGCCATCGCCGCCGGGACGGCAGCCCATCCAGCGTAGGCATTAAATTTCGGAAACGCAGCTACCGCGTCACCTGGACGAAGTGGCTCGCCTTCTGCGGCGCCTTGTCTGCCGCCGTCAACGATCTTCTCAACTACGCCCGCCACCTCAATCCCCGGTATGAACGGTGGCTTCGGAGTGCCGGGGTAGATGCCCATGCGTTGCAGCAGATCCGCAAAGTTGATTCCGACTGCTTTTACGCGAATCAGCACTTCGCCCGCTTTGGGTTGCGGATCGGGCACTTCTTGCGACTCAAAAACTTCTGGCGGTCCATACCGCCTTACGACCATCGCGCGCATCTAATACTCCTTCGACCGATTCTTGGCCAACTCGGCTGCTCTTGCAACCGCCGGGGAGGAAACCTGGCCCCGGCTTTTCGTTTGGGAATGACGGCATCCTATCTTAAACTGTTGGACTTTGCCTGACGATGAAACCCACACTGACACATAGAAGTTTTTTTGCAGCAGTCGCAATCCTGCTGGTGGCCTGCGCGGCAGTGGCGGCCGACCAGCGCGCCAAGACTCCGGAAGCGCCCGCGATCCTCGCCACGATGCAGTCAGAGCTCGACCGCTCGATGGCAGCCTTCTCGAAAGCCGACCCGCCCGCCTATTTCATAAGCTATACGATCGCGGATCGCCAGTACTCCGAAGTATCCGGTTCGAATGGCGCGCTTCTCTCCAGCACCGACAACCGCGCGCGCTGGCTCGAAGTTCAAACGCGCGTGGGAAGCTACCAGCAAGATGATACGCACAAACTCGGCGACCGGCCTCCCAGTTGGACGAGTCCAGGAACCTCGACCGTGCTCGACGACGACCTTCCGGTTCTTTCGCGCGAGATCTGGCGCGAAACCGACAAACAATACCGCGCCGCTTCCCAGGCGCTTATCAAAGTGAAGACCAGCCAGGAAGTGCAGGTGCAGACGGCCGAGGGTGCCGCGCCGGATTTTTCCTCGGAAGCGCCGCGGACTTTCACCGGCCCTCACGTCGAGATGCGTGTAGACCGCGCGCCCTGGGAAGCGCGTGTTCGCAAGTACACGGCGGCGTTCAGTAAGTCACCCGCCGTTCTCAATTCCATCGTCACGTTCACGGCACTCGCTTCAAATCAGTATGAAGTGACGAGCGAGGGAACCAAGCTCGCGTTCGGCCAGATCCACTATCGCCTCGAACTGTACGTTCAAAGCAAAGCTCCGGACGGGATGGACATCAATCGCTATAACAATTTTGACTGGCTTGACCCGAAGGACGCTCCCGACGACAAGACAGTTCTCGAGCACGTCCAGACGATGATCCAGGAAACGGAAGCGCTTGACCATGCGCCGCTCGTCGATCCGTACGCGGGACCTGCGCTTTTGACTGGACGCGCAGCAGCCGTTTTCTTCCATGAGGTCTTCGGACATCGCGCCGAAGGGTTCCGCCAGAAAGACATCAACGAAGGCCAGACGTTTACGAGCAAAATCGGCGAACAGATTCTCCCGGATTTTATTTCCATCAAGGACGATCCCACCGAAGCGCTGTTCGGCGGGCAGATGCTGCTCGGAAATTATTTGTACGACGATGAAGGCGTGAAGGCGGAGAACGTTCAGCTGGTCGATCACGGTGTGCTGAAGACGTTTCTGATGTCGCGGTCGCCGCTCGTCGATATCCCCCACTCGAATGGGCACGGGCGCCGCCAGTTGGGCTTTGTTCCGGTGGCCCGCCAGGGCAATTTGATTGTGTCGAGCAACAACGCCGTGACGAACGAGCAGCTTCGCGCGAAGCTGATCGAACTGGTAAAAGCGCAGGGAAAGCCATTCGGGCTGCTGATTGACGATATTGCCGGAGGATTTACGTTCACCGGCCGCGGCCAGCCCCAGGCGTTTCAGGTGCTTCCGCTCGTGGTTTACAAAGTGTTTCCGGATGGCCGGCCGGACCAGCTCGTCCGCGGCGTAGACATCGTGGGAACGCCGCTGGTTTCGCTGACGAAGATCGTCGCCACCGGTAACAAGCCGGAAATCTTCGATGGCTACTGCGGCGCGGAATCCGGGTCCGTGCCGGTGTCCGCCGTCGCGCCCGCAATCTTGATTTCCGAAATGGAAGTGCAAAAGAAACAGACCTCGACGGACCGGCCGCCGGTTCTGCCGCCGCCCGCTCACGATCCCGAATCGGAGGGGCAGAAGCCGTGAGGAAAATCGCGACGTTCACCTTGTTCGCGGGATTGGCGCTCCCCATCGCGGCCGCCGCTGCCCACAATAAGCCTGCGCCTGCTACGGTGCGAATAGCGCGCAATGCGCCGCCGCAGACAGCTGATAACGATCAGACGCTTCGTGCGATGCACGATGAGATGGAGCGCAATCGTTCGCGACTCCAACTGCCGGGCGTCGAAAAACCTTTTTATCTTGAATACAGGTTGCTCGATGTCGATGTCCGCACCGTCACGGCATCTTTCGGCGATCTCGTGTCGTCAACCACCACGAGGAACCGTTTTATGAGCGTCGATGCGCGGATTGGCGACTACCACCTCGATAGCTCGAATTTCATCAGCGAGGACGGATTTCAGGGCTTCCTCGGCTCCACAGGCGAAGTCGGAATCGACCGCGACTACAATTCGCTGCGGCAGGATTTGTGGCTCGCCACCGACCAGGCCTACAAGGAAGCGGCGACGCAGATGTCGCTCAAGCAGGCATTCCTTCGCAGTCTGACAAAACCGCCGGAGATCGATGATTTCTCTCACGCGACTTCACTCGTCAAGATCGACCCGCGCGTCGAGCCGGACTGGACCGCGCGCAAGTGGGAAGAGGAAGCGCGCGCGGCATCGGCGGCACTCAAGAGCTTCCCGCAGCTGTACGGCACACGGGTGAACTACTACTTCGTCTACGCCACCTACTACTTGATGAATAGCGAGGGCACCGAGCTACGCACCTCGAAGAGTCTGGCGGCCGTGGAAGCGGCGTTCGATACACAGGCCGATGACGGCATGCCGCTTCACAATTACTACGCGGTGTATGTCGCTAAACCCGGGGACGTTCCCGATGCAGCGAGGATTTCGAAAGGGCTCACGCAAGCCGGGTCCGAATTGATGCAACTCCGCGCGAGCCCCCTGGTTCCGGACTACACCGGTCCGGTGCTTTTCGATGCGCCTGCTTCGGGCTCAGTGTTGGCGCAGGTGCTGGCTGCATCACTTTCTGGCGCGCGTCCTCCGCTTTCCATGATGTCGGCGTTCGATTCAGTCATGGAACGAATGGGTGGGCGCAGCGAGTGGAGCGGCCGGGTGGGAACTCGCGTACTTCCGTCGGGCGTGTCGCTCGTCGATGATCCTACGGCGAATGATTTCCAAGGGCAGCCGCTACTCGGCCAGTTCGAGATAGACGATGAGGGCGTGAAAGCGCAGCGCGTCGAGCTCGTTCAAAACGGCATTCTGAAAAATCAGCTGATGTCGCGACGGCCGGGCCCCGATTTCCAGGCTTCCAATGGCCACGCGCGCTCGGCGATGCTCTCGGATACTAAGCCTCTTAGCAGCAACCTTTTCTTGCAGGCCACTGATCCCTTGAGCGCCTCGGATCTGCGAAAGAAGTTCCTGGACGCCTGCCGCCAGGATGGCCACGAATGGTGCCTGGAAGTAAAGCGGATGGATAATCCCGCGCTCTCTTCGCTTGGTCAGCAGGACTTCTCGGATTTCCTCGGTTCGGTGGCTGGGGGCATTGCCAGCGGCGAGCGTATTCCCCTGCTCTTTTATCGCGTTTACGTTGCGGACGGTCGCGAAGAGTTGGTTCGCGGCGGCCACATCGAAGGCCTCACGCTGCGCTCGTTGCGCAACATGCTGGGAGTCGGCAGCGATCTTACCCTTTACGACTACATGCAGAATCCCGCGGGAGGTTTTGCCGGAACCGCGCTAGGCTCGTTTGGCGGAGCGCAGGGCGGTATCCCGAGCTCGATCGTTGCGCCATCGTTGCTGCTTGAAGAAGTCGAAATCCGCGGCTTCCACGGCGAGCCGCGCCGGTTGCCGCTCGTTCCCGCCCCACCCCTGAAATAATGATTTGCGAGGATTCGGCCGCGCTGATTTCTCTCGAGGCAGCGGCCTTATGGGTTCACCGTGATGAATGTAATTTCCGGCCGGGCCCTAAAGCGAATCGGTAGAATCGACCAGCCAAGTCCGCGGCTTACATACATCCCCGTCCCATTCTCCTGATACCAGCCTTCGAGGAATCTTCCGCTGCCTCGCGGCAACCAGAACGGCCGTACGAAAGGCAGCCGCACCTGGCCGCCATGCGTGTGACCGGCAAGGCAGAGGTTTACGCGCCCCGCGATGCGATCGAAGTAAGCCGGAGAATGAAAGAGCGCGATCCTGTCCGAATCGGGTGGAATGCCAGCCATCGCTGCATCCAGCTTCGCTGTTCCGCTGTAGGGATCATCGACACCCACCAGCCACACGTCCGGACGTATCCGCGCATTTTCGTTCAGCAGAAGCTGTACGCCGGCATCCTGATAGAAGACGCGCTCGCGACGAATCGGAGACTCGTTCTCCCAATTGCCGCGCACGAACCACACGCCAAGCGGCGCGTGCAGCCGTTTGTAAAGCTCTCCGGGAATTTCGTAGTGGTTCAGTCGCCCGAGCGAATCGCCTGTGATCACGATTACATCCGGCTTTTCCGCGTCGAGAACGTCGAGTAGGCGCCGCTCCCTCCGGCCGATTCCGCGCGTGTGCAGATCGCTTAGATGGGCGATCTTCAGGGGCGCGACAACTGCTCCATCTATGTCGAAATGGCTGACCTCGATCCAGTAAGGCTCGATCAAAACCACATAGATAGCGAGAATGGCGAGCGCGAGCAGCAGTGCCCTCCGCCAATTGAATCCGTTGCGCCGCACCGGCGCGGATGTGGTGAGTTCCAGGTGCTTCGTGGGTGCCAACGTCATCGCGGAGGGTCAATCCCGAGTACTTAAGAAGATCACCTTACAGTCTACCGAATCGAGGCCGAAACCGGTTCAGGGAAATGTGTCCGAAATCATGAAGCCATCGCACTCAATTTCAACCCACGCGCTGTACCGCCCGTCGTGCGAGCGTATAATCGCCGGACGATGCGCCCGAACAACAGCTTCCCGATAACCCGCTGAGAATGACGGAATCTCTCGAACGAGCAACCCACGAAAAGCGCCTGGCGGCTCTTGCTTCGATCGGCTCCGCAGTCGTGCTCGTGTCTCTCAAAGTGTTCCTCACGGTAATTACGGGCAGCCTTGGCATTCTGTCGGAAGCCCTACACTCCATTCTGGATCTTGTGGCAGCCGTAATCACCTATCTCTCGGTTCGCGTGGCGGACAAGCCTGCCGACGCGGACCATCTGTACGGCCACGGAAAAGTGGAAAGCTTCTCGGCATTTGTCGAAACCGCGCTGCTTTTGCTGACGGCGCTCTACATCATCTGGGAAGCATTCCAAAGGCTCATCTTCCATTCGGTTCATATCCGGCCGAGCCTGCGCGCCATCATCGTCCTCGGCATTTGTATGGGAGTGGATTTCCTTCGCGCCCGGGGACTGAATCGCGTAGCGAGCAAATATCCCAGCGAAGCTCTCGAAGCGGACGCGCTGCACTTCTCGACTGACGTCTGGAGCACGTTTGTCGTCATTCTTGGCACCACTGGCGCATGGATTGGAATGAAATATGAAATCCCGTGGCTCGGCACGCTCGATGCTTTCGCTGCGTTGGGCGTCGCCGGCGTCATCATCTGGATCGGCTCGCGCCTCGGCAAGAGGACCGTCGACGCCTTGCTGGACGTGGCGCCAAGCGGTTTGCAGCAGCAAATCGCAGCGGCGGTCGCAAGCACGGAAGGCGTGCTCCGCAGCGAACGCGTGCGCGTCCGCCGTTCTGGCCAACGCTATTTCGTGGACGTCACGATCAGCGTTCCACGCACGGCAAGCCTCGAACAAGCGCACGTTGCCAGCGACGCCGTCGAGCAACGAATTGAGGGGATCGTGCCGGATGCGGACGTGGTCGTCCACGTCGAGCCGCGCGCGCGCAGCGATGAAGATCTATTCGAGACGATTCGCGCCGTCGCCCAGCGTCGCGGCCTTGCCGTGCACGAACTCTCGGCGCACCAATTTGAAGGCCGGCTTTTCATCGAGCTGCATCTTGAAGTAAACGAAGGTTCCAGCCTGCGTGAAGCGCATCACAGCGCTACGGAGCTCGAGGAAGATATCCGCCGCGCCACCGATCCCCGCGCGCGAATCAACATTCATATCGAACCGCTGGGCGCCCGCATCGCGGGGGCCGAGGAGATGAAGGGACTCTCTCGTTCCGTGCAGGAATTCCTGAATTCACTTCAATCGGAGTACCACGAACTGATTGATTGCCATGAAGTGCACGTCCGTAGCGTCGACCACAAAATTCTCGTTTCCTGCCACTGCGCGATGGACGGCGGTCTTCCGATCGCCGAGGTCCACGACATCACCGCCGCGCTCGAAGACCGCGTGAAAGAACGTTTCCCTCAGATTTTCCGCCTGACGATTCACCCCGAGCCGGTCGAAGAAAGCTGACTTCCGCGCGTGAACGTCTGTGCGGCAAGGGCAATTACGGCAGGAAAGCACTCCAGGACGTAGCGCGGCTCGGGCGCCTCGACGAACCTCGTGAAAAACACTGTTCGCACGGCCACGAACACAATCAGCACAGCGCAGCCCGGCCGCCGCCGTGAGATCCACGCTCCCCAAAGCCCCAGAGCAATGTAGACGCTATTCGCAAAAGCTAACCCAAGCGTCACCAGCAAATCCGCCCGGTCGTCCTGCCACTCGACCCGCAACGGCCAGATTCGTCCGGAAAAGAGCAAAAGCTCAACGCGCGGCGTAAACCAAAGCGCAAGCGAGCGCAACAGCGGAATCTCGACATAAGTCCGGAACGGGTGCCGCCGCGCCCGCTCGCGCGCGATTTCGCGGAATTGAGCGTCCAGCTGGGGCCCCATCGTGAGGCTCGCGTTGTATTGCTCGAGCAACTCTTCCACCCGCGCGCGCTCTGCCACTGAATCAAAAGCCCCCGCGGGAATATCATCCGCCGAAATCTGCTCGACGTTTACTTTCCAAGTGACCTCATACACATCGCGAAAGCGCCAGAGCCATGTGTTCGTCCAGTCCGTCAATCCGAGCGGTGTGTATTCGCCCGGCAGTTCGCTATAGCGCGGTGCGAGGAATTGCACATCGTGTAGCACCGTCCAATTTCTCGCTGCCCACGGCAGAAGGGGTAGCAGCAAGCCGAATCCCATCAGCGCTCCCGCTCGCACCAGCTTTGACCAGTCTCGCGGCCTCCACCATTTCGCGGCTAGCACCAATCCAGCAGACATGAGCAGCAGCGGCGTTTCCGGCCGCACAAGAGTGCCAAACCCCACAACAATTCCGGCCAGAAACCAATGATTCGCTGGAAAATTACTTGCGACGAGCGGCGCGATGCCAGCGCCCGGCGTTCGCGCGAGATCTGTCTCAAGCAGCACCAGAATCGCCAGCGCCGTCAGAAACACCACAAGCGTCTCAGTGAGCACCACCGCACAATAGTTCGCGGTGAAAGGGCACAGAGCCGCAAGCCACAGCCCCGCGATGAAGACCCGCCGCTTTGATTCCGCCGGCGAAAGCCTTGTCGCAATCAGTGCGATCAAGAAACAGCCGGCAAGATCCACCAGAGCCTGTGCCAACATCACCGCACGGGGCGAATTCCCCGCAAACGCGAACACAGCTGCCAAGAATGCCGGATAACCCGGCACCCGCATGTCGACAGGCGTAAGTTGCCCGTTCACGGGAAACCCATACACGCCGTTCTTGAGCCAATTCCAGGCTAGCTCGATGTAGAATGGAGAATCACCCGATTCAGTCACGGGAAATTTCAGGACGAAAAACACTCGCAGCGTCAGCCCCGTAAGCGCGGCAAAGGCGACGTTTGTGCGAATCTTAGCTGTAGGAGTCATTGACACACTGTCAGCGGACGGCTAGCTTGGATTGTCTGAATGCCTGAACGCAAGCCTATTTTCTACGATCAGGAGCGCCGCCGCTGGCGCCGCACCCGCCGCGTACTCGAGATCACGGGCGGCCTCTTTACGATCGTCCTGATCATTTTCTTCGTAAACGTGATCCGCAACCCGGACCTGCCCGATATTCTTCGCGCCGACACGCATGGCACTCTCCACGCGATTCGCGGACGCCTCAAGCCGAAGTCCATTCGCCCCGGTAGGAAGCACAGAGTCGCGCAACTCGGTAAAATTCCGCAGAACTACGACCCATTGCGCGCCGCATTCTACGTGAGCTGGGATTCCACCAGTCTCGCTTCGCTCCAAGCCCATTACCACGACCTCGACTTGCTGATCCCCGAAGCGCTTCACGCCGTATCGCCGGACGGCCGCCTGGATGTAGATCAGGACCCCAAGCTCGTCAACTGGATGCAGTCGATCAAAACCAAAGGCGTCGAACTGCCCTTGATGTCGATGGTTAACAACTACGACGGCAAGGATTGGAAGGTCCCGGAAATGGCAGAGATGCTGGCACGTCCGGCATCGCGTGAAAAGCTCGCGAAAGAACTCGAGCAGTTCGCCACCTCTCATCACGAACCGGGCGTCGTCGTCGATTTCGAAGAAGTCCCCCAAGAGAGCCAGGAAAACTTCCAGCATTTCATTCACGATCTCGGTCTCGCTCTTCATGCGGGAAACTTGAAGCTGATGGTCGCCCTCCCCGCGGCCGACTGGAGCTACGACTACAAGTATTTCGCCTCGCAGGCCGACGCGATCATCCTGATGAACTACGACTTCCACTGGCCCTCGTCCGCTCCGGGGCCTGTCGTGGCGCAGGACTGGTTCGTTCGCAACATCAACAACATTCTGAAACTCGTCCCACCGGAAAAGATCGTGATGGGCATCGCGAACTACGGCTACGACTGGCCGGCTAAAACAAAACTCGATCCGAATCCCGTCGCTCAGGCGGTCACGTTTCAGCAGGGTGTCATCACCGCGGTTGAATCTCAAACGGACATCGAATTCGATCCCGACTCCCTCAGCCCGCACTACTCCTACGAGGACGAACACAACGTTGTCCACAACGTCTGGATGCTCGATGGCGTCACCGCCTACAACGAACTTCGCGCTGCCGAGCGTACCCACGTTCAGGGCACGGCCTTGTGGCGACTGGGCATGGAGGATCCGTCGCTCTGGTATATCTGGGACGCGACGCGCCCGGATGATGCATCCCGCGCGAAGCTGGAGGACGTTCCGCCAGGATATGACTTGATCCTCGAAGGCGATGGCGACATCTGGCGTATCACTGCGACGCCGCAAAGCGGCCGCCGCACATTCGACTACGATCCCGATACCGACCTCTTCGACGATGAAACATTCAAGAGCTATCCGCTTACCTGGCGCATCCAGCAAATGGGCGATCAATCGAAGAAAGTTGCGCTCACTTTCGACGACGGCCCCGATCCCCGCTGGACTCCTCAAATTCTGAATATCCTCAAACAGAAAAACGTGCCCGCGTGCTTTTTTGTCATTGGTGAATCGGCGAACCAGGAAACCGACCTGGTGAAGCGTGAATTTGCGCTCGGCAACGAGGTCGGCAATCACACTTTCACCCATCCCGATTTTGAAATAATTACGAAGTCGCAGCTTCAAATCGAATTAAACCTCACGGAACTGCTGCTCGAAAGCAGCCTTGGCGTCAAGACGTTGCTCTTCCGCCCGCCCTACGGGATCGACCATCAACCGGAAACAGCCAGCGAAATTCAAATGCTTCCGATCCCGCAAGCCATGGGCTACATCATCATCGGCGCGCGCGTCGATCCGCATGATTGGGGCGAGCCCAACGGCGGTCTTCCGCCCCCCGCGGACACGATTGTGCAGCGAGTGCTCAACGATGCGACCACCGAGAAAGGCAATATAATCTTGATGCACGATGGTGGCGGTGATCGCAGCCACACGGTGGAAGCTCTGCCGCGCGTGATCGACGGGCTCCGCGCAAAGGGTTATGAATTTGTTTCGGTTTCCGCACTCTTGAATCAAACGCGAGCCCAAGTAATGCCTCCGCTCAGCCATCAGGAATGGCTATTCGCTCGCGCCGATGCTTTTATCTTCGACGTCTTTCGGCTGTTCCGAAGTGGAATCGGCTTGATCTTCATCGCCGGAATCTTGCTTGTCAGTGGACGCGCCCTTGTCATCGGCTTGCTCGCTCTCGCCGAAAAACTCCGTCCGGCCTCGCCCGACAATCCCGAGTACAAGCCCGCGGTCACCGTGCTGATTCCGGCATTCAACGAAGAAGCTGTGATTGTCGATACGATCCGATCCGCGCTGGCTTCCGGCTATCCCAAACTTGAAATTTTGGTGATCGACGACGGTTCCACAGATCAAACGGCGGAGCTTGTCCGCGAAAATTTTGGGCGCGATTCGCGGGTCCGCCTATTGCTTCAGCCGAATCGCGGTAAACCCACTGCACTGAATCACGGCCTCGCGGAAGCAACAGGCGAAATCGTCGTCTCGATCGATGCGGACACGATTGTCGATCCGGATGCAATTCCGCTCCTTGTCCGCCACTTCGCCGATCCGGCTGTGGGCGCCGTCGCTGGAAACGTGAAGGTGATGAACCGCAATCGCTGGCTCACCCGCTGGCAGGCGCTCGAATACATCACGAGCCAAAACCTCGAGAAGCGCGCTTTCGATTTGCTGAATTGCATTCCGGTGGTGCCCGGCGCCGCCGGTGCATGGCGCGCTGACGTACTGAAGAGCCACGGCGGATTTTCAGGAGACACGGTCGCGGAAGATACCGATCTCACGCTCACCATCCGGCGCGAAGGTTGGAAGATTGTTTACGATGAAGACGCGATCGGCCGCACCGAAGTTCCGGAAACCGTGGAAGCTCTCATCCGCCAGCGCTTCCGTTGGACGTTTGGCACACTTCAAGCCGTATGGAAACATCGCGACACCGTCGGCAAGCCGCGCTATGGCACTCTTGGCTGGATCGCGATTCCCAACATTTTTCTCTTCCAAATCCTGCTGCCGCTGGTTTCGCCGGTCATCGATCTATTGTTCCTGCTCTCGATCGCCCTCTGGGGTCTTGCACAACTTCGAGTCGCACGTTTGCCACAGCTCTGGACTTCGCAGGACGTGGAACGCTCCCTGATATTTTTCGCAATTTTCATGCTGATCGATCTCCTGACCTGCGTCGTGGCCTTCGCGCTCGAAAAGCACGAAGATTGGACGCTCCTCGCTCCCCTCATCCTCCAGCGCTTCTACTATCGCCAGATGATGTACGTCGTCCTCTTCCGCGCCCTGAGAGAAGCCGTACGAGGCCGTCCCGTCGGCTGGCGTGGCGTCGAACCGCAGATGCCCGCGCCGGTCGCGCAAGCCTGACGATTTTTTGCGCTGGCTCTTTCCCTGAGTTTTACTCTGCTGATACCATTGCAGTGCGCGCGGCGTCTAAGAACTGTCTCGCTCGCTGGATCTTTGGTGCACCCGGCCGCAACCAGAGATGGCGCGCTCGGCATCTGGAATTACAGGAGGAGCGCCATGGCTTCCATTTCCTTTCGCCTCAACGGAAAACCACAGACACTCGATGTGGATCCCGATATGCCGCTACTCTGGGCGCTGCGGGACGTCGTTGGATTGACCGGAACCAAGTATGGATGCGGAGTGGCGCAATGCGGCGCCTGCACAGTCCACCTCGACGGTAGCCCGATTCGTTCTTGCGTCACCTCTGTTTCCGAAATCGCTGGCAAGAGCGTCACGACCATCGAGGGAATCTCCGCCGATCGCTCTCACGTCATCCAGCAAGCCTGGATTACCGAACAGGTCCCTCAGTGCGGTTATTGCCAGTCGGGCCAGATCATGGCAGCCGCTGCTTTGCTCGCGCAGAAACCTAAGCCGACCGACGCAGACATCGACCGCGCGATGTCCGGCAATATCTGCCGCTGCGGTACCTACCAGCGACTGCGGCGCGCGATCCACCGCGCCGCTGGACAGGCGGCTCCGGAGTCCAAGACTACCGCGAGCGCGGCACGGCGAGGTGCCCTGTGAGCCGCACGATGAGCGACAAATCCGCGTTGGCCGAAATCTCGCGCCGCAATTTCTTGCAGACTACCGCTGCTGGTGGCGCCGCTCTCGTCATTGGCTTCTGCATACCGGAGCTGGCGTGCGCAAAGAATCCCGAAGCTCACCGCGTGAACCCCTTCAATGCCTGGGTGCAGATCGCCGACGACGGCAAAGTCACGCTCATCCTCGCCAAATCGGAAATGGGGCAAGGCATATACACATCGTTACCCATGATTCTCGCCGACGAACTGGAAGTTGACTGGAAGTCCGTCAGCGTTCGACAGGCTGAAACCAAACCTGAGATTTACCCGGAGTCTGGCACGGGGGGTAGCGGAAGCGTTTCTGGTTCATTCCTGCCGCTGCGGCAGGCGGGCGCTGCGGCTAGAGAGATGTTGATTACTGCGGCTGCACAAACCTGGGGGGTCGATCCTGTCACCTGCCATGCAACGAACGGCACGGTGGTCCACGATCCGCGCGCGCATCGCCTCGCCTATGCGGAACTCGTTGCAAAGGCTTCGGCACTTCCTGTGCCGGACCTGACGAAGGTAACTCTGAAGAATCCGGATAATTTTCAATTCATCGGGAAGTCGCTCCCGCACCTGGACATTCCGTCGAAAGTGGACGGGACCGCCCAATTCGGCATCGACGTACGCGTTCCCGGAATGCTTTATGCCGTCATCGCTCGTTGTCCGGTCTTCGAAGGCAAAGTGAAATCCTTCGACGCCGCGAAAGCGAAGGCTGTGCCCGGTGTGCGCGCAGTCGTCGAAATTCCCGCGGTCGTTTCGAATTCGCACACTGCCGGCGGTATCGCGGTTGTTGCCGAGTCCACATGGGCGGCGATTCGCGGACGCGACGCTCTCCAGATCGAATGGGACAACGGCGCTGCTGCGTCCGAATCGAGCGACTCACTTCGCAAGCAAATGCAGTCGCTCACGGACAAGCCCGGCACGGTGGTGGAACATTCTGGCAACGCCGACGCTGCGCTCGCTAAGGCCGCAAAGAAAATCGAGGCTGCCTACGAGCTCCCGTTCCTCGCTCACGCCACCATGGAGCCAATGAACTGCACCGCCGATATCCGGTCCGACCGCGCCGAGGTTTGGGCGCCCACGCAAGGGCCGATCTGGATTCGCGACATGGTGGCGCAAGTCAGCGGCTTGCCCAAGGAATCCGTGATCGTCCACACCACCCTGATGGGCGGCGGATTTGGCCGCCGCTATCAAAGCGACTTCGGCGTCGAAGCGGCGCAGGTCTCAAAAGCGGTCGGTAAACCCGTGCAGGTTGTATGGACGCGCGAAGACGACATGCAGCACGACTTCTATCGTCCCGCATTTCAACATCGCATCGCTGCCGCTCTCGACGATCAGGCGCGAGTCACTGCCTGGCGCCATCGCGTCTCTTCCACTCCGATCGCAACATATTGGAATCCCAAACGCAAACCTGACGAATCGGAGATCGGCAGCGGCGCGCATTTGCCGTACGCGATTGACAATTTTCAGGTGGAATACTCCCCCGCCACTTCGGCTGTACCGCGAGCCTGGTGGCGCTCGGTCGAGCAGGCCAGCAGCGCGTTCGCCGTCGAAAGCTTCATCGACGAGCTCGCCGCCGCCGCGAAAGTGGACCCGCTCGCATTTCGCCTGCGTGCTATGCGCCGTGGCAACGAGCCCGCCGCAAAGGAAAACGTGCCCGACGTCCAGCGCTTTAAAGCCGTGCTCACCCTTGCGGCAGAAAAGGCCGGTTGGGACAGACCCGCTCCCGCGGGGCGTTCCCGTGGCATCGCCGCATTCTTCTCGTTTGACTCCTATCTCGCGGAGGTCGCCGAAGTCTCCATCGCACCGGGCGGCAAATTGCGCGTTCACCGCGTTACCTGTGCGGTCGACTGCGGCAGGGTTGTTGATCCCAACGGAGTAAAGGCGCAAGTCGAGAGCGCAGTCGTCTACGCGCTCTCCGCCACGCTGATGGGAGAAATTACAATAGCCGGCGGCAAAGTGGAGCAGAGCAATTTCGACACCTACCCGGTTCTTCGAATGCGCGAAATGCCGGAGGTGGAAGTCCACATCGTGCCAAGCACGAAACCGCCGACCGGTATCGGCGAACCCGGTGTGCCGCCACTCGCACCCGCCGTTACGAATGCAATTTTTGCCGCCACCGGCAAACGCATCCGCCGCCTGCCGATTCGCCCGGAGGATCTCGCGTAGCGCTCTTCGAGAAGGTGTCGTTCGCAGGCCTCGCAACACGAAAAACTTTGCGGGAACCCAACCCGGTCTGCTAGCATCAAACTGTCAGTGGGCTGCATCCCGATGTCCGGGAGCGGCACCGGAGGCAAAGATGAGTGTTGCACCGCGTGCGGGCAACGGTAAGGTGACCGTACCCGACATTCTCTCCCGCAAGTCGTTCCCTGGTTCTCCTGCCGCAAAAAAGATCGCGTTTCTCACGGCGTACGACTATCCCACAGCGCGCCTTCTCGATGAGGCCGGCGTCGATATGCTCCTGGTCGGCGACTCTCTCGGCATGGTCGTGCTCGGTTACGACAGCACGCTACCCGTCACGCTTGACGAGATCCTGCACCATACGCGCGCCGTTCGCCGCGGCACGAAGCGCGCCCTGCTCGTCGCCGATATGCCGTTCGGCAGCTTCCACGTTTCACTCAACGAGTCCGTTCACAACGCCGTTCGCCTCGTAAAAGAAGGCGGAGTCGAAGCCGTAAAAGTGGAAGGTGGCGAGCGCCGCCTGGAATTGATTTCGCGTCTCGTGGAGGCGGAAATCCCGGTGATGGGCCACATCGGCTTGACGCCGCAATCCATCAACGCTCTCGGCGGCTTCCACGTGCAAGGCAAGACGGCCGAGGCCGCGAAGCAGCTCGAGCGCGACGCGCACGCCGTCGAAGCCGCCGGCGCATTCTCCGTGGTTCTCGAATCCGTTCCGCGCGACCTTGCCGCGCAAATCACCCGCCAGCTCCGCATTCCCACGCTCGGCATCGGCGCGGGCCCGGATTGTGACGGCCAGGTTCTCGTGTTTCACGATCTTGTCGGCCTCACGATCGGCCACAAGCCAAAATTCGCGCGCCAGTACGCTAATTTATCGGCGGAAATTTCGCGTGCCGCATCCGAATTCTGCGACGATGTGCGCAATGGCAGCTTCCCATCGGATGCTGAGTCGTATCATTCCTCGGCCGAGCTTCGCGAACAATTGCTCGCGCGCCAACGCTCTTAAAGAACGCGAACGGCCGGCTCACAGCCGCAATCGCACCGGAGGAACTCGATCGCATGAACGTGGAAGATTTTCGCCTGCTCTACGAATACAATTCGTGGGCTAATCGCCGCACGCTCGACGCCTGCTCTGCTCTCACGGAAGAGCAATTCACGCGTGATCTCGGCTCCAGCTTCTCTTCTGTTCGCGACACGCTCTCGCACGTCTGTGAGGTCGAATGGCTCTGGCTCGAGCGTTGGCAGGGCCGTTCCGTGAGTTCGCTCCGCGCCGGATCTGACTTTTCCACCTTCGATTCGCTGCACCGGCGCTGGCAAGACGTTGAAGCGAGCCTGATCGGCTATGTGAGCTCGCTGAATCCCGAAGATATCGCGCGCGTGATCGAACACAAAACGACCAAGGGAGTGCCGCAAGCCGCCCCCCTCTGGCAAATGCTCCAGCATCTCGTGAACCACGGCACGTATCACCGCGGCCAGGTCGCCACTATGCTCCGCCAGCTTGGCGCGAAACCGAACTCCTCCGATCTGATTTTCTTCTATCGCGAACGCGCTTCGAAGGCCTCCGCCTGATGCGATCCTCGATGTCGAGTCAGGCCCCTAAGGGCTCTGCTTGCTGCGCCCGGCGTCGGCGCTAGCGGAATCCCGATGGAAATCATTCACACCGTATCCTGGATGAAACAGGTGGGCCGCGCCGCGCGCCGGGAGGATCGCGCCCTCGGGTTCATCCCCACGATGGGCGCTCTGCACAAAGGCCACGCGTCCCTCGTTCAAGCTGCGAAGGCGCAATGCTCGCCCGTTGTCGTTTCTATTTTCGTGAATCCGAAACAGTTCGGGCCTAACGAAGATTTTCAGAAATACCCGCGCACGCTTGAATCAGATCGCGCCATTCTCGAAACGCTCGGCGTCGATTATTTATTTGCGCCGCCGCGCGAGGAGATTTATCCGAAAGGCTTTCGCACCACAGTCGATATCGAAGGCTTGAGCAGCCGACTCGAAGGACGTTCCCGCCCCGGCCATTTTCAAGGCGTTGCCACGATCGTACTGAAGCTTTTCGAAATCGTTCAGCCGCGCTTCGCGTATTTCGGCCGCAAGGACGCACAACAATCCCGCATCATCCAGCAGATGGCTGCAGACCTGAATCTTGACACCGATGTAATCGTCGGTCCCATCGTTCGCGAACCGGACGGCCTCGCGCTTTCGTCGCGCAACGCATTTCTCAGCCCTGCCGATCGCCGTGCTGCCACTGCGCTCTCTCGCTCGCTCGCTGCCGTCCAGCGTGAAATCGCATCAGGTGAACGCGATTCTGCGCGCCTGCTCGTATCTGCCCGTCGTGTTCTCGATTCAGAACCGGGAGTGAAAATCGACTACGTGGAAGTCGTTGACGCAGAGACTCTCGATCCGGTACCACAACTGCGCGGCCACTGCCTGTTGCTCGTCGCAGCGCAAGTAGGAAAAACCCGCCTGATCGATAACGCGCTGATCGAACAAAACGCCGAAGCGTTCCGCGTTACAATCTAATCAGTCAACGTGGCCGACCGGCTCCGCCGAAGCGCTTGCCATTCTGACCGCAGCGCAGAATCTCGGCGTAACGCGAGCTACCGGCTCGAATCACCGCCTGGAATCACCGCCGCGTTTCACTCCCCGCGAATCGCCGCCAGCACTTCAGCCGCATGCCCTTTCGGCGTGACGTTGTCCCAAATCTTCCGAATCTTTCCATCGTCTCCGATCCAGTACGTCATCCGCACGATCCCGAGAAACGATTTCCCCAGAAAACTCTTCATCCGCCGCGCCCCATACGCCTCAATCACCTCGAATTCCGTATCCGCCAGCAGCGGAAAATTCAATTTGTGCTTCACCTTGAATTTCGTCTGCAATTCAGCGCTATCAGCGCTGCAGCCCAGGATCGCTGTGTTCTCCGCTTCGAACTTCTTGATGGCGTCACGAAACTCGGACGCTTCGTTGATTCAACCCGGTGTGTTCGCCTTCGGATAAAAGAACAGCACCACATTCTTGTCGCGATAATCCGTGGACGACACCTTCTCGCCGTCATCTGCCGTTGCGCTAAATCCAGGAGCCTTGTCGCCTTCTTTCAGCATCTCGATGTCCCCGCGTCCCTTAACTCTAGCGAATTAGATGTCGGCAGCCAGCATGCGCTTCAGTATTTCATTCACAAGCTGCGGATTTGCCTGTCCGCGCGTTTCCTTCATCACCTGGCCCACGAAAAACTTGAATACCCCTTCGTTGCCCGACTTGTATTTAGCCACGTTGTCCGGGCTCTTCGCCACGACCTGCCGCGCAATCTTCTCAATCGCGCCTTCATCCGTAATCTGCGCCAGCCCTTCCGCCGCAACGATTTCCTCGGCGTCCTTCCCCGTTTCGAACATCTTCTCGAATACTTTCTTCCCGCTTGCTGCAGTAATCTCTCCCCTTTCCATTTTCCTCAATAGTCCCGCGAGCGCAACAGGCGTTACAGGACAGGCCGCGATCTCTTTTCCCGCATCCTTTAGACGACGCAGCAGCTCAACCGATATCCAACTGGCCGCACTCTTCGCCGCCGCTCCGCTCCGCACCACCGCTTCAAAGTAATCCGCCAGCGCTTGCCCCGCCGTCAACACCCCCGCATCGTAAGCGGCGATCCTATACTCTTTCACAAACCGGTCGCGCTTCGCTGCGGGTAATTCCGGCATCCCGCGATGCACTTCTGCAATCAGCGACCCCTGCACGCTCACAGGCAGCAAATCCGGATCGGGAAAGTAACGGTAGTCGTGCGCATACTCCTTCGACCTCATAGAGTCCGTCCGCCCGCCCGCCACGTTCCAAAGCCGCGTCTCCTGCGTAACTTTCCCGCCCGATTCCAGCACCCCAATTTGCCGCTCGATTTCAAATTCGAGCGCATGCGAAAGATAGCGGAACGAATTCAAATTTTTCACCTCTACCTTCGTTCCGAATTTCGGCGCCCCGCGCTGCCGCACGCTCACGTTGGCATCGCATCGCAGCGACCCTTCTTCCATGTTGCAGTCGCTCACGTCCGCGTATTCCAGCACTTGCTTCAAAGTGTTCAAGTACTGATACGCTTCCGCGGGCGTTCGAATATCAGGTTCCGATACAATTTCTACCAGCGGCACTCCACCACGGTTGAAATCGATATAACTCCACTTGTCGGAATCCGGGAAACCCTCGTGCAGATTCTTCGCCGCGTCTTCTTCCATATGCAGGCGCGTGATTCCGATTTTCTTCGTCGCGCCATCGAGTTCGATCTCGAGCCGCCCTTCGGTCGCAAGCGGCAGCTCGTACATCGAAATCTGGTAGCCTTTCGGCAGATCGGGATAGAAATAATTCTTGCGAGCAAATCGCGAACGCTCGTGTATTCGCGCCTGCAGCACCAGCGACGCGCGCACTGCCAGCTCCACCGCCTTGCGGTTGAGCACAGGCAGCGCGCCCGGCAAGCCCAGGCACACCGGGCATGTGTTCTTGTTCGGCGCGTCTCCGAACCGAGTCGAGCACCCGCAGAACGCCTTCGTCTGCGTCTTCAGCTGCGCGTGCACCTCAAGCCCGATGACGGCTTCATAGCGAGCCATCACCTCCGGCGCAACACGCATCTCCTGTGCAATTCGAGCCATAATAAGCTTGGAATTATAGCATTCGAACCGTGCGCGTCATCTTACCGGAAGTCCGGATCAGCTCCGCCATTTTGGCAATGTCACTGCTGCTGAACGCGTTTGGCCAGCGCCGCCAGCGAATCCTCAATAATTCCGTCGTGAAACGCGCGAATCACGCGCCAGTAAAGCCGTCCCTGCACCCCATGAAAGTTTGCGCACGTCACGTTGTACACTCGCGATCCGCCCGCTGCATTTGCCTCCACCAGCCAGCTCATCACCGCATCCGTCAATCGGTTCTTCACGCTCATTCCCACCTCCCAAGGCGGGTTCACGTGATCGATCCGGAAGAAAACATAGTGTCGCCCCACCTCGAGCGGCTCCGGCCCGTGCGAACGCATCCCGCGGTCCCATCCAAACAACTTCCCCAGCGCCGCTCGCAATCCAAATAGCACACGCCAGCCCGCGCCCGGAACCAAGAGGTCATGTTCAGCCAGCTCCGGGAAAATACGCTCGCAAGACGCTGGGATTTCGGCCATGTGAACATTCACGACCGAAAATCCTGGCGCTTGCTGCGCCGTCCAGCAGCTTCCATGCGTTCCAATAAATTCTTCTTCGCTGATTTTCAACGCACCTTCATTCACGGCCCCACACGTATTTCATACCTAGCCGGAAATTCCGCCCCAGCGCCGCATACCCCACGGCATCCTGATATTGCCGGTCGAATATGTTTTCAACGCGCGACGTCACCGAAAATCCATATCGAACTGGAATCGTCGCAGCGACGTCCCATCGCACCCAGCTCGGATTGCTCGTAAATCCCAACCCAAAAAAATCGCTGTCCGTCGCTCGCCCTACGTACGTCCCGGCAAGATTCCAATTCATCTGCCGCCACCTCGCGTTCATAACAAGATTCGCAGAATGCAACGGCCGGTGAAACAGTCGATTCCCCGGCGCAAGCGTCGGGTCAAAGGCGTTCGGCGCCGCCAGCACGCGCGTGTCGTCGTACGTGTAATTTCCCATCACGCGCAGCCAGTTCGTCACCTTCGCCTCGACCGAAGAAACGGCGCCGAACGCTCGCGCTTTGTCCGTGTTGAAAAATGTTCCCGTCCCGAACGGACACGCCGGAGTCGGCGTTAAATCTTCGCTGAAGCTCACGACATCGTGGAAATCATTATGAAAGTACGTCACCGAAAGCTTCAGCCGGTCCGACGCAAGCACTTGTTCGATTCCCGCGTCCACCGTCGTGCTCCGTTCCGGCCGCAAATTCGGGTTCCCCGGGAAGCACAGATCGTTTTCGAACGACTGAATAAACGTGGGCTCCTTGATTCCCAATCCGTACGACGCGCGCAGCCTCGTCGCTCCCCAGAAATCGTGGCCGTAGCGTGCCGTATACGCGATGCCTGTTCGCGGAACCACTTTCGTTCCAAAACTCGCGTTGTCCTCCGCGCGTCCGCCTGCTGTCACAAGCACTCGCCTCCACAACTCATACCGCCCCTCGACGTACCCGGCCTCGTTGTTTCGTCGAACGTGCGGCGGCCCTCCGGGCTGGCCGTTCTCTACTTCGTAAACGTATCCAAGCGAAACGCCGCCGTGTGATGCCACGTAGCTCGACTGCGCTTCCAGTCCCGAGCGATAGAAGCGGTTGAACGTATTAAATCCCGGATTGAAAATATCCTGCCGCGTGTACGCGTCGGTTCCTTGCAAGCGATGTTTCCAGTGCGACCCGGTCGAAAATTCCCAGATCAGGCTGGTAAAGAAATTGTGCTGGTTGAGATGGCTCTCGGGCGTCGGATTAAACGTCTGCCCCGGCTCGCCGCCATCGTTCGAATCATTTCGCAGCGAGAGGTGCACCTGATTCGACGCGCTGAACCGGTAGCCGAAATTTCCCGAGAGCCCGGTATTCCGAAAATAATCGTTCGTGCCCTGGCCATCGGTCGAGAAGTATGACGCGGAAGCGGAATAGTCGAACGCGCCGGCCACACCGCTCGCCTGCGCCCCGCCTCGCCCGCTGCCATACGTTCCGCCATCGGAAAATACGCTCACAACAGGCGTGCTCGTCGTCCCCCGGTGCGTGAAAATCTGCACCACTCCACTCATCGCATCCGATCCATACAACGCGCTCGCGGCGCCATGCACGATCTCGACCTTATCCACATTCTCCAGATCAAACCCTTCAAGATCGATATCGCCGCCCGGTTGGTTCGCCGGCGCTCCATCGATCAGCACCTTCGTAAAATTGGAATTGCCGCCGTCGAGAAACAACGTCGTGATTCCGCCAAACGCTCCCTCCCGCGCCACGTTCGCTCCGCCGCCCGTCGTCAGCATCGGAGCGAGCCACAATTCCTGCCGGTCGCTGATGTCCTCGTGCGAAAGCACCGTCACGGGATACGGCGACGATTCCGCCTCGATCGGCGCAGTCGTCGCGGAAACCACCACCATGGACGAGGTCGTCTTCAGCGCGAGCCGCACGTCCCATTCATCTGCCCCGCCGGCCTCCAGTGTGAATTCCCGTTCTGCGCGCTCGAATGACGGATGTTCGATCCGCACTTTGTAGATCCCCGGCGCGAGCGTGAGCGCGAATTTTCCGTCCGGCCCGCTCTGCGTCGTGGGCGGTTTTGCCGAAGTCGTGGATCCGGACGGCTCGGCGACGACTTGTGCTCCGGCCACGGCAGCGCCGCTTGGATCCAAAAGAGTTCCGGCGAGTGTCGCAGTTTGTGTTGTGTTCGATTGGGCTTGCGTGTTTATGGGGTGTGCGAAAAAGAATCCGAGCAAACTTCCTACGCCAATCGCCAGAAGGCGTGTGAGTCTCATTGTTCCTCCTCTCCCTCTCGCGCGGGAGTTGAAGGTTGTCCAGACGCGCATGCTCACAGCACGTACGACGAGCACTCGTATCTGGATTGAGACTCCGCAGGTCTCCTGGCTCGGCGAATCGATTCGATCGCTCCCGAAAAGCCTTTCAAAGCGATCGAAGCAGCGGCGCGGCCTTCCCACTCCGGTCCGAATCTCGCGATTCAGAACTCGGAACAGTGGCACGCGCCGAAAATTTCCGCCTTACAGTCGCGCGGCGGCGACGGTCTTGCACCGTCTTCCCTTGCGCGGAGTCTCTCGTGATTGTCGACAGCGCCGTGAATCCTCTCCAACGCTGCTTGCGAAGACTAACTTCCGGCCTTCGCGATCCTTAATGACTTCCCCTCAAAATCACCCGCGGCCGCCCACCCGGCCGCGTCTCCACTTCGAGCGGCGCCTCGAAAACCTCTTCGAGTAATTCGCGCTGATACACTTCCCCCGGAGTCCCGATCCGCAAACACTTCCCTCGCTGCAACAGCACAATCCGATCCGAAAACTCCGCCGCCAGGTTCAATTCATGCGTCACAACGACCACCGTGTAGCGATTCTCGTCAGCCAGCTTCCGCAGCCGCCGCAGCAATTCCACCTTGCCCCCAATATCGAGGTGCTGCGTGGGCTCGTCGAGCAGCAACAGCGATGGCTGCTGCGCCAGCGCCCGCGCCAGAATCACACGCTGCTTTTCGCCCCCCGAAAGCTGCTCCATCCAGCGGTCGCGCAGTCCATCCGCGCCAACCTGCGCCAGCGCATTCCCCGCCATCAGGCAATCTTCGTCCGATTCAAATCGCAGCCTTCGCCCGTACGGATAACGACCCTGCAGCACGTACTCCCACACCCTGAGCGGAAATAGCAACTCGCTCTCCTGCTGTACCAGCGCAATTTTCTGCGCCCGCGTCCGCAAATCGAGTCCGCCCACTTCCGCGCCATCAATCTCGACGCGCCCCGATAGCGGCTTGATCACTCCCCCAAGCAATTTCAGCAGCGTCGATTTTCCGCTCGCGTTCGGCCCTAGAATCGCAACGAGCTCCCGTTGCTGCGCTTCGAAACTCGCCGGCCCAAGCGTGAACTTCGGCGCCGACCGGTCCGTCGCCGAATATGCATAGCTCACTTGCTCCACGTTCAGCCGCGCGCGTGGCCCTGTGTTAAGAGGGCGCGCCGATTGCCCGAACGATGTCCCGAGCGATGTTCCGCTTCCTGTCGTCGCGTTCATCGAACCTTCCGCCGCATCAGGTAAATAAACACCGGCGCTCCCGCCAAAGCCGTCATCGCGCCCACCGGCAATTCCGTTGGCGCCACCACCGTGCGTGCAAGCGTATCCGCGATCACGATCGCGATCGCTCCGCCCAGCGCCGACGCCGGAATCAGCAGCCGGTAGTCCGTCCCGAACAACATTCGCATCACGTGCGGCACCAGCAATCCCACGTATCCGATCGCTCCGCTCACCGAAACCGCCAGCCCCGTCAGCACCGACGAGCCGATGTAAACCACTAGCTTCACCCGCTTCACGTTCACGCCCAGATGCCGCGCTTCTTGCTCGCCCGTCAAAATCAAATTCAGATCCGACGACGTCGTGTAAATCGACCCCAGCACTACGATCAAAATAAAATACAGCCACCGCAAATCGATTGATGCTGGCGATGACAGGTCCCCCATCAGCCAGAACGCCATCCCGCGCAGATCGCGCCCGCTCAGCGTCGTCATCAAAAACATGATGATCGCCGACAAAAACGACGCCGACACGATTCCCGCCAACAGCAGCGTCGGGCTATCGAGCTGACCGCCGCGCCGCCCGAGAAAATAGACCGCCGCAATCGTTCCTGCCGCCCCGGCAAACGCGGCCAACTGAATCATCCCAGCCGTATGCGGCGCCACCACCAAACTCAATATCGCGCCCAATGCAGCCCCGCTCGATACGCCCAGCACGTACGGATCCGCGAGTGGGTTTCGCAACAGCGCCTGAAATCCTGCGCCCGCCGTCGAAAGCGCCGCGCCCACCAAAATCCCCAGCGCGATACGCGGCAACCGCAGCCCGAACACAACCAGCCAAAACTCCGAAGGAATCTGCTCCCGCCGCCCCGCGACGCCGTTGAATAGCGTCATCACAATATCGCGCACCGAAATCGGATACGCTCCCATCCGCAGCGAAATTACTACGACAACAAAAAGCACCCCAAACAAGGCGCCGCACACCACCAGAATTCGCTTCGGCGTAAGCGGCTTCAAAGTGCAGCCTCTTTTTCAGGTGCTCGCTTCGTTACAACCTCTATTCGATTTGTGGGTCGCGGCTTTCGCCGCGACGTCCCGCCGTCGAATTCCGGAGGCTTCAGCCTCTGAAGCTCCTGCAAGCTTGCGCTACCTGCTCCTTGTTGGCCGCTCATCGCAAATTTCCCGGTTCCCTTTCCATTTTCAATCCTCGCGCTTCCATTGTCCGCGTCACGAAATGCCTCCGGATGCACTTCCCGCGCAAGCTGCTCGATCGCGTCCACCAATCCCGGCGATGGCCGGTTCACCTCTTCGCTCATCACCGCGATGCGCCCCAACTCAACCGCTCGCAGCTCTTTCCACCCCGCTCGGGTTCGCAGCGCGCTCAGTTCCTCCGCGCTGAATCCCGAATGGTTGCTGGCGAACACGATGTACTCCGGCTGCAGCCTCACCACCTCTTCAAAACTAATCTGTGGCCAATTCTGCTTCGACAAAATCACGGACTCCGCTCCTGCCCACCGCAGCGCATCTGCAATGAAAGTATTCTGCCCGATCGTGATCAGCGGATCCTCCCACACCACGAACAGCACGTGCTTGAGCGGCAAATCCGCCAGCCGCCTCGCAAGTGCGTCGAGCCTCCCCTGCAATTTCGCGACGAGCGCCGCCCCCTCCGTCCCCGCGCCCATCAACTCCGCAATCCGCGCCGTCGACTCGAACATCCCACGCACTGTGTGCGGATCCGTCGTGTACACAGCCACGCCTGCTCGCTCGAGCGCATCCACCGTCGCCTGCCGGTTGATTGACGTCGTTGCCAGCACAAGATCCGGATGCAGCGCGACGATCGCTTCCAGGTTCGGGCTCTGCGTCGCGCCCACGTGCGGCTTCAACTTCGCCGCAGGCGGCGTGTCGCAATAATCGGTGTCACCTGCGAGCCGGTCCTCGAGCCCCAGCGCATAAATCGTCTCAGTCAAATTCGGCGCGAGCGTCACCACCCGCTTCACCTCCGCCGGAATAGTCACCCGCCGCCCTGTTTCATCGGTAACAATTTTCGCGGCGTCGCTCTGCGGCGCGCCATTCTGCGCGCTCTGTCGAATCCCAGCGGCAGCAATCAACGCCATCGCGCTGCTCGCCACGCAGCACGTTGTCACGCAGCCCAGGGCCGCGCACAAGAAACTCAAACCTTGCCACCCGCGCCGCAATCCTCCCCCAAAAAAATAACTCTGCAAAAACAAAAAAGCCTCGCGAGAATAGCGAGGCTCATCATCGCCACACTCTCTCTCGCGAAGAGTGTCAGCTTCAAACAGCCCGGGCAGGTTTCCTGACTCTCAGCCGCTCGCTTCCATCTCACCCAGCGATGGCCGATCACAGTGGCGGGACCGTGGCCGATTTTCACGGCCTTCCCCTCAACCCGTGCCAGCTAAATTGTTCAACGCGAGTTTATGCGCCTCGCCTCACCCTGTCAATTAGCGCGGTTGCAGTGGCACAGGCACTGTTGTCTATGCGTCTTCCGCTTCGCTTGAACTCGCGACTCACCGGTTCTTCCACTTCGGCGCGCGCTTCTCCGCTTGCGCCCGCAAACCTTCCTGCGAATCTTCCAAATCGCCAAGCTCGTTCAGAAAAACCTTCATCGAATTCCGCACTCCCTCGCGCAACGGCAATCCCAAGCTTCCAAGAATGGCTTTCTTCGCCATCGTCAGCACCGGCCCCGACTGCGCCGTCACCTTCGCAATCAATTCATCCACGCGCTTCGGCAGCTCCTCTTCGCTCACCAGCCAGTTCACCAATCCCACTTCCCGCGCCCGCTCCGCCGTCATCACCTCGCCCGTCAACACCAGCTCGAGCGCCAGCTTCGGTCCCAGTATGTACGGCAGAATCGCCGCGGCCAGCGGAGGAAACGCGCCCAACTTAATTTCCG
The DNA here is from genome assembly GCA_049797655.1 of Candidatus Acidiferrales bacterium. Taxonomy (GTDB): domain Bacteria; phylum Acidobacteriota; class Terriglobia; order Acidiferrales; family UBA7541; genus Palsa-295. Next base: position 3,297 of record JBARFX010000067.1, on the reverse strand, counting down.
GTTGCGCGAATCGCGCTTTCGGCGTCGCAATCACCAGGTCGCCCAACGCCGCCAGCTCCGCGCCGCCGCCGTACGCCGGCCCGTTGATCACCACCAGCACGGGTTTCGAAGTATCCAGCATCGCCGAAAACGCGTTGTGAAACGCATCCAGCAATTGAAACACGCGCCGCTGCGTATATTCTCCCAGCTCGATCCCGCCGCTGAACGCTTTCCCCGCCGAATCCAGCACGATTATTTTCACTTCGCTGCGTTCGCTCAGCGAATTAATTCCCGCCGCCACTTCCGCCAGCATCCGCTCGTTCAGCAAATTATGCTCAGGACGGTCCAGCGTCAGCCTCGCCACCTCGCCGGTAACGCGAAATTTCACGAACTGGAAATCCTCGACCAGCGGCGCATGCGTCGCCAGCGTCCCCAGCACTTCCACTCCGCCACTTCGCCCACTCTTCTGCATCGGCATTGCGTTGGCCCTCTCTCGCTCTTGCTCTACCTTCTGAATCGACGAATCGTCCCGAGCCTCTAAGCCTAGCCCGTTCCAACGCATCCCGCCACGCGTCTCCGCGCCCCGTGCTCCCAATCTGCCAAGCCCGCCGAACCTCTCCGTCTCCTCGTCCGCGCACACCCCTACTGCCGCGCTCGACTGGCGCCCGAAGTTCGCCCCGCCTACTTCGCTTGGAGTGATCTGATGTACTTCGTAAGGTTTGAAATTCTCAAACTCACGATCGCGTCGCTCTGATCCATCGTCGAAAACAGCGGTCCCCACACCGGCATTTCCGCGTCCCCGTGCGCCGGAGCCTTCGCGCCGTTCCGCAACACGTTGGCCACATAACCGTCCGGGAATTTTCCGTCGTGACGTTGTGACAGCGTCGTCAAATCCGCCGGCGCCTCCTTCAGCGCCGACGCTGCCGGCCCGTCTCCCTTGCCCGTCTTGCCGTGGCACACCGCGCAGTATTGCTTGAACATCTCCTCCCCGGAAGCAGCTTTCGACGTCTTAATCGGTTCTTTCTTGATCTCTTTCTCCTGCGCCGCTGCCGCGCCCGCAAAACTCAAAATCAAACCCATCAACATCAAAATCACAAATTGAATTCTGGCCCCTCGCGCGATCCTGCAATCCTGCATGGTGAGCCTCCGTGTGAGTCGTGTCTCTCGTGCCGGCACCTCAAAGCGCCGCGCAACGCCGCACAACTCTCCATTCCTTCAAGGGCTTATACCCGCCGCAGGCTACCAGCGTCTGTGACTCCAGTCACCCCCAATGTTCGCCCACTCGCGCGATCTGTGCGCTCATCGCACATTTCGACACCGCCTCACGGGACGCAATCATCCCGCTCTGCCACACCTGAAAAGAAAACTCCGTTCCCGTGCAATATTTCGCTACCTTCGCGCGCGCTCCTCGGCCGCAAAAAGTACTAGCCCGTCGCATAACGCGTTTCCTTTGAACCATCCCCAAACTAACTGCGCGAATGGAAACGCATCTGCCCACGCTTCTGCTCCTGGCCAATTCGCCATGGAGGCTAAGCCTATGGTTCGTAAGTTTCTTTTCAGTGCTTCCCTCGCAGCGCTGCTCCTGTTCGGTATTTCCGCCACCGCGCATTCCATTTCCCCGCCGTCCCATCAGGGACAGCAGCAGGCGCAATCGAACGCCGTTTCCGGCAAGGTTACCTCGATTGCCGCCGACAAAAAATCGTTCTCGCTCGAGGTCACCGACAACGGCAACAACAGCACCATGCAGTTCGTTCTCGACGATCACACTCGCGTAACGGGCCGCGTTAGTGTCGGCACTGACGCTACCGTTCAATATCAACCCACTGACGACGGAAAACTCCTCGCGCTCAATATCGCGCCCAAAACTCAGTAGCTCGGGCGCCGCTCCTCTCCTCCGCTCAGACGGCCGGTCGTCGGTCGCACTCCGATTCCACCCAGGTCCCACCCCGGGTCACTCGGAAAAACGACCGGCCGTCCTGCGCGCGAGCCGTTGGCCGCATCCCTGAACATTTCCAGCCGCCTCGCGTATGACCGGCCGACGATTGCGCGTCCGCAGAAGCTACCGGAGCGTGAGCGCAACCGCATATCCGGTCAGCAATCCGTGGAAAAACGCCTGCCGCACTTTTTGGTTTGAGTCCTTGTAATGCCGCGCCGCGTCGTCCAGCGCGCGAAGCAGTTTCTCCCGCCGCGCAGCTTGGCTCCCCCGGCCCTTCACCAGCTTGCCCAGCAGAACGCGCACCGCGTCGTCGTCTCCAATCGTAAACTTGTGCGAATGTTGCGCCATGATGGCACCTCCCTCTCCAAATTATATTCGCTTGGCGCTGCGTCTGCCCGCGTTGTGAGATGGAATCCAGTCCCGTTTTGACTCGAAATCGTGATTGAAAACCTCGTCCCGAAGAGACGCGCGCGTGAGACCGAGCAACAAGTGCCTGCCACAATATGTTGTGGTCGTTCAGCGGGGCCACAAGTGAAGCGTGTCTGCCGGCTTTACCGTAGATTAGAAATGGTCGCGGAGTCATGTTTTCAATCGCTTACGGGGATTTCTAATCGCGCTACCGTAGATTAGAAAGACAGTGATCGGTGATAAGTGATTGGTGGCTCGTGAAGACCCCAAGACTGTCGGCTGCGGCGACGGAACGAGATTACAAACCGCGATCCATTTGCGATTAGAAATTTGTATTGCGCTGATTTTTAGTGGTTTACGGAGAATTCTAATCCCGTATTTGCGATTAGAAATTAGGGGTGCGGGGACTGAAAAGGCAGGGGTTAGCTGCGAGATTTTGGTCCTCTCAACTGACGTCCCGTTGCGCATATTTTGATTTTTCGCGTTGCCAAAAATCCCCCGACTCACGCTAACAGAAGTGAGGGCGCGTTTCTATTCGTAGAAATACGGATACGCAAATTTGCGTAGGGGATGCGAAGGAAGGCAAGGGCGCGCGCGGGTGAAGCAGCGCGTAAGGTGAGCGCATAGCGCTAGGAGATTCCCAGCCCGCCGAGAATCTGGCGGGCTGGGCTAAATTGTGTGGCGCTTACGGCGCTTGGAGGAACGATTCGTGGGAAAGAGTCAAAGGCGTCCCACCCTTCAGAAGTCGAAGGATAGGGCACCCGAAAGTGCAGAGGACCGAGACGTAAAGCGGGTCCGCCCGCCCGGCGACGGGGTGACGCTCGCGGCGCGGGAGCTATTTCCAGTCGTAGACGGCGTAGCCGTATTCTCTGGAGCCATAGGCGGGCAATGGCGTCAGCTTTCGCGTTGCCAGATCGCCGATCACCAGGCGGGAAGCGTTGAAGTCGATGAAGATTACCTCTTTTGAGTCGGGT
>JBARFX010000066.1:0-8881 GCA_049797655.1 Candidatus Acidiferrales bacterium | reverse complement strand
ATCCTGATCGAAGACAGGAACGACGCAGGTAACATCGAGCAGATGGGTCCCACCAGCATAGGGGTCGTTCATCATGTAGAGGTCGCCAGGCCGAAATTTGTCCAGTCCACCGATGTCTTCGGTGATTACTTTGACGTTTTCTCGCAGCGTCCCGAGGAAAACAGGAAGGCCGGGGGCTTGCGCAATCATGTTGGCCTCTGCGTCGAAAACGCCTACGGCGAAATCGTACATTTCAAAGACAACCGGGTTGTACGCGGCGCGAGCAAGATTGATCTTCATCTCTTCAGCTGCAGAGATGAAAAGATTCCGGATCACCTCCGTTTCGATCGGATCCGTCTCAGGCCCCTTCATTTGTTTCGTCGCCAAGCGCACTCCCTCGATGCGTACGACCGAGATGTTTTTGCGTTTTGCTTATCCCCCGCGCGACGCTTTCCGTTTCGTGTACCGGGACGTTCCGCGATCACTGGTTGACGCCGGGGCACAAACTCTGTATCCAAATCGGGACGATTGTACTCATGACGGGACACTTGTCAAGCCGAAATTTATCCTGTATTCTCCGTTCCGATTGGGTTTATGAATCGTGTTGTTCGGGATCAATGAAAACTTTCCTGGTACCCTCACATCCTCTGATAGATCCGCGCTAATGGAGAGGGCCGATCTATGTCGCGGACAACTGCCGTACGCCTGGGTCCATCGTCGCGCGCCTTAGGGAGCCCATCAATGCAGACTGGCAATAATGCGGTGTACGCAGTTCGAAGAGCAGTTGCGGGCAACTCCTGCATGGTATCGACCGGTCATCATCTGGCCACCTTAGCTGGTGTGGAGGTGCTGCAACAGGGAGGCAATGCTGTCGATGCAGCAGTCGCCGCCGGAGCCGTCGCTAGCGTGGTCCTGCCTCACGCGTGTGGGTTGGGAGGAGATGCCTTTGCAATTGGCTTTGATGCTAAGCGAAACAGCGTGTGGGTTCTCAATGCAAGCGGCCGGTCTCCTCAACTCGTATCACTCGGAGACTTCCCCGAAGGAATACCCGCAGAAGAGGTGGCTTCCACAACCGTACCCGGCATCGTTCACGGCTGGTCGATTCTGCTAAAGAGACACGGCACACGATCGATGAAGAGAATATTGTCGGCGGCGATCCGACACGCAGAGAAGGGATTCGTAATCAACGAAATCTTGGGGAAGTTGATTCATGAAAATACAACCAAATTGAATAAACATCCTCACACCGCAAAGTTGCTCTTCCCCGACGGGCGTGGCCTTGCCAACGGGCAGGTTCTAAGGCAACGTGATCTCGCTAGTACTCTGAAAAAGATTTCCGCGCACGGACCGAAGGAATTCTACGAAGGCTCGATTGCCAAGGAAATTTGCAACTATGTCCAGAGCGCGGACGGCTTCCTGCGCCCTGCCGACATGCGAAAGCACAAGTCCAAGTGGGAGAACGCTCCGATTCGCATCGCCTACCGAGACTGTGAAGTCCTTGTGCCTCCACCGAATTCACTGGCAATTCTTCTTCTCGCTCAACTGAAATTGGCTTCTGAGTTTGACCTCGAGAGTTCTCCTCACAATTGTGTCGAGTATATTGATCGTCTCGTGCGCGCCAAAAGGATCGCCTTCAAGGGTGTACTGCCTCTACTGGCAGACATAGATCACATGGATATTGACCCTTCAGAGCTTTTGTCCCCGGCTTCCATAAACCGCCTGAAGCAAGGCCAACTCCCTCTCAGTGTCAGCAAGATGCGGGAAACATCAGATACCACTTGCATCGTAACTGTGGACCGCGATGGGAATTGCGTTTCGCTCATTCAGAGCCTCTTTTTCCATTTTGGATGCGGTGCCGTGGCGGGTAGGTCTGGAGTTTTTCTGAACAATCGAATGACAGGTTTTTCTCTGAAGCCCGAGGAACCAAATGTTTTAGAAGGCGGTAAGAGGCCGGCACATACTCTGAGTCCAGCGCTAGTGCTGAGGAATCGCAAACCATACCTTGTTATCGCCACGCCGGGCGCTTTTGCGCAAACACAGACCCTTTGTCAGGTCCTCAACAATATTTTGCTGTGCAACATGGAAGTTCAAGAGTCCCTCGAGGTCCCGCGCTGGTTCGATGAGTTAGATGAAGTTCTCTTGTGCGAGGATCGAATCGCCCCTGAAACGATTCAGTCGTTGTCAAATCGGGGATATAAGGTGCGCGTGGGAGCGCCTTGGGAGGCTAAAACAGGAAGCGTGCAATGCATCATGTTGGATTCGAGGGGCAAGGAAAGGGTGTTGTACGGCGCCGCCGATCCAAGGAGACACGGGTGCGCGCTGGGATGGTAGCGTACCCAATTTTCTTGGATGCTTGTCCTGCAGGAATTCATTCAATCCACAAGTCGCCCCCCCATTAGAGGGCGTAGGTACCAGACCAATCTAGACGAACGATAAACCCTCATAACGAACTCCATCTCTAACAATCAAATTGACGTCTCTCAAAGCCTCGATCCGATCAAGTGGATTTCCCCGGACCGAAATAAAGTCAGCAGCTTTGCCCGGTGTTAATGTCCCGGTTGAGGCATCGATCTGGCATACCCGAGCGGCAACACCCGTTGCGGCAGTTATTGCTGCGGGCGAAGGGATGCCACAGCTAACCAGAAACTCGATATTCAACGGGAAGACTCCGTGTGGCGCGTCCGATCCAACGCAGATGGTAATACCCGCCTCCCAGGCTTCTCGTACGGCACCCATGAACGGCTGCAAGGCGGGGAAGACCTCGCGGCCAAAATGCCGGTCCTTCGTGATCACATCGGGATTCGTTTTGAGAAATTCCCTACTAATCTCAGCGTTGTGATCCATCCAGTCTTTAGCGGATTTTGCTTCAAAATCCTGGTAGTGGTAATACGTTGCGGGCTGTGGTTGCGCCAGCATGTAGCAGAACGGAGTCAAACTCAAGGCGACCTTTGTCTTCTTGAAGTGATCGATCATGCGTTTGTTCAGCGGCACCACGTGTTCGATTGCATCCACCCCCGCCTTCAAACTGCAAATAATCGACGACCCATATTCACCCGTGCAGTGGACCGCAACGGGGACACCGAGCTTGTGCGCTTCAGACACAGCCGCCGAGAGTTCTTCGTCCGAGTACGAAGTCTTATCAGGACCGTCATCAAGAAGGCCTAGCTTGATGATTCGGGACCCCTTGGAGACATACTCACGGATGGCCCGGCGAATATTGTCCGGACCATCTACAGCCCACTCTTTTATCCAGACGTGGCCGCCCGTTGGTGCGAGACGGGGGCCACTGGGTATGATATTCGGGCCTGGAATGATGCCATCGCGAACTTCTTTTTCCAGTATCACATCCACAAAATTCAACTCGCCAACAACTCGAATCGTGGTCACGCCACTCAGCAAATCTATGCGTAGATTCCTGGCCGACCTCGCTGTTAATCGAGCGTCAGGGTCGTAGAATTGATCCTTGTAGTCCGCAAATACTGCGCCAATTGGTTTTAACGTGGGGTGGTTGTGAGAATCGATGAGCCCGGGGAGGATCGTCTCCTTGGGATAGTGCGCCACTTTCACGGTTGGCGGCAATTTGACTCTCTCTCGCTTGCCGATTTCCTGGATTCGACCATCGCGAACTATCAGGATTGCGTCCGAGATTGCCGGTGCGCCAGTCCCATCAATAATTCGATCTGCCGACACGGCCCACACACCACCGTTGTGACCTTGTTTGGATTCGTTCACTGCTTCAGTCATGCGAGTCTCTCCCCACTCACAATTCAGGCTCAGTGGTAAGCACACGGCGTCATGGGCTCACCGAGCCCCACATCCACTCGTTCTGCTCTCTACCCTCCGACGCACTTTCCTTACTGTCCCTTGAAAGGGGCCAATTGTCATGTAGAATGAGACAGCTGTCAAGACGCACGGAGCCATTTCGATCTCTAGCTCGCCCGCATTGGAATGGACTGATTCACTGACACTTCAGCGACGGGCAGCGAATGCTTCTTTTGAACGGCCGAAGAAGGCCACAGCCTTTTAAACCATCATCGTGATTCTCATAGAGGAAGGATGGAGTTGGTTCCATGCCCCCAATACATGCAGTTCGCATCGATAGAAAAAAGCCCTTGGTGGAAGAGTCCCACACTGGACACAACCGCTGGCATCCGGACATTTCTCCTGTGTTGAAGGTCGGACCGGGGGATCAAGTCGTGTTGGAAACGAGGGATGCGCTCGATGGACTCATCACACCGGATTCGACGAGTGCCGCCATCAAGCAACTTGATCTCGAAAAAGCGCACCCGCTCACCGGCCCCGTGTTTGTTACAGGGGCACACCCCGGCGATACATTGGAGGTAAAGATTCTCGATATTACATCAGAATCCTTCGGGTATACCCTTCTTCTTCCTGGGTCCGGCTTGCTGAAGGACTATTTCCCTGATCCGTTTCTGGTCAAATGGGAGATTCAGGACGACTTTGCCACATCCGTTCAACTCCCCGGCGTGCGTATACGAGGAAATCCGTTTATGGGTGTTATCGGCGTCGCACCATCTCGCGCCCTACTCGAACTAAGCACGGCTCGCGAAGGGCAATTGGCCGATCTTGGCATGAAGGTTCCCCTACCCTCAGCGAACAGCGCCGTTCCCGGAACGCGACTTGTTGCGAATGAAGGAATCCGCACGATTCCGCCCAGGGAAAATGGGGGAAATCTCGATATCAAACAGCTTACGAAGGGAACGACGCTCTTCCTGCCCGTCTTCACGGAAGGTGCGCTTCTTTCGGCGGGCGATGCGCACTTTGCGCAAGGCGATTCGGAGTGCTGCGGAACCGGAGTGGAAATTGGGGCTACGCTAACAGTTCAGTTCAACATACGTAAGGGAGATGGCCTTGCGAGTTCGAAACGCGGAATAGAGTTTGAGTGTAGGGACACATCAGATTTCACAAATCGCCCGCGAAGATATCACGCAACTGTCGGTATTTCGACCACTGACGAGGGGCGACATGAACCTGGTAACCTGAATCTCGCGGCAAGAAATGCGACGTTATACATGATTGATTTCTTGGTCGCCCGGTACGGATTCTCACGCGAACAGGCCTACATTTTAACAAGCGTTGCGGTTGATCTGAGGATCAGTGAAGTTGTGAATTTCCCGAACGTCGTCGTTTCTGCATTCTTACCGCTCGATATTTTTACTTCTTGAATGCGAGCTGGATTCGCGTGAAGGCTACGACTCAGGACCATACCCTTCCCTACCTTCGCCATCGACCCTCCACTCGAGCTGTCTGCTGAGTCGTTCGCCGAAAAATCTACCCAGTATCAACTGGCACGCGAAGCTCGCCAAAAAAGAATCGATTGCAGGCAGAAATGTCAGATGGAAAAGACAAAACCCCATATCTGCACGGCCCGCTGTCATGAAGCCTGTGAGAATACCTGTGAAAAGTGAAACGATGGCGATGGGCCGAACATCGCCGGTACCCTCGGGCGGACCAAACTGATAGAGATTTCGCCGCAAAACATAATCCGCCGTGTACACACCGGAAATGGGTGGCACTGAAATGCTAAGTAGCACCAGAAAGGAAACATATCTGGCCACAATTCCAAACATTGCCACGCCCGTCGCGAAAACCCCGCCAAAGATGGTTAATTTCCACTTCGGCGCACGCCGAATGATCGCTGAAAGATTTAGACTCGCACTGTACAAACACGAATTCATGTGGAACCAACATGTAATTGCCACAACAAGGATGACGATTGAACCCCAACCTTGAAGGGCCATCAACTTCACAAAATCGGATTGTTTTGTGGCGGCGGTCAAATAGCAGGCAATCAAAACAAAAAGCGGCAATCCCAGGCAGAGGCCACTAATCACGGCGATCGCCGAATGCACCGGACCCCTTGAATATCTGGTGTAGTCAGGTAGCAGCACTGACAGGTTCAAGTATGAGCCCGCGATTATGGAAACGGCTGTCGTGTACTCTATCGGCTGGCTTAGAGCCGACCGAGTCACCACATCATGGACGGACGTCGTGTGCAAGACATAAAAAAAATAGGTTAAGACGACTCCCAACAGTGCCGGGACCATGAGGAATGCGAATTTCTCCATTGATCGGTAGCCGAATATTGTGACCACTATCATCAATACACCGGCACCGATCGACAACGAGGGTTTGGACAAATGAGAGGCCCAAGCAAAGCCCGAGGTACTGCGGAGCGAATCGGTGAAAATTTCCATGTTCATCGCCGCCCAGCAGAACATATCTAGCGCGATGATTCCTGAAATGATTCGGGATCCAATGCTGCCGAAAGCAAATTTCAACGTCATTCCGGTCGAGAGACGGCTCTTCGTTCCGACATGAGCAGCGAGCACACAAATGGGCATCGCGATCAAGCTTCCCCATATGATTGCTGAGAACGCTTTTTGAAATCCCATTCCAGCGGCAAGGTTACTTCCGAGCACCATGGGAGGGATCCCAACACAAATTCCCAAGAACACTGTACTAAGCGAGGACCAGCCTCGAGCTTGTTGGGGGGGAACTCGTGAGCGCTCATAATCAACCAAAGCGCCGCGGACTTCATCCGGTAGCTGACCCTTGTTTTTCACCGTGAAACCAATCGTACGGGCAAAGCTGCTATACGCCGACCGGCTTCGCGGCCCATGCGCTCACAATCGGGCACCAGCTGACTATCGCGTTGGCCGAGACCACGGCGTCTCGAAGTCTCTCAGCCAGAGTTTCTATGCGAACCTCATCTGGGTCTGCGATTCCTGAGCTCTCGAGCACCGGAAGGATGCTTCGCATGCTCTCAGCCATGATTTTGTATCCGGGAAAATCAGGACCAGCTCCGACGATGGTGTCCATGTGGAGGTTTGTTTTGACCAGCCCAGCGAGAATAAATGTCCGATAAAGATCAAGACCCATTCGCACGTGGACCTTCGCCTTCAGGTTCGCCGCCCGACCCCAGCGAAAACAGTTTTCGAAAAGAGGAATTCTCGGCCAGCAGATTGGAATCCGGCTCATGTCAAGCTCTTGAAAAGCGATGATTCCCCCCGGCTTGAGCCGCATCACCAACGATTGGACAGCAGTAACCGGATCGGCCTGATACATGAGCACGTACCTTCCCACGACAGCATCGAACAACTGGCCAAAATCGTAAGTCCGAAAGTCTCCTTGCACAAAGCTCATAGTTCTGAATCCTGCAGCGCCGGCGCGCTTGCGCGCCATCGAGAGCGCTCCTGCATCCTGGTCGATGCCAACGATCTTGCCCGAATCACCTAACAATTTGGCGAGAAGCAATGACACATCACCAACTCCACAACCAACGTCAAGAATACGCATTCCAGGTCGTATACCGGCTTCCTTAAACGCATTCTCCGTGTATCCACTAATCCACTGCGCTTGAGCAATCAGGCGCTCATATTCCCGATTCGTCCGCCCAAGAAGATATTGTGCGTCTGAACGATTGCGTGGATTCGGTAGCAACTCCCTCAAGCCTTTACCTCGCGGGACAAATGATGTCAATCCGCCCTTGCCGTTCTCCCGGCGCGAGACTTGTCGCAACGGTGCCGAAGGACTCCCAAAACCGGAATCCGTCAAGAAACGAACACAACGGATTTTCACGCTGCGCTGAGATTCTTTCGAATTCTTCGAGTGGCACCTTCGTCAATTTCGAACCGCTCACCTTTCCTGACAATCGCGACTTTGTATAACTTTCGAGCGTTGGCAAGGGAGACGTAGCCGTCCTTTACGTCGTCCAGTACCTTCTCTGGATCACGTTTCCATGGGAATCCAAAACCCCCGCCTCCCCCTGAGCGGATGCTGAGGATTTCTCCAGATTTCATTAGAAAGTTCGTCACTTTTCGAACTCTTTTCTCGCGGCGCGTGCCCGGACGGAAAACAGCGTCGTTGGCGGCTCCGTGCTCGCCACCAAAAATACCCCACGGCTTATAGTCATGCCGGTCGATACTCGTGAGACACCAACTCTTGTCTGACAAGATTTGGAAGTCTCGCAGATGTCCCAATCCACCCCTAAATTGTCCCGGGCCGCCGCTGTCTTCGTACAAGCAAAACTGGAGCAAACGAAGCGGAAACTTGTGCTCCACCAGCTCGGTCGGATAATTTTTGCTGTCACCGTCCATAATCGCAATGAGGCAGTTTTCTCCGTCAATTCCTTCGCAGGCACCCCAGCCTCCGCTCGAAGAATCCAAATGGATGAAATCTCGCTCCTTGCGAGAGTCAAAACCCGATATCGAGAGTACGCCGATGTCGCAGTAGTGGCCGGCTGGGATCTTTCCGGGCAGAGCTGGTGCGAGTGCCTTAAGAATCGTGTCGATCAACGTGAGAAGGTGTACATAGAACAAGCAAACCGGCGCGGGGTACTTCGCATTGAACATAGAATCTTCAGGGACAACGACTTTCAGGGACCGAAAGCTGCCTTCGTTGATCGGTACCCACGGAGTAGTGACGCACTTAAATCCTACTCGTACAGCAGAGATTGTCGCCGCCAACCCGCAGTTGATCGGGCCCTCGTTTTGCCCCTGACTGCCGGTCAAATCCACGGTCATTTCCGATCCCTTAACGGTAACTGTGACTCGAATCGGAAGGGGCCTACCGTCGAGTTTCAGACTGTCATTGTCGATGAACCCCTCGGCCTTATAAATCCCATCGGGAATGCGTTCCACGGCCAATCGTGCCATCTTGTCTGCGTGATTCATGAACTGCTCTTTGGCCTTGAGAACCAATTCCCGTCCATACTTGTCGAGAATCGCTTTAAAACGCTTCTCGCCCGTTCGGCACGCAGCGATTTGTGCCCGCAAGTCCCCCAGCACACTCTCACTCACTCGGACGTTGTATTTGATGATGTCCATCACGGGCTTCACCAATTGCCCCGCGTCGTACAACTTGATCGAACGGAAACGGA
>JBARFX010000065.1:0-31299 GCA_049797655.1 Candidatus Acidiferrales bacterium | reverse complement strand
TCCCATCATAATCAGCAAGCCTCCGTGAATGGTGATGAAAAAGAGCATCGGCAGAACGCTTGCTCATATAGACGTCACTGCCAACACTTCAGTTCGCATTCACGAAGAGTTTTTCAACAGCCACCGGGATTGTCACCATCAATCTCATTTCGAGATTGGCGGCGCGAAGAGGATTTCTCAACTCTTATCCGCACGGGAACGCCCGGCGCGTCTGCGAAGCATTGTTTCCGATTATCCGGCTAATCAGGGACTAGCGTGTCGGCGGTGATTGCCGTGCGCGTATATTCAGTTTATGATTTCCTCAATTCAGCATCCTCGGCAAGGAACCTGTACGGAAGGTCAAAATGAAATTGACACGCGTTTTGTTCCTCGCGCTCGGGTGGTTGGCGCTCGTGCCGTCTGCAATTTCCCAGCACCAGCACCCCGCCGGAGAGCTCGGGCGCTTCGGAAAAGTGAACTTTGCCATTTCCTGTGACCCCGCTGTGCAGCCGGGGTTCAATCGCGCCGTAGCCATCCTCCATTCGTTCGGATACGAAAAGGCCGCGGGGGCATTCTCCGAAGTCGCTGAAAAGGATCCCGCCTGCGGCATGGCTTTTTGGGGCCTCGCAATGACGTACTATCATCCCATTTGGGAAGCGCCGAACCCGGCGGCTTTGAAACAAGGTTGGGCGGCTGTCGAGAGAGCGAAATCGGCAGACGCCAAAACCCAGCGAGAACGCGACTACATCGCCGCCATCGAGGTCTTTTACAAGGACTCCGACAAGCTCGATCATCGCACACGCGCATTGGCCTACGAAAAGGCGATGGAGCAACTCCAAGCGAGCTATCCCGACGACCGGGAAGCGGCCATTTTCTATGCGCTGGCCGTGCGGGGAAACGCACCTCCCAGTGACAAGACCTACGCGAACCAGAAGAAGGCTGGCGCAATTCTGGAGAAGGCTTTTGTCGAGCAGCCGGAACATCCCGGCTTAGCCCACTACATCATCCACTGCTACGACTATCCTACGTTGGCCGACCGCGCGCTGGACGCAGCGCGGCGCTACGCGAAAATCGCTCCCGATTCATCCCACGCGCTGCACATGCCTTCGCATATCTTCACGCGCCTTGGGTATTGGCAGGAGTCTATCGAATCGAACCTTGCCTCCGCAGCAGCCGCCCAGAAAGACAGTGCGCAAGGCGACCAACTGCACGCAATGGATTACCTTGTCTACGCCTATCTGCAAGGAGCGCAAGACGTAGAGGCCAAGAAAGTCCTTGAGGCAGTGCCACAGGTTCGACAGAACGACTCGGTATATTTCGCCGGGCTGTACGCCATCGCCAGCATGCCGGCGCGATACGCCGTGGAACGACACCGCTGGGCGGAAGCCTCAGCGCTGACCGTGCCGCCGGATCTATTCCCAGGCGGGCGGTTAGCCTGGACCGAAGCAAATATCCATTTCGCGCGAGCCCTGGGCGCTTCCCGGCTCGGCGGCACCGAGGCTGCGCGAGAAGAATTGCAGCAGCTCACGTCGCTTCGCGACACACTGGTCCAGGCGAATGAGAAATACTGGGCCGAGCAGTTGGACATTCAGCGGGAGACTGTAACAGCGTGGCTGACGTGGGCGGAGGGCAAGAATGAGGAAGCACTGCGCCAGATGCGTTCCGCCGCCGACCACGAAGATGCTACTGACAAGCACGCCGTTACTCCGGGGGTCATCCTGCCGGCTCGCGAACTGCTGGGAGAAATGCTGCTCGAATCAAAGCAGCCGGTCGAGGCGCTTGCGGCCTTCGAGGCCACCCTTCGCACTGCGCCAAACCGATTCAACGCCCTCGCCGGGGCAGGGCGAGCCGCCCAGTTCTCCGGCAACCGCGAGAAAGCAGAAAGCTACTACACCCAGCTGCTCGCTATCTGCGGCCATGCCGATGGAGACCGGCCGGAGCTCCAGGACGCCAGGACGTACCTAGCGAAGAGGTGAAGGGCCAAGAGGAATCCTCGTGGTACTGATTCTCAACTGTTTTCCCCGCTCATTCTCTCGTTGGAAGGAATCCATACTTGTGAAAGACAGCACTGGCCTTTGCTCCGGCAAGAAATTCCAGGAAGTTCTTCGCCGCGGCTGCGTTCTTGGAATCCTTCATCACGGCCACGGGATAAATCACCGATGAATGGGAATCTTCCGGTGCAGTGGCGACGGCCGTGACCTGACCGACAACGCGACGCGACCGCTTATTCGACTTAGAAAAAGGGCTGTTTCGCTCGCTCCTACCCACGTCCCGTCAATGCGCCCGCACGCTTCATCGCAGGCGCGTGAATTGAATATTAGCTCCCCCTTATCGCTCGCAACTCGGGCACAATGGCGTCTGATGCCGCGCTTACGACTCTTCGAGATCAACGACCAGCCCTGGTTCCCGGAATTCTTGCGCCGCGAAGTTGTGGACGCGCTCCAGATGGTCCTGGAAGTCACCAACGCCTATCAGCCGATCGCAAACCGGCTCCAAGACGCAATCGAGCGCGCCGGCTCGCGTGAAGTAGTCGATCTATTTTCGGGTGCGGGGGGACCCTGGCCGTCCCTTGCTCGCAAGTTCACCTCAAACGATTCGAAGCCCGTCGAAATCTTCCTCACCGACAAGTTTCCGAGCGTCGCGGATCACAACGTTGACCAACTGCTCGCCGCCGGTCACATCCATTTCGTCGGCGAGCCGGTCGACGCTACCAGGATTCCGGATCGCTTCGCAGGATTTCGTACGATCTTTTCATCGTTTCACCATTTCAATGCCGCTGACGCCCGTTCCTTTCTCCAGGACAGCACCAGCAAGGGCCGCGCCGTCGGCATTTTCGAAGTGGCGTCGCGCCATGCGTTCACGATGCTCTCTGTCCTCTTCATTCCGGCCGTCGATTGGCTCTTTGCTCCTTTCCGCAGGCCTTTTCGCTGGTCACGCCTGCTTTGGACATATCTCATCCCCGTGGTTCCACTCGCTCTTCTCTTCGACGGCCTGTCATCCTGCCTCCGTGCCTATTCGCTTTCCGACCTGCGCGAGCTCACCGACGGGCTGTCCAGTGCCAGCTACAAATGGGAAATCGGGGAGGAAAACGGGGGATTGCTTCCCGTGCGAGTCACCTACCTGATTGGCTGCCCGCAGCAGGCAAGATCCGAATAGGCCGCTCGGCACTCACCGGAATTCCGCAGCCTCGGTAGAGTCTGTGTATGATGTCTCGCTAGGACTCGGCTCGCTGCTGCCTAAGCGGGCGTTCCCACACGGTGTCGCCTTCCGAGCGCCAATACGACGCGATCGTTGTCGGCTCAGGCCCAAACGGGCTGTCTGCCGCAATTACAATCGCTCAGGCCGGACATTCGGTCCTAGTCCTGGAAGCGCAAGACACAATCGGCGGCGGAACGCGCTCTGCCGGGCCAACGCTCCCGGGATTCGTGCACGACGTGTGCTCAGCCGTGCATCCGATGGCGATGTCGTCGCCGTTTTTCCGCACGCTCCCGCTCGCGCAGCATGGCTTGGAATTCATCCAACCGGAGGTGCCTCTCGCACATCCGCTCGACGATGGCACAGCCGTTGTTGTCGAGCGCTCGGTGGAGCGGACAGCGGCAGGCCTGGGGAGGGACGCCCAAAGCTACGTAAAGCTGATCGGTCCGCTCGTCCGTGACTGGCAGAAGATTCAGCCTCTCCTGATGGGCGCGCGTCACTTTCCGCGTCACCCGTTTTCGGCGGCGCGGTTCGGGTTGCACGCAATGCGTTCCGCTTCCGCTCTCGCAAAAGAGAAGTTTCGTGACGTCCGGGGGCGCGCTCTTTTCGCCGGAATGGCGGCGCACTCGATTCTGCCGCTGGAAGACGTGCCGAGCGCCGCTTTCGGCCTCGTTCTGATGGCAACAGCGCATGCAGTGGGCTGGCCGATTGTCCGCGGCGGCTCGCAAAAAATCGCCGACGCGCTCGCTTCCCACCTCCGGTCGCTCGGAGGCGAGATTAAGACCGGCGAAATGGTCAACCAAGTTGACCATCTTACAGCACATTTTGTAGCCCTTTTCGACGTCTCTCCCCGGCAATTGCTCGAGATCGCCGGCTCGAAATTTCCCGCGCGTTTTCGCGATAAGCTGCGCGAATATTTCTATGGCCCGGGGGTCTGCAAGATGGATTGGGCCCTCGACGCCCCGATACCGTGGACGGCGAAGGAGTGCGCGCGTGCAGGAACGGTCCATATTGGCGGCACTTTGGAAGAAATCTCGGTTTCCGAGCGTGCAGCGTGGAACGGTGTGCACGCCGGCGCGCCCTTCGTCCTCCTCTCGCAACCCACGCTCTTCGACCCGAGCCGCGCGCCGGCAGGCAAGCATATCGCCTGGGCTTACTGCCATGTGCCTCACGGATCAGACGTCGATATGTCCGACGTAATCGAACTGCAGATAGAACGCTTTGCCCCGGGCTTCCGCCACCGCATCCTCCGCCGCAACGTAATGCTGACCGCGGAAATGCAACGACATAACGCGAACTTGATCGGCGGAGATATTTCGGGAGGCCCTGCATATCCGGGGCAATTTTTCTTGCGGCCTACCCGGAGGCTTTACGGAACGCCTGCGAAGAGAATCTATATTTGCTCGGCGTCTACACCGCCAGGCGGAGGAGTTCACGGAATGTGCGGGCATCTTGCCGCAAAAAAGGCCCTGCGAGAAAACTTCTAGGCCCCGGCGGCGAAGCAACCCGTACTCAGCGGGTGCGACGCTGCAGAACGCGGAGCTTACTTCGCTGCGGAAGCTTGGAGTTCGGTAAGCGCGGCGAGCACTTCTTCACTGTGCTTGCCCGGGTTCACGTCCAAATATTCCTTCACAATCACCCCCTCGGGATTAATTAGGAAGGTGTGCCGCGAAGACAGCTTTGCCACGCCGTAGTTCGTGAGAGAACCATACTGCTCGGAAACCTTGTGATCGACGTCCGCCAACAGCTTGAAGTTCAATCCTTCCTTAGCGCAGAACTGCTTGTGTGAATCAGCCGACTGCACGCTCACGCCGACGATCACGGCGTTCTTCTGCTGGTATTGCGCCAGATCGCGCTGAAAATTGTGCGCTTCGGTGGTGCAGCCGCTCGTAAAATCCTTGGGATAGAAATACAGCACAACCCATTTGCCGCGAAAATCGTGCAAACTTACGGGCGTTCCTTCCTGCGAGGCAAGCGAAAAATCGGGCGCGGTGGCGCCGACGTTTGGAGTTTTCGAATCCGCCCCGCGCGTCAAAGTGTAGGCGGCGAGCACCAACACCAATCCGATGACGGCGAGGAGCGCGGTACGATTTGAGTGCGACTCTGATGGTTGCAGCATTTGTTGCTCCTTGCGTGGTCTGCCCTGGCAACATTATGCACGCATTCGTCCTGTCGCGCACCGGATCGAGTCCCGCTCCCGACATGGATCCCGCTCCAACGGGGAACTATTTCGCGGAGACCGCATCCGCTTCATCACGAATACGCTGCCATGCACGCTCGACATGTTTCAACCGGGTATTCGTCTGACCAACGCAGAATCGAAGCGTGAGCTGGCCGCTCAATTTGGTGTGAGTCAGGTACAGATCGCCGCTTTGGTTGAGCCGGTCCATGATCGCTTGGCTGATTGCATCGCCGCCACGATGTCGGAAACAGACGAGATTCAGGGGCGCGGGCGCGGCGAGTTCGAACCTGTCGTCAGCTCGCACCCACGATGCGAATTCTTGCGCGAGAGCGACATGCCGGCGCACGTGGTGGCGCAATCCTTCGACGCCGTAGTGGCGGATCACGAACCATAACTTCAGGGCTCGGAAACGGCGGCCGAGCTGCACGTGCCAGTCGCGGTAATCGATCACAGCACCTTCTTCGGTCGCCTTATTGCGAAGGAATTCTGGCAGGATGCTCAACGCCCGAGTGAGCGCTTTGCGGTCGGCAACATAGAAACAGTCGCAATCGAAATTCGTGAACATCCACTTATGCGGATTAAAGCAGTAGCTATCCGCGAGTTCGATGCCATCCTGCGTCCACCGGAATTCAGGGCAGAGCGCGGCGGTGCCGGACATGGCTGCGTCGACGTGGAGCCAAATCCCGTTCTTCCGGCAAATTTCGCCGATCTTGCGCACGGGATCGATCGCGTTGGATGACGTGGTGCCTACAGTCGCGGAGACGAAGCAGGGAATCCGGCCTGACTCACGGTCTTGCTCGATCTGAGCCGCCAGAAGTTCGGGGCGCATCGCGAAGGCGGAATCCACTTCGATCAGACATAGGTTCGAGCGACCAAGTCCCGTGATTTTCGCCGCTTTCTCGAGAGATGAATGGGCCTGCGAGGACGTGTAGGCAACGAGCCGTCCATCACAGCCGCGTTCATTGGTCGCATAGTCTGTCGCGCGCTCCCGAGCTGCCAGGAGAGCGCACAGGGCGGAACTCGAGGCAGTGTCCTGGATCACGCCGCCGCCTTTACTGACGGAGGTGAAGGATGCCGGAAGGCCGAGCATCTCGACAAGCCAGTCGAGTACATGGGTCTCGAGCTCGGTGCAAGCCGGGCTAGTAGCCCAGAGCATGCCTTGCACGCCAAGGCCGGCCGAGAGCAGTTCACCCAGAATGGATGGAAACGAATTATTGGAAGGGAAGTAAGCGAAGAAATTCGGCGACTGCCAGTGGGTGATGCCGGGCATGATCAGCCGATCGACATCCTGCATCATCGCCGCGAACGGCTCGCCAGATTCCGGAGCCAACTTCGGAAGGGCCGCGCGGATCTGCCCGGGCAATACTTGTGACAGCACGGGGTAGGACTCGACGCGCTCGTGGTAGTCCGCAATCCAGTCGACCATCGCCTTGCCATGACGCCTGAATTCCTCGGGTGTCATATGAAATTGAGTTTTCGAATCGTCCGCTGGTTCTGCCATCGCCTTCACCCCGCTCTTTATGTGCCGCCTCTAGGCGAGCAAGTACACGCTGTATAGGAGAAGCCGCTCGCCAGTGTATCCGTTATGGGTTCGTTCGCAAGCGCGGGCGGCGCGGTGCGGCGGGCGGTGAAAAAGAGGCTAGCCTCGGAGAATCGAGAACGATGGCGTGTACTAGACAGAATTTATGTGTTGCACAATATTGTGCAAAAATGTAGAATTGGGACGAAATCATGCAAAACAAGAAAATGCACGCGGTGCTGGTTGCCGACGTCGTGGCGTCGAGCGCGCGCTTTAATCTCCGTGCGATGCTGGGAGAAGGGCTTGCTCGCGCTTCCCGCGCCCATATGAAGCGCGGACTCGTGCGATTGCCCTATGCCGTCACCGCTGGCGATGAATTTCAAACGATCCTATCCGACCTGCCGAGCATCGCCGAAGTAATACTGGATTTACGGATTCGCCTACGGCCGCTGAACCTGCGGATTGGCATCGGCGTGGGCGCTATTTCGGGACGGGTGCAGCCACCAGTGAACCGCCTAGGCGGCCCGGCGTTCCAGTTCGCCCGTGCGGCACTCGAATCCATTAAGCACGATCCAGAGTATAAGTTCGACGTGCTGACGGCATTTCGCTCCGACGATCGCGCCTTCAATTCGACCGCGAACTTGATTTATGGGCTTCACGATACGCTGGTCTTGCGAATTACGAAGAAACAGTGGGAGACTATCGCCGTGTTCCGGAAAAAGCGCCGGCTCGAGGATGCCGCGAAGGCTCTTCGTGTGGATGTTTCCACAGTATGGCGAAATCTCCGGCGCGCGCATTTCTGGCAGCTGGAGGAGACTGTAGCAGGGATGCGGACGCTGATTCGAACCACCGATTTCTGATTGTACGAATACGTCCCAAAAGCGATTATTTGTATATAGCGATGCAAACAGTCCTCAGAGTCGCGCTCGCGATCTATCTGGCTCACCTCTTCACGGACTTCGTCTTTCAGAATTCTCGCATCATCGAGCTGAAGCAAAGCGGCCGCGTTGGCGGATACCTGCGGCACGGAGGCATTCACTATGTAAGCGCCATACTGATCGGCGGATTTTTTCTTCCGGGCGCGATTCTTTCGATGCGATTCCAGGTTGTCGTCCTTGCGCTTACTCTCCTTCACCTGGCTATCGATTTCGGCAAAATTCGCATGGCGCAGGCACATCTCACGGGAGACGGAACGCTGCCGTTCGTGGGCGATCAATTGCTCCACGCGGCTACGGTTGGGGTTGCAGCGTGGTTCATCGCCGGCAGCATCCCATTGAGCGCCTTGATCCTGCAGCTGAGCGCGATGCGCGGTGCAGGGAACCGGATTCTCCTGGCAATGGCGGTGTATGTGGGAGTGATATTTGCGGGCGGGTACCTGATACGGTCGATGACGCGACCGCTGATGACTCACGTGCGCGTTCGCGAATCGCATTCGGAACTCACGCACGCCGGGATGTACATCGGATGGCTCGAGCGGTTTCTTGTGCTAACAGCTCTTCTGCTTCATTCGCCCGCTACGGTGGGGCTGATCATAGCGGCGAAATCGATCGCGCGCTATCCGGAATTCCGGAACGAACAATTCGCAGAATATTTCCTGATCGGCACGCTTCTCAGCATTTCAATCGCGATTTTGGGCGGCGTGATTTTGCAGAAGGTATTTTATGGAAATCTTGCGCTTCCGGCGTAGAGAATGGTGTGTAGCGGCAGCAGGACGGCGCAGAGACGATCTCAGTGAGCGACCAAACCTTTAGCGCGAAATTGTCGGATGTCGTTCTGCCCGACACCGACGAATGCCCGGTTCGGCTCGGGGGATTGTGGGCCGATCGTCCCGCGGTGATCGTGCTTCTTCGCCATTACGGTTGAGTCTTCTGCCGCGAGCATGTCGCGCAGTTGCGCGAGCATGAACAAGAGTTCCGGGAGCGCGGTGCTAACCTGGCTGCCATCGGGCTGGGTGACTTGCACTATGCGCGACTTTTCCGCGAGGAAACTAACATCACCTTCCCGCTGCTTGTCGATGCGGAGCGCCGTGCTTATCGCGCCGCGGGACTTCGGAAAGGGTCGCTTTTGCATCTGCTTCGCCGCGAGAACGCGATCGCTCGCAAGCGTGCGAACGCTGCCGGACATCGACAGCACAAGCTCGGCAAGGACCCATTCCAGCTGGGGGCAAGCTTCGTGTTTGGTCCGGGCAACGTGGACCTGTTCGCTCACATTAGCGAGACGTTCGGCGATATAGCTCCCATCGCCGATCTTTGTGCCGCACTTCGTGCCGCACGTCATTAGCAAAGGCTTCAGCGTGTGCCACAAGCAGGCGGACGCTTAGCGGAGCTAATTCAAAAAAACACACGGCGTCGGGTTCGGGGTTCAGGTTGCAGTTGCGATCTGCGCTAGAGGAACGATAGCGCGTGCGCACCAAGCATGGCGGTCCCGTCGTGTTCTTGGTTTGAGGCACAGGCTGAAGCCTGTGCTACTGAAAGCGAATCATTTCGACGGCGGGGCCATCCAATCGAACATGTCGCCTGAAAGTAATTACAATCTGTCGGTGCTGGACCTCTCGCCGGTGTCGTCCGGCTCAACGAGCGCAGAGGCCTTGCGCAACACGGTTGATCTGGCACCGCTCGCGGACGATCTCGGCTACACGCGGTACTGGCTTGCCGAACACCACAATACCGAGCTGATCGCCAGTTCCGTGCCCGAGCTCATGATTGGCCACGTCGCAAACGCGACAAAGCGAATTCGGGTAGGTTCGGGGGGCGTGATGCTGCCGAACCATTCACCGCTGCACGTGGCAGAAGCTTTTCGAGTGCTCCAAGCCTTGCATCCCGGACGAATCGACCTGGGGCTTGGACGCGCCCCTGGCACCGACACAATCACAGCACTCGCGCTACGACGGTCGCGCCAGGCTGTGTACGCCGATGATTTTCCCCAGCAACTCGCTGAACTGCTCGGCTTTCTCTCGGACGATTTCGCAGACGAACATCCGTTCCGCCATGTGACGGCGATGCCCTCCGACGTAGGCGTTCCTGAGATCTGGTTGCTCGGCTCGAGCGATTTGAGCGCGCAGCTTGCCGCGAAGCTGGGCCTGGGCTTTGCGTTCGCGCACCATATTCAGCCATCGCCTGCGGTTGCAGCGCTTCGGCTGTATCTTGATAACTTCCGGCCATCGAAATATTTTGGGGCGCCGCGAGCGTTGGTCGCTCTGTCAGTGGTGTGCGCAGAGACGGACGAGGGAGCCGCGGAAATCGCGCGTCCATTGGAATTGAGCCTTCTGCGGCTGCGGCAGGGAAGGCTCGGGCGTCTGCCGAGCATCGCTGAAGCCACGGAGTATCCGTCCACGCCGGAGGAGAGACAGATCATCGCGCTGAATCGCGACCGCGTCTTCGTCGGATCACCAGCCACGGTGAGGGAGCGGCTGACGAAGCTTGCGGAGCGATCCGGAGTGACCGAAGTGATGGTCACCTCGCTTATCTATGACCACGGCGACCGCCGCCGCTCCTACGAACTGCTGGCCGAAGCCTTTGATCTACGCGGATCACCGCGCGTCTAGCCGCGCCGTCGCCAACTGCCGCGAGCCCTGCCGCGCGTCTGGACATCGACGTTCGGTAGCGAAAGTTACATCCTCGCGGCGCGGGCGCAAGACTTTGGCGACCGGAACGCCCGCGAAGTCCGTTGCCGTAACTGCTGTCTTGTGCTAGGATAGGTGTGCGTTTGTTGCTCTTGAGATCCTTTTGACACGTTCGGGAAGGCTGCTGGGCAACCGCCCTGCGGCCTTTTTTTGTGACGGGGAAAGGACACAAAGCACAAATAGCTTTCCGGAAGCCCCTTGATGCTAAGGGTGTTCCTATGAATGAATTAGGAGTGGCGAAAGTGGCCAGAGAGCAAGGTACAGTCAAGTGGTTTAATGCAGCGAAGGGCTACGGGTTCATCCAGCGCCAGTCGGGAGAGGACGTTTTCGTACACTTCTCGGCGATCCAATCCGAGGGCTACAAGTCGCTCAACGAAGGGCAGGCGGTTGAATTCGAAGTGAAACAGGGGCCGAAAGGTCTGCAGGCAGAGAGCGTTACCGCCCTCTAATCCCGTCCAGAACGTGCAGCAGATTTGAACGTTTGCCTGAGGGGGCGGCCAGCCCCGCCCCTTTCGGGTGCTTCGATAGCAAAACAAATACAAGACCCGTTCCCAGGGAATGCTGCAAAAGCGGAAAACAATACACCGCGACCAAATTCATCCGGGGACGGAAGGCTGCGTTCTAATCCAAGAAGGAGGAAAAGTGCAGACATTAGTCGAAGGACAGGCGATCAAGCACGAACAGTATGGGATGGGCGTCGTCACCGAATCCAATAACGAGCGGACGACAATCGATTTTGACAATCATGGAGTGAAAAAGTTCGTAACCTCCATCTGGACCGCGGAACTGATCGGTGAGCCCCCCGCGCAACCACCGACACGCCGCCGAGGCCGTCGCAAGTCCGCCAAGAAAGTAACCGCGTAGCTCGTTCGATTCTCAAGCAAAATCGGCACCGATGCCTCAGGCCAGAAAATCGGCCTTGAGGCAGGGGTGTCCGGGTGGACCACACGCCGGCAGACTTCACGGTTCGACAAGGCTCTTGCGGATCGCGAATTTGACGAGGTCACTGAAGCTCTCGAAGTTCATTTTGTGCATGATATGATTTCGGTGGCTCTCGACGGTCCGGGTCGACACACCGAGCGCCGCAGCCGCCTCTTTATTGCTCTTGCCCTCAGCCAAAAGTTGCACGATTTCCACCTCTCGAGGCGTGAGGGGTGTGCCGGCGAGGGGAGCTTCGTCCGATCCTTCGGCTTTTTCCTGGACGAAGGATTGCGCCATAGTGGCGGCCAAACGGGTGGTGAAGTATTGCTCTCCTCTGCGGACCCGGTGCACGGCCGCGAGCAACTCTGCATTAGCGTCGGATTTCAACATGTAGCCGCGCGCACCCGTACGCAAGACCTCGCGGGCGATCTCTTCCGAAAAATGCATCGAGAGCACGAGAATTTCAGTTTGCGGGGCAATCTCGCGGATCGCGCGGGCCGCGTCGAGGCCATTCATTTCAGGCATCGTGAGGTCGAGGACAACCAAGTCCGGTTTCACTTTCTTCACCTGGTCAATCGCCTCCAGGCCGTTGGAAGCTTCGCCGCAAACTTCCACGCCCGATTGCGTTTCGAGCAGAGTGCGCAAGCCATTACGGAGAAGTGAATGATCATCCACGACGAGCACTTTGTACGATTTCTGCATGACGGTCATAATTTATGCCTCCCTGGTGTGGCTGCCAATGTTGCGCTCCGGCTGCGTTAGCGGCAAATTGACGCAGACGGTAGTGCCATTGCCGGGTGCGCTTCTAATCTCGAATATTCCGCTCAACTGCGTGACGCGCTCGCGCATTCCCGCGGTGCCGACGCCCAATCGAACCTCGCTCCCTCCTGTTTTCGAGGACAGCGCCATACCGCGACCGTGATCTTCAACTTCCACGCAGACGTTTCCTTCATCGCGCTTGACGCGGATTATCGCGTCGGGGCTGCCAGAATGGCGGTGTACGTTTGTAAGCGCCTCTTGAACGATTCGAAACACGGCGAGCTCGGTTTCGTGAGGCAGGCGGCCGAAGTCCTCGTCTAGTTCAACCCTCGTCGCGATGCCGCTCCGCTCGGCAAAGCCACGGGCATACCATCGGACCGCGGGGCTCAAACCTGCCTCGTCGAGCAACGGCGGGTGGAGAAGATGGGAAATGGTGCGTACTTGGCTGATGATCTCATCGGCTATCTCAGCAGTCGACTGAATGAGTTTGCGAGCACGGTTATTCGCTTTAGGAATCAAGTCATCAACGCGATCGAGCAACATCTTCATCGCCGCCATACTCTGAACAGCGGTCTCGTGGAGATCCCGGGCGACTCTACGCTGCTCTTCGTCCCGGACATTCAACAACTGCTGCGAAAGCCGCCGCAATTCGTCTTCGCGGTGTCTGCGCTCCGTGACATCCTCGGTCGTGCCGATCAGACGAAGAAGTTCTCCCGACTTGTCATAGATGGGCACCGATCGAATGTGAAGAAGCTTCGCGCTGCCGTCCGGGAGAACCCATCGAATTTCCCGCTCGAATGGTTGGGGTTTTGTTTTGGTGGGCGCGTCGCCGAGGAGCATTGTTTCGCGATCATCGGGACTGAGGAGCTGCGAAAACGAATCGAACGCCGGGTAAGTTTGGTTTGGGTCCAAACCTAAAATCCGGTATAGCTGAGCCGAGCAGACAATTTCACTCGTGTCCACATCAAACTCCCAGCTACCGACATTCGCAAGGGTCTCGGCCTGTGTCAGCAGGGCTTCGCTCTTGCGGAGCTTCTCCTCGATTGATTTTCGTTCGGTGATATCTTGCGTGGTCCCTATCAATCGGATCGTGCGCCCGAGGGCATCGGTGACAGGCATTCCGCGCGAATGAAGCGTGCGAACCTGGCCGCTTCGAGAAATGTACCGGTCGGTACGATTGAGTGATTGGCTGTGCAGGACGGCCGTTGCAACTGCCTGCTGCGAGGCTGTGGGTTCCTCCAGATGGATCAACTTCCAGAGATCGTCCAGCGACGCCGGGCTAGCGGGCGGTTCGAGGTTCAGCATGCGAAACAAATGGTCTGACCAAGTAACGGTGTTCGCGGCGGCGTCGATTTCCCAACTTCCCATGTTCGCGAGTATCTCGGCCTGCGCCAGGAGCGCTTGACGCTTGCGAAGTTCCTGCTCCGTTCTCCTGCGTTCGGTCATGTCGCGTGTGATGTTCGCGAAACCTTTCAACTGTCCCTGGCGATCGCGGAGCGAAGTCATTGTGACGTCTGCCCAAAATCGTGAACCGTCCTTGCGGAGTCGCCATCCTTCATCCTCGAGTCGCCCGTCGTTGAAAGCTCGCTGTAACTCGCGAATCGGTTTTTCACTGGCAATATCGTCAGGCGGATAGAAACACGAGAAGTGCTGCCCGATAATTTCATCGGACTTGAACCCCGTGATGCATTCAGCCCCTAAATTCCAACTGATCACGAAACCGTCGCAGTCGATTGTGAAGATGGCGTAGTCCTTGAGACCGTCCACGAGAAGCCGGTAGCGCTCGTCGCTTTCGTGGCGGGCTCGCTGGGCCTCCTGGCGCTCCGTAATGTCTTGGGCTAGAAGGCGGATGGTCCGCGACGACGCCCCGCGGCTTCCGATGGGAATGGCGCGCGCCAGGAACCAGTGCTGGCCGTCCGCGAGGTCGAGTCTGTATACAAATTCCTCGGCGACGTCCGTCCGGTGGACGCGTGGAAACACCTTTTGGAAAGGGCTATAAGCCTCAGCGCCGATTACGTCACGCAATCGCTTTCCGAGCATTTGGTGAACTGGGTGATGCAGGAGAGAATTATCGGCCTTCCAGACCTTTAGAATGACGCCTGCGGAGTCAAATTCCGCCGCAAATTCAACGAATGACCCCAGAAGATCGCCGATGGGAGGGGTTTCGGATTGAGCGGCCTTCGTGCGTCGTAACGACTTTTGTTGCGACGCTATTTGCGGCTTCGGCCGGGACGAACGAGACGGGTGAGTTGATGCCTGTCGCTCAGAAGGGGCCTGCGGGGAGTTCGATCTAGTTCGGCGCGGTGCGCGCCTCTCTGGATTTTCGCTGCGCGGTGACATCGCCCCCCTGCCAAGCTGAGTAAGATACGGGTGACATTATCGCTTCGCTCTCGCATTCACTGACCAGGGCGAGCGCGGAAAGTAATGGACCGGTAAAGCGCGACCGGAACTTCTGGCCATGCGACCGTATCGCACATTACTTGTGCGTTATTATCGTGTCAAGTGATTTATATAATTTGTTGGGTAGGAACTGAGTAGTACTCCGTAGGCGTGAAATAGGTATTGTTCCGACTTGTAATTGCACCCCTCTGACGCTACGGTGGCACCCTAGCTGGAAGGGGAGCGTCTCAAATGTTCCTCACCGCATCGCCCGGCGAATAAATCGGGAATCGCGGATTGGAACAGCTATCTTGCCGGGGCCATGCGCGGTACTCGTGCCTCCGCACGCCCAGATAACCGATCGCGTGTGACTTCGGCAGGATAGTGAGACCTCACTTCGTGGTTAGAACCGACCCGCACACGGACGCATCTCTGCAAAATCCTCGAATGGGAATGAGAGCAGGCTCGGGCCTGCTTCCGGCGGAAATGTATGTTCGCTACGCCAGTTCGAATTCTGATAGTTGGCTTGATAGGCCCGCACCTACAAGCACTTCTTGACAGGCTCGCCCGTGAGGGCTGGGGGTGGTACTCCGTAGAATCGCAGTCCGAGGCGCGAATTGTCCTTGGGACGGTTCAATTGGACGTTGTCCTAGCGTGCGAGCAGCTTATTGACGGTGCTGGCTATGATCTCTCGCGAGTGATCGGTCACCGGCCAAGTACTCTATTCGTTGATATCGCGGTTTCGGAAGGGCATTTATGGTTGCCCGTGGTGGAACGCGGTCGGAGGGTGCTGGGCGAGCGGGCTCTCGATCCGGTCATGCTTGAATGGGAAGTAAGAAGCCTCCTGTCAAGTCGGTCCACCTCCAAGTCAGTTTCGGGAACCGCGGACGGGGCGCCGTCAAATTCGGTTCTAGCGCTCGAGTCAGAACAGGCTCGCGAGGCAGAGATCCCGACGCACGGGTCGAGTCTGGATCGCCGTGAGGCGATGGATCCTGGCAGGGCAGGCGTGGCGAACCCGATCGAGAATCGAGCAGTATTTGCGTCACACGACGCAGCAGTGATTCTTACGGCGGTGAACAAAGCGTGATGGAATCTTCGAGACTAGCGGCACCGGCAGCGCTACATGCGGGACCGGCGCGGGAGTGTGTCGCCGTGCGCGAGATGACGGACTGTCTGATCGAAGCGTATGACTGCGTGGCACGGCTAGCGTATCAAAAATTCATCGCAAGAGGCGCCCAGCCCGGTGGCGAACTGGAGGACTGGCTGAAGGCAGAACACGAACTTCTCGACTATCTGTCAGTGGATGTCGAGGAATCAGGAGGCTACGTCAGGGCGCTTGCCAGCGTTCCAGGACTCCATGCCTCGCAAGTCGATATCGGGATCGAATCTCGCTGGCTCGTGATCGTGGGTCGTCGCGAATGTGAAAGCGAGCTTGCTCCTTCTCAAGGGGAAGACGAAAAAGTAGCAGCATTTTCCAGGGCGGTGCACATCGATGGTCAATCACGGCGATTGAGCGCTGCGGCCCGCGCCACGTCTCCGGAGTTTCACGCGCGACGCCAAGCGGTTGAATCGTCGAGTCCCGACGGCCCGCGTCTTCGGATGACTCCCCAACTGTTTTCGATTCTCGAATTACCAGCAGAAGTGGATCCTTCACAAGCTGTAGCGGTTCTTGCGGACGGTTTGCTGGGATTACGAATGCCGAAGAAGATGCCCTCGAATGAATAGGGTGAACAGTCAGACGGTGCCTAATGCTGATTCCGTTTCAAACCCTTTGCCGTGACTTAGGCCTGAGCTGCCACCAGAGCACGGCACCGACGACGATTGAGCCGAGGCTGGCTGCTTGGGCGTTGGTCATTCCAAAGAAGAATCGCGGATTGATGCGGATGAACTCGACAAGAAATCGTGCCGCTCCAGTGAAAACGAGGTAGGCCGCGAATACTTCGCCCCTCGGAACCGCCGAATCTGTCTGGTCGCGAGCAGATGCGACCTGCCGCGAACCAAGCCGCCAGAGCACCCACGCAATTAGACACGCCGCGATCAATTCGTAGATTGGAGTGGGATGGACTCGCTCGGTCGTCGGGACAAGACCATCTGGGAAGCTCATGCCCCATGGAAGGGAAGTCGGCACGCCGTAGTCACCATCGCCAGACAGCAGGCATCCGATCCTTCCGATTCCGTATCCGAGTGCCGCCGCGGGGGAGCCTGCGTCTAGCATTGTCAGGAGCGGAATTCCATGGCGCCGAGTGATCCATGCGAACGCCCCAAAGCCTGCTAAGAGCCCGCCAAACCACGCGAATCCAAATTGACTGAAGAGATCGCTCCAGGGGTGCGCGAAGAAGTCGACAGGCGTTTCGAGCACGTGGTAGAGCTTTGCGCCCACGATCCCTGCAACACAAGGAACCGCGATGAATATTTCCGCATCGGCGGCAATTCCACGGCGTTTCAGGTCCGCTCTCAGCACGTAAAATGCGACCAGCATCGCGAGCGCGACCATCAGCCCGTAGGTGGGAATAGTGAGCCAGCCCAAGTGAAGAAAGGGAATCATCGGCTCGCCAGTTTACCGTTCACGGCGCTTGC
Organism: Candidatus Acidiferrales bacterium; assembly: GCA_049797655.1. Taxonomy (GTDB): domain Bacteria; phylum Acidobacteriota; class Terriglobia; order Acidiferrales; family UBA7541; genus Palsa-295. Next base: position 14,166 of record JBARFX010000065.1, on the reverse strand, counting down.
TGAACAGCTAGATTGCGACCGAAGCATTGCAACCAATGCGTGCAGCGGAACGTCGAACATATTAGAGTCACTTGGTCGCGTCTCCTTCGCTCGTCCCACGGAGTGAGGAGGGTGAAAAACATGGGCCCCAGCATTGCAGGAAGTCTGGCTTCGAATACTTCATCCAGCAGTTTCAAGATAATCCTTGGAATCATTTTTGCAGCGGCACTCGCGTTGTCTCCGCGAGCAGCTCTGGCGCAGCATGGCGGCGGAGGCGGAGGACACGGTGGAGGCGGTGGAGGTCACTCTAGCGGCGGGGGGCACTCGGGCGGCGGCCATTCCGGTGGTGGTGGGGCATCTGCGGCAGGCTCTCATAGCGGAACTCCGATCGGCTATGGTGGCGGGAGCGTAGGGAGAGGATCGAGTGGCGCGTCTGGCAGCGGCGTGCCGGTGGCGGGAACGAGCACTTTTGTATCGGGGAGCGTGGCGCGCTCGTCCGCGGGTTCATTATCGGCTCGTTCACGTTTTTTTGGCGCTCACAATTCCTGGCGGAATCCGCCCAACGCCGCAAACGGGGCTGCTAATCAGCCCGCGATCTCGCGATTTTCCGTATTCTCCGACGGAGGATCGACCGACTCGCGGTCTATGAACACACGAAGCGAGCCAAAAGGGATGCGGGGACCGTTCAGTCCTTCGACAGAGATGCACGGCACATTTGCCGGCGCGAGGTCAATGCCATTACCACCGCACATCGGGCCGTTTCCCCCACGACGTTTTCAACCGGTATTCCTTTTCGGTGGAGGTTGCTTCAACGGATTTTTCCCCGGCTTCTGTGGCTCGGGATTTTTCCTAGGGTCGGGCTTCTGGGGGTACGGCTGGGGCTGCGATCCGTTCTGGGGCTGCAATGTTGGCTACAACACTGGCTACTACAACGGTGGCTCATATGGTGATGTGATCTACGAATCTGATGCAGAAGTTGCGCCCTCGCAGGAGTTCAACCCGAACCGCTATGCATATTCACCTGAAGAGGCGAGCGGAGCCGATAACGCGGCGAATTCACCTGAGGTCGTTTTGTTTTTGAAGGACGGCACCGTGTACGCGCTCACTGACTATTGGATCGCAGACGGCAAACTCTACTACGTGACGAACTATGGTGGTGAGAACTCGATTGAGCTAGACCAGATAGATATGCAAACCAGCGTCGACGTGAATCACAAACGCGGAATCGACATCACGCTGAAGCCTGCGCCGACGCTGCGCAATCAGGTTCAACCGCAGAACCCTGAGACGGGTAAGAGAGCAAAGGAGAGTGAGGATCAAAGTCCAACAGCCTCACCAAACCCTGCGCCGCCGCAGTAATCGTCGAACGACAAGCTGCGGAGTGATGGGATGTCTCGAATTGCAGAGTGCACAGTTCGTCTTGAGCAGGAATGTTTACGACAAGTACCCCCTTGCATTTCGATTTGCAAGCGCGTACAACTTTTCTCGTTAGCCTCGTAAAGCGCCGATGAAACTCAGATCGGCATTCCAGAAGGTGTTCAACTACAGCGCCATCTTCCGTCGCGGCATCTCGTCGAGATGCAATCAAATTGAAATGCCGACTAGGTTGAGAAAGTACCTTGGATTGAAAATGTTTACGACATGTACCCCCTTGCATTTCGATTTGCAAGCGCGTACAACTTTTCTCGTTAGCCTCGTAAACCGCCGGTGCAAATCGCAGTGGCACTCCAGCCAACATTCAACTTCAGCGCATTCTTCGGCAGCGGCGTACGGCAGAGTCGCAACCGAGTTCGAAACGCTGCGTTCGGCGGAGAGTTACCTTGGATTGAAAATGTTTACGACAACTACCCCCTTGCATTTCGATTTGCAAGCGCGTACAACTTTCTCGTTAGCCTCGTAAAGCGCCAAAGCAAATCGCAACAGCGTGCGTCCGGGTCCAGGAATCACATCGAAGCTCTTTCGTCTGCTTGCATCGATACTCCAAGCATCTAATGAATTTCGGCGCAGGCAAGACTGCCTGTGCTACTCAACAGCCGCCTCGCAGTTTCTCCTGCAGGCGGAAGAATGATTTCGGGAGACTCTCATGCCGAACTACAACACACAAGTGCCTCCGTATTCGATTTTCCCGGGCGACGTCGCCCTCGCATTCAACGGCGAAGCTCCGGCAGCCGGGCAGGCGAGCCAGCAGTTCGCTTTGCCGAGCTACGCCGGCTTTTCTGAAAACGGCCGCAGCATCCGGTGGCAATCAATTTTCGGGACGGCTCCTTCCGCGATCAGCGTGGTACTGCAGGCGGCGATGAACGACGTGGACGCGCAGTATGCGACGATCGATACTTCGACTGTCGCAGCGGGCGAAGCTCGAACGATTTCCGGCGTGCGCGCCAATTTCGTACGGGCAAAAATCTCATCCATTACCGGCGGCTCGGGAATCACCGTTCAAGTGCTGGGCTGAAAATAACCGGCAGTCCTTCGGTTTTATCCTCGATGAGTCGTTCCATGCTCATGTGCAGAGCTTTCGTGCGGACAGGCTATCTTGGTATGGGCTGGGCGCCGTGTATGCGCGAACCGCTGCCGGGCAAGTTGTTTTGTCCCATGCACGACGAGACATTTACCGGAGTGATGCTCGGAGTCCAAAATATCGCAGAACCCCCAAATGGCAAAAAAAACGAACGTTGCAGCTCATGCACCAGACACGATCGAATCGCTGGCGTTGGCAAAGCGACCGCAAAGCGTGTTCGCGACACGCAAACGGCGCAAGCGAAAGAAGTCCAGCTCAATAACTGCGCCACGACAATCGCCCGGCATCCTGGCGAAGACAAGCGTCTCACGAGCGGCGCCACGCCCGCGTGTCCGAATCGGTGAAGCAATGCGCAACAGGGGCCTAGACGAGTACAAGGTCGCTGAAATCTTCGCGACGGTCGTCGAAAAGTTGAGCGGAAAGAAGAGGGGCGCCGGCGGAGGATCCGAGAAACTCCTCGTTGACGTCCTAAAAGAGTGCAGCCGGCATCTGGATACACCACGTACAACCGAGCGGCAAGCGAGCGACGCTCCCACGCCGATAACTCTTGTTCACTGCGTTGCCCGCCCGGTGCGTCCTGCACTTTCCGAAGGGACAACCGCACTGTCGGAAGTGAAACTTGCACTGAAGGAGACGCTATGAGCGCGAGCAAGACGACAATCGGATACGTCGTTCAACTGAGCGGCATCGCCGTGTTTGCGGTCGGCGCCGTTTTCAGTTTCCATCACCTTGCGATTGCTGGGTCGTTTGTGGGCGGTGCTGCGGCTTTCTTCGTAGGACAGAAGATCCGAACCCTCGCATAGAAGGTTCGGGTTGGAGCCAAGGTAAAAAAGAGGCGCTGCGCACGATTTTCTGAGGTGAGGCATTTGGTTCTATTTGCGGTTCAGAGAAATGGTACAGGAAACGGTCAGTTATGGTCTCCGTGACATCCGGGGTCGAGCGATGGGCTCGCGACGTGTCCGAGTGCGCTGAGGGTGAGGCGGAGAGCCGCCCGCTAATTGACCTTGGCTACAAGCCGTTTCCGAAACAGCAGGCGTTTCACGGGTCGGCCGCCAAGTACCGGCTTTTTGGTGGAGCGGCCGGCCCCGGAAAGTCAAAAGCGCTCCTAATGGAAGCGGTGGTTCAGGCCAACGAGCACACCGGCGTCAACACACTGCTGTTGCGCCGGACATTCTCGGAGCTCGAGCAGTCGTTGCTACTTTATTTCCGCCGCGATGTTCCACGGGACATGTACGCCAGTTTCAACGAAACAAAGCACGTGGTCACCTGGCGCAACGGCTCGACCACGCGGTTCGGCTACTGCCAAGCTGAGAATGACGTTTACCAGTACCAGGGTGCGGAATTTCTTTTCATCGGAGTCGACGAACTCACGCTCTTTACGTTGCGGCAGTGGCAATTTCTTACCAGCCGCAATCGCTGCCCGGTTGGTCGGACGTTTCCCTGCATGGCCGGCGCAACGAACCCGGGTAACATCGGACATGCGTGGGTGAAAGCGCTTTGGATTGACAAACAACCGGCAGCGGGAATGGAAAATCCGGAGATGTATGATCCATCGGACTACGACTTCGTTCCCGCCCGCGTGACCGATAATCCCATTTACGCGACCGATCAGAATTACCGAAAGACGCTGGTTGCTCTTCCTTCGCATCTTCGGCGGGCATTTCTTGACGGCGACTGGGAAGTCTTTGCTGGGCAGTATTTCGACCGCTTCGACGTGTCGCGTCACGTTGTCCGGGCGGAAGAGATTGGCTGGAGGCCGTGGTGGCCGCGGTGGATCTCGATCGACTGGGGATTTGAACATCCCGCGGCGGTGTATTGGCATTCCGCCGCGCCTGCTTCGCGCGGCGATGACGCTGCCGCTCCGAACTCACCACGATCTACTGTCGTTACCTATCGCGAACACGTTACGCATCGAACCGCCCCGCGCGACCTTGCGCACGAAATTATCGAACGCAGCCTGACACCCACTGCGAATCGAAACTGCGCGACGAGCTCGTGGCACGGCCGCGACGAAGCCTCCATCTCGCAGGAGAAAATCGAGGCGATCTACTTATCTCCCGATGCGTTTGCCCGGCGGACAGACGAGGCCTCGATCGCTGACCAGATGGGCGACGTGTTTGTGGCTGCGGGATTTCCCCGGCCGATCGCGGCTGACAACGATCGGATCGGTGGCTGGATGCTGATGTACCAGATGCTCGACGCAGATGAGTGGGTGCTGACTGACAATTGCATCGAGCTGATTCGCACGATTCCAAATCTCGTTCGCGATATGGCTCGAGTGGAAGATGTCGAGAAAATGGACGGCGACGATCCGGCGGATGCGACACGTTACGGACTGAAGTCACGCTACTCGACTCGGGCCGCCAGTACCGTTGAGCGACTGCCATACGAGGCACGGCTCGCGGCGCGCATCGTGTCTGCTGATCCGACAGTTCGCGCGATTCAGGCGCGAAGGGCGCAGATTCAGGAGTCGCGCCGGTCGCAGCCCGTGTCGTTTCTTCACCGACGCCGGTAGGAATTGGCCAATGCAACGAGGCAGAACTTGAAACGTGTCCATCAAGGACCCTGGAAGAGAAAATGATCGATCTTCGCCAAGGCTGGCGTCGCATCACGACCACAAGGTACACGCTTGCGCTGGAAGCTGAGGTATCGAGGCTCCGTGCGGAGAATCGCGCACTGCTGAATTCGATTCTTGGCATCGCCGGAGTGCCTCCGCTCCCAGTATCGGTTGCGGGTCTGCCCTCGGCGCAAGAGCAGCTCGACGAAGCCGCTTCCGGCCCTACGACCAACCTCGGTTCCGCGGGAATGAGAAAGGCCGCACTCGGCGGAGCGGGCAAGCCACTCCCGTCTCGGCACTTCCGAATCGGTTCGTCGAGTATGACGAGTGATCTCAAATCATCCGCTGCAGTACCGATGCGACGTCGTTCGTGGCAGCAGATTAATCGCATGTTGGAGTTCGAATCCGCGCGGAAGGACAAACACATCGCGGATGCGACCGAGACTCGAAAGTAGTAGGAATAAGCAAGAACGGTTGCCGTGTCCTTGTCGTATGCAAGAAGGTACTCTTTCAGTAAGGAGGCGCCATGCCTTTCGTTCGCGGGCGATACCATCTCAATCCGGTGGCGGGACAGGCACTCGAAGCAGCACGCGAGACCGAAGCTGCATTGCAAGCTCTGGAACATGCAGTAAAAAGCGAGCAAGAGTCAGACGGGCCTGGGGATACTACGGGCAACCGTTCCGGCAACCTACACGGAGATCGCGAGCCGGTTCACCGAGTGGAGATTGAAGTCACGAAGCTCGTTCCGGCACATTCTGGTCGTGCGCAACGGGGATTCATTGCACGCCTGCACCGAGGCACGCGCTCTGGCTTGAAACCGACCGCCGCTCCCCAAGGGAGCCGATCCGTGAAGCCCAATGAGGGGGCATCGCATACAACTGCGGAGACGCATGTCTTCGCGGATCACCGCGACCTGACGGGTTTTCTGAACGATGAGTTCGAGAAAGACCAGGGCGAGTAACTCGCGTCGCGGCTCAGACGTGATTCCGGCGCCTGATGACCCCAGCGGACATGTGTGGCAGGCGCTTCGTTTGTAACCGGTTTAGGTCCTGGCGCGTATACTTGAGCGGGCCTAAACGCGAGACGAAATGTCAGGGAGTTTGGATCGGCGTGACTTACAGAATATCCGATTCACCAAGCGGACGGGCACGGCGATGGATAAAGCGCAAAGAACGAATACCTGAGCCGTGGTACGCACGTCCGATGCTAGCCGTGCTGAGTGTGATTCTCGTGGGGACACTGGCATGGCAGGGGGCGCGGTATGCATTGCGAGGATGGCAAGAGAATCCCGAATCGGCGCCGCCTCCGCAATCGTCCCCAAGCCTTGCGGAACAAGATGCCTGGCAACGCGATGTCGGCGTCTCGCTAGATGAAGCTGTCCGGCACGCTGCCGAAGGGGATCTGACACAAACTGAGGTTGCGATCGACCGGGCGACATCGATACTCACTGTGGCCCGCCTCCGTTCGAAGCCGGTGCCGCCCGAGTTTTACGAGGTGGTGATCGCGCAACTTGACCAGATTCTTGCTGCCTATCACGAGAATACACGCCTAATCGAGCACGTCACCCTCGCACGCATTGAACTTGCACAACTGCGATCTGCACTGGAGAGTGCGCCGGCCGACACCCCGTCCGCTTTCGACCCAACTAGCCTGCTCCTCCCACGGCCATCCGTGGCCGAAAACAAACCGGGAGCGGAAGAGCAGTCAAAACCTACAGGCGATACGATGGGACATTCTGGCGCAGAGCACGTTGTGGTCGGCGCTCCGAGGGAGCTCGGTGTGGGGTCGAAGCTCGACCCCTCTTCGCTGGGCGGAACTCTTTTGGACGCAACGAGCATGCCGACTACCGCGGAAATATTAGAGCCGCCGTCCTCGCGACTCTTTGCGAATGACGTGCGAGTTGAGAACCTCACAATCACTGGCGCTACGCAAACGCTCGACGGTGTTCATTGGAACAATGTGACGTTCATTGGTACTCGACTCCGGTATGAGGGCGGGGAAGTAGGCTTGCGAAACGCTCGATTCATTCACTGTATGTTCGGATTTACGACGGATGAGCGAGGGGCGCGCATTGCGAACGCGATCGCTTCAGGCAAAACGACCATCGTCATCGAGTAATTGCCGCACCGTATCACGTCGTCCTACATTAGCCGATTAATTTCCGCCTGTCTGTTTGAGGTCAAAGCTCTGCCCCACAAGCGAGAAACGAATGTCCCTTGAGAAACTATTTCCGAAGCCCGATCCATCGATCGTCCCAGTAGAGGGCCCTGCGGCGAAGGTCAATTCGATTGCTACACAACTTCCTTTTGGATCAAGACGTGGCGACGGAATGAATGATGCCGATAGGAAGTCCGGCGATGCAGAAGCTGGAATTGAAGAGGGCGCCTCAGAACTGCGGAATGCTCCCTTCGGCCCCAATAATGAAGCCCTGCCCGAACGCGTGCAGGGAGCGTTGCGACGGATTGTGCAGCAATTTTCCAGCGAATCGGAATCCACGCGGCGGCAGGAAATTCGGCGCATCAAGCAGGCACATCAGTTCTGGCGCGGACTCCAGTACCTCTGGTGGAGCGAAAGCGACCAGAACTGGCATCTACCGTTCGAGCAAAAGACGACGGACGGTTCGTCGATTGAGGATCTGCCGCGATACGAATTCGTAACGAATATTTACCAAGCCTTTGGCCTCTCAATCGTGTCGGTGCTATCGCAAGACGTACCGCGTGTTCGCTTTTTCCCTGCATCCGCGCAGGCAGAAGAGGACGTAGCTGCGGCGAAGGCTGCGACCGAGGTTGCAGGGCTCGTCGAGCGGAACAATCGAATCGGCAATTTACTCGTCGACGAGGCGTTTAATTTGTGGACCGACGGGAAAGTCGGTGCATACGTTCGCTTTGTCGTGGATGGCCAGCGTTTTGGCTTTCACCCAGAGACGGAGATTGCGGCACGCGAAGTGAAAATCGGCGACGACGTTTACATATGCCCCGGTTGCGCGGAGGAGACCAAGGCGCAACGAGACCAACCGCCGAGTTGCGACCAATGCGGTGCGGCACTCGCGGAAGAAAATTATGTCGCGGCCGAAACACTCACAATTCCGACCGCCGAAACGCGCTTGCGAGTTCCCAACGGACAAGAGGTGATCACAACCGTCGGCGGGCTTGAACTAAAAACTCCCCCCTGGGCGAACGAAATGCACGAATATCCGTACCTTCAGTGGAACATGGAGGTACATCAAGCCCGCTTGCGCGCAGCGTACCCGCATGCGGCCGACGAAATTGGTTCGCCAGTCGCAACCGGTTCGCAGGAATACGAGCGGCTGGCGCGGCTGGCACAATCGCAAGGCGGGCCGCTGACCGAAGGTGGTGATTTCAACATCAACCTGATCACCTTTCAGCGGACGTGGCTGCGACCGTGGGCATTCTTCGCACTTGATGACAATTCACTCCGCGATGAATTGCTGCAACTTTTCCCGGACGGCGCATACGTTGCCTTCGCGGGCGAGACCTACTGCGAATCGCGCAATGAAAATATGGATGATCACTGGCGCGTCCTCCACGCTCTGCCCGGTGACGGATCGAGCGGGCGGCCTGCGCTCGGGGATGCGTTGATCAGCGTGCAGGAGCGTTTCAACACGCTCTCGAATCTCCAGATCGAAACGTACGAATACGGGATCCCGCCGATCTACGCGGACAGCGAAGTCCTGGATTTCGATGCGCTGCAAAATCAGACCGCCGAGCCCGGAGCGCACTATCCCGCGCGTGCGAAGCCTGGGCAGTCGCTTGCCTCAGGATTCTTTCAGCCCGAACCTGCCGAGGTGCCTCCGGACCTGGCTCAGCATGCAGCCAATTTGATGGGGCCGGTCGCGCAGTTTCTTACGGGAGCATTTCCCGCGCTTTTCGGCGGCGCGATGGCGAACAACGACACAGCCGCAGGCTATGCGATGGCGCGCGACCAGGCGATGGGCCGCATCGGTCTTGTCTGGCGCCGAATGAAATTCTTTCACGCGGACGTGATGCTGCTGGCCGTTGATTGCTTCCGAAGAAATCGGCCGCATGATGTAGAAGTGACGCTACTGGGCGCCGGCGCGGCATTCGAATCGAAATGGATTCGTCTCGCCGACCTGAAAGGCAACCTGTTCAGCTATCCTGAAACGGACGAGCAATATCCGACGATGTGGTCGCAACAGCGGGCGGTTCTCTTGCAGCTACTCGCGAATCCTGATCCAGAGATTCAGACGATGCTCGCGGATCCAGAGAACATAGCACTTGTCAAACGGCTGATCGGCCTGGAAGAGCTTGTGATCCCCGACGAGGAATCGCGCACGAAACAGTACCGCGAGATAGCGCAGCTCGTTTCGGAAGCTCCGATTGTCCGGACGCCAACTGTCGATCCGTCCATCACGGGGAATTCCGGTGCAGTCGAAACAATCTTACCCAGTATTGTGCCCGATGAGTTTGCCGACAACCATGTAGTCGAACTCGAAATCTGCATGCGTTGGTTCTCGTCTGATGCAGGGCAGGTAGCGAAGATTGAAGAACCGGCTGGATACGCGAACGTCCGCGCTCACGCCATGCTTCACAAATCGTACGTTCTAAAACAACAGGGTGCATTGCTCCAGAAACCGGCGGCTGAGCCGCGGGGCAAACAGCGGTGGAGAAAGTATTGACCTGACTAGAGCGCGCGTTCGATCGAGCTGGTTGACACCTTCGACGCGCCGTACACGCTTTTCTGGGACGACGGCGGCGCAACAAGACGGACAACGTGTAGTAGCCGCTCGGGCTTAAATGGTTTCGCCATGCAAACCACAGCGCCAAGCTGGTGGCTTGCCGAATAATCCGCGGGCTGAGCTGACCGCGTTAATAGAATCACGGGGACGTGCTGCAAACGGTCGTTGCGCTTGATAATGAGGCAAAGGTCGTGGCCCGTCATATCGCCGCCTTCCACTTCAGCGAGAAACACGGCTGGAACCGTCGTGCGGAGAACTTCGAGCGCGGCCTGCGCCGTGGAAACGATTACAACTGTGTAACCGTCGTTCTGTAGAAGATTGCGCATAACGTCGGCGGTGCGCTGATCGGGTTCCACCGCGAGGACGACTGATTGCTGTTTCGCGGTCGCCGCCGGTTTCAGCGTCTGAGTGTTCAACGCGAACGGATCGGGTTGCGTTCCTTTCTTTTCGCTTTTGGCGTCCACTTTGGCCGCTGTGAAATGCACCGCTACACCGTACTGTGAACCGGGAGCGGGATCGATTCGGACAACCTCAGCGACCTGCGGTGTATTCAAAGCCGCTGCCGCGTTCGAGTACGGGAATGTAACTTCAAGCTGCTGCCCTTTCCAATAGCCCGCGCGCGCGCTCGTGAACAGCAATCCATCGCGCGAGACGTCGATGCTCTTGCACACTTCTTCGAACGGTTCGGGCGAATTCGCGACGCGCACATGCACCTGCGCGGAGATTTTCGCACGTTTCCGCCGGCGGCGTTCGACACCTGGTAAGTTCGGGTTTACGGCTCTTACTTTGGCTTCTGCGGAGGTCGTCGGGACACTACTCATGCCACACCTCAGAAATCTCAGGGGCGCTTCCATAGATCCATTTCGACGTGCTCCCCATTACGTCTAAATTTACAAGGTGGCGAAGGCCAGCGAAATAGTACCTTAGTTTCAAAATCGAATGTCCAGGTACCAGTTTCCTCAGTACCAGCTAAGCGCCTTCGTATCTGCTACCTGTGGCCCGCCGAGCTGCATGCCGCGAAGAGGTACAGGTGCTCAGACGGAAACACGCCCTGTACCTGAACCTCCTCCCGGTTGGCTCCAAGAAACTGCGGGGACACAGCGGAAGGACCTTTACGAATGGAAGCGCGAATTGCCGCGGCATACGGCGTAAAAGCGCTCGGAGGAATCCTAATGACACCAGCCACTTCAGTGACGCACGCAGCGGCACCGACTCAAGCTGCGGCACTGCCGCGAGCGACTAACGACGAAATTCTCGGAATCGCCGCACCATCAGCTAGCGCCACGCAAGAGTTGGATCCACTCTTCACCGGGTTCGAGGCCGACGACAGTGGGAACACTTCCACGACCCGTCGGAGAGCGCAGGCGTCCGTGCCGGCTCCTGGAAACGTTGGAACGAAGCACAGCGCTGACGATGCAGTCGAAGCGAATTTAACGGACGCTGCAGGCGTCGCCGAACCCGCGAACCTGCGCGAAGCCTTCGATGCGAACCCCGAATTGCGCACTGCCTGGAACGATGCAAATGAGTACCGCGAAGCATTCGCAACTCCGGAAGAAGCGCGCCACGCAAGAGCACTCCTCGGGGAATTGAATCGCATGGACGCGCTTTTCTTTTCGCGCCGTCCTGAGGATCATGCAGCGCTTGCACGAGCGATCGCGGATCTTGACCCGGCTTCATTCCAGTCGTTAACGCGCGCAATCAACGAATACAGCAAGCAAACTCCTGATCGCCGCGAGGCACAGACCGAAAGACCATCCGAAGCTGAAAGGGAGAAGGGAACTCCGGCCCACCGCGGGGAATTGACAGAGCATGATTCGCGGACCGCAAATCACGAAGCGCAAGCCGAATTTCTCACCGCCACAAACGCATCAGCAGTCGAAAGCGTCCTTTCGGTGATCGAGTCGCAGGTAGAACGCGTGTTGCCGGAGGGGATATCAAAAAGCGCGAGAACGCGAGTCGTGGGCGAAATCTACCGCGAGCTCGATAGCACGCTGCGCTCGAATCATCAGCTCGCTGCACAAATGCGTGACGCGTTCCGCTCTGGATCGCTCGACGCTGAACATCAACGGGCGATCGTCTCGTTGATTGCCGGCCGCGCACGACAGGCGCTGCCCGGAGTCGCCAAACGCGTCCTGAATGAATGGACCTCGACGCTCGTCAGCGCGAACCGGCAGCGCCTCAGTCGCCAGCGCACGGCCGAACGCCGTGTCGATATCGCCGGCTCGACCAGTGGAGGCAACGACGGCCGACGGTCGACGTCGCCACGTGACCTTGACTATTCGCGTCTGTCGGACGCTGACATCCTGAATCTCTAGCGCAACGTAAGCGCCACGGATCCAATAGCCGAGCACGACAGCCCTTGTCGGCGCTTACCCGCAGTTCCGCTTTTTCCGTCACTCGTCCGAGGAGGACACCCCCGCAGCACGCGTCGACGCAGCGCAATATGCGCCGCGTAAGACGATTCCAATTCCGAGGGAGAACTTAATCACATGGCACAAATGCAGAACTCACAATCGGTTGCACTACAACTGGAAAAGGTTCGGGACAAACTACCGCTTCTCTACGAACGAGACGATATCCTATTGACAATGATCCAGCAGCGCGGCGACGTGGAACGCGTCAGCTCGCGCAATATGCGTCTGCCGCTTCAGATCCGTCCGGGAGGCAAAGCCGGTCTCGCCAATATGGATGGCGGCGATTTGGGCCGCGGTTCGGGGACCGTGTACGACGTGGCGCAAGTAAGCCCGATATTTTTCCGCCACGCGGTTGAAATCACGAAGCTTGTCGAATACTCATCGAACGCTCCTGAGAAAGCCATCGAGAACGCTGCGAAGCGCGAAGTGAAAAATGCGATGGCGCAATTTCGCGCATTCCTCGACAAGGTGATGCAGACCAACGGCAACGGCGTACTCGGCACGATCAACTCGATTGCGTCCACCACGCTTACGATGGCCAAGCCGCCCGGCTCGATGCTGGTGTATTACAACCAGACGATCCAGGTTTACGACCCGACCCTCACCACCAATCGTGGCGCTTGCAATGTGACGGCCGTCGATCCATTCGGCAGCACGATCACGGTTGACTCAGTTCCCGCAGGCACGACCGCGAACGACGTGATCGTTCACGATGGGCTTACTGGCGCGCAACCCGTATCGCTCTTCGGACTTCTGTATCACCAATCCAATGCGACCACCGGCACGTGGCTCAACCTGAATCGCGCTACCTATCCCGTTGAGCTTGCTACGCCGCGAGTGAACGGCAACAACTCTACGCTGACGCCCGGAGCGGTTCGCCTCGCCATCAACAAAGTCCGCAAAGCGCTGGGTTCCAATCAGGTGAGCAAGCTGATCGCGTATACGTCTCTCGAGCAGGAGCATCAATGGGAGCAGCTCGGCGTCACCATCTCTCAGATCATCAAAGAAGGCGCCGGTGGACGTGCGAGCGATCTCGACCTGCTTTTCACAGGCGAGAAATCGATGGCTGGCGTCCCGATCAAATCTTCGATCAACGCCAACCAATCGCGCGTGGATTTCCTTGACCTCTCGCACTGGGGTCGGGCGGTAATGCAGGACGTCGATTTCTACGACGTCGGCGGACAGACGGTGTTCCCCATCTACGGCGCGAGCGGCGGTCTCGCCTCGGCGTACATCTTCTATTTCGTCACGGGATTTCAGGTGTGGAACGAGTCGCCTCGCAGCGGCGCGTTCATTGACAATCTCGCGATTCCGTCGGGTTACTAAAAGTTCGTCCTCGCTGCGTTTTGAATCGGGCCGTTCGCACTCGCTCCAGAAGATCCTCGCGTTCGATTGTTGGAACTCAATCGAGATCCGATCGATCGAGCTTCTATTGGCGGGCGGAGCGATCCGCATAACGCAGCGAACGAATGGGGCGGCACCTCTAAATAGAGAAGCCGCCCCGATGCATTCCTGATGAGCGACGCAGAAGTCTCTAAGGTTCACCTCCATGCAGTTTCTACTACCCCCGACGGAGTCCCATCACACTTGCCGCCGCTGATTCGAGTCACGCGAGAAACTCACGAGCCGCCGGCGGCGATTGTGGAGCTAGTCATGCGGGCAGGTGGTACGAATCGCTACGGCGAGCCGAATTTTAGTGTTGTTTGGGGCGGCGCACGCCTTGCGTGGGTGGGCGGCCGATGGGTGGATCGCGACGCGCACGGCAACACAACGCGCGAGGTGATCGAATTGCGCCGCGTTCCCAAATATCTGCCTACGGACCGCTGGCATATCGAACGATGGATGCCACCGGAATCCTACGGCTCGCCCGACGACTGGTATGCGAAAACGATCGAGACCGAGGACGGCATTCGCGTCCCCGCACTCGGCCCATATCCTTCGCGCGGCGAGTATGAGCACTGCTTCACACTTGAAAGCGTTT
>JBARFX010000064.1:0-72496 GCA_049797655.1 Candidatus Acidiferrales bacterium | reverse complement strand
AATCTCCCCTATGGCGTCATCGAGCTCGAACGTAAAGCGCTCCAGGTCTATCCCGTCGAGTTCGCGATGCGCGTTCATGAGAATCCGCCACGCCGGATCGGAAATCATGTCTACCTTTTGCCGCTCACACTCCGCGTTCGACCGCCTTCTGGCGGATTCGTTCCACGTTCAGCCCGGCGCCATCGTCGCTGATTTCGATAATGACCTGTCCGCCTTCATGAAACGCGCGGAGAATCAGGCGTCCGGTAACGTCTTTCCCGGCTTTCACACGGTCTTCGGGCAATTCGATGCCGTGGTCCACGGAATTGCGGACCAAATGAGTGAGCGGGTCTTTGATCGCTTCAATGATGGTCTTGTCGAGCTCGGTTTCCTTCCCTTCCATCTCGATGTTGACCTGCTTGCCGCACCCAAGCGCAACGTCGCGCACCGTCCGCGGAAACTGGCTCCAGATGTTTCCAATGGGCTGCATGCGCGTTTTCATCACTTCTTCTTGCAGCTCGGTGGCGATGAGGTTCATGCGCTGCGATACGGCCTGGAGGCCGGCGTCTCGCGACTTGTTCGCCAACTGCAAGAGTTGATTCCGTCCCAGCACTAATTCGCCGACCAGAGTCATCAGCTTATCGAGCAAGTTGACGCCGACTCGAATCGTTTCCGCTGTCGTCTCGCGCGTGCGCGATTCGAGCACCTGCACGGCGGCGTTTACGTCTTCCTGTTTCGCCAGTGAAAGCGCAACGAGGATGTCGCCAAGCCGGCGCCGGTCTCCTTTGTCCTGTTCCTGCAAGGCCAGCGCGAGCGCTTCCGGCGTCACCAAGCCGCGTTCTACGAGCACGCCTCCTATTTTTCCGCGCACCGGCCGAAATTTTGCGGCGATCGCTTTTGTTTCAGGAGGCTGCATGGAGGTCACGGCTTTTTCTTGTGATGGACTCTCCACTTTCTTTTCGGCCCGAGAGGGCTTCTTCGCCACTCCTTTAACAGGCAGGGCCGCTACCGCAGCGACGGTGGGATTTTGTCCGGACGGCTCCTGCAATTTCGCAAGGGTCTGCAGCAGTTCCGGATACGTGTCGTCGCCGTCCTGCCCGGTGGATTCAATCTCTTTCAGCATCTGCCGGACCGCATCGACCATGCTAAGCAGGCCGGTGGTGATCTCGGGATTGAGAATGAGATGGCCGTCTCGAAGACGAGTAAGCAGGTTTTCTCCCACATGCGCCACTTTTTCGAGCTTGTCGAAACCCAGAAACCCGCAGGTTCCCTTGATCGTGTGAATCGTTCTGAACACGCTGGCCAAAGCGTCGCTATCGCGAGGGTCCTTCTCCAGCCCGACCAGTTCCCGATCCAGACGATCGAGGTTTTCGTAGCTCTCCTGCAGAAACTCCTTAACGATGTCGGAATCGCTCATCGATGGTTTTCCTCAGATCGGAATGGAGTCGCAAGATCGGGTCGAGTGGCCATAGTTTGCGCGCCTGAACTTCGCAGCTATGTCTTTATCGGCTCTTCAAGATTCTTTCTTAGTTGTTGGATGCACCGGATTCCGCGTGACAGGAATCGCGAGGCGAATTCCTACGAGCCCGCTGCCAGTTGGGGCCGCAGAAGATTAGAGCTTTCTTAGGAGGACTCCCGTGCGGTGGGATTTGGCGAACGATCACTGCTTGCTAGAACTGCGTCGTCCAGCGTAACGCAAAGCTGCGCGGTGGGCCGATTGCGTTGCCTGAAAAAAGGCCGCCGAAGTCGATGACGTTCAATACATTGTTGAGGTTCTGGCCGTCGGCTTGCAAGCGCATCTTCATGCGGTCCGACGAGTAAATATCCGCGCCCGCCGAAGCATTCACCTGGAACGCAGGATAAATCCGGCCACGGTTAAAGTTGATGCGATCGAGGACTTTTTGCCCGTACTGCGCGAGGACGGTGTCCGGGTCGCCGTCGAACTCGAAGGGAAGCCCGGTGTCATACTGAACTCCGGCCGCAATCCAGAAGCGCGGTTTCACCTGATAGCGAACGCGTCCCCGAATTGTGTTGCGTTGATCCTGCGTAGCCGGAAAATGACCCGTCAGCTGCGTCGCTGCAGCCGACGCGTCGTCGCCCAAGAATAAGCCGCCAGTCACAGGAAACCAGGCATTCCCCACGGTGTAGGAATAGCTCAAGAATCCTGAGAAGCCGTGCCAATCGGGAACATCGAGTCTCGTTTCAGCGCCGTAGATGATGGATTTGCGAAAAGAAATGGGGAAGCTGATCGTGGTATTCCGGATTTGATCGTCGTCCGCAAAATTGTTTACGAGCCGGCGGAAATAGTTAGCGTCCAGCCGGACCTTACCAAGGAAAGACTTCGTGATTCCCGCTTCGTAGTAATTCCCCTCCGAAGGCTCGACCGGCAGCCGGAGAAAGCTATCTTTGTCGATGGACTCGATGTCCGCGGAACTTGAGAGCAGAATATTCTCGAACGACGGAGTCTGGAAGACGCGATCGTAGGAGAAATGCACGACAAGATCGGCAGACGGGAAATAGCGTGAAACTGAAAAGCGCGGGCCCACGGCTTGCCGGTTCAAAAGCAACTGATAGTGGTCCCAACGAAGCCCGGCGCTGATCGTCCAATTCCCCAGCCGGATTCGATCCTGCACAAACGCGGATTGCTCGAGGTCTGGACGCCTGGCGGAACTTGCCTGCCCGGGAAGCGGAAAGGTAAAAGTAGGAGGAGTGCCCGGGTCGAATTGGCTCGGATCGGTGATGAAGTAACTGAGATTTTCGTGAAGGTACGTATTGTCGGATTCGACCCCGACTTTCCATTCGTGCCGGCCGTGATCGATGGTTACGGCAGTCTTGAAATATCCTTCTCGAAACCAATTGTGCTGAAAGACTTCGATTGGAGTTGAATTCGGATTGGAATTGAAGTCGTTTGCGTTGTCGCGGACCATCCCGCGGATATCGGCCACTACATGAGAGGAAAAAACGTGCTGGTAGGAGGCGATTCCCATTGTCTCGATATTGTCCGCCGTTTGGCGCTGGCCTGCGGCTTGCTGAAGCAATTCGTTGGGAATATCGTAGCGCGAGATTTCGTGGCGAACGATGAAACCCAGGCGATCGTTGGGCGTCAGATTCCGCTCGTAATGAACCGAGAAATCCCCAAGCGTTCCCGTATTTGAAAAATTCTCTGGAACCACGGGATTCAGATAATGATCTGTCCGGCTGCCGCTCGCGCTGACGCCGAGCGCATTCTTCCCCCAGACGTATTGCCCCTGGCCGAAAGCGCCCGCCGAACCAAAACTGCCGCCGGAAAGAACGAACTGGCCGTGGAAGCCCGCCTGCGCATCTTGCAGCGTATTCACCTCGACCACTCCTCCCATTTTCCGGCCGTACTCTGCCGGGATACCGGCCGTATAGATGGTCATCGATTGCACGTCGTCCGCTTCAATCTCGGGACCGAAGCTGGGAGAGCGGTTATCGGTGAGCGGAATTCCGTCGACGACGAACTGCGTCTGATATTCCGAACCGCGGGGATGGAGCACGGCATTGCCTTCGTACAGCCAGCCGGGCTGTGAATTCACCAGATCTTGCAAGGAACGTCCTGGCACGGAGCTCAGCCGGTTGTCGATCAGATCGGCGCCAATCTCGCTGATCGATCCTGCCCGATCCGGGTCGATCAATGTTTTGTCGGCGTTCACATCGATGGACTGGTTCACCGCCGGCAATTTGAGTTGGATTGCGAACTCGGACGGAATCGCGGAACGGATCTCTACCGGTTGGGACATGGCGGCAAATCCCGGTTGCGCTATTTCCAGCCGATAAATGCCGAAAGGCAAGCGTTGCACGTAGAGGATTCCCTGGTCGTTGGTCGCCAGACTATTTCGATACCGGTTTGCTTCGCTGACGATTTGCACGGAGGTTTTCACGCCGAGTCCTGAGGGATCGGTCACTCGCAAGCGCAGTTCGCCGTAGTTGCTCTGGCCGAAAGCAGGGCATACGAACAGCAGGAACAGGATTGCGCAAGCCCCCATTTGGGCCCGAGCGGCGAAGACGCTCGATCGAGGCGGAGTTAAGATCGCGGCCATACAATTCAACGGTACACTAAAAAGAGGGCATTCCCTTATTTGTTCGCCGCCGACTATTCGTCCTCATCCAACCGCATTCTGTGTTTGCTTCTTCCTTTCGGGTCCCTTGACAGGGCATCGCTGCCGCGAGTCATTGCGCGGAGGGAGCGATGTGCTCCTCAAGATACCGGAGCAACAGGCTATAGATATGCAGCGTTGTGCCGGTTCCTTGCGAGATCGAATGCGTGCGGTTGGGATATTCCATGAAATCGACGGGCTTATCGAGCTCGATCAGGCGATTTAAGAGAAGCTCGGAGCCGGCATAGTGAACGTTGTCATCTCCGGAGCCGTGCACGAGGAGCAAGTGCCCGCGCAAGCCTTCAGCGAAATTCACGGCGGAACTGTTGCGATAGCCTTCGGCATTTTCGAGCGGCAGGCCCATGTAACGTTCCTGGTAGATTGAGTCGTACAAACGGAGATCGGGAACCGGCGCGACGGACATGCCGACGCTGTAAAGGTCGGGCGAGCGAAACATCAGATTCAGCGTGCTCGAACCACCACCGCTCCAGCCCCACACCGCAACATGGGAACCATCCGCGAACGGATGCGAGGCTAGAAAATTCCGCAGCGCCGCCGACTGCTCCTTCACGACCACCGGATGGATCGAACCGTAGATCGCTTTGCGCCACGCGCGTCCCTTTGGAGCGGGTGTGCCGCGATTGTCGAAACTGACCACGACATATCCGGCTGCAGCAGCGACGCGATCGAAATACAGATGCCCCGTTTCCCAGGCATCGAGCACCGTTTGGCCCGCCGGCTCGCCATACACGTACACCAGAACCGGATACTTCTTTGCCGGATTGAAATGGGGCGGCTTGATCATCCACGCATCGAGGGTGGTTCCCTCTCCGATGTCTTCCTTGAAAAATTCCACGGGCGTCGCAGTGAGTGTTGCGGAATTCGTGCGCAGGGCCGCGTTGTCTTCGAGAACGCGAGCGGCACGGTGACCGGGAAGGCTGACGAGGTCGGTAACAGGCGTCAGATCCGCGCGCGAATAGGTGTGAAAAGCCCAGCGTGCGTCGGGCGAGATATCGTAGCTGTGCGTTCCGGGAACATTTGAGGGGCTCACGCGTTCGGCGTCGCCAGTACCGTCGAGCCGCGTACGGTACAGGCAGCGCTGTGTGGCATTTTCGGGAGAGGCGATGAAGTAAAGCCAGCCGTTTTTTTCGTCCACACCGTCGATATTCACCACGTCGAATGCGCCGCGCGTGACGAGCGCGGTTTTGCCGTCGGCTTTCGAAACACGATAGGCGTGGCGCCAGCCGTCGCGTTCGCTAAGCCACACAAACTCCGCGCCTCCATGCAGCCAGGGAATTGCATCCATCAAATTCACCCACGCCGCGTCTTCATCCAGGAAGACGGAGCGGACCGAGCCGCTTGATGCGTCAGCAAGTAGCAGTTCGTTCTTGTTTTGCAGTCGATTCAAATGCTCGATAGCCAATTCGTTCGAATTTCCGGCCCATTGCATCCGCGCGATGTAATTGTTGCGCGGGTCGCCGGGGACATCGACCCACCGGGTGTCGCCGCCGGCCGCGTCGATCACGCCCACGCGAACGGCCGAATTTGGTGTGCCGGGAAACGGATACGCGATATTCAGAATCGAGGGATACGCGCCGAGGCCGGGATAGGGAAAGCCGGTGACGATCTGGCGCGGCGGCCCAAGATTGTAAATGAGGGAGAATATCCCCACGCCGCTCGTGTCGAATTGCCAGTATGCGATTTTGCGGCCGTCAGGACTCCAGCGAAAGCAATCGCGCAACGCGAGCTCTTCTTCATACACCCAGTCGGAAGTGCCGTTGATGATCGTCGCGGAACCGTCGCGCGTGAGCTGAAGGATGTGGCCGTTAGCAAGATCTTCGACGTAAATATTGTTTGCACGTACGTAGGCGACCTTGGTTCCGTCGGGAGAAAATTTCGCGAACAACAGGGAGGACGCGGAAGCGTCGCCGCCAAGCTTTTGTAGCGTTCCCGATTTCAGATCAAGCACCCAATAGTCGCCGCGCGTGTTATGCCGCCAAACCTGCGCGGTGTTGGTGAAAATGAGGACGCGCGATTTGTCTTTCGACCAAGCGTAATCCTCGATGGAGAGCGGCGCTTTCGCTCCCGGCGGAATCAGTTTCGATGCGGAGACGAGAACCTCGCGCTTGCCCGTCTCCGTCTCGTAGCGGACCACGTCTTTCGCGCCCTTTTCCTGCACGCTCGCCGAGGGCTCGACGGTGGTATAGAACTCTCCGCCATCGAGCCATTTCGCCGGGCCAAAATGCTTTACTTCGAAATCGGGCGATGCAAACAAGCGGTGGAGCAGCTTGTCCGATTCGGGCGAAATTTGCGCGCGCGCGGGACTTGGGCCGAGCGCCGCAATCGTGAATGCCAGAAGCGGGACGAAGAACCACCGCGCCCGCGAGCCGCGGTTTCGAGACAGCGCCGTCATATGAGATTTCATTTGGGGATTTTGAATTCGCTTTCCTTAATTTCGCGGCCATTCGCCGGCTGGATTGGGCGCGCGTTCATCGGGTAGTGCTTTGCAAAGACCGCGATCTGAGCAGCTGAGAGTTCGATGGGAGTTTTCATCACGAACCAGTTCACGCCTTCGCCGCAGGGCGGAATCGTGAGCGAACCGTCAAAATTATAATAGTTCCGATCGGCGGGCAGAAGATCGGCTGCGTCGATTGTGACGCCCGCTGCTTCAGTTTCCTTGCCTTCTGCTTTCGGGAGGTTGGCCCAGAGCGTCTTGATTACGGGGTTTTCCGCGCCGCTTTTCACCAGCAGAGCGATGACGACAGCACCGTCCGGGCGTTCGTGAACGAGGTGGATGACCATCGCGTATTTCTTGCCGGCAATTTCTTCTTCGCTGGGCTTGTGAAAATGAAACTGTGTGAGCGGATATGCTTTGCCGTTGACGGTGACGCTGCTGCCGGCCGCGTAGTTGATGCGGATCGTGTGCCCGTTGTCGATGATTTTCAGTGCCGACGGCTTGTAATCAATCTGAACGGGCGCGAGGCTTGCGTCTTTTTTGGCGTCTTTGATATCGATTGGCGACTGGCGCTTGCCGGTCTTGCAGGTGGCGAAACTCGGATCGAGGTCGCCCCAATGCGAAGGGCCGTCCGCGCCGGAATAGTCCCAGTGCGGCCCGTGAGCGGGCGCTGCGGCGGGAGCCGCTTGCGCGAAGGCTACCGGCGGCGCGCTGATTGCAACCATGAGCGCAATCGCAGAAATCAGGAGCACGAATTTGAATCGTCGAATGATGGCATGGCGCCGCGTATAGCACGTCAGTTCGCCCATCGCATTTCTCCTTTCCAACTTTCGCCCAGGTGCTGCCTCACGCGCGAATCTACAATGCCAGGGCACCGAGCGCAAGTTCCGAAGACTTGGGCCGGCATAAGGCCGCGCGAAGATTAGCGAAAGCGGGTGCGGCCACGAAAGCTTTCGCTCCATCTCGGTGGGCCCGGTTGTGGCTGAATTTCTGGCTGATCCCGGCGCGGTGCGCAGCACGACTCTCCACGATTCCCAGAAACATTAATCGTTCGGCGCAGCGGCTGAATCGTTCTATTCTTCGGCGGCCGGTCCTGTGCATCCCGACACACTCATCATCGTGAATCCTGCTTCTGGAGGCGGACGCGCTTTGCGCGCCGAGCCGCTGGTCGCGAGCTACTTTGCGGCGCAGGGGCGGTCCGTCCAAATTGTCCATTCGCGGAGTTCGGACGATATTCGCGAGCAGGCCGCAAAGGGGGCGGAGGCGGGGTATCGTTATGTGGTCGCGTTGGGCGGGGACGGGGCGTTTCATCATCTGGTCGAGGGAATTCGCGGCACGGATGCGATCGCCGGATTTTTCCCCGCAGGAAACGGAAACGATATCGCGCGGGATTTGGGAATTCCTCGCGATGCAATCAGCGCGGCGGTGGCTTTTTTCCATTCGATGCCGCGGCCTGTGGATCTGGTTCGCGTGCGATTCAGCGACGATCGCATCGCACATTTTATCGGCGCGGGAGGCATGGGGCTCGACGCCCAAGCGGCGCACCTGGCGAACACCCGATTCAAGCGGTGGCCGGGAGTGACACGATATCTGGCCGGAGCGCTCTGGACATTTTTTCACGAGCCGGCGTTCGAGTTGGCCGCGGAAATGGATGGAACGAGGTGGACGGGACGGGCGCTTTTTGCGGCCGTCGCGAATGCGACGAGCTATGGGTCGGGAGTACGCATCGCGCCGGACGCGAAGATGGATGACGGATGGCTCGATGTCGTGCTGGTCGGAGACATTGCGTGGACTCGGCTTGTGGAGGCGATTCCGATTGTGCTGACGACGGGCGATTTGAGGTTCGACGAGGTGAAACGGTTTCGATGCCGGCGCGTGGTGCTGCGAGCGGATCGCGTCGCAATGGTGCACGGCGACGGGGAGTTGCTGGGAGAATCGCCGGCGGAGTTTGAGATTTTGCCGGGAGCGATTCGAGTGATGGTGCCATCGCCGAAGGCTGGAAGTGAGTGAAGAGATCAACGGAGCCAGGAAAAAATCGCAACGCGAGTGGCTGAAGGCTACGAAGAGAGGGTGAGATGACGGCTACCGGAACGCGCAAGACGGACTTGATGGAGCAGGCCGCAGGCAGGGCGGGGAGATATTTGGAGACGCTGGATCGGCGCGGGGTGTTTCCTTCCGCGGAAGCTGTGGGGCGACTGGCAGAATTGGGTGGCGCACTTGCCGCGGAGGGGGCGGAGGCGGCGGAGGTATTGCGGCTGCTGGATGAGGTTGGGTCGCCGGCCACGGTGGCTACTGCGGGCCGGCGATACTTTGGATTTGTCACCGGGGGCGCGCTGCCGGCTACGCTGGCGGCGAACTGGCTGGCGGGCGCTTGGGACCAGTGCGCGGGACTGGATGTGCTTTCGCCCGTGAGTTCGGCACTGGAAGAAATTTCGGCGCGCTGGCTGATCGAACTCTTTGGGCTGCCGGCGGGATGCGGCGTGGGATTCGTCACGGGCGCGACGATGGCGAATTTCTCCGCGCTGGCGGCTGCGCGGAATGCTGTGCTCGAGAGCGCGGGATGGGATGTGGAAGCGGACGGATTGATTGGCGCGCCACCGCTCACGGTGATTGGCGGTGATGAAGTTCATGTGAGCGTGGTGAAAGCACTCGGGATGCTGGGGCTGGGCCGCAACCGAATCGTGCGCGTGCCCGCAGATTCTCAAGGATGCATGCGGCCGGATTTGCTGCCAAAAATTTCGGGGCCGACGATTGTTTGCATGCAAGCGGGGAACGTGAATTCGGGAGCGTTCGATCCGGCGAGCGATATTTGCGAGGCCGCACACGCTGCGGACGCGTGGGTACACGTGGATGGCGCGTTCGGATTGTGGGCGGCGGTAGCTCCGAAGCGGGCGCATCTGTTGGAGGGAGTCGCGGAGGCGGATTCGTGGGCGACGGACGCGCACAAATGGCTGAACGTGCCGTACGACAGCGGAATCGCGTTCGTGCGCAACGACCGCCATTTGAAAGCAGCGATGGCGGCGAATGCGGCTTACCTGGTGCGGGGAGAGAAACGCGATCCAAACCTGTTCACGCCGGAAATGTCGCGGCGGGCGCGCGGTGTGGAGATTTGGGCAGCTCTGCGATCGCTCGGGCGCAACGGGCTGGCGGATCTGATCGAGCGAAATTGCCGGATGGCGGAGCGTTTCGCGGAAGGATTGCGAGCGGCGGGATACGAGATCCTGAATGACGTGGTGTTGAATCAGGTGCTCGTCTCATTCGGAGGCGATGATCTGACGCGCGACGTGATCGCGGCCTTGCAGGCGGAAGGAACGTGCTGGTGCGGCGGGACGACGTGGCACGGGCGGGCGGCGATGCGGATTGCGGTGTCGTCCTGGGCGACCACGGATGCGGACGTGGAGCGAAGCCTTGACGCGATGATTCGTGTGGCGGCGGGGCAAAAAGCAAAACAGAAATAACTGGGAATCCTCGCGCTAGCGGGCCGGCTTTTTGCGATTGAGCTTCAGGGGCACGTCGATATCGCGGCGGGAATCGAAGCTGGAGACGGTGCGCGTGGAAGACATCAAGTCGTTGTGCTCGGCGTGCACTTCGTAGTCGACGTTCGGATCGAGGCCGCTGAATCGGTAGTGCCCGGTTTCATCGGCAATGTAGGTTTTCACGGCCTGCGACTTCACGTTTTTCAGGTAGACGACGGCGGACGGCACGGTATTTTCTTCTTTGTCCAGCACGGCGCCGTGAACGGTGCGGAGTTGGAGTTCACCTTTTTTGTCTTGCGCGCTTCCGGTGACAGCGAGTAAGGCAACGAACAGCAACGGGGCGAAGAATCGCAGTGGGATGCGATTGCGCGCGCGACGGCTCGGTACACAAAAAGCGGGAGAGAGGGCCCGGGGTAGCGTCATTCGATTTCTTCTTCCTCTTCCTCTTTTTCTTCTTTGTCTTCTTTCACGACGCTGGCCTCTTCATCCTCTTCTTCATCGTCGTCGTCATCGTCCTCGTCGTCGGAGATCACGATGAGATGCACGGGGTGAGTCTGCGTGACTTCTAGCTCGACGTCACATTCCGGACAGCTGAGAATTTCGCCTTCTTCCACTTCGTCTTCGTCGAGATCGAGTTCTGCATCGCATTCGGGACATTTCGTCACGGCCGTTCTCTCCTTCCTGGGGCGATCCTGCACATGCGAGGGTATTATATAACGCCGCTGTCAAGCTTTGTGAAAACGGGAAGGACGTGTAAAGGTGACGGGGCGACGCGAGTATCCGGAACAGCCGATGGTGGGCGTTGGCGGCGTGGTGATCGCAGATGGGCGCGCGCTGCTGATTCGCCGAGGAAGCCCTCCGCTGGAAGGCGAGTGGTCCATACCGGGTGGGATGCTGGAGATTAACGAAACAATCGTCGAAGGCGTGCAGCGGGAGCTTCTGGAGGAAACGGCGATCGAAGTGAAGGTGCTCGAGCTGATCGAAGTGTTCGAGCGGATTACAACTGACACGGATGGCCGCGCAAAATATCACTTCGTGATTCTGGATTACTTGTGCGAGGTGGTTCAAGGCGAGGCGCTGGCGGGGAGCGATGTGACGGATGTCGCCTGGGTCGAGGAGGCGGAGCTTGCGAAGTATTCGCTGACGCCTACCGCGACGCGGGTCATTCAGAAAGCGTTTGAAATGGTGAAACGGAGATTGGCCTAGGCGGTGCGAGAGGCAGCAAAAGGGACGATTAGGAAATCCAGGGTTGTACGTTCGAAACGAACGCAAGCAAGTGACGAGAGCCGGCTGGAAACTCGGCGGTACGAAAAACGGACTGCTAGCTGGCGGCGGCTTCGGGGAGGCGGCCGAAGCGGCGTTCGCGGCCAAGGAAATCCTGGACGGCGGCGGCGAGGTCGGCCGCTTCGAATTCGGGCCACATGCGCGGCGTGAAAAGCAGTTCGGCGTAGGCGCATTCCCAGAGCATGAAGTCGCTCAGGCGGCGCTCGCCTCCGGTGCGAATCAGAAGATCGACATCGGAGGCGGGGCCTCCGGCGTGCGTGACGTCACCTAGGCGCCGCGAGAATTCGCGCTCGGAGACTTCCAGGCTTGAAATCATCCAGCAGGCGGCGCGAAGAATTGCGTCGCGCGCGGAGTAGTCGAGCGCAATGCGGAGCTCGAGGCCGCGGCCCGAAGCGGTCGAGCGTTCCGCGAATTCGATCGCGTCAAGAAGAGACGGAGGAATGCGATCGCGGCGGCCGATCACGCGGAGGCGAATGCCCTCGGCGGCGCAAGCCTTGGCGTCGTTGCGCAGAAAATCTTCGAGAAGATTGAAGAGCGAGTGGACTTCGTTCGAAGGGCGCGCCCAATTGTCGGACGAGAATGCATAGAGCGTGAGCTTGCCGATTCCCAGTGCGGGAGCGCAGCGGACAACTCGGCGAACGGCTGAGACACCGGCGCGATGGCCCTCCGAACGTGGGAGGCCGCGCATCGCCGCCCAGCGGCCGTTGCCATCGAGTAGGATCGCGACGTGAAGTTTCGGATTCGGAATCATTTTAGGAGTTATCGATTGCACTGGATTCGCAAATTCTCCGGACTGCTAGCCTTCGCGCGTGGCCTGGATGAGCGCTTCCATATGATTCAGGTATTTTTCGAGGGCGCGGCGGCCGGCGGCTGTCAGCCGGAACTCGGTCTTCGGCATACGGCCGGCAAACGACTTGGTGCAGGCGACATAGCCCGCATCTTCGAGCTTGCGGGCATGGACGCTCAGGTTGCCGTCACTCGCGCCGAGAAGTTCTTTGAGCTCGTTGAACGTGAGAGACGCATTCACGGCAAGCGCGCTGATGATTGCAAGCCGGGTGCGTTCGTGTATCAGCCTGTCGAGACTTGTAGCGCTGGATTCCTGCTGTCGCGCACCCGGAGAATTTCGTTTTGCTTTTTCCTCCCGCGAAACGCGGAAGGCGCCTGATTTAGCCGCCATAGTTCCTCGCAATGAGCGCCCCAAACAAAATGTGAAGCCCGCCAAAGCCCGCGGCCAGGAACGCATTGCCCCACGTCCACGGACAAAATAGGGCTACCGCTCCGAGCACGACGAAACACAGCCCCATCAACGGAACCACCCGGATGGAAAACGCGCCGGCTGTGACGACGGCCGTGCCGTACAGCAACAGCCACATGCCGGGGATCGCGCCGGTCGCGCCAAGCCGGACTAACACCGCGGTAAGCAGCGCGCCGGCAAAAATCGGCGGGGCGAAGCTATAGGCGAACCGGCGCGCAGGACCGGTCAAAAGCGACTGCCCGGACCGCCGCACTTTCGAGAACGTGGTCCATCCCGCGATCGCGATTGCGACCGCCAATTCCCCGAGCCAGATGAGCAGCCACTCGTGCGGAAGAGGCATACGGGAGGCGATGGTTGCGGCGCCGAGAGCGGTGATGCCCAGAGCCACACCACCCCAGCCGGGGACGGCGGTAAAAGAACCGGCGCGCTCCATCGTTTCGCGGATGAAGCGGATATTGTCGCGGGCGCGGGCGTCGAGAGCGACGGGAGTGGAGCGGCGCGCAGGAACGGGTTCGGGTCGGCGCATCGTCGTTAGAGTGCCGAATTCAGGTTCGCAAGAACGGCCAACGCTGTCAAGTACTTTGCAGTCCAAAGTTTCCTGCGCAGGACTATTCTCGGATTCGCGGTTCGATCTGAGGGAGGTGGGAAATGAAACTGGCTCTATTGGGAGCGGTGGTGTGGTTGGTGATGCCGTTTGCGGCGGGGGCGCAGCAGGCGGCGCCGGCGGCTGGCGCTACGGAAACGAATCCGGTGTCGAACGCACTGCGGAAGATCGTGGAGCGACAGGCGAAGAACCTGGTGGCTGCGGCAGATGAGATGCCGGCCGATAAATATGCGTACCGTCCAACGCCCGCGCAGATGACGTTTGCGAAACTCGTCGAGCACATGGCGGGGTCGAACAACTTCCTGTGCTCGAAGATTTCCGGCGCGGCGGCTCCAGCAGATGCGAAATTAAGCGAAACGGACCCGAAGGAGAAGTTAGTAACGGCGCTGAAGGCGTCGTTTGATTATTGCACTCAAACGCTTGCGAAAGTGGACGACTCGAATCTGGGCGAGCAGTTGACGCTATTTGGCGGACGCCAGGCATCGCGGGCGGCGGCGATGATCGCGCTGGCAAACGATTTTGCGGATCACTACAGCATGGCTGCGATTTATCTGCGGCTGAACGGATTGCTGCCTCCTACGGCAAAACCGAAAGAATAGAGGCCGTTATTTCTGTTTGGGCCGCTTGGGGTAGCGGCCCAGCAGCCAGTTCCAGCGGATGTAAGCGAGATCGAGAAACATCAGCACGCTGTCGCGGACGACATGGACTTTGGTGGCGGGATCGTGCGCCCAACGCACCGGAATTTCGGCTGCACGTAAGCCATGACGCTTCGCGAGAAACAAAATTTCCGGATCGAATCCAAATCCTTCGATGCGCTGCTGCTCGAAGATGATACGCGAGGGCTCGCGGACAAACGCTTTGAATCCGCACTGAGTGTCCTGAAATTCCAGCCCGGTAAACAGCCGCACGAAACCGTTGAAAATCATTCCCGCAATCTCGCGCAGGCGCGACTGGTGTCCGAAGATGAGCGCGCGATTCATGGCGCGCGAGCCGATGGCGACATCCGCGCCTGCGTCGATCGCGTCCAGAAGCTTGTCCGCTTCTTCGATCGGCGCGGAAAGATCAGCATCCGTGAAAAGCGCCACGCGCCCGCGCGCCTCGAGCATGCCGTGCCGGACGCTGTACCCTTTGCCCCGATTGGCGCCGTTCGAAACAAGGCGCAGCGACGGAAGGTCACGCGACCATTCTTTCGCGATGGCTGCGGTGCGATCGGTAGAGCCGTCGTCGACCACTATAATTTCGATTTGATCGGATGCCAGGCCGCGGCTCGCCAAGTAATCGCGGATTTTCGCAAGCCCTCGCGGGAGGCGCTGCTCTTCGTTGTAACTAGGGATGATGAGCGAGACGGCCGGAACGGGTGCAGTCATCCGCGGTAGGGCTCCTGCGTGCGAGTGCCGGGGGGCCAGCCGTAACGGCCGAGAAGTGGGACGAAGCGGCAAGCGAAGAGCGATTGTTGCATTGTGCGGCCGTCGCGCTTCACAACGCGAACGAGATCCTGCTGCCCGGCCGGGCCAACGGGAATGACGAGACGGCCGCCTTCGGAAAGTTGCTCGATGAGAGGCGGCGGAATCGAGGGCGCGCCGGCGGTGACGAGAATCGCGTCGTAGGGTGCATCAGGCGGCCATCCGAGCGAACCGTCACCCGATTCGATTCTGACATTTTGGAAGACGAGTCGGGCAAGGCGCTCGCGCGCTGCGCCGGCGAGCGCCGGCTGCCACTCGACGGCGACTACTTCGCGAGCGAGCAGCGAAAGCACGGCAGCTTGATAGCCCGAGCCGGCGCCAATTTCGAGGACCTTTTCGTGGCCTTCGAGAGAGAGTGCGTCAGCCATAGCCCCGACCATATACGGCTGGGAAATTGTTTGGCCGGCGTCGATCGGGAGCCACGAATCAGCGTAGGCTTGGCCGGCGTGTTCGGGAAGAACGAAGCGATGCCGCGGGACGGTAGCCATCGCTTCGAGCACGCGCGCGGAATGGATGCCGCGGGCGCGGAGCTGGCGTTCGACCATTTCGCGCCGGGCGGATTCGTCGTTGGCGCCGTTTGCGCTGCCACTCGGTTCGCTGTTTCCGATCTCGGCCGTGGTCTCGGCTGGGCGGCGCGCAAAAAAATCGACGAGCTTCATCACCGCTGAAACTATCACAAGCGAGAGAGCGGCTGCCAGCATTAGACGCACGTTCGCCAAATTGCATCTGATGGCTCTGTTGGATACGATTATTAAAGATGCGAACGCAAATTGAAATAAGGGCAGGACGAGAGTTCGGGCCCATGAAACAGGAGAGATTGAACATGAAAGTGCGAATGGCCCCGCTTGTTGTCCTATTCGTCGCCCTATATATTGTCACGCTCGTTGCCGCGAGTCCGGCATTGGCACAATCAGGATCGAACGAAACGGCGCAGAGCGCACCCGCGCAACATCAGCCGGGCGCTCCGGCGAAGCCGGCAGAAGCGCCGCAGATGAAGACGGGAACGCCCGCATCCGCGAACGCACCTGCGCAGGCGCTTGCGGAAAAACTCGATCCGGCAAAAGAGGCGGCCATCCGGCATCTGATGGACATCACGGAAACGTCGAAGCTGGGCGACAACCTTCAGATCTACATCACACAGCAGGTTCACGAAGTT
The DNA here is from genome assembly GCA_049797655.1 of Candidatus Acidiferrales bacterium. GTDB lineage: Bacteria > Acidobacteriota > Terriglobia > Acidiferrales > UBA7541 > Palsa-295. The sequence goes on along the minus strand of JBARFX010000064.1, from coordinate 56,706 downwards.
GTCGGCCGGGTGATTGCAGCAGACCGTTTGCAGAAATTCATAGACACATTCTCAGCGAAGTTCACTGCTAGCGCTCCGCCCAATGCGTTTACAGACGCCGTCGTGCCGATCTATGCCAAGAGTTTCTCGATGGACGACATTCAAGGGCTCATTCACTTTTACGAATCGCCGCTCGGGCAGCGCGTAGTAAAAACGTTGCCGCAGATTAGTCAGGAATCGCAGCAAATTGGCCTGGAAATGAGCAAGAGCGCCGCGCTCACCGTATTGCGCGGAATGTCCACCGAATACGCCGAGATCAAGACGATACTTCCGCCGGAAGACGCAAAGCCCGCCGATAGCGCGCCTGCATCCAATCCGGCGCCTTCCTCCCCGCCGGCTCCTGGAACGGCAAAATCTCCCAAGCCGGCGCCCGCGCCAGGAACGCCGGCCGCTCCCAAGCCCGCGCCGCAGAACTAAGGCCTCGTCTCGATGGGCGTCATTGGCTTTGTTCCTTGGCCATGGCGGGCGCTGTGGTGACGTGGAACCGCTATCCGCTCGCGCTTGTCGTGACGGCGTTGCCATGCGCGTGGGCGGGCGGCAAATTTCGCATGATGCAGTTGCGCGACCGCACAGAAGGATGAATCAAGGATTCATCCCGGGAAGGAAAGGAGTACGCCATCCAAAAGATAATTCCATTCTTGTGGTTCGACGGCAATGCCGAGGAGGCGATGAACTTCTACGTCGGCATCTTTAGAAATTCGAAGACCGGGATGATATCCCGGTACGGTGACACCGGCCCGGGTCCCAAAGGTACGGTGATGACCTGCACGTTTCAGTTGGACGGGCAGGAATTTTACGCGCTCAACGGCGGCCCTCATTTCAAATTCTCACCGGCGATTTCTTTCTTTGTGAACTGCGAAACACAGCAAGAGGTGGATGATCTGTGGGAGAAGCTTTCGGCGGGCGGAGAAACGCTGCAGTGCGGATGGTTGCGCGACAAATTCGGCGTGTCCTGGCAGATCGTTCCAACCATCCTGGGCGAATTGCTGCACGGCGGCAAGGACGCCAAGAAATCACAAAGCGCGATGAAGGCGATGTTGCAAATGACCAAACTGGACATCGCCAAGCTGAAACAGGCGTACGAACAAGGGTAAATTTTGAGAAAGCGTCGCGCCTGATCCTAGAGCCGCGCCGGACGGCGCACCCCGTCGAAAAACGAGCCAGATCGGGCTGATCCGGCTACAATTCTGAGCCCATGGATTGGTCTCCGCTCTGGATATCTATAGCAACGAGCGTTACGGCGACCGTCGTGACCCTTGTCGCGGGCCTTGCGGCCGCTGCCTGGCGCGAGAGCCGCAGGGGTCCGGCAATGGCGCTGGTGGACGGAATTTTTCTCCTGCCTCTCGTTCTACCTCCTACTGTCGTTGGACTTCTTCTGCTGTTGCTCTTCGGGCGAAACGGCCCCCTCGGGAAATTACTTCTCACGTTCGGCGCGACCGTCGTGTTTTCCTGGCCCGCGACGGTGATTGCCGCGACGGTGGTGGCGTTTCCGCTGATGTATCTGACGGCGCGGGCGGCGCTCGAACAGGTGGATCCAAACTGTTTGCAGGCGGCGCGCACGCTGGGGGCATCGGAATGGCGCGTGTTTCGGGAAGTGGCGCTGCCGCTGGCATGGCCGGGCGTGCTGGCTGGCACGATTCTTTCGTTTGCGCGGGCGCTCGGCGAATTCGGCGCGACGCTGATGCTTGCAGGAAACATACCCGGAAGAACGGAGACCATCCCGATCGCGATTTATTTTGCAGTGGAAGCGAACGAGATCGAGCGCGCAGCGGCGTGGTGTTTCATCGACGTGGCGATTTCGCTTGCTCTCCTCGGCGGGCTGTACTACTGGACTCACCTGCAAGGGCCGGGACGGATGCGGTGGGCGCAGCGCTGAGATGGCCCTCGAAGTACAAATCGAGAAGAAGCTCCCCGATTTTGCACTCGACGTGTCGTTTCGCGCCGAGGCCGGGCCACTGAGTGTTCTTGGGCCGTCGGGCGCGGGTAAGACGATGCTTCTCCGCTGCATCGCCGGACTCGAGCGGCCCGACCGTGGCCGGGTAGCGCTTGGCGAACGGGAGTTCTTTGATTCCGAAAAACATCTCCAGATACCGGCGAGGCAGCGCCGCGTTGGAATGTTGTTTCAGCACTACGCGCTGTTTCCGCACCGCACCGTCACGGAGAACATCGCGTTTGGTCTGGACGGATTGCCACGCGACGAGCAGTCGAATCGTGTCGCAAGTCTCGTCGAGCGCACGCATCTTGCTGGGCTCGAAGCTCGCTACCCGCGCGAGCTTTCGGGAGGCGAGCAGCAGCGTGTTGCACTCGCTCGGGCGCTCGCCATCGAGCCGGAAGCGCTATTGCTCGATGAACCGCTGTCCGCGCTCGATACACATTTGCGAAGTCAGATGGAAGAACAGCTTCAGGAGACGTTCGCCGCCTATCGGCGCCCTTCGCTGCTCGTCACTCACAATATCGAAGAAGCCTACCGGCTGGGAGCGCATCTGCTGGTGCTTTCACGAGGCCGCATCGTAGCCGCGGGCGCGAAAGAGGAAGTATTCCGGCGGCCGCCGTCAGTCGAGGTGGCGCGGCTTACCGGCTGCAAAAATATTTCGCGGGCGCGGGCGGCTTCGTCGCATGTCGTGGAAGCGCTTGACTGGGGTTGCACTCTTCAAGTGGAGCAGGCGGTTGCAGGACCGGTGGCGTTCGCGGGGATTCGCGCGCATCACATCGAGTTTGCTGAGTCAGGCCCGGCTTCGAGCGGCGAGAACATTTTCCCGTGCTGGGTTGTGCGGTCGTCGGAGACGCCGTTCCGCGTCACGCTGTATCTGAGTTTGCGAGAGCCTGGGTCGAAACCTGATTCGCGGGCGTCGCATTTGCAAGCTGAGGTGACCAAAGAGAAGTGGCGATCGTTTCGCGAGAGGCCTCTCCCGTGGCATGTGCGCCTGCGGCCTGACGCGGTTTTGTTGCTGGCGGAATAGAAGCGCGATGCACCCGAACCTCTATTTGAAGTGGCGGACGAAGCGGACTTCGAAGGCGTAGGTGCCGTTGATATCGCGAACAAAAATCACGGAGACGTCGCGCTTGATTGCGTACTCCACCTGGATGAGCTGGTACTGGTTCGTGGTGGCGGCATTCGTCGAGTAGGTGACCGTAAGGTTGCGCGTGAACTGCTGCTGGATCGTCACGCGCGCGGCCGCGTTCGATTCCGTCGCCGTTCCCGCGAGGAATGGATCGACGCGGAAATGGCTGATACCGAATAGGCGCTCGATTCGTCCGCCGAGTCCGCTTGAGATCGCTTCCGAAAGTAACGCAGTCGCGCCGTAGTTCTGCGAGCCTGCGCCTGAAGAGCGCAGCCCGCTTTCCTGTCCGGTGCTGCCGATGGCGAGGAGAGCGATGATGTCCGAATCCGGAAGTGGAGGATCGGAACGGTAGCTGAGTGAAAGACGGCTGGCGGGCCCCGAGAAGTTAATCGTCACTTGATACTGGCCGATTGTCGACGTTGCTTCCACGTTCAACACCGGATCAAGCCGGAACGGATTCGCAAAATTCACGTCGCCGCGCGTGAGCTGATAATTGTTGCCGCGAAACGCCATCTCTCCCCCGAGCAGGTGGATATGTCCGAGGAGCACGGGACGGTCCCAGGTGCCGCGAAGGCGAACGTTACCGTCCACCTCGAGTTGCGCTCCGCCCCACTCGATGCGGGCTCCCGGCGTCGTCTGGCCTTCGATGTCGAAGGTAAGATTTCGCATCAAAGCTGAACTCGCCGCGGGGCTGGCGCTTGTCTCTGAGGCCGCGACGAAGAGTGACGCCACATCGACTCCCTCCGCAAGCAGCAGCCGCTGGATCTGAATCTTTCCGGAGAGAATCGCCGCTGTGCTCGTGCCGGAAAGCTGGAGCGCCCCGCTCGCCAGCCAGCTCATACCCGCCGGATAGCGGATGCGAACGACTGTGGTGGACGCGTTCAGTTCGTAGCGCAGCGGGCCTTCGCCGTAGTTGACGGCGCCATTGAGCTGCAGTTGGCCGCCGCCCGCTTGTGCGGTGATGCGATCGAAAAGCATGCGATTGCGATCGAACACCAGATCGCCGCTCACGTGGCTCAGACCGACGGGAAAATCCGAATAGGTTGCAGATGCGTCCTTCAAGCTCGCTCGGCCGGTGATTCGCGGGCGCGACATCGTTCCTTCCACGGAAACGTTCACGTCCGCACGCCCCAGCGCAAAAAGGTCCGGTATCACGCGATCGAGGAAGCGCAGGTTCACGCTGCCAGCCAGCGAGAAATGCATCGGCCGGTCACGATCGAAGCGCGCCGAGCCGCTGAATTGTAAGTCTGTGTTCGGCCCGTGCAGGTGGGCCTGGTCGATACGTACCTCATTGCGGCGATAGGTCAGCCGGATCGGTCCATCATTTTTAAGCTCGACCAAATCGTAGTTGAAGGAGATCTCGTCGATGTCTGCTCCCATTTCAATTGTTTCCGGGCGCCGGAGAGCTCCCGAAAGCGTGAAGCGGCCGTCGACGCTGCTGTGTCCCGTCAATTGTTTCAAGTGCAGCCCGGAAACGATGAATGCATCCATTTGAAGTTGCTTCACGGTCAGCTGCCCCGTCACCTGATTATCTCCGTGCAAGCCGACGGAAAACTCACCCTGCAGCCGGCCTGCATTAATTTCAGACACGAGAGACATCCGCGCGTTTTCGCCGTCCGACGCGATTCGCCCGCGGAAGTTTCCCTGCACGTCCGGGCCGACCTGAAGTCCGACGAGCCTCACATTGCCTGTTGCGACAGGCGATAGTACCGGACCGTTGCCGCGGATGTCGAAATCGAGCCGCCCGGAGACCGGAATCGACTGGCTCTGCAGCGCTCCGATTTTGTCCAGCGGAATATTCGTGCCCGCGAGGTTGAACTCGGCCTTCTGGCCCACCGGCTGGTACAAGATATCGCCAGAAACGCGGCCTGGACCGCTCCGTATTTCAACATTCGACAGCCTGTACTCGTCGTGAGACAGATGGAGCAGCCCGGCGATCCGATCGAGATGAACTCCCTTCGCGTCGACGTCTTCGAGCGTGAAATTCGCGTCAAACATGGGCGCCATCCGCGTGCCCGAGCCGTGAAAGGTTCCGCTGAGAAGGCCCTTGGCGGGAAATTTCATGCCGAAAAGTTCCTGTAGTTCGCCGGTCGGCGCATGTGCGAGCTGCGCGTCAAAGGTCCACCCGCTCTCGGGCGAAAACCCCCACGACCCGTCGAGCTCCAGTGAGACGTTCACATCGGCTGTGGCTTGCCCGCGGCGCACCCTGGTTTTTGTCAGCCGAAAATCATCCGGCGAGTATTCGAGATCGCCGTCGAGTGACTCGAAATAGAAATTGTCGAAGCGCGCATCGGTTGCGTTCAGGTGTCCGGTGAAAGTCGGACCACCCAGCGGGCCGTCGATCCTGCCGCGAAAGGTTAGCGCGCCCGCAATCCGGCTCGGCGCCGAATCCGCTCCGCGAATGACGTTGATAAAATCGTCCCAGCCGAGCACGTCGTCGGTCTTGACCTTCAGATCGAGCGCCGAATCGCCCGCGCCGAGGAAGCCGGCCATTTCGATCTTTGTTTTGGGCGTCGAGATTTCGCTGGCGCCGAGCGCGACGCCGCGGCCGTCTTCCGATGTGTCGTATTCGATTCGCGCTGTCACCGGAATCATTCCGGGGGCGAGCGTTTCCGGAGGAGACCAGCGGCTTTCGCCCTTTGAGCGGAAATGCAGGAAGTTTGCGGTCCACGTGTTGACGGAATCCACGTCAATGCGCCCATCCCAGTGAAGCGGAACCACCGGAAAGCTCGTATTCTGGACGGCTGCGAGCGCGGCGCCGAGGCTCATCCCGCGCAACTGCGTCTCGGTCCGGAACGCAAGCGTGTCCGTATCCATTTCCAGGTGGCCGGTCACGCTGCCGCCGAAAGCGCGAACATTCAATTTTGGAACCACCAGGCGTTTTTTCGCCATTTCGTAATCGCCCCAGCTTTCGAGCCCGCGTGCGTGGAACCATTGATACGTCATGGCAATATCATGGCCCTGATAGTGCCCGTTCGTGGTCCATTCGCCCGACGCGTAGCGCGCCTCTCCCGAAAAATCTGCAATGCCATCGGGAGTGAGCGGCGAGCGGAAAATCGTGCGCACGTCCGCGAGCGTCAACCGGCCGCGATAATGCAAATTCCAATCCGACCGCGCGAAACTTGGCAACTCAGCCCGAAGGTTCAAATCCGAATGCGGCAGCTTCAATGCCAGGTCATCGAGCTCGAATGCATCTGGATGCAGGGTAAATTTCGCGGAAATGTCGAATCGGAATGGGGCATCGCGGCGCGCCGCCAGCTCGATCTGCTGCCATTTTAGGCTGCCCACGTAGGACCCAGCGCCGGGCGGCCGCGCGTCAAGATGCAAATCGAACTCAAGATCCTTTCCAAGCATCGCGAGAGGAATGCTGCGATCGTTCAGGGTCGCGCTGCCGTCGCGGAATTCGAGATGGCCGATTCGGAGGCTAAAGAGCGTTTCGCGCCAGGGACGATTGCGCCGCGGAACGCGTGGCGTGGGGAGATTGCTTTTGCCGTCTTTGTCGAAGCGCACGGACAGTTGCGGCTGATCGAAAACCAGTTCGTCGATCGCGATTTCTCCGCCAAAGAGCGACAGAATGCGAATCGCGAGATTCACATGAGCCGCGTGAAAAAGTGGCGGCGCCGTCGGAGCTTCGAGCCCGTGAAGCGTGAGATCGTCGAATTCGGCGCGCAGATGCCATGCGTGGAGATGAAAGCCGCCGAGACTGACTCGCGCGCCCGTGCGCTGCTCGATTTGGTTCACCACAATATGGCGCACCCATCGTTCTGCGATTCCCGTTTCAAACACAATTCCGATCGCAACGACCAGGGCCACGATCGAGAACAGTACGAGGCCAAGCCACCGCCGCCAGCGCACACTCATGAGCCGGCTCCCAAGTCCACGACGTCAATCTTGAGGTGCTCGCGCGTGTCATCGAGCCACTTCGTTGCCCGGTCGTTGATGGCGCGCTGAATAAGGACTTCGCGGATCGTGTCCTCGACATCTTCGAGCGGCGGAACCGGCTGATTTTTCGCCGCCAGTTGCGGCGCGAATTCATTGTGGTAGTACGCCGCGATTTGCGATGCGTCCACCTGCGCCGCGGGGCGGAAACGATAGTCAATGAAACGCGAGAGGAATAGCTGCTGCGCGAGGATGCGACGGATCGCAGCTTCCGTAAGTCCGGCGGCGGCACAGCGAGTCCGAAATTCCTGTGGCGAGGGAAACTGCTTCACAAATTCTTGATACGCGCGATCCACGTCCTCATGAGAGGGTGAAGGAAACGCCGCCACCGCCGCTTCACCGCGCACAATCCACTGGTCGGCAAGTTCCTGGATCACTTCCACCCTCGATTTCGCCTTGCCGTCGACCAACTGCTGGAACGCGGTGAGCTCCCTGACTTCGCTATCCGTGATGATGTCGTCTTCGATGCGAGCGGCGATGCCATCAACGGTTTGCGCGCCGCCCGAGCCTGCGCTTGCAACGGTGCTGGCCGCCGCAGACGACGATTCGGAGAGGGATTGAGTTTGCGCAGACGCCTGCTCCAATCCCGGGCCGGAGAGCCCCGCCATCAGTCCGAAAATGACGAGAATGCGGCGCATCAGAAGATGGGTCCAATGTTGAAAAAGAATTGGAAGTGCGGCAAACCGAACATCCGCGTAACAGGCGGCTGTCCCGGAGGCGGTGTCGCTACTTCTCCCAGATAATGCGCCGGGTTCAGCTGGTATCCAAAGTCGACGCGAACGGGACCCACCGGCGTCGGATAGCGTACGCCGAATCCGATCGTGTGAGAAAAGTACGCCAAATTATTATTCGCCGGCGGCTTCCACGCAAACGAGATGTGGTTCACGTCGGTAAAAACGTTTCCTGCGTCGTAGAACAGCGTGCCTCCCAGCCGGTTCCCAATCAACGGCAGCCTCATTGGAAAACGCAACTCCTGATTGAACGCCAGCAGTGCAAGGCCTCCAATCGGAAATCCCGTCACCGGATCGCGAGGCCCGGCCTGGTTCAACGAGAAGCCGCGGAGCGATGTCCCGCCGCCGGCGAAGAATCGCTCCGGCAGCGGCACATCCACTTCCTGCGTCCCCGAGAGCGTTTGCTCGACGCCAAAGCGAACGGATCGCGCGAACACAAAGGCCCGTCCAAACGTGGTGAACGTCGAATTCTGCAGGGAGCCCCGGAAAAAGCTGGCCGCCGAGCCCATCGATTTCAGCGCAACGCTCGCGTCGATTGTGTTGAAGCTGCCGTGCTTCGCGTCGGCGGCATTGTCGCGGCGGTCGCGAGCGTACGTGGCCCCGAACCCGGAAACGAGTGTCGGCTGGCTCAGAAGAGGAATCTCCTCCGGAGCAATATTCAAATTCGAGGCGTCTACCCGCCGGAAAAAATATCGATACAGGAGTGTCGTGGAGGGAGAAACCGTCTGCACCAGCTGAACCGCGCCTTCATAGCGCACCGACGTAAATGTGTTGATGTCTTGCGTCTTGTCGGCGAAGCCGGTGAGCTGCAGGCTCAACTTTCGCTGCGCGAGAAAATTATCCGCAACGTAGCTGATTACCGCGCGGTACTGCAGCGTGCTGGCGCGCACTTTGAACGACAGCGTCTGCGCCTTGCCGAACATGTTCGAGCGTGAAAGTTCCAGGATTCCTCGCGGGCTCGCGCCGACGATCGTGCCGCTCGGATTCGAGCTTCCACCGGCGAGCCGCTGCACCTCGAATCCGCCGCCGTACGCGAATGTGTAGCGCTTCCCCTCCTCTGCGTCGACGACCATCACTTTCTGGGGATCGGTGCCGTTCGGATTTTGCGGGGCGATCGTGACGCGATTGAACACGCCCAGGTTGTAAAGCCGCCGCTGCGTTTCCACCACGTCCCCTTCGCGCAACGGTCCCGGGACGATCTGTACCTGGCGCGCGATGATTCCGGGGCGGGTGTACTGATATCCCGTCAGTAGAACTCTTGCTACTTCGATTCTGGTTCCTTCGCTGATGTGAAAGATCAGGCGAACGTGATTCGGATCGTTCCCTGGCAACACCTCGTCGTTGAAATGCGCCTCGGGAAATCCTTCGTTGTAGTACATCGCGAGAATATTATTTCGGTCGCTCGCTACGCCTGCTTCCGAAAATGGCTGGCCGGGCGTCGAACCGGAAACCGCGAGGAGCGTCTCTGTTTTCAGGGCGTGATTGCCTTCCACTTCGAGGCTACTGACGAGCGTCTGCGGGCCTTCCACAACGTGGAAAGCGACGAACAAATTTCCCTTCTTGCCTTGGTAATTGTCGTCCACCACGGTCGTGGCTTGCACGTCGCGAAAGCCGTTCGACACATACAGGCCCTTGATCGAATCAAGATCGGCGCGCATCAGCGACTGGCTGAAGCGGCCGCTCGAAGCAAACGACGCCGTCTGAAGCTGCAGCCGTCCCGTCAGGAGGTTCTTGCTGAAGTACTTGTTCCCTTTGAACGAGACTCCGGCCAGACGGAACTTATTGCCCCGCGTAATTTCATAGCTGATCACGCGGTCAGCGCTCTTCGGGTCCTGGCGTGAATTTACCTGAACGTCCGCGTCGAAATAGCCCTCGCGCTGGAAGAAATCCCGAATATTGCGGCGGCCCTCCTGAAGCAAGTCCTCGTCCACCGCGCCTTCCGCATAGATCGGAAGCAGCTTTCGAAGACGGCCCTTGCTCAAGTGCGCGCCTGTCACCTCCACTCGAACGTGCGGGCCTGCCGTCACATCGAGGTGCAACGGCACTTGATTCGTCGCCGCGTCGTAGGCTCCCGGCGTAATGACGATCCCCGTCCCCAGGTATCCCTGGTTCACCAGGTACTTCTTGATGCGCTGCGAGCCTCGCGTCAGCCTTGCGGATGTGAGCGGGTTCTTGTCGGAGATTTTTGACCGGTGGATAAGTTCCGCACCGGTGTAGCGCGTTTCGTTCTTGATGACGATGTTGCCGATTAGTGCGCGTGTGCCCGGGTCGATTTGCACGGTGATGTCCATCTGGCGCGTGTCGTCGTGCGGCCCCAGCGTCCAAGTAACTTTTGCGAGGTACAAGCCTTCGCTGCGAAGCAGGTCCTGCAGCCGCTCGATGGCTTCCCGGAGGCTGCTGTCGCGGAAAGGTTCGCCCAGGTTCAGGCGCATCGCGGCGAGCGCGGCGGGTTCGGTAGGCGGCTCTTTCAGTCCCACAATTCGCACAACGTTGTTGTAGTAGTTGCGGTGAACGATGAAATCGATTCGCACACCGCTGCCCACGGGTTCGGCGGCCACGCGAATGTCGGAGAAATCTCCCGTGCGATAGAGCGTGCGCAGGCTCTCACGTTCGTCGCCGAAATCGAAAGGCTTACCGACTTCCACCGCAAGCGCTGGCGATTTCACGGTGACGTTCGCGCCATGCTCATCGACGATTCGGATTTCCGTTACGCGGCGGCCTTCAACGGCGGCTTCCTCGAGTTCGGTGGCATGGCAAATTCCCGTGCTGTACGCAAAGCCCGTCGCAAGCCACGCGGAAGTGATCCAGATTCGCGGCCATTTCCTTAGAATCGATGTTTTCCATGGGAATCTCATGCGCCAGAGACTGAGAAGGCAGGTTAGCACAGGCCCGTTGCCTGTCGGACGCGAAAAGGCGCTATCATCACTTTTCAGTCACAAAAGGGACGGATGAACCGCGAACAGCTCGAAAAATATTCCCGGCAGATTCTTTTCAGCGGGATTGGTGAAGCGGGGCAGGAAAAGCTCTTGGCGGCGAGCGCCGTCCTGGTTGGGTGCGGCGCGCTGGGTACCGCGACGGCAAATCTCATGGTGCGAGCCGGGCTTGGACGGCTCGCGATTATCGATCGCGATTTTGTGGAGGCGTCGAACCTCCAGCGGCAAACGCTCTTCGAAGAGGCCGACGCGCGCGAAGCGATTCCGAAAGCGATTGCCGCCCAGCGCCGCTTGCGCGCCATCAATTCGGGAGTGCGCGTCGAAGGAATCGTCGCCGACCTCGCTGCTGATAACGCTCTCGATCTGCTCGCGGGCTTTCCGCTGATCATCGACGGGACGGACAACTTCGAGACGCGCATGCTTTTGAACGACGCGGCGATCTCGTTTGGCATTCCCTGGATCTATGCCGCCGCCGTTGGCAGCTACGGCGTCACGATGACGATTCGCCCCGGTGAGACCGCATGCCTGGCGTGTTTGATCGAAGGCGCCGGCAAAAATGCAGCGCTTGGCGCCGAAGATACTTGCGACACGGCCGGAATTCTCAACGCGGCGGCGGCAATGATTGCTTCGATCGAGGCAGCGGAAGCCACCAAGCTTCTCGCCGGCCGGCCGGAAGCGCTAAATGGTAAATTGATCTCCTGCGATGTGTGGACTGGGAAGTTCCAGGCGATTCGCGTGGCGCGCAATCCGGACTGCCGAGCTTGCGCGCGCCGGGAGTTTGCTTATTTGGATGGCACTGCCCAGCCGCATGTCAGTCTGTGCGGGCGAGATTCCGTGCAGATTCACGAACGCAGGCGGGAGCTCGACCTCGCTGAAATCGGCCGCAGGGTTGTCGGCGCGTCCGCCTCGGACGTTCGCAATAATGAATTCCTGTTGCGATTCCGCGTCGCGCCATACGAAATGACTGTGTTTCCTGACGGCCGCGCGATCGTGAAGGGGACGCAGGATCCGGCCGTTGCTCGCTCGCTCTATGCGCGGTATATCGGCTCTTGATGGAAGCGGCTTGCGGAAGGACTCGTTTCGGACGCTGGTCGTCCCAAAAAGATCAACCTACGAAACGGCGCAGTGCCGATTGACGCATCGACGCTCGATCGAGATTTTCGCGGCAGTTCATCAAAGTCAGCAGAGTGCTCAGCACCCGCGCCTTGATTTCATCCGACATCGGAAACCCGCTGGTTGCGACGCGCACAAGCCTTTCGCCGCGGTCCGCAATCTTATGCATGAACTCGTTCTGCCGTTCGTGACTATTTTTTCCTAGCGCCGACTCCCGGCGCATCTCGGCGCACTCCTGCTCGATAAATAGCGTGTAATGCAGGACGCACATATGGTCCTCGGCAAGTCCTGCCGGGACAGGCATTTTGCATCCTTTTGAAGTGCAGGTTTCCGCCACAGACACACCGTTCGAAGACAGTACTTTTTGTAGCACCTCCGGTGGGTAATTTCCACAGGACGCAACCAACTTGATACCAATCAGATAGCAAACCCTTCGCGCATTCAGCAAAAGAGGAGAGAATTCAGCGATGAAGCGGCGAATCTAGCCCGGCGTTGTCCCGGAAGGCGCTACCGAAACGGCGGTCCGCGCGACGTCTAGAACCAAATCCTTAGCCCGAATCGCCGCCAAAAGCACCAGGCAATTCGTCTGCAAGATCACCGCGAAAACCAGCGGCGTTAGAAACCGAGTTCGACGGGCCTGGCGTGAACCGCGTCCGGCGCCAGCACGGCTGTGATCAGTCCTCGCGGGAAAAGGAGCGTGGCCACTTCGCGCTCGCGAAGCGTCGTTCCGCCCAGGCCGATTGGCCCGAAATACCAACAAAATCAGGAGTTGCAGAGCCCCTTAAACCGAGAGCCGCTCCCATGCATCTAATTAGTTGGAGGTTAAAGCTATGGCCATTCTTAAATATAGGACTTTCATACTTTCCGTAGCGTGCTCAGCCATCATCCTGTTTGCCACAACCGCCGGAGCCGTGCCTGCCACGCGGCAGCAACACAGCACATCTACGCGCGGCGACAACACGGCACAGATTTCCGAACAGGTGCGGCACCAACTCGTCATGCTCCCCTGGCTCTCGGTGTTCGACAACCTCGAATACCGAGTCGACGGCGACAAGGTCACGTTGATGGGCCAAGTCGTTTTGCCGGCACTGAAAGACGAGGCTACGTCCGCGGTAAAGAAAGTGGAAGGTGTCGCTCAGGTGGACAACCAGATCGAGATTCTTCCGCCCTCACCGATGGACGCTCGACTCCGCCGGCAAGAGCTTCGTTCGATCTACTCCTACCCGCCGTTGCAGCGATATGGAATGGGGACGTTGCCCGGCATCCACATTATCGTGGACGGCGGACACGTAACTCTCGAGGGCGTGGTGGACAACCAGGCCGATAAAGACGCCGCGAACATTCGCGCCAATCAAGTTCCGGGCGTCTTCTCCGTAACAAACAACCTGCGCGTTCAAAAGCAGAGCTGACGCGTTTCAACCAGCGCTCGCATGAAAAAAGCCCTGTCGCGAAATGCGGCAGGGCTTTTTTTCGTCGCAATCAATTTCCGATGCTGACTGATTTCGGATCGGGCTGCCCGATGCGAAACGGAGTCCACGGACCGGCATTCATGTCGCGCATCACCGGCGATTGCCAATTGAACTCCGGATGGTCGTGCAGGAATTTCGCGGCATCGAAATTCGACCCGCACGGGTGTCCCATGCGCGCGATAAAGCTCATGTTCGCGGCCATCTTGCTGTCCATCACTTTCCCTTGCACCGCACCCATCGGTTCGTAAGGACGCATGTCCCAGCTCGGATCTCCGTCGGCGGACGCGTCGCCGTGGCCGCAGAGCGTTCGATGGTTCGCGCCGGTTTTTTTCGCATAGGCGTCGTAATGATCGGAGAGGAACGCCTCGGCCATCGTGATGTCGATCTTCCCTTTGTTCTCGCTCATCAACTGGTCCCAGCGGGCGTGGCGCGCGTTCGGTGAACTGGCCTTATTGTTCGGGTCGAACGTGGTGTCTTCCCGCATCACGCCCGGGTCGCTTGCGAAATTCGACCCTACAAATACTCCATCCATCGTGCGATAGAGTTTCGTGCGCTTCAATCCCAGCTCGAACTGCGCGATTTCGCCGGTCTTGCGGTCGCCGAGCAGCCAGTCGTTCGCGTAGCCGCCGTTGTTTCCGTCCATCATGATTTTCACGTAGTCATCGATCGACCCGGCGTACTGCATCGCCTTGCGGGCGCGCGCGAACTCCGGCTTCCCGTTGTAATCCCAGCCGTGGAAATTCGAGATAGTGGTTTCGGTCACCAGCAAGCCGTCAGAATTAATTCCGAAATCGTCGTCGCTCGCGATCACTCCCGGAAACCCGTCCATCAGCATTCGGTAGCCCTGCTGCGGAACGATGTCGAAAATAATCCGCCAGCGCTCGCCGTTCACGTAACTGGTCCAGTTGTTGTGCGCCATCACAATCTGATGGTCCTTCGTCCAGCTTCCATTCGCCACGAACGCGCTGCAATTTTCCGGACTGTCTATCTTCGGCGCGTTCTGCGCATGCGTCTGTTCGTTGAGCCACGGGACGTAATAGCCGGGCAGCTCTTCAAACGCGTTCATCGCGACAATGTCGTAGAGGTCGAGTTTCACTTTGCGCGCCTCGAGGCCGTCGGCGATTCCTTTCAGCTCCGCCTGATATTCGGGATCGATTTTCGGCCACAGCATCTCGCGTCCGGCGCGGCGAAAGAATTCCCAGTCGCGCTGCGTAATGTGTGTCATCTGCAAACTCAGCGCGGCATACGCATCCGCAATCTCCGGCGCAAGAAGATATCCGTGCTGGTAGCCGATATCGTGTGGCGAGCCTTCCAGGTGCACGTAAATCCAGCCGCCGCTCTCAAATCGATAAGCTTTCGCGAGGGTGTCGGAGCCGGCCTGGCCGCCGGCGCTCGGTCCGCCGGCGATCGCTACGCCTGTTCCCATCAACGCGTTAGCTTTGCCGGACGCTTCCGCGACGTGGCGGTGCCCAACCACCACCAATTGCGCCGCAGCCAGCGCGAATCCGAGCACCATCAAGACGAAAGGCAGCCGGTTCCTGTTCGATCGCATCAGCAGAACTCCTGCGCGGAATGCCGGGTCGCGCGACGCCATGTTAGGCGCGGGGAAGGCGTTATGCAAGGGGCTGCGGAAGAAATGAAGTGTGCCCTTCGCGAGCCGCTCGCCTTCTCCGGACAAGTGACTGATTATTTCCTGTTTCCAACCAGTAGTTCTGAACTGAAGATTGAGTTCGCCCGAAGTATCCATCACCTGGAACAATTACCTCGCTGAGCTTGCGTGGGGCGCGCATGTGAGGTAAGATGGTCTTACTATGGAAACTAGGATTTCGACAAAAGGTCAGGTCGTATTACCCGCTCCCGTTCGCCGCAAGCTTGGCCTGCGCCCCGGAGATCCTCTAGACATTACGGCCGAAGAGGGGCGGATCGTGTTAACTCCCCGAAGAACACGCCGCCGGAAACCCAAGATTCTAGTAGACCCGATTACCGGTCTACCCGTTCTCAGTGCAGGTCCCGACGCCCCGCCATTGAGCAGCAAAGAAGTCGATGAGATTCTGTCGAACTTTCCATGATGTATCTTCTCGATGTGAACGCACTCGTCGCCCTGAGTGTTCTTGAGCACGAATTTCACGATCAAGCCGCCAAGTGGGTGCAGACTCTCGCTTCTAAGCAAACGCCGGAACTGGCCACTTGTTCGATCACGGAACTCGGCTATATCAGAGTCTTGTTACAAGCGCCCCAATACGGTTTCAGCGTTGCCGAGGCGCGCGCCTTGTTGCTTCGGATCAAGACGGCAAATACCTTGAAGTTTACTTTTCTCTCCGACGATCACGATCTCTCGCACATTCCCGCCTGGGTGAAGACCGCCAAGCAAACTACAGATGGGCACCTCGCGCAACTCGCAAAAGCGAAGGGCGGAGTGCTTGCGACATTGGACCGAAATATACCGGGGGCGTTTCAAATTCCGGACGATTCCTAAAACCATGGCTGTGGATCGCGCAGGGATGAGTTGATGTGTCGAATGTTAAGAATATTTTGGTTCGCTCGCAGAATCGGCGACACGGCTGGCCCCACACAATCGAATTAAGTCGGCCCTGAACCTAGAACGATTCGTTGACAGGCTTTCGCCCCCTCGTATAGATTTGAGTTGCTTGCCCGTACCCTCGCGGGAATCGTAGCTGGCTCAATCATTTAGGAGTAGGTGCATCTTGATGTCGCTGTTCAGTATTGCTAGCTGGGTCGCGCCTGTGGCGAATCCTGTGTCGGATTACTGGCGGCGGAATACCGATCCGCTGTCGAATCCGTTCAAGGGGCTTTACCAGCTCAATTCGTTCGATCTCGCCATCATGACGCCCTACTTCGTCGTGATGATCATTCTCGCGATGTACGGCATTCATCGCTATGCGCTGGTCTATAATTTTTTCAAGAACCGCAAGCGTGTGGCGCCTCCTCCTCCGGCGGTCACCGAATGGCCCCGCGTCACCGTGCAGCTTCCGATTTACAACGAGCGCTACGTGATCGAGCGCCTCATCGATGCGATCGCGCAATTCGATTATCCCCGCGACCTCCTCGACATTCAGGTGCTCGACGATTCCACCGACGAGACGCAGGAAGTGGCGCGCAATTGTGTCGAACGCTACCAGGGCCTCGGCCTGCCGGTTGCCTACATTCACCGCAACAACCGCGAAGGATTCAAAGCCGGCGCGCTGCAGGAAGGATTGAAGTCCGCGCGCGGCGAGTACGTCGCAATTTTCGACGCCGATTTCATTCCGCCCGCAGATTTTCTGCGCAATACCGTGCCGTATTTCGCGGATTCGAAGCTGGCGATGGTGCAGACCCGCTGGAGCTACATCAACCGCAACTATTCGAAGCTCACCGAAGTGGAAGCGATTCTTCTCGACGGCCATTTCGTCGTTGAGCATTCGGCGCGCTTCCGCAGCGGGCTTTTCTTCAATTTCAACGGCACGGCCGGGATCTGGCGCCGCGCTGCGATTGAAGACGCAGGCGGCTGGCAACATGACACGCTCACCGAAGATACCGACCTTTCCTACCGCGCGCAGCTTCGCGGCTGGCAGTTTATCTATCTGCCGGACATCGAGTGTCCGTCGGAGCTGCCGGTCGAGATGAACGCTTTCAAATCGCAGCAAGCCCGCTGGGCCAAGGGCTTGATGCAGACGGCGAAGAAAATCCTGCCTCGCGTGATGAGTTCGAACGTTCCCGGAGCGGTGAAAGCGGAGGCATTCTTTCACCTGACCGCAAACATCAGCTACCCGCTGATGGTGTTGCTCTCGATTATTTTGCTTCCGGCGATGATCGTGCGCTTTTATCAGGGCTGGTTTCAGGTCCTGGTGATTGACCTGCCGCTCTTTATTGCATCCACATGCTCGATTTCATCGTTTTATCTGGCTGCGGAACGCGCCATCTATCCGAAGACTTGGAAACGGACGTTCCTCTATTTGCCGTTCATCATGGCTGTCGGCATTGGACTTTCCGTGCGGAATGCAATGGCGGTGCTGGAAGCGATTTTCGGTGTGAGGTCGGAATTTGTGCGTACGCCGAAGTACCGGGTGGAAGCCGGAGCCCACGGCGGCGCCGATTGGTCGAAAAAGAAATATCGCAAAGGCGCTGGCTGGATGCCTTACGCGGAAGTTCTCCTCGGCGTGTATTTTGCCGCGGCCGTCGTGTACGCATGCGAAATGGAAAATTACGCCACCGTTCCGTTCTTGCTGCTGTTCGTCTGGGGCTACTTGTACACAGGACTGATGTCGCTCGGCCAGACCTACATTGACCGCCTCCGCTTCGGCGTCGAAGCGGCCGAAGTGCGGCAGGCATCGAGCGATGCTCCCAGCTTCTGAAATCAGTGGCGCAATCCACCCTATCCTTTTATCATCGCGCTTCGTCTACTAGCCTCGGAGGATTCCTTATGAAATTTCGGACACTCGCGCTCCGCTGCGTCCTTGCAGCGATCGCGCTTTCTTTTGCTGCTTTGCTCGTTCAAGCGCGATTTCCCCAGCCTGCCGCGGAGTATCAGGCGCGCCGCGCCAAGCTGCGCTCCGAAGTCGACGGGCCCGTCGTGTTGTTCGGCTATACGAGCCGGAATGATGCGGGCGAAGTGGCGGTGTTCTTCCAGGATGAGGACTTTTACTATCTCACCGGCTACAGCGAGCCGGACGCCGCCCTCATCCTGATCCCAGACGCGCCCGCGGGGAAGTCCTCGACTGGGCCTTCCGAAATCCTCTATTTGCCGCCGCGCGATCCGCGCGAATCCATCTGGGGCGGCGCGCATCTGGGCCCTCATGATCCAGGCGTCGCAGAGAAAACCGGATTTCAAGCCGTTAGGCCGTTTGCCGATCTGCGCGGCGATCTCGCGAATCTTGCGAAAACCAATCCGAAATTTTACACCCTCCTTCCCAAGGGACCCGAAAACGGCTACCCGCAGCTCGCCACCTGGAGTGCTTGGGTGAAGGACGCGCTGCCCCCGCAATCCGAAATCCAGGACGTACAGCCAATTCTGACTCAGATGCGCATGGTGAAATCGCCGGGAGAAATCGCCCTGCTCCAGAAAGCAGTCGACGCCTCGGTGGACGCGCAATTTGCAGCGATGAAAATGATGCGCCCCGGCCTGATGGAATACCAGGTGGCCGCGAAGATGGAAGAAGTGCACAAATTCGAGGGTTGCGCTCGCGAAGCCTACGCTCCGATCGTGGGCGCTGGATTTTTCTCGACCGTGTTGCACTACGACGCGCTCAACAACGAGATCAAGGACGGCGACGTCGTGGTCCTCGATGTGGCCGGTGAATACGGCGGGTACGATGCCGACATCACGCGCACCCTTCCAGCTAACGGAAAATTCACGGCCCGGCAGCGCGAGATCTACGACATCGTTCTCGGCGCGCAGAATGCCGCGATTGCCGCCGCCAAACCCGGAGTGTTCATGTACGGCGCTCCCGGCAACCTCCAACAGATCGCCTACGATTACATCAATTCGCACGGTAAAGACAAAGACGGCAAGCCGCTCGGCCCCTATTTCGTCCACGGTCTCGGTCACGGCTTGGGCCTGAACGTTCACGATCCCACCGAGTTCCACCAGCCACTCAAGGCCGGAATGGCGGTGACCATTGAGCCGGGCATCTATCTTCGCGACGAGAATATCGGCGTCCGCATCGAGGACGACATCCTCCTCACTCCCGACGGCCACGTGGTGATGACGGAGAAGCTCCCGCGCAACGCCGACGAAATCGAAAAGGTCATGGCAGAAGCCCGCGCGCACTCGCAGCAATAACTTTGGATTGCGGGAGGTTGCGCGCTACTTCCGTCCCGGCTGCTGCCGCGGGACTCCCGCTTTCTCTTCGGGGAGGCTTGCCTCCCCGCGCAGTTTCCCGTTGCAGGCTATTTGCGTTCCCCGGAGGTACGGCAATGATTCGTCAGGCGCTCGTCGCTTGTTTTACGTCCGCGATTCTTTACTCTATTTTATTTGCGATGTGCGCTCGAGCGCAGGAGCCGGCGGAAGCGTCCTCACCGCGGCCCCTTCGGCCGGTTCACACGTTTTCGATTGTTGCGCGCGATCCGGTCACTGGTGATATGGGCGTTGCCGTGCAATCGCACTGGTTTGCGGTGGGCGCGAATGTGACGTGGGGCGAAGCGGGCGTCGGCGTGGTCGCGACGCAATCGTTCGTAGATCCCGGCTACGGCCCGCGCGGGCTTGCGTTGATGCGCTCCGGCAAGACCGCCAACGAAGCGTTGCGCGGTTTGCTGGCCGCAGATGACTACGCCGGCGTGCGCCAGGTCGCAATGGTGGATGCCGAGGGACACGTCGCCGCGCACACCGGCAGCAAATGCATCGCATTCGCCGGAAATCAAATCGGCGCGAACTATTCCACCGAAGCCAACATCATGGCCAATGCGAACGTGTGGCCCGCGATGGGCAAGGCCTTTGAATCTGCGACGGGCGATTTGACGGACCGATTGATCGCCGCCCTGGAAGCAGGTCAGGCGGCCGGAGGCGATATTCGCGGCAAGCAATCGGCGGCGATTCTGGTCGTGCGCGGAAAATCCACTGGCAGACCGTGGGCGGACAAGGTCGTGGATTTGCGCGTTGACGATTCCGCCGATCCGATCAACGAGCTGAAGCGCCTGGTGCGTTACCACCGCGCGTATGACCACATGGAGAATGGCGACGCGTGCTCCGCGAAAAAAGATTGGACCTGCGCGGTCCGCGAGTACGGCGATGCCGAAAAGCTTCTGCCGGACCAGATGGAGATTGTTTTCTGGCACGCCGTCACGCTTGTGACGAGCGGCAATGTGGACGCGTCGCTTCCGCTCTTCAAGAGAGTCTTTGCGCGAGAGCCAGCCTGGGCCGGCCTCCTCACACGCCTGCCTGCCGCGGGACTCTTCCCCGATGACCCCAAGCTACTGGCGCGGATTGAAGCCGAACGCTCGAAGTGATGGCTCGGGACTACTGGCTCGGCTTCACGAAAATGACGCAATAATCATTTCCCGACCAGTGGTCGACGGTTTTCTCTACGCGCAGCCCCGCGGTCGTCAGTTCTTCCACCAGGATTTTCTGCGGAATGCCGTGGCCGCCGCGATTGGCGGGCACGCCTGCCACCGGGCCGTAGTCGTTATTCGGCGGGAAGTCGATGATCGCGAGGCGCGCTCCCGGTTTGAGTGAGCGCAGCAAGTTCTGATCGAACTCCTGAGGCTGGGTGATGTGGTGGTAGACGTGGCGCAGAAAGATCGCGTCGCAGCAATCGGAAGGCAGCTTCGTGTCTCCCGCCGCCCCTTCGACTACAACCACGTTCGCGAGCTTTCTCTTTGCCGCGTCCGCCCGAAGCTCTTTCAGCTTGGCGGAATCTATTTCGGTCGCGTACACCCGGCCCGACGAGCCCACAATCTTTGCAGCTTCAAAACTGTAACTGCCATCTCCCGCTCCAATATCCGCCACGACGGTCCCCGGTTTCCACTGCATCAGTTCCGCCAAGCGAGCTATCTCTTGCCTGGCTTCCGGGTTCGGTGCGGCATTTGCTCCTGTGTTCGTGGACCTCAACGCCCAGCACAGTGCGACGGCAGCGAGCGAAATGAAAATTGCTGTGAACTGCTTTCTGTGGCTCATGGTTGCTGCTTTCTCCAGGATCTCGAGCGGCTCCGCGCGCGGAGTCTGGGCAATTCGCGCATCCATTCTTATCGTTTGACGCTATACCGGCGCCGATGGCTTCCTCAAATGGGAAATGTTCCCGCCGTGCCGTGCCCGTTTGACCCAGCGCGTATACCCCCGTTATAATGGTTGTTTCGTCATAGCGTGAATTTCTTGCTTGGCAGGCGCCACCCGCTTGCACGTCTGCAGGAAACACCCAGCGAATTCAGGAGCACCGATGAGCGCGTTGAAAGCTACCCAACTGCGTGCCGGCATGATCATTCAGCACGAAGGCGATCTATATCACGTTTACAGCGTCGATCACCGCACGCCTGGCAACAAGCGCGCCGCGATGCAAACCAAGATGCGCAACCTGCGCACTGGCTCGATGACTGATTACCGCTTCCGCGCGGAAGAATTCGTCGAAAAAGTGATTGTGGACGAGATTGAGTTCCAATATCTCTATAGCGACGGCGAAGGCCACCACTTCATGAACACCGAGAACTACGAGCAGCTCGCGCTTCAAAACGATATCGTCGGCGACACGAAAGACTACCTCATCGCCAACATGCCCGTGAAAATCGAGTACTACGACGACAAGCCCATCGGTGTACTGATCCCCGACACCGTCGACCTCACCGTCGTCGACACCGAGCCCAGCATCCAGAAAGCCACTGCAAGCTCCGTCATGAAGCCCGCCAAGCTCGAAACCGGCCTCGTCATCAACGTCCCGCCATTCGTCGGCACCGGCGACAAAGTGAAAGTCGACACTTCCGAAGCCCGCTACATCCAGCGCGTGCAGTAAGCTGAATCGAGGCCCTTCGTCGCTAGCATCACTGACGTGTTGCTCCAGCTGAAGCGAGATCCTTCGTCGCGTTGCCCCTCAGGATGACAATCCTGGCCGGATTGTCATTTCAATCCTTCCACGACGTACAAATCCGAAAGCGTTCGCGGATAAGCATAGACGTACGACTTTCCGTCGGGGGTGATGCCGATGCCGCCAATCGCGTCCACTCCCGCGGCGTCCGCTGGCGCAAGCTGTTTCCATTCCGTGCGTTTGCCCGTGGCGAGGTCCACGCGGACGATGATGCTCGGCAGTCCGGCAAAATTGTGGACGAAAATCGATTTGGAGTCCGCTGAGAAGCCAACCAACGACTCGCCGGGTTGAATACCGGGAATCGGGTGTGGGTCGCCGCCTTCAATAGGATAGAGAATACGTTTGCCCTCCGCGTCCACTCCCTGGACGAACTTTCCGTCCGGGGAAACGTGGATCACCGGAAGTCCGCCTCCTTCCGGGCTGATGGCTCTTGGTTTGCCGCCAGCGAGATCCTGGATATAGACGCGAACGCCCTTGCCCGGCTCGTTTCCTGCGAACACAATCTGTTTCCCGTCAGGAGTGAAATCGCCAGCCACATGATCGATCGAATCGTTTGTGGCGTCGCGACGCTCGCCCGCCTTCGTGGGAAGCAGAAACAACTGCGCGGGCGTTTTGTGAGTTAGAGCCAGAACCCATGCGCCGTCCGGGGAGAGCGCTTGAGGATTCCCGTCACCCAGACGAATGGCCGGTGAGCCGTCCGTGCCGCGAATGTAAATGCTATAGGTGGCTCCGCCGGCCTCTCCGACTTCAGCAAACAGAAGAGTTTTTCCATCGTCGCTAATCGCGGCGGGGAGGGAGAAATCGAACCAGGAGAGTTCCCGGCCGCGCGTATCTCCGTTGATGAAGGCCTTTACCTCCTGGCGATTGGCATCGCGAATAAGCAACACGCGGCCATCGCGAGCCACGTCGAAGATCGTAAGCGTGCCGGGAACGCGCGCGAGCAAGCGGCTGTGCGCCGAGAGATCCACGGCAAAAATTGCGCGTGATAGGCCCTCGTGTGTGGCCGTGAACCAGATTTCATCGCCGCGCGGGGACCACACGAGACCATCGGCGCTGATAAACGTGTCTGTGAGTTTCGTCACCGCTCCATTCAGATCGACGACATTAATCGTGCCGCCGTCGTCCTGCGGAATGGGATGGTCGATAAACGCGATGCGGTCGCCCTTCGCAGAAATTCGCGGGTCACCGATCCAGCCGGAAGTCTTGTACAGCACTTTGCCGATCGGGTATTCGAGCTGATAGAAGCCGCCTTGCGCTCGAACGATTGCGAGATTGGAACCGTCAGCAGACCAGTCCGCCCAGTTCACTTGATCGAGGATTTCGCGGGGCGCGCCGCCCGCGAGTGGCATTCGCGCCAGAGTGCCGAACTGCGAAAAAACTCCAGAGCGGCTGTGAAGCAGTACGGCCATCTCACCGGTCGAAGAGACTCCCATGACACGGGATCCGGAATTTCCCAGAGAGGCGTATTCGGGGCTGCCGGCGCGCGTGGAATAAATGTCCACGGGATTTCCGTCCCACGCGGCGCTGAAATAAATCGTCTGGCCATCGGGACCAAACCGGGCGGAGTAAACTGTGCCGCGGCGGAAGGTGACCTGGTGATAGGCCAGCTGAGAAATTATTTTCTGGCGCGTGCCGACAAAACTTCCGCCCGCCAGTCCTGCCACGAGTGCAATCCCCGCGGCAATCGCAGCAGCAGTCCACATTCGTCTCGAACGTGCGGCAGGTAGAGGCAATGCCTGCGCGGTGGACGTCGAAAAACCAGACCGGATTCCCGAGCGGCTCGATTCCGTTTCGCGCTTCAACCTCTTCAAATCCGCGCGCAATTCCGCCGCCGTCTGGCAGCGCAGCTCGCGGTCTTTTTCGAGCGTCTTCGCCAGAATGATCTCGAATTCGCCCGGGAGCTCCGGATTCACGCGCGTTGGCGGCGCGGGGGCGCGGTTCAGAATCGCTTCCGTGATCACTCCGGCAGTATTACCCGTGAACGCCTGGCGTCCGGTGGCCATCTCGTAGAGAACTGTTCCGAAGCTGAAGAGGTCCGAACGTGCGTCGAGTTCTTCGCCGCGCACTTGCTCGGGCGACATGTATGCAACCGTCCCCACCGCCGTTCCCGGGCTCGTGAGCAGCATTTCGGCTGCAATCGTTGGCATCGCCGACGAGCCTGCCCCGACGCCGACGCGCTCGGGAGCGAGCTTCGCCAGGCCAAAATCCAGCACCTTGGCCTGTCCGCGGCGCGTCACGAAAATATTCGCTGGTTTGATGTCGCGGTGAACGATGCCTTTCGCATGCGCTGCATCAAGCGCGTCCGCAATCTGAGTTCCCAGTTCGAGTACCTGATCGAACGCCAGCGGCTTCTCGCTGATCCGGTGTTTCAGCGTCTGCCCTTCGAGCAGCTCCATCGCGATAAATGGAATCGTCTCCCCGCCGTCATTCACAACGTCAATTTCGTAAATCGTGCAGATGTTGGGATGGTTCAGCGCCGACGCCGCCCGTGCTTCCCGCTGAAATCGCTCCAGCGTCGCGCGGTCCTTCGAAAATCCTTCAGGAAGAAACTTCAGCGCCACTTGGCGGCCGAGTTTCGTGTCTTCCGCCTTGTAGACGACGCCCATACCTCCGCCGCCTAGTTTTTCCAGAATTAGGTAGTGCGATAGGGTTTTTCCGATCATTTTCCGGCCATGCCGTTAGGTTAAGTGCGCGCGATGTTAGGCTTCGCTCCTCCTACAAGTCAAGGCGTGCTACAAGATCGTCTCTCGCGATAATTCAGGTAGCTACGACGACAGCCTTCCATCATCGGGAACCGCTGTTTTTCATCTCCTCTGCCGGTCTTGCTGCGTGCCCGCAACGTGCTACGCTTGTTTCGCGAAAATGAGTCATTTGCCCGGCGCCGGCCCCCGAATGAATCCTGTGCTTTTTCTTTTTTCGCGGGTGACGCTCACGGTCTGGGTTTTCTATTGCATCGCTGCAAGCCTCCCTCCGTGCTTCGCCCAATCCCCGCAGAAGATTGTCGACGAGTACGTTCACGCAGCCGGCGGTGCCAAAGCCCTTGCCAGAATTCAATCAACTGCGATTTCCGGCAGTCTTACAGACGACGCCACCGGCAAGTCCGGCTCCTATTCGCTGATCACCAAGGCTCCCAATAAATTTTATTCCGAGATCGTCGTCGAATTGAATCGCCTGATCGAGTCTTACAATGGAAAATCGGCGTGGGGACAAGACTCGATTTCCGCCTCTCCGCCTGGTTCACCTTCCATTTCAAACGTCGCGCCGCACACCCTCACCGGTGTCGCAGCGGCGGGATGGGAGTCCACCGGACGCTACCTGAATGGACGGCTCCGAGACGCGAAAAAATCCAAGTTTGCGCTCCGCTTGATTGCCACCGAAAATCTCGGCTCGCGCACCGCGTACCACCTTGAAATTACGCTCACTCCCGCCGTTACCCGCGAAGTTTTCTTCGATACGCAAACGCATTTAATCGTTCGCGAAATCATTCCCGCCGCCTTCAATGGATCGGGTTCGGAGAAACCGCTCGCAGAAGAAATCGACTACGGCGATTATCGCTCCGTCAACGGCGCCCAGCAGCCGTATCGCATCGTGATTCGCCGCTCCGGCCACACTTTCACGATTTCCGTCGCGCGCATCGAGCTGAACTCTGCAGTGAACGATTCTGTCTTCGACTTTCCCGCCGATGCCAGCCGCCCCTTGCCGGAAATCAAGTCCCTGCTCCTCGACGTAGCCAAAAATCAGAAAGCGATCGAAGAGTTGCAGCGGCAGTACACCTGCCACCTCGTCGCTGAAGAAGAGAAGATTGATTCAAAGGGCCAGGTCGTTTCCCGCACCGTGAAGGAATACGATGTCTTCAATTGCGGTGGCGAGGAAGTCCGTCACCTCGTGAAAAACGACTCGAAGCCGCTTACCGCCGAGGACCAGAAAAAAGAAGACAGCCGCTTTGACAAGGAATTCAACGAGATGCAGAAGAAGCAGGCCCAGCTTGCGAACGACCCGAAGAAGCAGGCGAAAGAGGACGAACAGCAGCAAACGCAGATCTCCGATTTTCTGCGTGCCGAGACCTTCACGAACCCCCGGCGCGAACGCTTCCGCGGGCAAGACGTAATCGTTTTCGATTTCGGCCCCAATCCCGCTTACAAGCCGCGAAAGCTCGCTGAGTCCATCGTCCAGAAGCTCGTTGGCGTCGTCTGGATCGACGAGCAGGCGCGCGACGTCGCCCGGCTCGAAGCCCGCTTCAGCGATACCGCCAGGATTGGCGGTGGGCTCCTCGCGGCGGTCGAGAAAGGCACGAATCTTGTTCTCGAACAGACCAAAATAAATGGCGAGGTCTGGCTGCCGTCTTATGCGGAGGTTCATGCCGCCGCCCGCGTGATTTTCGTAAAAGTGAAGCAAGACGAAATCGACCGCTACAGCGATTACAAGAAATTCCGCGTTGAAACTAAAATCGGCCCTTCCACTCCCGTCAAAGACCCCTCAACGTCGCCGCTCTCCGAACCCCCTCCCCAACCCTGATCATTCTTCATTTCTGCCCACAGCCAACCGATTGACACCGCAACCCGCTCACTCTAGAGTGGCACTTCTTTTCGCGCCGCACGGAGGCTCGGTGCTCGAGCGCTATTTCAAGCTGGCGGAAAATCACACCACCGTGCGCCAGGAAATGCTCGGCGGCCTCACTACGTTCATGACGATGGCCTATGTGATCGTCGTGAATCCGCAAATTCTCGCGCAGGCGGGCATGCCGGCGGAAGGCGTCCTGTTCGCGACGTGTATCTCAGCCGCCGTGGGAACGCTCGTGATGGGGCTGTATGCCAACTATCCGATCGCGCTCGCGCCCGGCATGTCGCTCAACGCTTATTTCACGTATTCCGTCTGCATCGGCATGCACATTCCTTGGCAGACGGCGCTTGGCGTCGTTTTTTTCTCCGGTGTTCTCTTCCTGGTTCTCACCGTCACTCGCGTCCGCGAGCAGATTGTCAACGGCATTCCCGATTGCCTGAAACATTCCACCGCAGCCGGGATCGGAATGTTCATCGCGTTTGTCGGCTTGCGCAACGCGAAAATCGTCGTCGCAAATCCCGCAACCTTCGTTAGCATCGGCAGTTTCGCCGACCATGAAGTGCAGGCGGCTTGTTTCGGCCTTGTCCTCACGCTTATTCTGATCGCGCGAAAAATCAATGGCGCGATTCTAATTGGAATTCTCGGCACCACTCTATTGGGCATCTTTCGCGGCCTGTCGCATTGGCCGGCGGCGCTCGTTTCCGCGCCGCATCCCTCGTTGACGTTCCTCAAATTCGATCTTCGTGCCGCCGCCCATCTGGGGCTTTTTGAAATTATGTTTGCCTTCCTTTTTGTCGATCTGTTCGACAACATTGGCACCCTCGTAGGCGTTTGCGAGCAGGCGGGATTCGTAAAAGACGGCAAAATTCCGCGCGTCGGCCGTGCGCTGCTCGCGGATGCAGTCGGAACCGTCTTCGGTTCGATCACCGGAACGTCCACAATCACCAGCTACATCGAGAGCGCCGCGGGAGTGGCAGCGGGCGCGCGCACGGGACTCAGCAACGTCCTGGTGGCTGCGCTGTTCCTGGTGGCTGTCTTTTTCGCGCCGGTTGCGACCGCCATCCCTGGATTCGCCACCGCTCCTGCCCTGATTCTCGTGGGCTCGCTGATGATGCAATCCGTCGCGCGCGTGAAGTGGGACGAATTCAGCGACGCCTTTCCGGCGTTCATCACCGTGCTCGCAACGCCTCTTACCTTCAGCATCGCAACGGGCCTGAGCCTCGGCGTGATTTCTTACACGGTGGTGAAAGTTGCCGCCGGAAAATTCCGCGAGATCAGCGTCCTCCTCTGGATCCTCACCGTGCTTTTCATTCTTCGCTACATCTATCTCGCCGTCGCCTGACGCCCTTTCCTTCGCATCCGCAACACCAACGAAACCGCCCCGCTACTTTGCGTCCACGACGCACCGAAACCCGATCGTACCGGCCCGGTCCCGTCCCGGTGACATCAGCAGATACTTCTCGTGTTCGTCGAGGCGGTACGTCTGCGGAAAATACCAGATCGAGCCGCGCGGCTGGTAGTAAGGCCCGCCGCGAAGGATCGCCGCGCGCGTGTGCTCGTCGCGAAATTCGGTCGTCCACTGCGACACATTGCCTTCCAGATCAAGCACACCGAACGCGCTCGCTCCACCCTCGAACGCGTTCACGTCCGTCGGCGCGCGCATCGTCCGGCCATGATCGGAAGGCGGCAAGGCCCGCGCGTTCCAGTCGTTTCCCCACGGATAAATTCGCCCGTCGTTCGATTGCGCGGCATATTGCCACTCCCAGTCGTTCGGCAATCTCTTCCCGGCCCATGCGGCATACGCCCGCGCGTCTTCGATGGACACCCATGTGACCGGTTTCGAGTCCCAGCCGTCGGGATACGTGCCGTTCTTCCAGTCACGCAGGAAATTGTGATCGTCGTCGGGACGATAGTGAGTCGCGTCGAGGAATTTCTTGAATTCAGCGTTTGTTACCGGCGTTCGGTCAATGTAGAAGCTCCGGATCTCGATGCGGTGATGATGGAACCGCCTCGGCGAATCCTCCCACGGGTATTGCACGTCCACGCCGGGATCGTTCCCGCCCTCAATCTCGATTCCGCGGACATCGAAGTCGTAGCTGCCCCCGGGAACGCGAATCATCTCGGGCGGCGCGGAATCAGCGGGCTTTGTCGCTGTGATAGGAACGACTTGCTGGGGCAGGAATGTCCACCGGCGCGAATACTCATTGAGCGGACGGCGCGAGCGGTCGGACATGAACGCTAGCAGTTCCGGCAACGAGCCCGCTGCCGGGTTTTCGTCGGTTGCGAGGACGGCGCCGAATCCAAGGCCTTCGATCGCCAGTTCCAACGTCGCTTCGCCCTTGTTGACAGTTGGAGTCAGCTCCCCGCCGTGCCACAGATCGTAATAGTGCATTCCTGCGCGATAAAGCACGCGCATTTCCTCGCCCGCTACGTCGTACTCGTTGCGATTCACGATTGTCCAAAGCGTGCCGTCCGCCGAGGGAAACTTGCTCGCGAAAACGCCGCTCTGCAGCGTTGGCGCGTGCGGCTCCCAATCGCGGCTTGCCAGTAACTCAGGAAACGCACGCTCGATGCGCGTGATTCGCAGAACGCTTTCGGCGTCGCGCGGCGTCATGCCGTACCAGAAGCCCCAAAGATTTTCGAGCGTGGCGTATCCGTTCCCGTTGAAAAACGCATGCTGCAAGCTGTTGATTTTGTCGCGCGTGAAGCGGTCCGTCACGTCCACCATGTGACGCGGCTCGAGCCACTTCGTCTGGTTCACCATCGGCACGAACGGATACGGAGTGTCTTCCCACGTCACCCAGTCGTCCCAGCCGAGATTGGTCCAGGCGAGCGATTCGTCGCGAATATCGAATTGCGGCTCGAATGCCAGCGGATGACCCGCTGCTTCAGACGCGGCATGAAATGCGGCCGGGACGCTCTCGAGCGTGTCGAAATTGATTCCGTCCGCGCCAATCTCTTTCAGCAGGCCCGCAAGCGCGGCCGGCGCCGTCGCGCCCTCATCGCGCGTGCCGCTGTCCCATGCGAGTGTGGGGAAAAACACTTTCACGCCCCGCTTGTGAAACTCATTCACCATCTCCCGCACCGCCGGGATTCCGCCCGGCAAATCGCGCAGCAGATCGAATTGATTGCGGTCGTCCACACCAATGTTCGGATACACATGCCAGATCAGTACGGCGTCGATTGGCCCGATTTTCCGGCCAATATCATCCAGAAACCGCTCGACCGTGTACGCACGCTTTTCGGGATCGTAGAAAGTCCTCTCCCAGATGAGCATTTGGTATTGCGAAAACACGCGCTGCGTCCACTGAAGCTCGGGATGCTCGTACTGAGCGCCGTCGTAACGCAGCCGCGTGAGCCGTTCCTGGCGCCATGCCTTGATCCCATCAAGCCACGCAGCTCGCTCGGCCGGGCTCGAAGGACCCGCAAGAAACACATCCTGTGGGCTTGCGGGTTCGCCCAGGTTCATCACCCCGGTTGGCGGAACCAGAGCGTGGCGCGGCCTCCATTCGTCGGAGAAGCCGATGCCGGTAAGTGAAAGGACGAGCGCGACAAATGCGAAAGCTCTTACGAAAAGGAACGTTCTGCGAGTCATGGGTGTCCCGGGCCGGGAAACTCCCGGCATCACCGCGCGATCGGAGCCGTTGATCTCCGGGGAGACGCGACTCTATTGCGACGCTTGCGTGAAGTCAATCGTGCTTCAAGAGCTGTGCGACAAGGTGCGTCGCGGCTACATCGCTACGGAAGCCTTCGTTCCGAATACGCGGCGGAAAATCGCATCCACCGCGCGCAGCTGGCGCTGCAAATCAAAGGTATGCGCGAGCGCTTTCTCGTCAAGGAACTTGCGGATATTCGCGTCCGCGGCGATGCGATCTGTAAAGCTCGTTTCCGATTCCCACGCCGCCATCGCATGCCCCTGCACCCATTTGTACGCATCCTCGCGCGGCGCGCCATGCTCCACAAGGTCCTGCAATACCTGCCCCGAGAAAACCAGCCCCTTCGTCGCGTCCAGATTGCGCCGCATGCGTTCGGGAAACACTTTCATGTTCGCGACGATCTCCGTGGTGCGGTGCAGCATGTAGTCGGTAAGAATCGTCGAATCCGGCAAAATCACCCGCTCCACCGAGCTGTGCGAAATGTCGCGTTCGTGCCACAGCGCGATATTTTCAAGCGCCGCAAGCGAATTCGCTCGCACCACCCGCGCCAGCCCGCACACCTGCTCGCTCGAAACCGGATTCCGCTTGTGCGGCATCGCGGAACTCCCGCGTTGTTCGCCGCCAAACGGCTCTTCCACCTCGCGCACTTCGGTGCGCTGCAAATGGCGAATTTCCTGCGCGATGCGCTCGAGCGACGCTGCCACGATCGCCAGCGTCGAAAGATACTGTGCGTGCCGGTCGCGCTCGATCACTTGCGACGTAATCGGCGCTGTCGCCAGCCCCAGCCGCGCACAAATTTTCTCTTCGATCTCAACGCCCAGATGCGTGCACGTCCCAACGGCCCCCGAAATCTTCCCCACCGCCATTTGCCGCGCCGCCACTTGAAACCGCGCCAGGTCGCGGCGATTCTCGGCGAACCAGTTCGCAATCTTCAGCCCAAACGTAATCGGCTCGGCATGTACTCCATGCGTTCGCCCGATTTCCGGCGTATCTTTAAATTCCCACGCGCGCCGCTCGAGCGCTTCGCCCATCCGCTCGAGTGCCTTCTCGATTTGCTGCGACGCTTCCCGCACCAGCAGCGCCTGCCCCGTATCCACCACGTCGTTCGACGTCAGCCCGTAATGCAGCCACCGCGCCGCTTCCGCGTCGCCCACCGATTCCTGCACCGCGATTGTGAACGCAATCACATCGTGGCGCACCTTGCTTTCAACGTCGCTGATCCGCGCCACGTCCACCCGCGCCCGCTCGCGTAACTTCACCGCCGCCTCGCGCGGCACGATGCCCGCATCGGCAAGCGTTTCCGTCGCCGCCAGCTCCACCTCGAGCCACTTCTGAAATTTATTTTCCTCGCTCCAGACGCGGCCCATCTCCGCGCGGGTATATCGCTCAATCAAGCACAGCTCCTTTCACTATCTTCGAATCCGCGGGGACTTTCCCTGTTCCATGATACCTGCAAAGCATACCTGTAAACGACATCTGAAAACGGCCCCCCGTAAATCGCGCCGCCCGCCTCACACGTCCAATCCAATCGACCGCATCAGCTCCAGCGCATTGCTCGTCCGCACGATTCCCGCGCTCAGATGGTAATCGAACTTCAGCTTCCCGTTCTCCAGCCGGTCTTCGAAATGGAAATTGGCGGCGCCCGCTCCGAGCGAATCCGCAATCTCTGCCAGCGCCAGGTCGTGCGTCGTGAGCAATCCAATCGCTCCTCGCTTGAAAAGGCTTCGCGCCATCGCCTCTGCTCCAATCCGGCGATCGTGCGAATTCGTTCCCGAAAGCAGTTCGTCGAGCAAAAACAGCACGGGCGCCTCCCCGCCCGTCAAATCAACGATCAGTTTCAGCCGCGCGATCTCGGCATAAAATCTCGAGATCCCTCCCTGCAGCGAATCCAGGACGCAAACGGAAGCCGCCACCGCCAGCCGCGAGACCCGCAATCTCTTCGCGCGCACCGGCGCTCCGCACTGCGCGAGCACGGCATTGATTCCCACCGACCGCAGAAACGTGCTCTTTCCCGCCATGTTCGGCCCGCTGATGATCATCAGCCGGAAATCGCGATTGAGCCGCAAATCGTTTCGCACCGCCTGGCTCTCGGGAATCAACGGATGCGCGAACGCTTCTGCCTCAAAGCACGGCGCATCGTCGGTGAACTCCGGGAAAACATCGGCAGGATGCTCGTACGCATAACCTGCGAGCGACGATAACGCTTCCATCTCGCCCACCGCCGCAAGCCATCCGCGCACCGCAACGCCGAAGTTTTTTCGCCACGCCTCGATCGCGAAACTCAGGTTCAAACTCCACAGCACAAACGGGTCGCCTATTCGCAGAATCGGATTCCGCCGGGAAATCAGAAGCTCGACGAGTCGGCTTAGTCGCGCAATCGCGCGTGACGGCGCCACGCCGTGTGTTCTGAGCCGCGCCTGCAATTCCACCAGCTTCGCTGCCGAAAATTTCTCGCGTTCCAGTCGCGCCAGCACTTCTGAAAGCAGCGCCAGGTCCTGCCCTGCCTTTTCAACCAGCGCCACGATCCTCCGCACGCGCTCGCGATACACTGACGCAAAGCTCAAATTGATGACGGTGCTGAGCGCGGCAAGATATCGCAGATCCCACACCGCCCAGGCAATCAGGCTCGCAACCCACAAAAGCGGAAGCACGCGCGCGACGATGCGTCCCGCCTTCGATTCGAGTACAGGCGCGCCCTCGGCCCAGTCTACGAGCGCCTCCGGATGAACACCCGATCGGACGTGTTCTCCCAGCGCCGCCAGATCCTCCCTCAAATCGAGCCGGCTGCGCAGCTCGTCAACCGCTCCGTTCCGCGCACGAACTTCCTCGGCGGCAGCAGGCGCCAGCAGCCACTTCGCCAGCGTTTCCTCGCCCGCGCGGGTGCGTGCGTCGCAAAGCAGTTCGAATAGCGAACCCTTCCCGAACAAATCGAGATCGCGCGAATACGGATGCCCCGGATCCAAAAACCGCTCGCCTGTCTCGCCTTTTCCCGCCCACTCATTCCCAATCCGCGCCACTCCGCGCTCGTAAAACGCAATTGCCCGCCCGCATCTCTCCAGTGCGCGGATCACCCGCTCGTGCCTTACCATCAGAAAAACGAACGGAAACGCGAGGAGTAGAACCCAGTAAATCGCAGCGCTCCGCGTCGCCAGCAGCCAGAACACCGCAACCACGCCCGCAACTAAAAGCCCCAGCTTCGTGTACCCGAGCGTCGCGTCTCGCTGCTTGAGTTGTGCTTCGTTTACGCGCAGCGCTGCAAGCCGGCGGCTGTACTCGCGCTCAGGCTCGTGCTGGCTCGTTGAGAAGTCGTTGGACATGCGGCTGATGCGCGGCGGCGCAAATGACGTGACCGGGCAGAACGCTATGCTGCTGCTCAAGTCTAGAAGAAACCGCGATACCGCACAATCGCAACCATCCACCTGCATGACCGTCCACGCAGTCCCATCGCATTTCCCGGCTCGCGCCAACTCCCCTTCCGTCTATCAGTTGGCGGAATCCTCACGCTCAAACGACTTAATCACCAGTAGCACGAAATCAATCACTCAGGAGCATAGCGATGAAACTTACCGTTTCGTGGTTTAGCGTCAACGATTTCAATCAAGCGAAGAAATTCTATGCCGACACCCTCGGCCTCAAGAAATCCTTTGAAATGGATGGCTGGGCAGAATTCGTCGGCGCCGAAGGCGAAGCAGCCATCGGCATCTCGAACGGGCAGCACACTCCCAAAGAGCATGGCGCCACAATCGTTCTCCGCGTTGACGATATCGACCGCGAACGCAAGCGTCTCGAATCGAGTGGCGTCCAATTCGAAGGCAAGACGGAAGAAATTCCCGGCATGGTCAAACTCGCCATCTTCCGCGATCCTTCCGGCAACCGTCTCCAGCTTTGCCAGGTCCTGATCAAGTCGTAGCAAACGCTCGGCGCGGACGTCGCGAATCCACCTGGGCCGCGGCAGTTGATTCGAACCGGTGTAGACTGTCGCGGCTCGCGACCGGAAGGAGAACCCTCGAGTGTCAGTTGATTTGCAGCCGCCGATTCCGCCGGAAGAGGAATCGAAGCTTGTCGAACGCGCGCGGCAAGGTGACCGCGCGGCATTCGGTTCGCTGGTCGAGCCGTGGCGCAAGCCGCTCTTTGGCTACATCTATCGCATGGTCGCTCTCCGGCAGGATGCCGAAGACTTGCTCCAGGACGTCCTCGTTCGCGTTCTCGAAAATATTCGCGAGTATCGCGGCGAAGCGCGCTTCAAAAGCTGGCTCTTCGGCATCGCCACTCACGCTTGCCTCGATCACTTGCGCCACCGCAAACGCTGGCGCGTCGAAGCGCAGCTCATCGGCGAGCGGGAAACCACCGAGCACCCGGAACAGCTTGCCGGGTTGCGTGACCTAATGACTTCGCCCGGCTTCACCTACGAAATTCGCGAGCACATTGCATTTTGCTTTTCCTGCATTTCACGCTCGCTCCCGCCGGAAGAGCAAGCCGCGCTGATGTTGCGGGAAGTCCTCGAATTTACTGCCGAAGAAGCCGCTGCGATTCTGCGCGTCTCCGAACCGGTCTTCCGACATCGCCTCTCGGACGCCCGCGCGAAAATGACCGGAGCTTTCGACGGCCTCTGCGCCCTGATCAATAAGCAAGGCGTCTGCTACCAGTGTGCGGGCTTGCGCGAAATTGCGGGAGAAAAGAATCGCGGCGCAAATCTGGTTCAGATTGAAGTGGCGCCGGGCTTCACGGTCAATCCGGACAGCCTGCTCGACGCTCGCGCCGCAATCGTCCGCACCGCCGATCTCGCAGCCGGCGCTACCCGCGCCATGCACGATATGTTCTTCCAAAATCTCGCTGCCCGCGAAGAGTCCCGGTAGCACAGGCATTCCTGCCTGTGCCATCGCCAAAACGCAGCACTTCTCATCAATTCTTGGCAAGCATCACGGCGTCGTTCTTTCTCCGTTCAGTAGCACAGGCACTCCTGCCTGTGCCATCGCCAAAACGCAGCACGACGTACGATGCCTCCCTAACCCGCGAAATCGTTCTTATCCGAGCTTTCCCGTTCTCTCGCCGTTCCGTACCACTCGCACTCCTGTGCCATCGCCAAAACGCAGCACCACGTACGATGCCTGCCTAACCCACGAACTCGTTCCGGAGCTTTTCGGAGAGAGACCCCTACAACTCAAACGGCCCAAGGGGAACATGCTGCGAGGCAATATGCAAAGTACCGCTGAAAGCAAACTCCGCCGCACGCCGTCCCAGCGCTTCCTCAGCGGAAATGCGGGCTACAGAAGGATTGTTGTTCTGCTCGGAAAGATGTGCCAGCACCAGATGCCGCGCGCGCCCGTCAAACACCTCGCAATCCGCCAGGAACTCGCTCACCGTTGCGTTCGACAAATGTCCGGTCCGGCTCATTACCCGCTGCTTGATGTGCCAGGGGTACGGCCCCACCTTCAGCATTTCCAGATCGTGATTCGATTCCAGAATCAGGAAATCGGCTTCGCGCAAATGGTGCTTCACAAGTTCCGGCAGGTAGCCAAGGTCGGTGACGATTGCAACCTTCACCCCATTCGCTTTGAAGCAATACCCCACCGGGTCGGAAGCATCGTGAGGAATTGCAAACGGCGTCACTTCAATATCCCCAATCTCGAATTTCTCGCCCGGGCGGACGTAGCGCACTGGATCGATCGCTCTCTTAATCCCCTGGCTTTCCAGCATTCGCTGAATTTCGCGGTGGGTTGGTTCGGTCAGGTACGCGAGGCATTTCCACTCCCGCTGCATCTGCCCCAAACCGTTCGAATGGTCGCTGTGCTCGTGCGAAATCAGTATCCCGTCAACGTGCTCGGGTTTCGCCCGCCCCAGCGCTTCAAATCGCCGCAGGATCTCTTTTTTGCCGAGGCCTGCATCCACGAAGAGAGCGGTGTGCTCGGTCTCAAGCAACGTCGAGTTGCCCGAACTGCCGGATGCGAGGATCGAGATGCGGAACGCGATGCGCTTCACTCCCTCTGCCGCGCACGATCGCTCGCGGCCGCGCTTCGCACAGGATAATGGCAAACTGCCGCGGCCAGGTCAATAACTACTCGCGAACTCACCGTTCCCCATTCGCGTCATTCAAGTGCGAAGACTGCGTAGACCCTGACCTCCCGCCTCATAAATGCCGATTAGCCTTCGCGCAAAATGTCTCTCCCGCAGTTTCCCCAGTAGGGCGGCTCTCAGAGCCGCCCGCGACGCCCGCACCTGTGCTCGGTGCTCATCAGATCGCTGGAAGGATAGGTGCTAAAGCGTGAGTTGTTCGCGCGTAAGCTCGAAGCCGTCTAGATTGCCCACCACGCTTGCCGCCAGGCGCTCGGGTTGAAAAAAGTCGTCAGCGATCTGCCCCTACATGTCCATTCGTCTCAACTTCCGGATTGCCCGTCATCCATCCGCAATCGGCAAACGCCAGGTTTCGACAGGCCAGGGCCGTGCAGGGCATGCCGTAACCTTGCCGCTCTGCTTCGCATCTAAATCTGTGCCAGCAAGGAGGACGCTATGTACGTCATTCTTGGAGCAACCGGGAATACCGGGTCGGTCGTTGCAAACAAACTTTTGGATAAAGGGAAAACGGTTCGCGTGGTTGGACGCGACAGCAAGAAGCTGGCGCCATTCGTGACCCGAGGTGCGGAAGCCTTTGTCGCCGACGCTGCAGATGCGGAAGCATTGGGCAGGGCGTTTGTTGGAGCGCAAGCGGCTTACGTATTGATTCCGCCGAATGTGACCACGGACGATGTTCGAGGCTATCAAGATCAGGTAACGAACTCAGTGGCCAAAGCCATTGAAGCCGCCGACGTAAAATACGTAGTGGTGTTAAGCAGCGTCGGGGCGGACAAGCCGGACAAGACGGGGCCGGTCCTGGGGCAGCATTATGTGGAGTCGAAGCTCTCGAAGATTTCAGGATTGCACGCTTTGTTCCTGCGCGCAGGATCCTTTATGGAGAACACGCTGGCACAGGTGGGAATCATTCGCAGTCTTGGAATGATGGCGGGTCGGATCCGGCCGGATCGCCCACTGCCGATGATCGCCACGAGGGATATCGGCGCAGTGGCCGCAGACGCGCTGGCTCGCTTGGATTTTCACGGTCCGCAGACGCGCGAACTACTCGGTCAACGCGATATCACCTATAACGAGGTGGCCAAGATCGCCGGCACCGCGATTGGAAAACCTAGCCTGGCGTACGTTGAACTGCCGGCGGAACAGGTGATCCAAGCCATGACCGGTATGGGCATGTCTAAGAATTTCGCAACCCTGATCTGCGAAATGTCCGATGCACTGAATAATGGCTACATGAGAGCGTTAGAACCACGGAACGAGAAAAACACGACGCCGACGTCATTTGAAACGTTTGCCCAGGAAATGTTCTTGCCGGCCTATAAGGGACAAGCCGCGAGCGCGTGATTGAAAGGTTGAAGCCTCGCAATTCGCAGGCCGGTGCCGCCTGACCACTCGTTCTAGCGGGTCGCGGTCCAGAAACGGCGTTCTAGAAAGTTGCCGTCCTCAGGTCAATAACTACTCGCGAACTCAACGTTCCCCATACGCGTCATTCGAGCGCGAAGACTGCGTAGACCGTGACTTCTCGGTTCATGAATGCCGATTAGCCTTCGCGCAAAATGTCTCTCCCGCAGTTTCCCCAGTAGGGGCGGCTCTCAGAGCCGCCCGCGACGCCCGCAGCTCTCCCCGGTGCTCATCAGATCCCTGGAACGATACCTGCTAAAGCGTGAGTTGTTCGCGCGTAAGCTCGAAGCCGTCTAGATTGCCCACTACGCTTGCCGCCAGCGGGCCGCGTGACGGATGAAACGGATTACTTGCGGTTAGCCGACCACTCGCTCGGAGTATGCCCGATCACGCGAACGCCGGTGGGCAACACCTCGCGCTTGATGGCGCGCGGCGGATGCTGGG
Organism: Candidatus Acidiferrales bacterium; assembly: GCA_049797655.1. Classification (GTDB taxonomy): domain Bacteria; phylum Acidobacteriota; class Terriglobia; order Acidiferrales; family UBA7541; genus Palsa-295. The sequence continues at coordinate 18,786 of JBARFX010000064.1, read as the reverse complement.
GTTTGCGCATGCCTACTCATCATGGTAGCGCGTCCGCGCCGAGCCAAAGGTTGAAGGTGCTCAGCTCTGCGCGCCCGGCGGCCTTCAGATACAGGAACAACTGCATGCGATAGGCGGCGTAATGAGACAGCACGAGCAAAACCAGCATCGACCCGCGGCTGGCCTTGTTCCCGAACATCTCGATTTGCGCGCGAAGATCGGCGTCGGAGCAAGGGCTCAACAATTCCTCGATCAACGCGCGCTGCCGCCCGATTGCCTCGGTGATTTGCGCGAGGTTCATGGCGTTTGCCGTGGCCTCTCCGGCCTGCCAGGCCGTCTGAAAGCCGTCGAGGCTGAAGCTGTCCGCCAACGCGGCGCGCATGTGGACCTCCGGCATGAACACCAGGTACTGGAGCAGTTCCAGCAAGCTGCGCTGCTTGGGCGACAGACGGTAATCGAGTGTGGCCGGATCGACCTTCGAAATCAGGTGGAGCAGAATGCGTACTTCGTTCTGAAGCGCGTGGATGAGTTCGTCTTTAGTCAGGATCACGAAGCCGACGTTACCATGAAAAGCGTGAAGCGTAGGAAGCTTAAGATGACGGGCTACCCGGAAGTTGAGACGGATGGACGTGGTGGAGCTACAATGATCTGGCCGGGCGAAACGGAAGCGGGCTCTGCGGGGACGCAACCACGCTGAGGGATAGCCTGGTGGTTGTATCGATGCCTTGAAAATCCCCGCCCGAGGGACGGAATACTCACTAACGGAAAACGTTACTCCTCCATTTCAGGCTGAACCAACACACAACAGCCAAGGCAACCCCTTGGTCTGGATGGCCGCTATCGTCGAAATATCCTGTGACCTTAGCCATAAAACACTTACTTGGTGCCGTGTTCGGAAAAACAGAAAGACACAAATGCCGCAATGGAGAATAGCTCTCCCGCTCTCTTCCCTGTAGGGGCGGCTCTCAGAGCCGACCGCGACGCCCGCAGCTGTGCTCGGTGCTCATCAGATCGCCGGAAGGATAGGTGCTAAAGCGTGAGTTGTTCGCGCGTAAGCTCGAAGCCGTCTAGATTGCCCACAACGCTTGCCGCTAGCCGCTCGGGCTGAAAAAATTCTCGTGCGAGCTGACGGATGTCTTCCGTCGTCACTTTTTCAAGCAGCGCGATCAGCTCCGACGGCGAAAAATACCGGTCGAAATACATGTGATACCTCGCCAGGCTGTTCATCCGCTGCCCGCTGCCTTCCAAGGCCAGAAGCGTTGCACCCTTCAAATGGTCTTTCGCCCGCCGTAGCTCTTCTTCCAAAAGCGGTTCATCCTTCAGCTTGCGGAATTCTTCGAGCACTGACTGCACGAGTTGTGCGGCGGTTTCAAGCGACGTCCCCGCATAAACCGACAGCACCCCTGAATCTCGGTACGAATTCATCTCGCTGAATATCGCATACGCCAGCCCTTGCTTCTCCCGGATGTTCTGGAAAAGCCGCGACGACATCCCGCCGCCCAGCACGTTGTTCAGCGCCGATACCACGAACCGCCGCTCGTCCGTCATCGGCAACGCTGGCACCCCGATGCAGATGTGTACCTGCTCGAGTTCATGCTTCGTCCGCAGCGTAATATGCGGAGCTGCCACGGGAACGGAATCGGCGGCGCCATTCGGCGCTGGCGCAAGCTTTGAAAATCGCTCGGTGACGAGCTCGACGAGTTGCTCGTGGCTTAGGTGCCCGGCGGCTGTGATCACCAGATTGTTGGGCGCGTACCAGTGCCGAAACCAGGATTCCAGCGTCTCCCTCGTGAATGCCGATACCGTTTCGGGCGTTCCGAGAATCGGTTTCCCGAGCGCGTGTGGCGTCCAGAAATTCTGCGTGAACAGCTCGTGAACCAGATCTTCCGGATTGTCCTGCGTCATCCGGATTTCTTCCAGGATTACGGACTTCTCCCGGTCGATATCCTCTGTCGCGAATTTCGGCTCGAGGACCATGTCGGCCACCACGTCGAATGCTTTCGGCAGGTGCTCGTCGAGGACCCGCGTATTGAAGCACACCATCTCTTTCGACGTGAACGCGTCCAGCATCCCGCCCACGCTGTCCACTTCACGCGCGATGTCTTCCGCTGTCCGCCGCGCGGTGCCCTTGAACACCATGTGCTCGATGAAATGCGAAATCCCGTTTAACGCAGCCGGCTCCCGCCGCGATCCTGCTTGCAGCCAGATTCCCACCGACACGGAATGAACGTGCTCCATCGGCTCGGTTATCACCACCAGCCCGTTGGGCAATATTGTTTTGTGAACTGAATTCTTTGCGTCAGACATTGTGTCAGTCGGAATCCCGGAGCTGAATTCTCCCACGCGCCAATTTCAAAGTCATCACAAGCGCCCCGTTCTGTTTCCAGTCACCTTGTGTTTCCACTCGCCTTCTGTTTCCATTCACAATGAGTCGGCGCTCTTGCTTCCGTAGGGCCGCGCCTGATTACCGGCTGGACGGGCCCGCTATTCCGTGTCACGGTTGCCGTCCAGACCCTTCGCCTTGTCTTCGCTCTCTGCGAATTCGCCCGAGCCGGGCCCCGAAACTGCCCAAAATCCGCTTTTTGCTGCAAACACCTTGCTGCAGTTGCGACACTAAAAAACAGCTTTTCTGGCCCTTCGCCCTACATCAACTTCTCGTCCGGCGAAAGCTTGCCGTATTCGCTCGAATAATGCAGTGGCACGTCCGCATACGCGCCGCGCTCCATCGAATACACTTCGCAACTCGCATACGGATACGAATAAATGTGAATGCTCGTGGCTCGCTCGTCGAATTCCGCCAGGTTCAGCACCTGGTGTACCGGCTCGTCCGGAGAAACCACGGCCGGGTGCGCCGGATCCATATCATAGGAATCGGTGGGAACCAGTTTGCACGCTCCGTGCTCCCTGTCGCGCTCCTCCACCCGGAAATTCTGCACCCGCAACCGCCCGATCGGCGTCACCATCCAGCAGTTCTGGTCGCGATGGTTGTGAATCCGGCTCACCTGGCCCACGTCCCAGCAAATCGCCAGAACCTCGAACAGCTCGCACTTGTAAATCAGGTTCCGCGTGTAGTGGCTCTTTGCGTAAAAAAGATAGGGCGCCAGCGTTTCCGGCCGTATCGCTTTCTCTTGCGTGAATTTCAGCACGCGCGGAATCGTGAAATCCGCCTGCGGGATCGCGGCTAGCTGTTTCGCCCAATCATCAATTGTCAGCTGTTCCATTGGCTTTTTCCCTCCTGCGCGTCCCGCGAACCCCTCCAAACTCAATATTATATCGCTCCCCGTTTGCGCCGATGCGAAAAATCGCGATTCACTCAGCGTGTTATCATCAGGTGTAGATGGCTTCGCAAACCCTCAAACCCGCGTCCGCCGGCCCTTTCGACGTATTGGGAAAATCCTCGGACGAGTTGCGCGCCTTCCTCCAATCGCTCGGCGAGCCTGCCTACCGTGGCGCGCAAATCTATCATGCGCTGTATGCCGAAAGGCGCTTTGATTTCGCCGCCATGACCAATCTTCCGGCAAAGCTCCGCGACACTCTCGCGCGCGAAGCGGCCATCGGCATGCCGCGAATCGTCCGCAAGCACTTGTCCGCCGATGGCACCGTCCGGTGCGTCCTCGCGCTCGCGCCAGACCCGGAAAAACCTCTCGAAGATCGCCCGCGGAAGCCCGCAACCATCGAAGCCGTCTTCATGCCGGAAGAAAATCGCCAGACCGTTTGCATCTCGACGCAAGCGGGCTGCGCCGTCGACTGCCACTTCTGCCTGACGGCCACTCTCGGCCTCATCCGCAATCTCACCCCCGGCGAAATCATCGGCCAGCTCTTAGTCGCGCTTGACGACAATCCTGCCGCCCTAAAACCCCAAACCAACGTCGTCCTAATGGGCCAAGGCGAGCCGCTGCTGAATTTCGAGCCGGTGATGGCGGCGCTGCGAATTCTGCTCGACCCGAACGGAATGGCGATTTCGCCGAAGCACGTAACGCTTTCGACGAGCGGCATCGTTCCCGGAATCGATCGGCTCGCGCGCGAAAAGGCGCGGCCCAAGCTTGCGATTTCGCTGAATGCCTCTTCCAACGGCCAGCGCAACGAAATCATGCCCATCAATCGCAAGTATCCGATCGAAGAGCTGCTCGACGCCTGCCGCCGGTATCCGTTGCGGCCGTGGGAACATTTAACTTTCGAGTATGTGCTTCTCGGCGGATTCAACGATTCGGTGGACGATGCGCATCGCGTCGCGAAACTTCTCGCCAATTTGCGCGCCAAAGTAAACTTGATTCCGTGGAATCCGGGCGACCTGCCGTATGAAAAACCGGACCCGGCGCGCACCGAAGCGTTTCGGAAAACTCTGGTCGACAAGGGCGTCTTGGCTTTTGTCCGGTACTCTCGCGGGCAGGATGTAATGGCTGCATGCGGCCAGCTCGCGCTGATGGAAATAGGCGCCGCGAATCCCAGCGTTACGCAAATCTCCTCGCTGTAAAAATCAATTCAACGACGCCCGCCGATACGCCGCCGCTACAAATGCAAATTCAAGTTCCCTTAGCGAATGCCGATCGCGGCCATCAGGCGGCCGGTGGTGCGCTCCTTGCGGTAGCTGAAAAATAAATCGGAGCGGCATGCGGTGCAGTGTCCGGAGGCGAATATTTTCGCTGAGCCTATCCCCGCTTCTGCCAGAATGGCGCGATTGGCCGCAATCAAATCGAGTTGAACGTGCGGCGGAGGCGGCTGATGCCCGGGCGGTTTCATCGTGAGCCAGGGCAGCCAGTTGGGATCGTTGTCGCTGTCTGCGAGGCGGTCGAACGGCCCATCGAACCATTCGCGCGCGTTCGGAAACTGCGCCTGAAACTCCGCCGCCACCTCCGTGCCCACTTCGTAGCACGGCTGGCCGATGCCGGGGCCGAGCGCGGCAACAACATCCTCTGGCTGCGTGCCAAATTCCATCTGCATACGCCCCAGCGTCTTTGCGGCGATGCGGCGAGCGGTGCCGCGCCATCCGGAATGAATCGCAGCGACGGCGCGGCGCTTCGTATCGGCAAGCAGGATCGGTATGCAATCCGCGGTCTGTACAACGAGGAGGACTCCGCGCTCGCGCGTGATGAGCGCATCGCCTTGCAACGCCGGCTTAGACGGACTCGCGCCATCGCTGCGGGCCTGACCTTCGGCATTCACTATGTGAACGATATCGGAGTGAATTTGCCGAAGCGCGACAACGCGCATCCTGGCGGCGCCGATCCCTCGGAAGAATTTGTCGCGGTTTGCGAGTACGCGCTCGCGCGAGTCCCAATCCGTGAACCCGAGGTTCAAAACGTTTTTCAGAACTTTGTTCAGAACCTTCTCGCTCACGTCTCGCCCTTCGCGAGGTGTTTTCAGTTCGCTCGCTCCGCCAGGCCGCGTGCTGAAGCCGTGCACGAGCCAATCGAGGCGCGCAAGTGCGGGCGCTTCGAGGATCTGCAGGCCGCGAGCTCGACGCAGATTCCAATTCACACTCGAAGCGGAATTTCGCTCTGCCGCCGCGCGCTTGCGGCCTGCCGTCTTCTTGGTCGAGGCTGTCGTGGCCGCTCCCATTCTCCAGAGTCGCGGGCCGGATCTGGACGTCCGGCAATCGCATCGCTCAATTATAGGTATAATCGCGTCGCGCTGCAGGCCCACTCGTAATCTGCGATTCAGCCGCTGCGCAACGGAGAGGCACAGCGCGCGTGATCGTCGGACTCGGATTGGATATCGCGGAAATCGACCGGATCGAAGTGGCCATCGTTCGCCACGGAGCGCCGTTCATCGAACGCTTATACACTCCGCGCGAGGCCGCCTATTGCGAAAGTTATCGCAATAAATTCGAGCGCTATGCCGGCCGTTTCGCAGCAAAGGAAGCGACGATGAAAGCGCTCGGCACCGGCTGGCGGGGCGGCGTGCGCTGGCGCGATATCGAGGTAGTCCGAGAGGCCAGCGGAAAGCCTACTCTTCATCTCGCAGGTGTGACGCGGGAATTGGCGGACCGGCTGGGCGTGAAGAACATTTCACTCACGATCACGCACAGCGGCAACCTCGCGCTGGCCGAAGTGATCTTCGAAAATGGCAGCTGAAGCGCCGGGGGCTATGAGCGCCTCGCACCACTGATTGGGCGGCATGTGTCCCGCGATCCTGACCTTGAGGTAATTTCCCGTTAGCGCCTCCGTCCAATTATCACCGGTGCGTGCGAGCGTGAGTGCGCGCAGTGTGCGCCCAGCTTGTGTACTGCGAAACGCGTCCGACTTCCTTCGTCCTAACGCACGCAGGTGACGAGCGCGCTCGCGAATTACTCCGGGCGCAATTTGCCGGCACTCCGCAGTAAGCTTTGCCGCTTCCGTTCCAGGACGGGCCGAAAACGAAAAAACGTGAAGGTAGGTGAGCGGCAGGCGCTCGATGAATTCAAACGTAGCCTGAAACTCGTCGTCGGTTTCACTGGGAAAGCCTGTGATCACGTCCGCGCCGATCGCGGCGTCCGGTGAGTGACGGCGAATCAGGCGAACGCGCTCCGCGTAATGTTCGGCGCGATACCAGCGATGCATCGCGCGCAAGATTCGATCCGAACCGGATTGCAATGGAACGTGAAAATGCGCCGCGATGCGATCTGACGAAGCAACGAGCCCGATGAATTCCCCGGTAACGTCCTGCGGCTCGATCGAGCTGAAACGAAGCTGCTCTAGCCTCGTTTCGCTGAGAATGCGCCGAGCTGTTTCAAGAAGTTCGGTGCGCGGCGTCAAATCGCGACCGTAGCTGCCGAGATTAATCCCGCTCAGCACGACTTCCTTTGCGCCCGCATCGACGAGCTTGCGAACTTCCGCGATCACCACATCCGGCGGCAAGCTGCGGCTCCTCCCGCGGACGAACGGAATCACGCAATACGAGCAGCGATTGTTGCATCCGTCCTGGATTTTCAGGATCGGCCGCGTTCGTCCGCCTTCGGCGAGCGACGCTGACGAGATCTGCACCGCCGTCTGCGCGAAAATATCACCGGTGAGAATCTTGGCCGGGCCGCGCGCGAGCGACATTGCGTCGCGATCGATTCGTGCAAGCGGAAGAAATCCCGCAGCCGCGCCTTCGGGCCGAGTCACCCACTCCGCCGACACCTGCGAATCGAGCGTTGCCCGAATTAACCCGGCGATGTCCGTCTGATGCGAATTCCCTATCACGAAGTCCACGCCGTCAATCGCGGCAAGCTCTTCCGGCGCTCGTTGCGCGTAGCAACCAGTGACTACAATCCGCGCCCCTGGGTTCGCGCGATGAATCTTGCGTACAGCTTCGCGCGCCTGTGAGTCCGCCGCCGCCGTCACGGTGCAAGTGTTCAGCACCACGACATCCGCGCTCGCGTGCTCGTCAACAAGCGCGAGTCCATGCTCGAGCATGTCCCGCCGTAACGCGGCAGCGTCCGCGTCGGTGGCGCGGCATCCGAAATTCTCAATGGAAAAGGTAGCCATGGATTTAGCCGGCATTCCATACGGCCGAAATGCGCGGCCGAATTATAGCAGCCTATCGGCAGGCGTCAGGAGATTCGCTCGGCGGTGGAATTCTCGTGCCCGAACGATGCCACCGCTGCGCCCCAAAAGCGCAGGGAAGGTTGCAGAAACTCGACCGCAGCAAGCGTTTGCCCGTGTTCGGTGCGAATCAGCCGCGCAACGCGACAGGCGAGATCGTCGTTGGTTTCGAGGTTCGTGACAATCAACTTTTGCGACGGGACGACCGCGGCAGAAACCGGAAAGAGTCCACCGTGGGAGCTGACGTCGATGGTTTCCGTCTGTTCTTGAAAGGGCTCATCCGCGAGCCGGCCGTAGAGAAGGATCTGCGCCGTCGCTCGCACGCGGCGGCCCCGGCGCTGTTCGACCCGCAACGGGGCGTGAGAATCAATCCGGCCGCCGCTGCGGCCCAGCAATCGCCGGAATAGTTTTGCAACCCCAGACATCGCAAACCCCAGCTGAAAAATATGTCCCCCTTTCGGGCCGCGCAAGATTTGAATCCGCTCCCGCTGCCAGAAGATTACGCCCGGCTCGGCCACGACGCCATCTCGACAAAACTTGGCGCGGCTTCGCTTCGGTGATAGATTCGCGCCGCTCGAGTGATTGAGCGCCCTCACTTGTCCGAACCTCGCCACTTCGCAGGACCGTCCACCGTTTCGCCCGGCTCGCCTTCGTCTGGATCATCCCCGCGCCTCGCGGCGAAGCTCAATCTATTTGACGCGACGATGATCGTGATGGGTGGCATCGTCGGCTCTGGGATATTCATCAACCCGTACGTCGTCGCAGGGCTCGTTCACACGCCGGGGCTGATTCTGGCGACGTGGTTCGCGGGAGGTGCGATCGCGCTCGTCGGCGCGTTTATCTACGCAGAACTTGCGGACCGCATGCCCGAGGTCGGGGGACAGTACGCATATTTGCGCGACGCATACCATCCGATAGTCGGATTTCTTTACGGCTGGGTGGCTTTGCTGGTGATTCACGCCGGCGGGACCGCGGCGGTCGTCGTCACCTTTGCGAAATATTTCAAAGAGCTTTCCCACGGCGCGGGCTCGGAGAATGTTACGTCGGTCACCGTCATCGTTGCGCTCACCATCGTCAACTGCGTCGGCGTGCGGGCGGGGAGCGGCGTGCAAAGCGGTTTCATGATTCTGCGAATCCTGGCGATCGCGTTGGTCGTGGCATGCGGTGCTTGGTTCATCACGCATTCGCCGGATGCTCCGCGGATTCCGTGGCGACCGATTCTGGACCGTTCGCCTTCGTTCGGATTGCTTTCCGTATTCGGCGCGGCGATGGTGCCTGTTTTGTTCGGTTATGGAGGGTGGCAGACCTCGAATTACATTGCGGGCGAAATTCGCGAGCCGCGGAAGAACCTCCCCCGAGCGCTGGTCCTCGGTGTCGCGGGAATCATCGTGCTGTATCTGGGCGTGAATTTTGTCTACGCGCAAGCGCTCTCGCCGGCTGGTCTCGCCGCGACTTCGACGCCCGCGTCGGCCGTGATGCGTCTTGCGTTCGGAAGCCGCGGAGCATCGCTTGTGGCCGCGCTGATCGTGATATCGACGGTTGGCTTCCTGAGCCAGGCGATGCTCTCGTACCCGCGAATGTATTTTGCGATGGCTGCCGACGGGCTTCTTCCGTCGCGTTTTGCACGGCTCAGCGCACGAACGCAGGTTCCAGCGGCGACGATCATTCTACAGGGCGCTGTCACGACCGCGGTCGTGCTGCTTGGCACCTACGAACAGATTCTCAGCTACGTTGTCGTGATGGACTGGCTGTTTTTCGGGTTGACGGCTACCTGCATTTTTGTTTTCCGCGCACGCGAAGAGCGCGCGAGGGCGGGCATCGCAACTCATTACCCGGGTTTTCGAGTGCCCGGGCATCCCTGGACCACTGCGTTGTTCGTTGCGGTCGCGTGGCTGGTCGTTGCGAATACAATTTACAAATTTCCTCGCAATACAGCCGTCGCTCTGTGTATCCTCTTCGCCGGGATCCCATTCTATTACTTGTTTCGCGGGCGCGCGCGGCGCTCCTCCGGCTCTGAGCGAGATTGATGAGCCCTCAACGGCGAGAAATCCGGTCGGCCTATATCGAGTGGGCAAAGCTGCGCTCGGCGGCGCGCTACAAGCTCGCGGGCAGCGACATGCTCGCCTACCCGCTTGCGGAATTGCCCGTCCGCATCGAGCAGCTCGAGATCACCAATCCGAGCGATGGCTACGGCTACCCGCCGCTTATTGAACGACTCGCGAAAAAAGCGGGCGTTGCCGTCGATTCAGTGGTTCAGGCCCAGGGCACCTCGATGGCAAACCATCTGGCGATGGCGGCGCTCCTGGAACACGACGACGAAGTGCTGATCGAAGAGCCTGCGTATGAAGCGCTACTCGCTGTCGCGCGCTATCTGGGCGCCAAAATCCGCCGGTTCCCGCGGCGCTTTGAAGACGGTTTCAAACTCGATCCGCGCGAAGTGGAGCGCGCGATCTCGCCGCGCACGCGCCTGATCGTACTGACTAACCTCCACAATCCCACCGGCGTGCGCACGCCCGACTCCACTCTGAAATTGGTTGGCGACATTGCGCGCAGCCTCGGTGCGCACGTGCTTGTGGACGAGGTATATCTCGAAGCGTGCTTCGATTCGCCGTGGCGATCGGCGTTCCACCTGGGATCGAACTTTATTGCGACTAGCAGCCTGACGAAGGCCTACGGTCTCTCCGGATTGCGATGCGGCTGGATTTTGGCCGTGCCCGCGCTTGCTGAAAGAATGTGGCGGCTGAACGATCTTTTTGGAGTGATGCAGGCGCATCCGGCGGAACTGCTCAGCGTGATCGCGCTCGACCATTTGCCTCAGATTGCGGCGCGCGCGAAGGCGCTCGTCGATGTGAACCGCGCCCTTCTGAAGAAATTTCTCGATTCCCGCCAGGATCTCCTCGCGATCTGGCCGGAAGCTGGAACGATTGTGTTCCCGCAGGTTACGAGCGGCCATGCCGAGGCGTTCTGCCAACTGTTGCGCGAGAAGTATGACACGAGCGTCGTTCCCGGCCGCTTTTTCGAAGCTCCTGAACACATCCGCATCGGGGTGGGCGGAACGACTGAAAATGTGCGCGAAGGTCTTTCGCGGATGGCAGCCGCCCTGGACGAATTCGCAGCGAAGCGACAGGGCGGGAGCTAGTCGGCGTTATTCCGCGGCTTTCCCTGATGGAAGAATCGCTACGAGTGCGCCCGTTTCGCGCGTGGCCCTTTGGGACGAAGTAGTTCGACAAGCGCCTGCGCCGCTGCTGCCAGCGGCCGGTCCTGGCGATACACTAGATAGACGCGCCTCTCGATACGCATCTGGCGCAGCCGCAGTTCGCGCAGGTCGCCGCGGGCGATTTCGCGTTCGACGCACATCCGAGGGACGATCGCGACGCCGCGCTTCATCTCCACGAACCGCTTGATGCTTTCGATCGTCGGCAGCTCGATGTCCATCCGCAGCGTCACGCGATGCTTCGCGAACATTTGAATCACGCGCTGGCGGTAGGGCGATTCCACGATGTGGGCGACGAATGTTTCACCTTCGAGCGCCGAAATGTCCACCTGCCGCCGCTTCGCAAGCGGGTGCCCGGGCCACACGACGAACGCGAGCGAGTCGCGATAGAACTCGACCGTCGTTAGTTCCCGTTCCTCCGGCAAATACGAAATCACGCCGATATCCAGCTGATGATTCAGCAGTTCTCTTGGAACGTCGCGCGAAAACACACGGTGCACTCGAATCTGAATTCCCGGATAGAGCAGCCGGTAGCGATCGAGCGCCGGCAGCAGCGCGTGAATCGAGCTTTCGTTCACGCCGATCGATACCTGGCCGCGCTCGAGACCGTTCAACTCCTGCATGCCCTTGCGAATTTCTTCCCGCAGATTCAGCATGCGATTCGCGTACTCGAGCAGTAGCGTGCCGGCATCGGTGAGCGTTCGCGCCCCCGTGCCGCGGACGAAGAGCGGCTGGCCGACCCAGTCCTCGAGCTTACGCATGGCGATGCTGATCGCCGGTTGCGTGCGATAGAGTTTTTCGGCGGCGCGCGAGTAGCTTTGTTCCCGCGCCACCGTTTGAAACACCTGCAGAGCTGCCAGATCCAAGAGTCCTCCGAACCGCGCGACTCACCGTGTAACCATGTATAAGGGAAGCTTATTCTACATGCAACTATTATAAATTGGACACAACCGGACGCCGCGCGCTTCACTGAGTGCGGCCTACAGGAGCGTCCATGGATACCGTCCACATCTTCGACACCACGTTGCGCGACGGCGAGCAATCCCCCGGCTTTTCGATGCACCGGGAAGAAAAGCTCCGCTTGGCGCGCCAGCTCGAGCAGTTGGGCGTGGATGTAATTGAAGCGGGATTTCCGATTGCTTCGCCCGGAGATTTGGAGGCCGTCCGCGCCGTTGCGGGGGGAATCAAGGGTTGCAAGGTGGCGGCTCTTGCTCGCGCGCGTCAGGATGACGTGGACGCCGCGTTGCGCGCTCTTGAGCCGGCCGCGCAGCCTCGGCTGCATATCTTTCTGGCAACTTCCGACCTTCATTTGAAACACAAGCTGCGAATTAACCGCCACGAAGCCCTCGACCAAGTGACCGGCATGGTTCGGTTCGGCGCGAAGCACACCGAGGAAGTGGAATTCTCAGCGGAGGACGCGAGCCGCAGCGACATCGACTTTCTCTGCGAGGTGGCGGAAGCGGCTGCGGAGGCCGGTGCGACTGTCATCAACCTCCCGGACACGGTCGGTTACTCGACTCCTGATGAATACGGCGAAATGTTTCGGACGGTGCGGGCGCGTCTCGCGGCGTATCCGAAAATCATTTACAGCGCGCATTGCCACAACGACCTGGGCCTCGCCGTCGCCAACTCGCTCGCGGCAATCGGCGCTGGCGCTCGGCAGGTGGAGTGCACGATCAACGGAATCGGTGAACGCGCCGGAAATGCTTCGCTTGAAGAAATCGCCGTAGCGCTGCACGTCCGGCAGAGCCGCTATTGCGCCGCCACCAACATCCGGCTCGAGAAAATCTATTCCACGAGCCGCTTACTGACGGCGATTACCGGAGTGTCAGTGCCGCCGAACAAAGCCGTCGTCGGCGCGAACGCGTTCGCCCACGAAGCAGGCATCCACCAGGACGGCATCCTGAAAAATCCGCTGACGTACGAAATCATCGTCCCAGAAAAAGTGGGAGTACCCAGCCGCAGGCTCGTTCTCGGAAAACACTCCGGACGCAACGCGCTTCGAGCGCGGCTTGCGGAGCTCGGTTACGAAACCACACAAGCGGAACTCGCCGATTGCTACCTCATGGCTACGGCGCTTGCCGATTCCGCCAAGCAGGTAACCGATCGTGACCTGCTTTCGTTTATTCATCAGGTTCGCCGCGGCCGCACGCCGGCGCCGACGAGCCGCTCATCCGGGCCGCGGGCGGCAGCAGCTCGTTGAACCAGGGAGAATCAGACCATGGCTGGAGTTCATAAGACGATCGCGGTGCTGCCGGGAGACGGAATCGGTCCGGAGGTGACTCGAGCGGCTGTGCACATGCTCGACGACTGCGCGAGCGCGCACGGACACACTTTCGAATTCCGCAAGCTTCCGTTTGGTGGGGCAGCCATCGACGAGCGCGGAACACCGCTTCCCGAGGAGACACTTGCCGGATGCCGCGCCGCCGACGCGGTCCTTCTGGGCGCGATTGGGGGCCCGAAGTGGGATGAGCTCCCTCTTGCCGACCGTCCGGAGAGCGGCCTGCTAGCACTGCGAAAAGAGCTCGACCTCTATATCAATTTGCGCCCGATCCGTTTGCGGCATTCGCTCCTAGGAATATCTCCGCTTCGACCCGAACGCGTCTCCGGCTGTGATTTTGAAATCGTGCGCGAACTTGCTGGCGACATTTATTTTGGCGCTCACGAGCTGCACCGCGACAATGGCAAATCGCGGGCGCGCGATGTGGCGAACTATACTTCAGCGGAAATCGAACGGGTGGCGCGCTACGCTTTCGAACGCGCGGAGGCCCGCCAAAATCGCGTTGCAAGCGTCGACAAAGCGAATGTGCTCGCCACTTCCGCTCTCTGGCGCAAAACGGTCACCGCCGTCGCTCGAGATTATCCGCGAGTCACGCTCGAGCATCTCTACGTGGACAACGCCGCGATGCAAATCGTTCTTCGCCCCAAACAATTCGACGTGATTCTCACGTCGAATTTATTTGGCGACATTTTGAGCGACGAAGCTGCCGCCCTCACCGGTTCAATCGGCCTGATTCCATCGCTGAGTCGCGGTTCGAACGATGGGCCTGCTCTCTACGAGCCGATTCACGGCTCGGCTCCCACGCTTGCGGGAAAAGACATAGCGTCACCGCTCGGCGCAATTTTTTCCGCCACGCTTATGTTGCGGGAATCGTTTGGCCTGGGTGTGGAAGCCCAGTGGATTGAATCAGCGGTCGATCGCGTGCTCGATCACGGCTACCGCACGATGGATATTGCCGAGCCGGGCAGCCGCATTCTTCGCTGCTCGGAATTCGCGGACCAGATTCGCGGCGAAATGCACGATTCGCTCGCGCACACCGAACGTTACGGCTGGGGCGTCTAGTTTTTTCGCAGTACGAGGCAGCCTGCAATCATGTCGTGCAGCGCCTGCTTTTTCTCGGTGAATCCCGCCATCATGTAGCCGATGCCCAGCGGTATCAGGCCCGTCACGATTTTCGCGAAGAAACGCCCCGACGCGTGACCGAAGCCGATTCGCCGTCCTTGCATGTCGGTCACGATCAGGCCAAGCGCCATCTTCCCCAGCGTTCCCTGATTGGGCGAGCTCTCCATGTACGCGTAGTAAATCCAGGACGCGAAAATCCCTAGAAACACGATGAAGATGATCATCAGGACCAGCGCAGCAGACGGCCCCGCCCCCGGTTCATCCATTCCTTGGAACACGCCTCGGAGAGACACGCCCACAATCGCGATTCCAACGATGAAGAGCAACCCGAACACAACGCCCAGCACGATCCCGTCGATGATGTGAGCGACCACTCTCAACCAAAAGCCAGCGTAGGGCGATGGTAGCGGCATAGCCATCGCGGCACTCTGGTATACGGGCATCCCTCCACCCGGAGCGATCGCTGGCGACGCATAAGCAGACTGAACACCGGCTGGCGCAGGCGGTCCACTGGCCGGCTGGCCGCAAGCTGAGCAGAACGATGTTCCTTCCATCAACTGCGCCCCGCATTTTGAACAGAACATTTTGGACCTCGCTGCAGCGCGCGCTGCCGCCGGAAAATTTCTAAAGTTGTCGAAGAACCAGACAGCCCGCGAGAATGTCGTGCAGCGCCTGTTTCCGTTCTGTGAAACCGGCCATCATGAATCCGACTAAAAGCAGCATCCCCGACAGAATTTTCCCGAAAAAACGGCCGGAAGCACGCGCGAAGGAAATGCGGTTCCCAGCGAGGTCTGTCACTTTCAGGCCGAGCACCTTCTTACCCAGCGTGGCCTGCCATCCGGAACTTTCCATCAGCGCGTAATAAATCCAGCCCGCCATCAATCCCAACAGGCGGATCGCTACGAGTGGCCTTGCCATCGACGTATACAGCTGCCACGGATTGTCGCCACCAAACGTTCTCAGGGTTCCACCCAGGAACGGCAGGAAAATTCCTACTCCTACGACGGCCCCAAGGATTAATGAGTCGATGATGTAGGCGACAAACCGCAGCCAAAATCCCGCGTAGGCTATGTGTGGGCGCGCTGTTTGCCAGCCGTATGGGGCGGGCTGCTGCGGAACGGGCGGCGTGTAAGAAGGCGTGTGCGCAGGAGGCGCCGGCGAAACTGGTGTAGGCGCCGGCGGCGAAGGTCTGGCTGACGGTTGTATTGGACGGCCGCAGGTTGGGCAAAATGCCGCGTCGTCTGCGAGCTGCGTCCCACACTTTGAACAGTACATGTTCTTTCGCCCCAGCCCTTTGCCGCGCCGCCAAAGGAACGACTGGCGCGCATACTACTCAACCCGAAACCAACGGGTCAACATACAAATGCCTGCGGCCAGCAAACCGGCGTGCGTTCATCGCGATTCCCGCTGCGAGAGAATACGCGGGAGGTTCCGCAAAAGTTGCACCGGTTCAGCGCTCTCGCTTAGACTCGTGCGTCAAACATACTAGGAGGAGTCATCATGCGCCTTCATTTCACCCCGGCAGCAAGAATTCTCGGGATCGCCCTTATGGCGATAGGCCTGTTCGCAAGCGGCTACGTTGCCGGACAGAACAAATTCGGCCAGCCGAAAACCATCATTCACATGGTTATTCTCAAATGGAATCCGGGAGTTTCCGATGCCGATAAGCAACGAGCTCTCGAAGGCGTAAAGGAAATGGCCGCCAAGGTTCCCGGAGTTAAAAATATCTGGATCAAGGCCGATCGCATTCAGCCTCGCGATTTCAACGCCGCCTACGCCATCGAATTCAAAGACCGCGATGCTGCCGACGCCTATGCCGAAAGCCCGCTGCACCAGCAATGGGAGCAGCGATACTACGTCCCGTTCCGCGCAGCCAGCATTTCCGAGCAGGTAACAAACCCCTAGCTCGATCCCTCCCCTAAACGGGTGGCCATGACGAAAACTCTATGAATTGCAGGGCTTTCCGCCTACAGCAAAAAGTGCATTGTCTGCGACCTTGGTTCGGCGAAAATAAAAACAAGGAGAGATCGAAATGATAAAGAAAGTCAAACAAGGCTACAAAGTCCTATCAGAGAAGGGCAAAAATCTCGGCGGCCCGTACAAGACCAAAGCCGAAGCCGAAAAACGCCTTCGTCAGGTGGAATTCTTCAAGCACCGCAAAGGATAGATTTGTAAAAGCAAAATACCAGCCCGGTTTGCAGGCGTCGCAAGCCGCCGTCCTTGCAATCCTTAAGTGTCGTTATTTTTCCACAGAATCCTTCGAAATCCACAATTCACCTGATTGAAATAATTGTTACAGACACTTGACCAAATTCCGTTCTTTGCTATACTCTCGTGATGTCGGCGTACCTCGGATTTGCCGGGGATTGTCCTGACGAACCGGGTAAGCCGCTTAACCAGAGGTGAAGTTGGTTACAAGCACCGGGTTTGAGCAAAACGAGAATCGAGCATATCCGTTCCGGAGGCTGCGAGAGTAAAGCGGCCACCCAGAATGGACGGACATGCCCGGCGCTCGTTGCCGGGTTTTTTTTTGCGACTTCGGCTCCAAAACCGAATTCGCACTCCGCCGGGAGCGGAGATCCCGATAGCAACTGAATCGGGAAACGGTCTTTGACAACTGAAGGAAGTAGGCATCGCGTTATGCGAATTTCAAGGTTCGCATGGCGTGATAAACCGCAAATTTTTGCTCGAGAAAGTAGCGCAATGTGGAAAGGCGAACTTGCTTCCACGCGCGATGTCGTGCGCCTCTCCCTGGAAGGGTTTCTGATACCAGGCTAGAGGCCATGCATAGCACTCGGAAGGCGCGGGATGAAGAGCTGCAAGACTCTTCGTCACTCTCCGCGTTTCAGAGTTCCGGTCCTGATCGGTCCGGAACGTGTTAGGTAAGTTTTATGGTTAAGCTACTGAGAGCGTACGGTGGATGCCTTGGCGCCAACAGGCGATGAAGGACGTGGCAAGCTGCGATAAGCCCCGGGGAGCTGCAAGCAAGCTTTGATCCGGGGATTTCCGAATGGGGAAACCCAGTCTGGTAAAACCAGGCTACGGCCCTCTGAATATATAGGAGGGTGCGAGCAAACCCAGGGAAGTGAACCATCTCAGTACCTGGAGGAAAATAAATCAAACGAGATTCCGGTAGTAGCGGCGAGCGAAACCGGAACAGCCCAAACCGGGGTATTTATACCCCGGGGTTGTAGGACCGCGTGAGTAGAGTTATCAATTCGGAGGCTAGGTGAACCTGCTGGAAAGCAGGGTCAAAGAGGGTGAAAACCCCGTAACCGAAAGCTTACCGGACTCGAAGCGGTATCCTGAGTACTACGGGGCACGAGAAACCCCGTGGGAATCTGGGGAGACCACTCTCCAAGGCTAAATACTCGTTGGCGACCGATAGTGAACTAGTACCGTGAGGGAAAGGCGAAAAGCACCCCTGCGAGGGGAGTGAAATAGAACCTGAAACCGTATGCTTACAAGCAGTCAGAGGGCTATGGTCCGACTTCGGTCGGGCAAATTGCCTGATGGCGTGCCTCTTGCTTAATGAGCCGGCTAGTTATTCTCACACGCAAGGTTAAGCGAAAGCGAGCCGTAGCGAAAGCGAGTCCGAATAGGGCGATTAGTGTGTGGGAATAGACGCGAAGCGGGATGATCTACCCTTGGCCAGGTTGAAGGTCGCTTAACCGCGACTGGAGGACCGAACCGGTGTGAGTTGAAAATCGCTCGGATGAGCTGAGGGTAGGGGTGAAAGGCTAATCAAATTCCGTGATAGCTCGTTCTCCCCGAAATGCCTTTAGGGGCAGCCTTGCGTGATTTGCCACGGTGGTAGAGCACTGAATGGACTAGGGTCCCATCCAGGATACCGAATCCAATCAAACTCCGAATGCCGTGGACAACAGCGCAGGAGTGAGACTACGGGGGATAAGCTCCGTGGTCGAGAGGGAAAGAACCCAGATCGCCAATTAAGGTCCCCAACTGCAGACTAAGTGGGAAAGGACGTGTGAGCGCACAGACAGCCAGGAGGTTGGCTTAGAAGCAGCCATCCTTTAAAGAAAGCGTAACAGCTCACTGGTCAAGTGTTCACGCACCGACAATCCAACGGGGCTAAGTCTGCGACCGAAATTGCGAAATTCGAGTGGCGAGAGCCACTCGATTTGGTAGGGGAGCATTCTGTGGTGTTCGACGGTAGACCGAGAGGACTACTTGACGCCACGGAAGAGACTCTGCCGGCATAAGTAGCGATAAACACGATGAGAACTCGTGTCGCCGAAAGTCTAAGGTTTCCTGAGGAAGGTTAATCCGCTCAGGGTTAGGCGGGTCCTAAGGTGAGGCCGAGAGGCGTAGCTGATGGACAACAGGTCAACATTCCTGTCCCGCCACACGAACGTTTGACGATGGGGTGACGCAGAAGGGTAGGGGAGTCGGGTGATGGACGTCCCGATGGCCCGGTGTAAGCCGGATCCCGCAGGAAAATCCACGGGGTCATTCAACGGTGAGACCGGTCCCGAGGCCACACGGCCGCAAAGTCTCTGATCTCACGCTGCCAGGAAAAACCTCTAAGGAGTTCGGGTGGTGCCCGTACCTCAAACCGACACAGGTAGACAAGGTGAATATCCACAGGCGCTCGAGAGAACGCTCGCTCAGGAACTAGGCACATTAGCCCCGTAACTTCGGGAGAAGGGGTGCCCCGCTAGGGT
>JBARFX010000063.1:0-3019 GCA_049797655.1 Candidatus Acidiferrales bacterium | reverse complement strand
GGAGCAGCCGCCGCTGGACGCGCCGCCGGGCGCTTCGCAGCCGTGGCCTTCGCTTGCTTCTCCGCCTCTGCCGCCGCTTCCTTCGCTGCGAGTCCTTGAAAATGCTTGCGCGCGAGTTCGGCCTTGTCGAGATCGAGCGAGCTCGAGTGCGTCTTCTTTTCCGTGACGCCGATTTCCGGCAGGAAATCGATCAGCACTTTTGCTTTGATCTCGAGTTCCCGTGCCAGCTCGTTAATTCGAATCTGATTAGGATCTGCCATCAGCCTCTATTCTCTCCAAACTATTCAGAACTTGTCGACTTCCCTGCTCCGTTGTCGGATTCCGGCGCCGCTTCCTCGCCGGCGGTTGCTTCGGTCTCGCTCGCTTCGATGCTCGCGCCGTCGCCTGCTTCTGCGTCCTCGATAGATTCTGCCGCACGGACTTCTGTGCCTTCAGCCGTCTCGGCGCCGTCCGCGTTTTCCACGGGGCCCGCTTCTTCGGCGGAGATTTCTGCTGACGCTTCAGCTTCGGTTCCAGCTTCGGCCACAAAGCCTTCGCCCCCGGCCTCCGCTTCGCCCTCAGCGGGCGCGCCTTCAGCCGGAGCGGCAGTCGCTTGCGCCTCAAGCTCCTCAAAATACAGCGCGACCGACTGGTGAATTTTCTCCACCATTTTCTCGCCGATTCCGGGAATTTCCACAAGCTGCTCGGGCGTCATATCCGCCAGCTTCTCAATCGAAGTTACGCCGTGCGCTTCGAGCTTCTCGATCGTCTTCGGCCCCACTCCCGCCAGTTGCGTCAGCGGAGTTCCGGGAGCCGTGAGCGCGGCCATTTGCGCTTCGATTTCGCGGCGCTTCTCTTCTTCGCTCTTGATGTCGATGTTCCAGCCGATCAGCTTGCTTGCCAGGCGAACGTTCTGGCCCTTCTTTCCGATTGCCAGCGACAGCTGCGTGTCCTCGACGATCACTTCGAGGCGCTTCTCTTCGGGATCGATGATCTGCACGCGCGTCACTTTCGCCGGGCTCAGCGCCTTCTGCGCGAACGCCACTGTCTCTTCGCTGAACGGAATGATGTCGATCTTCTCTCCGCGCAATTCGCGAATGATCGACTGCACGCGCATTCCCTTCATGCCGACGCAAGCGCCCACCGGGTCGACGTCCTTGTCGCGGCTCTCCACCGCGATTTTCGTTCGCTCGCCCGCTTCCCGCGCCACGGCGCGAATCTGCACGGTGCCGTCGTAAATTTCCGGCACTTCCATTTCAAATAGTCGCTGCACCAGGGCGGGATCCGCGCGCGAAACCACCACTTGCGGACCCTTCGCGGCGCGCTCCACTGCGCGAATCGTCACACGCAGGCGGTCGCCCACATTGTAGGCTTCCAGGCGCGACTGCTCTCTCTTCGGCAAACGCGCTTCCGTCCGCCCCAAATCAACAATCGTGTCCGGCCCTTCCGTCCGCTTCACGATGCAGTTCACCAGCTCGCCCACGCGCGTATGAAATTCGTTGTAGATCGTGTCGCGCTCAGCTTCGCGAACTTTCTGCAGGATTACCTGCTTGGCGGTTTGTGCCGCAATTCGTCCCAGCACGTCGGTGGGCTTCGCTTCGGTAATTTCCGCCCCTACTTCCACTTCCGGCTGCTTCTTTCGCGCGTCGCCAATCGAAATTTCGCGCAGCGGATCCGTCACTTCCTCCACAACCACGTGGACCGAAAACACGTCCACGTGTCCCGTGTCCGGATTGAACTTCGAGCGCAGGTCTTCCTCGGTGCGGTAATATTTCCGCGCCGCCACGACCATCGCGTCTTCAATCGCCGCGACAATCACCTCGGGCTCGATGTGCTTCTCCCGGCTGATCTGCTCGATTGTCTGGTACAGCAGACTCGCCATCCAAGTTCTCCCTAGAGTTCTACCACCAGGTTCGCTTTTCGAATCCCGGCGTACGGCACTTCAATCTCGCGATCTTTCAACTTCAACTTCACCGTGCCGTCGGCATATCCGGCCAGTCGCCCCTCGAGATATTTCTGCTTCTCGACGGGCTCCTCGAGCCATATCTTTGCCAGCCTGCCGACAAATCGCTCGTAGTCGGCCGGCTTGATCAACTTTCGATCGAGGCCGGGCGAGCTCATCTCCAGGATGTAGCTGGGCCCCGGCACCAGATCCTCGACGTCCAGTATCACGCTCAACTGCTCGCTCACGCGCTGGCAATCCGCGTGACTCACCCCCAAATTTTCGGGGTTGGCCGGGCCGGGTAGCCGGTCGAGATAGACGCGCAGCAACCGCTGCTTGCCTACCTTCCACTCCACGTCAAATACTTCGAGGCCTTCCGAGCGTGCCACCCGCTCCGCCGCCTCTCGAATCTTTCCCAAGTCCATTCTGTTCTAGGCGCGGCGTTTACCTTCTCTGGTGCTTTCCGCCGATACCTCTACCCCCGCGCCGATTCTGCGCCCAACAAAAAAGTGGGCTTGCGGCCCACTTGGCGAGCGACCTATCTGGAAGCAATTAAGTATAAGCTCGGTCACTAAGAAAACGCAAGGCGCCGAAAAACCGCCCGCCGGACTCGCCCTTCCCTTCGCCGATGCCTCCGGTCTGCGCCGTCCAACATTCGTCGCCCGCACGATTACAACGCTTCGAGACACTATCGCTCGTGCCTTATCCCCGGACATTTCGCTCTGGCGTTTCGCTCTGACGTTTCGCTCTGAAATGAACTGCCCCAAGCTCCGCGCACAGGATCATACGACACTCAAATCGGCTGGAGCCGCACCCTCACAACTCGAGGGCCTTTGCGCTTTGCGGGCGGGTGGCTCACCCTTGACGACGAAGCCCTTTCGGTTTGCTTTAGAATTTTCGGGTGACCCATCTTTCGCGCGTTTCGAAAGGTGGGGCTTTTCTCCGACACTTACTCCGCCAAACCGTCCGGTGTGCAGAGGCTCGTCTCCTCGTACTGATAAAACCGGTAACTGCTCCACGGCCAGAGCTTCGCGTCCGTCACCAAGCCTCGCTTCACGGGATTCATATGCATGTAGTGCAGTTTCTCGGTTCGCTTCT
>JBARFX010000062.1:0-5881 GCA_049797655.1 Candidatus Acidiferrales bacterium | reverse complement strand
GTCCCATCATAATCAGCAAGCCTCCGTGAATGGTGATGAAAAAGAGCATCGGCAGAACGCTTGCTCATATAGACGTCACTGCCAACACTTCAGTTCGCATTCACGAAGAGTTTTTCAACAGCCACCCGTGTTATCGACAGTTATCCGAAAAAGTGTGCCTTGATCAGATATTGAGCGGGTTACTTCCGAGTGGCACGTCATCCGTCCCTGGCGGGGCTTCACTTTTCGCCGAGGAGGTATAAGTCGGCCTGGCCGCCTGGGCGCGCGTAGACGACTGTCGCGAGATCGCTCGAAAAATCGTACGCGTTGCCGCCTGCGAGAAGCGGGAAAGCGAAGGGAAGCTTCAGCGCCACTTGAGTGGGGCCGGTGAGTTTACCGTCGTGCCAGGGCTGGCGGTAGATCGTTACGTCGGAGCGCAACGGCACCGCGTACAGGAACGACTTGCCGTCGTTCGCCAGGGTGACGCCGAAAGTGACCACGCCGGGGAGCAACAAGGTGCATTCTTTATCTGCGAGCGAGAACTCGGAAATTCCGCCATTCGCGCCCAGCATCACCGTCAGCAAATATTGGCCTTCCGGCACTGCCACCCACGCGTGGCCGCATTCATTCGTGATCAGCTCCAGATTCGAGCCGTCCGTGTTCGCTCTCCAAATCGTGCCGCGCGAAGCTCCCTGGTCGAAACTGTTCACATAAATATATTTTTGATCGGCGCTGGGAACTACATTTTGCGTGACGCCGCCGTTCCAGGGAATCTGGTGCACGCCGCTGCCGTCGGCTCCGGCGACAAATATCCTGTTCGGCTCTTCTTCCATGAAATAAAGATGGAAACTGTCGGGCGCCCAGTCTCCGGTGGCCAGCGATTTCGACGAGGCAATTTTCACTTTGTTGCTGCCGTCCACATTCGCCGCCCACACCTCGCTGCGATCGCTCGAAGGCGTGGTGACATAAGAGATTCGTTTCCCGTCGGGCGAAACCACCGGCTGCGTGGCATTTTCTGAGGCGATGTCCGTGGATTGCTTCGAGCGCACGTTGTAGGCGGTCAACAAGCCGGACGATTTGCCATTCACGAAGTAAATTCCTTTTCCGCCGGGGTCGCGCATGGGAGAGAAATCCGGTCCGGTGCCGGAGGTAATCTGCGTCATCGTCTTATTTTTTAAATCGTATTCCCAAAGATTGCTCAGGCCGTTCACGGTGCGGCTAAGCAAAAGTGACTTGCCAGGCTCGCCCCAGCCAGCTTCAAAAGGATTCGCCGAGACTTCACCCAGATCGTCTGCCGTCTTTTTGCTCAAATCCACGTCGTAAACGTGAAATTCATCGGCAACAACTGTTACCACCTTGGCATTCAACAACAGCAAATGATTGCCGCCGGGAAACGGCAGAATCCTGCGCGGCGGCAGGGCCTTGGCATCGAAGCTGTACACTTCTTCTTCACCGAGTCCTGATTTGTCTCCGCGGAAGATTGCACGCTTACCTGGTCTCAGATAATAGATGGACGCGCCATCCGCCGAAGGCGCCGTCGTAAGACCGTTTACCGCGCGCCTCGGACTTCCTCCCAGAGTCGGCACAGCCCATATTTCCACCCCCACGGTGCTCCTGCCGTAGTAGATCTCGGTGCCGTCGGGGGAAAAGCTGTCCACGAACTTGCCGCCCTCGTCCTTGGTTAGCTGCAGAGGCTCGCCGCCGGAGGTGAGCATGACGAACACCTGAGGCACACCGTCCACCGGCGAGGTGAACGCAACCGCGTGCCCGTCGGGAGAAAGCCGCGCGCCATCCATCGGCTTGTTCCAGTGGCTGATTTGAGTGATCTTCGCGGGGCCGGTCGGCGCCGTCGAACCGCTCTTCAAGTGATACAGCATGAACGCCGCCGCTACGAACAAAACGGCTCCGCCCGCTGCGATATATTTCGTGCGCGGCGATTTCGTCGCAAGCGGCGAGGTAGCCTGCACCGCCGTCGCGCTCACCGAGCTGCTCCCGCTGCTCGCCATTTCCGGCGCCAGCGCCGGCGCTTGCTCTTGCGTCGTGCGCGTTCCCATCGACGACGAAATTCGCCCGGAGTCAGTATCCCGTCGCAGCCGCTTCAAATCGGTGCGAATGTCCGACGCGGACTGATACCGCATGTCGCGGTCCTTATCGAGCGCCTTGTTGATAATGTCTTCGAGCTTCGCAGGAAGATCCGGATTCAATCGCACCGGAGCCACCGGCGCGCGATTCAAAATCGCGTCGGTAATCACGCCGGAAGTTTCGCCGCGAAACGGCAGCGCCCCCGTCGCCATCTCGTACAGCACCACGCCAAACGAAAACAGATCCGTCCGCGAGTCGAGTTCTTTCCCCCGCACCTGCTCTGGCGACATATACGCCACCGTCCCTACCGCGGCGCCCGGGCTCGTCAGGTCTTCCACGCTCACGCCTGCCGTCATCTGCGCCGTCTGCACCACGTCCCGCGTCACCGTATGCACGGCGGCTTGATGAATTTGCTTGGCCAGCCCGAAATCCAGAATCTTGGCGTGGCCGCGGTCGGTGACAAAAATATTTGCAGGCTTGATATCGCGGTGAACGATTCCCTTGCTATGGGCCGCTTCGAGCGCCTCCGCAATCTCGACGCTCAGATCGAGCAGCAGCTCCAGATCCATCGGCCGTCCCGAAATCCGATGCTTCAGTGTGGAACCATCGAGGAATTCCATCGCCAGATAGGTCTGCCCGCCATCTTCGCCAATTTCGTAGATGGTGCAGATATTCGGATGGTTCAACGCCGACGCGGCCCGCGCCTCACGCCGGAATCGCTCGAGCGCCTGCACATCGGAGGCCAATTCATCAGGAAGGAATTTAAGGGCAACATGCCGGCCAAGATTCGTATCTTCAGCTTTGTACACCACCCCCATACCACCACCGCCCAGTTTTTCAATGATGCGGTAGTGTGAAATCGTGCGGCCGAGAATGGGTAAAGAATCAGTCATTTTGCGTGCATCTTACACCTAAACAAGTAAAAAATTGGGAGCGGCGTTCAGATTGCGCGCTGAATCGGACGAGGGGCGAAAAACGTGAGCAGAGTTGGATAGAGCGGCCGGTGACGAATCCCGTTGCATGTTTTCCATCCGTTTGGAATCAGTGGGTTAGATTTGGGTATCTTCATGTATGGCGTCATCCGGTTGCGAAATTGCTCTCTATACCTTTTCGGGCTGCGATTCTACCGCTCAGGATAGATGTCGAGAAATCCTCTCTCTAACAATGTCGGCTGAGTCAAGGACTGTTTGGACGTGGTTCTGCGTGCACTCCTAGAGCGCATCATTTTATTCTGTTGATCACTCGCCATACCAATCCGAGGCTCGCTTCGTAATCTTCTCGAGCCCAATTCAGTTCGACCCAACCATCTCTTCGATCACAACTTCGATCTTGATTACTTCTTCGAACTCCCCTTTTGGGGGGGAGCGGGATGCCCAATCATTCGGTCGGTGATTTACTTCACACCCAGAGGATTTCCGGGCTGTCCCGCGTGCGAACCGAACTTCTTCACTTGCTCGTAGTCCCATTCCTTCCGCCACATCCAGTAAAGACAGACCGCCAGCTTGCGTGCCATCGCTACCTTGGCGATTCCTCGTTCTCGACGCATCGCTAAGTGCAGGAACTTTCGCCGCCAGTCCGGGTCGCTCCGCACCGTCGCTTGCGCCGCTTCCACCAGCAAGATCCGCAGGAGAGAATTCCCTTGTTTGCTGATATGGCCCAGCCGCCGACGACCGCCACTGGATTCTTCCGTTGGCACCAATCCCTCATAACTTGCGATCTGCTTGCCACAAGCAAATCGTTGCGAGGTCCCGATTATCAACACGAAGGCCAACGCCGTCAGCGAGCCCACACCCGGATGCGTCATGAGCCGCCTGATCGCTTCCTGTTCCACTGCTGCATTCAACTCTCGAATGCTCGGGTTTAATCGGTCTAACAACTCCAGCAGTTCTTTTCGCCGGCGGCTTGCCCACGGGGCCAACACGAACGACTCCAACTGGGCGCCTCCCGTCTGGCCCCTCAGCCGCTTCTTTTGCCGCACTCCTTCGTTTAAGGCGACGGCTTGCAACTGATTCATGATTCGTGTGCGCATCTGCACCAAACGATGCCGATGCCATAGAAGTTGTCGCAGATCTCGATTTTCCCAGCTCGCCACCCAGATTCGGGGAAAGCGGTCTTCCAGCAGGAGCTTCAGCAGCAGTTGCGCATCGTGGCGATCAGTCTTTTGCTTCCGCACCCGCGTGGCCCGAATCTCCAACGGATCCCCAATCCATAACTCGAAGTGCAGTTCCTCCAGCAACCGCTCAAACCAGCGTGCATGTCCCATTGCTTCCATCCCCACTCGCACGTTGATTCCTGTTTGCTGCAGATCGCGGTAGAACTTCTCTGCTTCTCTCTCACCGTGCTCGAGTCGCCGCTCACCGAACTCCCCCGTCTCCGTATCCATGAACGCAATTTGCTGAACGCCCGGGTGGTAATCGCAACCTATAATCAGCATATCGGCTCCTTTCTCCCGAGCCTTGGTTTGGTTGGCACCACCAAGTCTACTCAGGTCCAGGGAGCCGACATTGTTATGAAATCATTCGCACCACCAATCTCAGGCTGCGACGATTCGCGGAAACAATGGCGACGAGTGGACGACCAGCAGAAGCGGATTGAGAGGAGAGAACAGAGGGCCCGGAGAATTGCGCGACTCCGGGCCCTCTATTGCGACCGAAAATTTACGCGGTAACTTGTTTTGCTAGCGGTACGGTCTTGATTTCCACTTTGCGTGGTAGAGCCGCGACGGTTACGGGTGCGGTGATTTCGAGCACGCCATTGTGATACTCGGCGACGAGCTTCTCGGGCAGGATACCCTCGGGGAGCTCGAGTGTGCGCTCGAATCTTCCATAATTGATTTCCTGATTGAAGAAATCGAATTCTTTTGTGGTATGGACGAGTTTGCGCTCGCCCCTGATCGTCAGCATGTTGCCCATGGTGTTGATTTCCACATCCTTGGGCTCGATGCCGGGCAGGGACACGCGGCAGATGTACTTCTTTGCATCCTTGTCGAGATATGCCTCAATGGCCGGGAGGAAATCGAACCCCTTCTCGGGAACGAAATTCTCCTGCCAGACAGGCTTGTCAAGCAGCATCCGGCTGAAAATCTGATCGAAATCACGACGAAAATCAAAGAGATCCAGAAGGAAAGGATCACGCCTAACTAGATTGGTCATGGCAAATCTCCTTTACAAATCTTATATAGGGAACCCCATGTTCCCGAGGAACGAACCCGGGTCAGCGGTCGGCGACAGAGTGTGTCCGGCTCGATAGAGCCGGTGCGTCGAACTACTGGGCGCTTTATTCAGGCTGTGCGCCTGGCCGCTGGCTAGAATGAGGGGAGATTCCTACGCTGTTCCAAGCGTGCCAACCCATCTGGGTGTGATGGTACCTAGCCTGCGAACCACGTAGTTAATAACCCAGTGATCTGGACAACGCTCTACCGCGTGCAGCCTCTCTCCTCCAACAAAGTAATTTTGATCTAGGCTGGGGGAGAAGTCGGTGACGCTCATCGCCATTCAGTGTGACCAGCATCACCGGTTGAGCGAAGGGTTGGCTTCGGGTTGGACGATCTTCGAGATTGTCCCGACGAAAGACAGCGATACGCAGAACTTCAAGTCAAGGGGGTACGGTGAAATAGTCTGGCACTGGAGGATTACTATTGATAAATCCGCTTCCCACCACCTATCTCAGACTGAGATAGATGGTGATAATCCCTGATGGCATAACGAAGTCGGCCTCGAACGGTTCGAGTAAACTTTGCGGTATTCACCCGGCAAAGCTCGGAACCGAGGAGGCCGAGATGCAAATTATAGGCGTTGATTTACATGCGCGACAACAGACG
>JBARFX010000061.1:0-46161 GCA_049797655.1 Candidatus Acidiferrales bacterium | reverse complement strand
TTGCGGCGTGGCTCGTCGCTCTGGAGCGAGACGGGCCAGCAGGCGATCGCCTCGCTGTCGCTGACTCGCTATACAGCTGAACGGCGGACCGCACTGCAATCGCTGTATCGGCACCTCGAAGAACAGATCGATGACTTAAATCGAAAGGTAGAAGAGTTGGCCTGGCAGCGACCCCAAGCACGGCGGCTGATGACACATCCGGGAGTGGGACCGATCACAGCCCTGGCGACGGAAACCTTTCTGGGTGAGCCCCAGCGGTTCGTGGATGGAAAAGCGGTGGCCAGCTACGTGGGACTGATCCCGAGCGAACACTCCAGCGGAGGCCGGCAGCGACTGGGCCGTCTGAGCAAACAAGGCAATCCACTGCTGCGTTTTCTGTGGTGCGAAGCGGTGGGGCATGCGGTTCGCAAAGATATGGAGTTGCAGCGTTTTTATCAGCACAAGCTGGTGCAGAAAGGTCTGGGGAAGGCGAAAGTAGCAGCGGCACGAAAGCTGGGGATCCGACTCTGGATCTTGCTGCGTGACCAGATTGATTACCAGGAATTCTGTCGCCGCGGACAGTTGCGACAGAAGTGCGGTGGTGCCCATGCGGGAGTGCCTGGTCGAGAACATGATCCTGCGCTGCAGTGATCGAATCCCTGAATAGGCGACCCGCCTCCCCGAGCTGCGGGGAGTTCGAAGAACTCATCATGGTCAGCAAGGACCGAAGAGATGTCTGGTGGGCAACACCGAGACGATGAAGGGAATGGGCCGAGCTAGTCGGGTGAACGTGGAGCGAAAAGCAGTAGAAATCGCGCGAGCAATCAACCAAGCGCTGCTGCGCAGCGCTCACGGGTGTGCGAGAAAATGGCAAAAACTAGAACAAAACGCTCTTGACGGAGCCGACTTCGTTAGAGATGGTTCCCGGTTTCATTGAACGCATCGCGCAAAAGTACAGTACCGATACTAGTCGTCCCAGTTTTGTACCAACGTCCAGCCAATTTTTCTTCGCGATCGTGCTACCGTGCCCTGTGGCAATCGAAAACAAATCTAAATTCGCCCCCGGATCGCTCGCGAGAGTATTTCCCAGCCTGCCCGGGGAGCCCGCCGCAGCCGCCAGCCGCCCCACTCGTCCTGAATCGCTCGCCGCTCAGAGCCGCATTTCTAATCTACGGTGGCGCGATTAGAATTCCTCGTAACTCGTTGAAAACATGGGCCCGAGGCCAATTCTAATCTACGGTAAAAGGGGGTTCCCAGAATCGCATTTCGCGCCCCGGCGTTCGATTTATTCCGTCACCAGGGCTCTCACGCGCCGCTCGAGCTCCCGTGTAATTTCCTCGGAATCCGCCCTCTCCGAAAACGTAATCGGAGCTCCCACCGTCACGCGAATGTGCCCCGCACTCGTCCAATGTTTGTTCGCCTCGCGCAAATCGAACAACCCCTCGAGCCGCACCGGCACCACTGGAATCCGCAAGCTCGTAGCGAGCAAACCAATCCCCGCGCGAAACGGCGCAATGGCTCCATCGGGCGTCAGCTCTCCTTCGGGAAATATCAGCACGCTCCACCCGCGATCCACCAACTCGCCCGCAAACGCAAAACTCTTCCGGAACCCGCCCCGCATCGGAAGCGGAAACACGTGAAACAGCGCCACCACCAGCGGATACTGCACGCGTCCCAGCAACCCGCTAAAAATCCCTGTTCCCGCCGGGGGATTTCGCAGCGCCGCAAGCCGCTCTCCTCCCATCGCCACGGCAGTGCGCCACCGCAACCGCGCCGGCAGCGCCGTCAGCACAAATCCAGGATCGATATACGTAATATGATTCGAGACGATCAGCACCGGCCCCTTCAAGCCGCGCAAATTTTCCCGGCCGCGCACTCGCGGCCATCCAAGCAGCAGCATCGCCGGGCGTACCAGAAAATAAAACGCCAGCGCCCGAATCCATCGCACCGGCCGCCATCGTGGCCATCGCGCATAACGAAACACAGGCCCGCGCAAACTATGATCTGCAAGCGCGCCCCCGCCCGGCTGCCCGCTCACGTCAGCTCGCTCGACCAGTTTCTCGATGTCAGCCGCCGACTTGGCGTTCGAAAATTCCTCCTCGCTCAAATCCACCTGGTAGCGGTCTTCGAGCGCGCTCATCAATTCCACCCGCTCGATCGAGCTGAGCTGCAACTCCGCTCCGCTCGTCTGCGTTGCTGCACCTCGCGAAATCTTCTGCAACATGTCCGCCACATCCGACGGTGCGCTCGATCTGGCTGTCGTCTTCGCGCGCTGCGCGTCAACGCCAAGCTCCGCCGTCACAGCCTCACGGATCTGCATGAGCACAGGCTTCTGTGTCGGCGTCCGTGGAAAGTCCAGTCCGTGCCACACCGCCCAGTGCCGCATCTGCTGGAACGGAGCGAGCCGCGAATTTGCGCGTCGGATAATTTCGCCGGCATTCGCTGCCTCGCGCAAAAGCAGCACGGCGCATGGCTCCGCATTTCCATCGCGCTCGAGCCCGATCACGATGCAATCGCGTACCTCCAACTCCTTGCGCAGTTCCGCTTCGAGATCCTCCGGGTAAATATTCAGGCCCTCGGGCGTTACGATCACGTTTTTTTGCCGACCCTTGAAATACAGGTTCCCAGCTTCGTCGCGCTCGCCCAAATCTCCCGTGTGAAACCAGCCGTCCGCATCGAGCACCGTCGCGATTCCGGATTCCTTCCAGTAGCCCAACGCCACATTCTCTCCACGCACCAGAATTTCACCCGTTTCGGAAAGTTTCACTTGGAGCCCCGGCAGCGTCTTTCCAATCGAACCTTGTCCGAGCCGAAAGGGATGATTGACGCTGACGAGCGACGTAGTCTCCGTAAGCCCGTAACCTTGCACCACTGCGTAGCCGAGCCGTCCCCAGAATTTCTCCGCCGTTGCGGGAAGCGCAGCCCCGCCGGAAATCACCGCCCAGAATTTCCAGCCGAACCTCCGGTGGATCGCCCGGAACCGCCACCACCGCCGGAGAAAATGCTCGCCCACGCCTTTTTCGAAATCGCGCTGAAATCTCTCGGGCTCCCCGCGCGCCGCCAGGTCGCGTTCAATTTGATCCTGGAGCGATTCGATCAGCCTCGGCACCGTCACGAGCACGGACACGCGCTCGTCGTGAATCACGCGAATCACCTCAGCAGGATTCAGCGTATCGAGAAACACCGAAGTGCCGCCCAGTATCTGCGGCAGAAAAATTCCCAGAAGCTGTCCGAACACGTGGCTGAGCGGCAGAAGATCGAGGAAGCGCAGCGGATGGAAAAAGCGCTCGTACCGCCGGTAGCGGTCGATTTCCTTCTCGAGTGGTTCGAGGTTAGCGAGCAGGTTCCCATGCGTCAGGACGACGCCACGCGGCTCCGACGTGGTGCCGGACGTAAACACAATTTCAATCGGATCGCTGCGCAGCAGCGGAGGTGAAGAAAACCCGCTTGCAGGTTGTTGCCCGGCCGCCTGACCCAGGCTTTCAAGCTCGACGGTCGGCATACCCAATTTCTGAGCGAACTCCTGAGTCGCTCCGAGAGAAAGCTCGCGGCCGATCACCGCAAGGCGCACTCCTGCCTGCCGCGCGACGCGGACGGCAAAATTCTTGTCGGCAATCGCGTCCATCGGTACTGCGACCGCGCCGGCAAACAGGCATCCCAGAAACGCCGCCAGCCACTCGCCGGAGTTTTCGCCCCAGAGCAGTACGCGGTCGCCCTTCGCAACGCCTTGCGAACCAAGCTCTCGCGCGAATCGTTGCGCTGTGCCAAGCAGCTCCGCGTACGTCCATCGCGCCATCCGGTAGCCGCGCCGCCACGTCACCGCAATCTCGCTGGCTGGACGCGAATCGGGCTGGAAATATTCGAGGAGAGACTGCCTCGCCATGGCACGTCCAGTGTCCCTCATTCCCGCGCGAATTGGGAATACCCGGGATACAATCGCCTCGCTCGTGAGTCTAACGACACGCTTGAGCAAATGAGTCGAGACAACGCGGCTTGGAAACCGACCCGCCACCGCGAACCGGGCGCCGCGCCATCACAGAAAAAGGAGCCAAACCATTGCATCCGCCATTTGATGTGCCAGCAACTACGAACGAAGAAAATCAGAGATCAACCGAACTGAGCCGCCGCAAATTTCTTGGGGCCGGCGCAATGGCCGGAGCCACATCGCTCGCGCTTCCCGCGCTGCTCGCAGCTGAGTTTCGACCCTCCGCTGCACAAGATGTGAAACCCTTCGAGCTCGACGAAGTGACGGTCGTCGAATTGCAAGACGGCATGAAGTCCGGAAAATTCACTTCGCGATCGATCACGCAGAAGTATCTCGAACGAATCGAAGCGATCGACAAACACGGTCCGGCGCTCAACGCCGTGATCGAACTGAACCCCGACGCGCTGGCCATCGCGGACGCGATGGACGCGGAGCGAAAAACAAAAGGCCCGCGCGGTCCCATGCACGGAATTCCCGTGCTCATCAAAGACAACATCGGCACCGCCGATCGCATGATGACGACGGCCGGTTCGCTCGCGCTCCTCGGTTTCACCCCCGAAAGGGATTCAGCTGTCGCGCAGCGCCTGCGTGAATCCGGCGCTGTGATTCTCGGCAAGACAAACCTCAGCGAATGGGCGAATTTTCGTTCGAATCATTCTTCGAGCGGCTGGAGTGGTCGCGGAGGCCAGACCCGCAACCCGTACGCGCTCGATCGCAATCCCTGCGGCTCAAGCTCCGGGTCGGGCGCTGCCGTCGCCGCGAATCTTTGCGCCGTCACAGTCGGCTCCGAAACTGACGGCTCAGTCGTTTGTCCTTCTTCCGCAAACGGAGTGGTCGGTATCAAACCGACGCTCGGCCTCGTCAGCCGTTCTGGAATTATCCCCATCGCGCACAGCCAGGACACAGCGGGTCCCATCTGCCGTACCGTCGCCGATGCCGCGATTCTTCTCACCGCCATGGCGGGAATCGATCCGTCGGATTCGGCGACGGAAGCGTCGCGCGGGAAAGCGCAGCCGGACTACACGAAATTTCTGGACCGCGGCGGATTGCGCGGAGCCCGCATCGGCGTCATCAGAAAGTTCTTCGACTTCAGCGATGCTTTCGGCCCGCTGATGGAATCTCTGCTCGAAGTGATGAAGCGCGAAGGCGCCGTGCTGGTGGATCCAGTCGAAATGGATTCCATCGGAAAATTCGACAAGTCCGAAAACGAAGTTCTGCAGTATGAATTCAAAGCCGACCTCAACGCTTATCTCGCCACGGCCAGTTCCAAGGTCCCGGTACGCTCGCTGAAAGAAATCATCGAATTCAACGAGCGTAACCGCGACAAAGAGATGCCGTTCTTCGGTCAGGATGTGATGTTGAAGTCCGAAGCAAAAGGACCGCTCACGGATCAGGTGTATCTTGATGCGCTCGCGAAGAATCACCGCCTTACCCGCGAGGAGGGAATTGACGCCGCGATGGACAAACATCAGCTCGATGCGCTGCTCGCGCCAACGGCCGGCCCGTCGTGGCTCACCGATCATGTGACCGGCGATCACGATACGGGCGGAA
The DNA here is from genome assembly GCA_049797655.1 of Candidatus Acidiferrales bacterium. GTDB lineage: Bacteria > Acidobacteriota > Terriglobia > Acidiferrales > UBA7541 > Palsa-295. The sequence goes on along the minus strand of JBARFX010000061.1, from coordinate 40,646 downwards.
GTTCGTCGCTACCCGCAGTGGCTGGCTATCCGAACATCAACGTGCCGGCGGGATTCATATTCGAAATGCCCGTGGGTATTTCATTCTTCGGCCCCGCCTGGAGCGAGCCGGCGCTCATCAAGATCGCGTACGCATTCGAGCAAGCAACGCGACTGCGAAAGCCGCCGCGGTTTCTAGCGACCGTGAAAATGCGGGCATGAGCTTGAAAATGAGAGCGAAGTAGGCACAAAAAAGCCCGGCGAGAGGAAATCCACTCTTCGCCGGGCGATTTGCACGAACCCAAGCTTTTATTGCTGCTGTTGTTGCTGCGACTGCTGATCCTGCTGCTTCGCGACGTCTGCCTTTGTCGCATCTGCCGTCACGCCCACGCCCGGCTTCTGGTAACGGGTCAGGTACGGCATGAACGGCGTGACTTCGAACGGCATCTTTTCGCGAGCGGAAAGCAGAGGAATCGGTTTTGCCTTGAGCAGTTCGACGCGGTCGCTCCACGGATCGAGCTTCACCCGTGCGCCGATCGGCAGCGCCGAAATCTGGTCGATTTTCGACGCGTCGAGAGTCGGAGCCGAATTCATCAATTGCGAAGCCAGAAACACTTTGTTCCCAAGCCGAGGATTGATCAAAGCCGGCAGGTTCTTCTCCTGCGCGTCCACCTGCTTCAGGAAGAGTCCGGCGTTGCCGAGCTTGTCCTTGTAAGGAGAATTCTTGAGATATTCGAGCGCCTTGTCGCTGGCCATTTTCACTTGTTCCGGACTGTCTTTGAAAGTGAAGTGGCTGAGCGCCTCGACGGTCGAGACGTTGGTCATGTCGTTGAAACCCCACTGATCGGTGGATGGTTTCGTCACCACGATATCCGCCAGTTCCTGCGCCAGCATCGTGGCCAGGCTCGCTTCGTCCGGCAGCACGTCGAGCAAGCCGCGGCTCAGCACGATCGTGTGCCCGATCGAAAACATTTCCAGCGTTCCGGTCGTCAGCACCCGGCAGTGAACTTCCGGTTGCACATCGAGATTGTTCGTCACCTCGATGTTGTTGACGACGGTCTCGAGTATCTTGTCAATGTCTCCAGGAGGCGACAGCAAACCCACGCGCTGCAACCGATCCAGAACGTTCACTTCCGCCTGGTGCTGCCATTCCCGCTCGGCTTCGATCGGCGAGCGATCCTGCGACTGCGCCACCTGGTCCACGGCGTTCGGCGATTCAATCGTCAATTCGCTGAACTCTTCCTGCCGCCCCACGTTCTTCAGGTTGTATCCCCACAGCCGCGTCTGCGACTTGAAGCGTACATGGCTGCCGAGGAAATCCTTCAGGTCCGATTCCTGACTGAAAACGTAAGCCGGCAACCAGAGCCCCGGCTGCACGTTCAGTCGCCAGCTATCGAAGTGCAGATTGAATCCGTTGATTCCCGCCACCGGCGTGTAGACGCCATTGAAACGCACAATCGTGTAGCCCTGATCTTCCACCCACACGCGGCCTTTGAACCGGCCCTTCCCTGATTTCGGAAGCGGCGTGAAATCGAACACAAGGCAGCGAACCTCGCCGAGGAATTCGCGGCGCACGTAATCGATCTGGTAGTGCTGCCGGTCGAATCCATTCGTATCGATATAAATCATCTGCAAGAAGCCCTCGGGAATGTACGAGGACGTGAACCAGCCGCCCATGTGCGCCAGCGGGTTGAAATTGTCGAACTTCCCCTTCCGCTTCGAGAGCATCGAATTGTCCACGACGCCCTTGGCCAGTTCCGCCTGTCCGAGGAAGTAGTGGTCGCGCACCGGAATCGCGCCCATCTTGTCGTCCGGTTTCATGTCCTGAACGTACGTTTCGATGATGGGATTGTAGCGGCGAATCGTGGCCATTTCATCGTGTTCGCGCGCAATCACTCGGTCGATTGCCTGGTCAACTGTCGTAACCGGGCCAGCCGTCGTGTTTCCGGCCTGCGGATGAGTCTGGTCGGCTGTTTGTGTGGGTGCTTGTGCTGAAGCTGCGCTTGCCACTCCGCCCATGAGCAGTAATGCCAAGATGAACTCTTTCGACGTGCGCATTGCCTTTCCCCCTCTTCGTTACTCAGTAAGCCAGAGCAAATGTGATGTGGACGATGGCCGGATAATCCACCGCGTGGCCTTCTTGTTGAGCTGGCTTGAATCGAATCTGGCGCGCTGCCGCCTGCGCCGAACCGTCCAGCCCGTATCCCAGCCCCTGGACGACGCGCTGAATCTGCACGTCTCCGCCCGCTGTGAAAACCACCTGCAACAGGACGTCCCCTTCGATCTTCTTGGCTCGTGCCTCGTCCGTGTACGCCGGCTTCGGTTTGAACAGAATTTCCACCGGCGTCGCTTTCGACGTCGGTGCTGCCACCGCTTTCACCTTCGGCGCAGGCGCTGCCGTCGCTTGATCCGCAAAGCCGGCCTGTTGAACCGTCCCGTGATTGGCGTTCCCACCGGAACCCGTCGCAACTCCATTACCAAACCCTGAACTCGCGACCACTCCCTTCGATCCTTTTGCTCCCCCGGTTCCATTCCCGTTGCCAGGCCCGGTCGGCATGTCGTACCCGCCCTTCGCGGCGATATTGGGCGAACGATTCGTCTTTCCGTTGGCCGGCACTCCGTTCGGATCGCCGAATCCGCCGGTCTGCACCTCTTCGCGAGGCTTCCGCAGGTTCGGGATCGCCGAGCTTCCCATTGATGGAAGCGTCTGGTCTGGATACGCCTTGGCAACTTCGGGCGTGTCGGGTGCCTTTGTGGTTTTGTGTGCGGTGGCGGGCTTCGCGACCGGCGACGTGAACACCGGGGATATGATCTTAGGCTTCGGAACCTCGACTACTACCGGCTTCGGCTCCACCTTCGCCACTTTCATGGGCGCAGGTTTCACTACCGGTTTTGGCTGCGGTTGCGGTGGCTGCGGTTTCCATGGCTGCACCACGGGCGCTTCGATCGGCGTAGTCCAATACCGCTGGACCATTTCCAACTTCTGAGGCATCAGCAGAGGAATCACTAAGATTGCTGTCAGCACGAGGCATTCGAGGCCGAACCCAGCACCGAAAGAGCCCCAACGCGCCTCACCGTCAGGGAGCAACGATTCGTTGAACACGGCTCGATTTGTGATCCTTGCCATAACCCTCTCCACATACCTTTCCTGACTGAGATGCGTCAAGACAGAAGTACGGCGACCCTACTTTAGTACTAGACCGCGGGGCTGGGTGGAATGGAACTCAAGTACCATTCTATCCCCAGTCGTGCTGAAAGCGATAACCCAATTGGTGGTGCTAGCAAACTCGCCATCCCCCGCGCGTCTCATCTTGGGAATTTGCATGGGATTTGGCTCCCGCGTCGAAGATTTAACCCTATTCAATACGCTTGGTTGCGCGGGCCGGTTTGCGCTGTGGCGGAATGAACATTGGGAACGAGGTTCCGCTGAAAAGGCATGAACTTGGCATGTTGCTGTAATCGGCCTGCGTTCGGAATACATGAAAACGTCCAGAACCGCGTGGGGAAAACCCCACAGAGCCAGGCGGCGGGGAAGTCGCGCAGGCTCAGTGAATCGTGTTGCTACAAGAAAGAACTCGAGGGCACGGCCTTGTTATGCGCCATGCCCTCGAGCGTGTAGTGTGAGAACGCTTACTGCGTTGGCGCGACCACTATATAGTTAGTGCGACCGCCATGGTTTACAAGCAGGAGCACCGGCTTCTTCCCGGAGCTGGTGATCGCCTGATTGTATTCATCCACGTTGTGCACCACCTTGTGGTTCACTTCCTGAATCACGTCGCCGCGGCTGAGACCCGTCGTGGCCGCTGGGCTCGAGGGATCCACCGACGTCACGACCACGCCATGCGTGCCGGCCGGCAGCTTAAGGTCCTGCGCGATCTCCGGAGTGATTTCGTCCACGTCCACTCCTTCGAGCGCGCTGTTCCCGCTGGGCTCTTCGCTGTCATTTTTCGCAGACTTGTCCGGCAATTCTCCCAGCGTGATGCTCACGTCCTGCAACTTGCCATCGTGCCACACGCCGAGCTTGACGGCCGTTCCCGGCGGCGTCTGCGAAACGCGCAGCATCAGTTGGTTCCGTGAATCCACCGGCTCGCCGTTCAGCTTAAGAATCACGTCGCCCTTCTTCAATCCCGCGCGCGCGGCAGGCGTGTCGGGCGATACGTCTCCGATCAACGCGCCGCCGGCTTGCTCCAGTCCGAATGCTTTCGCGATGTCCGGCGTCACGTCCTGAATGTACACGCCGAGATAGCCCCGCGTTACTTTGCCGTGAGTGAGAATCTGGTCCATCACGTTTTTCGCCAGGCTGATTGGAATCGCGAAGCCTACTCCCTGATTGCCGCCGCCTCCGCCCGTCAAGATCGCGGTGTTGATACCCACGAGATTGCCGTGCAGATCGATCATCGCGCCGCCGGAATTTCCCGGATTGATGGAAGCGTCAGTCTGGATGAAATCCTCATAGTTCTCGATACCCAGTCCGCCGCGTCCTGTGGCGCTGACGATTCCCATCGTGGCCGTTTCGCCAATTCCAAATGGATCGCCGATCGCAAACACCAGGTCGCCCACATGCAGCCCGGTGGAATCGCCGAGAGGCAGCGTTGGCAGTCCGCTCGCGTTGATCTTCAATACCGCAACGTCCGTTTTCGGATCCGTTCCCACCAGCTTGGCTTGAAATTCCCGCTTGTCGCTCAGCTGCACCTTGATATCCGAAGCCCCGTCAATCACGTGATTGTTCGTGATGATTGTGCCGTCCGGCGTAAGGATCACGCCCGAGCCGAGACTCTGCTCGCGCTGCGGCTGTGGTTTTCCCTGTCCGAATTGATCTCCGAAAAATTGGCGGAAGAATGGATCGTTACCAAACGGATTCATGCCTTGCCGCTGCTTTACCACTTTTGAGGTGTGAATGTTCACCACCGCGGGAAGCGCGGGTTTGAGTACGGATGAGAATCCGTTCGTGAAATTACCAAGGCTGATTGGCAGCGCGTCCTTGGCCATCGGTACCGTCACCGGCGCCGCACCCACGATTGAGTGGCCGGTCCAGTTCTTCAGCGACGATGCCAGGAGCCCACCGCCCACCAGCGCCGCTAGCAGTATCACTGTTGCGGCCCATCGGCGAATATGAATCAAATCGTTCTTCATGGCTGTCTCTTCTTCTCCTTTTACCTTTTCCAGGGAATTCTCTCGCCCCGGGCATTGTCCCGGTTCGCGCGCGAGCTGTCATCTTATCTCGATACAGACTGAATTAGACGTAACCCGCAGCGATTTGTTATTCAGGCCGGCCAGTGGCGCCGCGAGCGATCGAATTAGAATGATTCCAAAGACGCGTCCACCCTTCGCCGCGAATCGCGGAGATTCGAGCAAACTCCGCCCTGCGGTTAACACGAACGAGTCTGAATTTCGATATCGTACGGAGCCCCAACTTGAGTCGAACCGCAGCAGGTTCGCTCACCACTTTCTACGCCATCAGACTATACGATGCGCCCGCGCGTTTCCGAGTTTCCCGGCTCCTTCGCTGTCACATCGCCCCTAACTATTCTCGTTTCAATGCGTCAAAGAATCCTTTGGGCCCAATCGGTTTCCATCCTATTCTCTCCATTCAGGGTTTCAAGTATTGAAAGGAGTTGTTCCGAATGACTCGAAAATTTCTCCTGATTGCTGGTCTGAGCGCGTTTCTATTCGCGGCCGTGGAGCTGGCAGCGGCGGCCACGGGCCCGAGCGACATTTCATCTCCGGCCACCGACGGCACCCTCAAAGCGCTCACTGCCGTAGCCGGCGCCGGCACGATGGACACCCACACGTATCAGTATCTCGAAGAGCTGAGCGACGACATTGGCGCTCGCGTCACGGGTTCTCCGGAAGCCGGCCGCGCCGTCGAATGGGGCGTTGAAAAGATGAAAGCCATCGGCCTCGAGAACGTCCACACCGAGCCCTGGCAGCTCTCCCGCGGGTGGACGCGCATTTCCGCTGACGCCGAAATCGTCTCGCCAATTCACCGCCGCCTGATGATTGACGCGATGGGCTGGGTCGGCTCTACGCCCGTGGGCGGCTCCGAAGCGGACGTGATCGAGGTGAACGGTTACCAGCTCGAAAACGAACTGAAAGACAACTCAGGCAAGTGGCGCGGCAAGGTTCTGTTGATCGTACACAAGGGTGAAAAGCCGAAAGACGGCTTGGCCTCCTTTGCAAAATTCGGCGACTTCTTGAAGACCGCTCATCAAGTGGGTGCGGTGGCGGTTATCGGCGGACAGGGCGGCCAGAAAGCAGCGGGCATGCACCTCACTCACACCGGCGCGCTCGGGTTTGACACTTCTTACGATATTCCCGTCGTCAGCATGGCCGCCGAAGACCAGGATCAGCTGGAGCGCTACATCGAGCGCGGGAAACCGGTACGCCTGAAGATCAACGTTCAAAATCGATTCAGCGACGGGCCCGTTTCCTCAGCCAATGTCGTCGGCGAAATTCGCGGCACGCAGAATCCGGAACAAATCGTTGTCGTCGGCGGCCATCTTGATTCCTGGGACCTCGCATCCGGCTCCACCGACAACGGCTGCGGCTCCACCACCACGCTCGGCGCCGCCGAAGCCATTATGAAATCCGGATTCAAACCGCGCCGCACGATTCGCTTCGTCCTGTTCACTGGCGAAGAAGAAGGCTTGCTCGGCTCCCTCGCTTATACGAAAACACACCAGAGCGAGATGGCCAATCACGTAGCCGCTGTCGTTTTGGATTTTGGCCAGGGCCCTGTGACCGGCTTCCAGATGGGCGGTCGCGACGATCTGATTCCGGGAATGAAGAAATTCGCGGAGGCGCTGCAGGCTTTCGGGAAGCTCGAAGTCGATGACGACCCCGAATTCGGAACAGACACCGGCCCCTTCATCCTCGCCGGCTTGCCGGGCATCAACCTGAATCAGGATTCGCCTGACTACAAATACACCCACCATTCCGCCGTCGACACGCTCGACAAAGTGAAAGCGGATATCCTCGATCGCAACGCCACTGTCATGGCGCTCACCGGTTATTGGATTGCCGGCCGTCCCGATCGCTTTGCGAGTCCTTGGCCCAAGGAAAAAACCGCCCGCATGCTCACCGAGAAGCACGACGACGTCTTCCTGAAGCTGTTTGGCCTATGGCCCTTCGGCAATCTCGGCAGCGACACGGACAACAAGAACTGAACCGCCCTCGGCTACCTGGAACTTTTCCGTCGGGGCACGGCATGTCGAAGATTCCGGACGATCCTTCGGGATCGCGCCCTCTCGTGGCAATGGAGAGTTGCTTTTCCGTACGGGACGGCATGCCGTGTCCTCTCACGCAATTGAGAGTTGCACAACAATCGTAGTAGTCTTCGGCATTCCGGGGGTTCCTCTGGAGAACGCCGAATGAATCCGAACCGACTGCTGCGATCCATCACCGCAATCATTGCTGTCCTGGCTGTGTGTCTCTCCGCGCGTGCACAAGTATCAGCGCAGGAAAATCCGCGCTCCGCTCCTTCGGCCGGTTCGCCGCCGCGGTACATCAATTTCGTTCACGAACGGCTCAAGCCCGGGCGCGAAGGTTCGTACGATGGGTTGTTGGACGCGATTCGTGACCGCTACCAACGGTTCAATATCCCGGCTTACTGGCTCGAACTGAAATCGTTGACCGGCCCGGATGAAATGGCCGCCCTCAATTTCTTCGATTCATTCGCCGAAATGCAAAAGGCCGTCGACGGTATTGGCGCCGGCGTCAGCGCTCACCCTGAGCTGGGCCCTATGCAAAATCAGCTGCTGGAAGAAAACGTCTCAAGCGTCACGAATCTGATTGCCGAACGGGTGGATGCGCTCGGCTCCTGCTCCGGCACCATCGACTTCGCGAAGATGCGCCTGCTCCATGTGACTATTTTCAACATTCGTCCGGGACATGAAGCTGAATTTGCGGAAGCGGCGAAAAGCGTCGCCAGTTGGTACGAAAATGTGCCGGGAAGTCCGGCGTGGGTGATCTATGCGGTGGTAGCGGGTGCGCCTACGCCTTCTTACATCATGCTGACGGCTTTCACGTCGTTGAAAGACGAAGATGCCGCTGCAGCGAGACGTGCGCCTGCGATGGCAGTAGCGGGCGCCGCAGCGCAGCAGCGCCTCGAAGAAATCGCGCGCTCGGCATACGCTTCGATCGAATCGAACATCTATTTCGTGAATCCGCAGCTAAGCCACATGCCAAAAGATTTCACTGCCCTGGATCCGGATTACTGGATGCCGAAGCGAACGCCAATCCGATGAAAAATGCCATCCTTAAAGATTTGAACATTCTGCAACGCGTAGCCCAAGATGAATGCCCCAAGCATCTAAACCCACAGCATTGCTTGCTGCCGAAATCGTCGGCTCAGTATCCACCCGCACCAGAAGCCTTCAAGTATTTGGATCGGGAAATAGGGCAACTGCGTCAACATGACATGCCCATTGTGCTCAGTAAAGAAATGAGAATTCAGCGGTCGTAGGAGATCGACGACGAAAAAGGTCGCAGTGCCGGCCGGGAAACCCACGCCCAAGGTTGCAATCAACTGATGCAACGCGAATACTAGCACCGGTTTGATTCGAAATTCAGAAATGTGCTCTCCGTGAAGCGGCACTTTTCCTCGACTAGCTAATCAGCCGCGCGATCGCGAAGGCGGCAGCCGCTGCCAATCCGCCCACCACCACTGTCTGCAATCCTCCGCGCAGCGGTTTCACTCCGGTGTAGTGCCCCTTGATCGCGCCAAAAACGAAAAGTGCCAGCAGCGTCACCGCGACGCTCACCCAGAGCGCCGGCATTACTTCCTTCATTAATATGTACGGCGCGAGCGGCACAAGGCCGCCCACGATGTACGAAGCCGCAATCGTTCCCGCGCTTCGCCCCGCCCGCGCCGGGTCCGGTTGCTCCAGCCCCAATTCAAAGCGCATCATGAAATCCACCCACTGCTTCTGATTCGCAGTGATTGCGTTCACCACCGGCGCCATCTGCGCTTCCGTCAATCCGTACTCGCGAAAAACTTTCGCCACCTCTTCCGTTTCGACTTCCGGCAGCTCCACCGTCTCGCGGTATTCACGCTTCAGCTCAGAATCGTAATGCTCCGAATCCGTTTTTGCCGCGAGATAGCCGCCCAGTCCCATCGCGATCGATCCCGCCGCAATTTCCGCAAGTCCCGCGGTCACGATAATTCCCGTGCCCTTCGCCAACACAGCGGCCGCACCCGTCAACCCAGCGGCCAGCGCAAACGGTACCGTGAGTCCGTCCGACATTCCAATCACGATGTCGCGCACCGCGGCCGTCGCTGTGAAATGTTTCTCTACGTGTTCGGTGGCCGGCAACTTTCGCTCCTTCGCCTCATCTGCGACTCAGGTCAGCTGAAAAACGACCTCTTATACCGCTCTTACCTCTCAGGCGCGTATAATTATGAGGCAGGATAGGGAAATCAGGAGGTACATTCAATGACTACCACTTCTGGACAAGGAGCTGCTCCCCAGATGACTCACACGCTGCCACCATTGCCTTACGCTTTCGATGCTCTCGAGCCGTATATCGACGCGAAGACGATGGAAATTCACCACGACAAGCACCACGGCGCTTATGTCACCAATCTCAACAAAGCTCTCGAAGGCCACGCGGATCTTCAAAAGCTTTCCGTGGAAGATCTGCTCGCGCAAATCAACAAAGTGCCTGAAAACATTCGCACAGCCGTCCGCAACAACGGCGGCGGGCACATGAATCATTCCATGTTTTGGAAGATCATGAAGAAGGGCGGCGGAGGCGAACCCACCGGCGAACTTTCGAGCGCGATCAATTCTGCTTTCGGCAGTTTTGCCGACTTCAAGACAAAGCTCGCTCAGGCTGCCACCACCCGTTTCGGTTCCGGCTGGGCCTGGCTGCTCTTCCGCAACGGCAAGCTCGTCGTCGAATCATCCGCGAACCAGGACAATCCCATCATGGACGGCGGCAAAGCCTTCTTTGGCCTCGACGTCTGGGAACACGCCTACTACCTGAAATATCAGAACCGCCGGCCCGAGTACATCGAGGCCTGGTGGAACGTCATCAACTGGGCGCAAGTCGCAGAGAACTTCGCTCACGCCAAAAAGTAGCTCTCGATAGAACCGCATTCCGATTCCGTCTCGCGGAGCCGCCCCGGTGAGAATCGCCGGGGCGGGTCTGCCCGCGCTTGTGATGCGCGCAACAAGGACAGCTCGCCCCGCGGTCTGCTTGCTGAAAGTTGACCTATTTCACCGCTTCGGATAGAACTAGGCTGTCCCTTTCGAAAAACACCGAATCCGCCGTTCCAATTTCGTTCGGCGGCAGGCATAAAGGAGCTGCACGGTTGCACTGGAACCGGATCCTCGCGATTCCAATTGTGTTCCTTTTCGCGATTCCCGTCGCAGCCGATCTAGCTGCCGTCAAAAATCCCCAAGACAGAACGCAAATCTTCCACGATGTCATTGTCGGACCGAACGGCACCGCCAACGTCGTCCAATGCTTCGGCTGTAACGTCTACGTTCGTGGCCACGTCACTGGCGACGTCTTTACCGGCGGCGGGAGCATTTATATTTCGGGTTTGGTTGATGGAAACGCCCTCGCCGTCGGCGGCCACATCGAAGCCCAATCCGGCGGCGAGCTGCGAGGTCATGCTGCCGCAGTCGGTGGCTACGTGACGGCCAGCGGCCAGGGGCGAATCGACCGGGATTCCCTCTCGATGCCCTTCGCGATTGTGCCGGGACAGTATCGCCCCACACCAATCGGCATCGGCCTGCTCGTTGCTGTTAACCTTCTCTGCATCGCGTTCGCCTGCTCGCTGCTGCGCCCCAATCGCGTCGACAATACCGCCTGGACAATCTGGAATCGCAAGAACATGGTGCTGCTCACCGGAATTATCGCGCTCTTGATCGCCTGGGGAATCGAGTCGCTCGGCGAGCACATGGGACGCGCCGAAGTTTCGGCGAACACGCTTCTCGCCGTGATCGTGATTGTGATTGGCTCGGCAGGCGCCACTGGCCTCGGCCGCCTGGTCGGCGGTGTCGCGTTCCCCCGCCTCGCCTCCATCCGCGCCGCCCTCGCCGGTATTTTCGCGCTCACGATGCTCGAAGTAATTCCGCTCTTCGGCTTCTTCGTCTTCTCAATCGGGATGCTGATCTCGCTCGGTGCCGCTGTCGTTAGCGGTTTCGGCTCCCGCGCCGTCCCCGCCGCCGAGTCGCCCGTGCCTCAGCCCTAGTGCGCCCAAATCTTCGCCGCGTCCGCCTCGTACGGGTACACGTGCACCATCCAACCAAATACCTGCGCCCTCCACACGCCTCCAGCCTCCTCGCAAGCAGCCTCGGTCGTAATCGTGCCGCGCAGCCCGAACTCCTTCCAGTTCACTTGCTGCCACGCGGTTCCTCTTTGCGGCATGCAGAAATTCACGTGCTTGTGCCAGCGCGCTACGCTCAGCGGCACTCGCTCGTTCAGTTCTTCTTCCGTCGCGCGCTTCGGAGCCGTGTACATCGCGCCTTCCAGTTCATATCCATCGCCAGTTTTCTTGTACAGCAGCGAAGTAGGATGCGCGGCGTCAAACGCGAACTGCGCCTCGAACCCGTACCGGTAATTCGTAAAGTGATAGTGCTCCTGCGGCACGTTCGGCATGAAGATTTGAAATCCGTCCGCTAACGCCACTTTGTAATCCCTATATTTCTCGATCGCCGGACGCAGCGCGCTCAATATCTCCGCAGCTCGCTTTTCGTCGCCCGTATTTGCAGGGCGCAATTCCGTCATAAACATGTGCGCGCCCATGTCCCTGTCGTGTCCAGACATCGGCCCCGACATCGCTTCGTTCGCCGCGCGCGCCGCCTCCGGACTGGCCGCCGCCTCGTGCCGGGCATCCCCCATATTCATCCCTGCCATCCCGCCCTGCGCATGCCCGGTCTTCGAAGCTTGCTCCTGCGCTCCCGCAACCATTCCGATGAGTAGTGCTCCAGCAATAAGTGCAATTTTCACGGTTGATATGTTTGGCATTGAAATATCTCCCACATAAAACTACGTTGCTCCCGCCCCTAAAGTTTCAGTCTCTCCCGAACGATTTCCTGATCGGATGCGGTTTCGATCCTTCCACGCAGCCGCGTCTCATTAGAATCGTCTGGTCAAAAAAAGAGGAGGCCCGCGTGCGGCGAAGCCCCCTCAATTTGATACAGCGGGGTACGCCTGTATCCATTCGCCCGGGCCGAGTCCCATCGCGCGCCGGGCAGCCTGTTGCAGTCATCTAACCCGCGCTGGCTCCAAAAGTTGCGCCGAAAATCACAAATCGGAGCGACAAAGAAAGGAAAGCAAATTGGCAACCTCGCAGGGCCTTCGCTTTCACCGCCCCCTGCAACTTCCGTGCCACCTCGAGCGTCCAATTCACTTGCCGTGAAACTAATATTTCTCCTTACGTAGCGCAGGCTCTTGACGCCGACGCCGAAATCTGTAAACTGCGGTTTTGCACATGGCCACTACGCCCAACCCGCTCGACGAAACTCTGCAGGACTTCCAGTTCCCGCAGCGCGAAGCCGCATTTTTCTACGGCCTCTTTCTCCGTGGCCACTCCGCTGACGAACTTCGTCGCGACATTCGCGTCCCCGCCGCCGTCCTCGCAAAGTGGGACCGCGAAACCGAGCGCCAGCCGCAGCTTCGTTCGATCCTGGAACGCGTGGTTCAATACCGCCAGCACGTCCTCGCGATTTTCGAAAATCTGATCTGCCACGATTCCACTACGCAGCGTTTGCAATAGCTCCGCGCATCACAATTTCAGTCTCATTTCGCCACACCGCCCTGTGCCAATAAACGCCTGTTCTGCTGCCAATTTCCGTCTTCATTACTGATTCGCCGCGCCACCATTGGTATTACACAACTATTACAAACACGCTCGTCCTTCCTTGATAGTCTAATCTCGCGTCAGGGCGAATGTAGTGACCGGGAGACCACGGTGGCGATTCAACTCGAAGACTTGAAAAAGAAGCAGGCGGCGGACAACGAAATCAATTGGGTCACTGCCTCCTTTATGATGATGTTTCATCTCGGCGCCATTGCGGCCCTGTTCTTTTTTACCTGGAAAGCATTCTTCGTCGCCGCATTTCTCTGGTGGGTCTCGACGAGCCTCGGCATCGGCATCTGCTACCACCGCCTGCTCACGCACCGCGGCTACAAAACTCCGAAGTGGGTGGAATACGCGATGACGGTTTGCGCCACCCTCGCCCTCGAAGGCGGCCCGATTTTCTGGGTCGCGACGCACCGCATCCATCACCAGTACTCCGACGAGGAAGGCGATCCGCATTCCCCCATCGATGGCAAGTGGTGGGCGCATATGGGCTGGATTCTCGTCGGCAAATCCATGCACCACGATACGACCACGCTCTCGCGCTACGTCCCCGATCTCGCCAAGGACAAATTTCACGTCTGGATTACGAAATATCACTACGTTCCAATCGTCGCCCTCGGCGCCATTCTTCTCGCCATCGGAGGTCTTCCTTTTCTTTTCTGGGGAATTTTCCTCCGCACCGTCGTGGGCCTGCATTTCACATGGCTCGTGAATTCCGCCACGCATTCCTGGGGCACGCGCCGTTTCAAGACGCGCGATCTCTCAACCAATAGCTGGTGGGTCGCTCTCGTCACCTGGGGTGAAGGCTGGCACAACAATCATCACGCGCATCCGGTCTCCGCGCGCCACGGCCTCCGCTGGTATGAAATCGATTTCAATTGGTACGGCATCTGGCTCATGAACAAACTCGGCCTCGCCCGCGACATCTACCGCGTGAAACTCTCCGCGCTGAAAACCTTCACCGCGCCGAATCACGCCGAAGCCAACGCTCCGGCCGTGTCCGATTCTGCTTCCGCCGCAATTTCCGTCGCCGCGCCCGAAACCAAACTCGTCTCGGCCTGAACTCCTAGCTCCCAATTTCGCCAGTCGGGGAACGGCGCGCCCGATTCTTGGTTTAGAATTGCCCGAGAATGACCTTCACCAAGCGTCTCCGCGAAGGCGTCCGCCGCGGCGAAATCACCTGCAGCGTCCGCATCTGGACGCGCCCCCACGTCAAGGTAGGCTCGCGATACCCGATGGAGGAAGGCGCAATCGAGATCGATTCCCTCGAGCCAATCGGTTTCCCGGATATCACTCCTGAACTCGCGCGCGAATCGGGATTCCTCGGTGTCCTCGATCTCCTGAAAATCGCAAAGCACGGCAAAGGCGATAACATCTACTTGATCCGCTTTCACTACGTGCGACCACGATCGAAGCGGCGCGCCTCTCGCCCTCATCGGTGATATCATCCCGCCGAAATGCCGCCCACCCACACGCCCGCACAACATCTCCGCCGCTTCCTCGCCAAATACTCGCCTGAAATCGCTGCACAGGGACGCCGCGCCCTCGCCAAGATGCGCAAGCGCCTGCCGGGCGCCACGGAAATGGTCTATGACAATTACAACGGCCTCGTCATTGGCTTTGGCCCCACCGATAAACCGTCGCTCGCAATCTTCTCCATCCTGCTCATGCCCGGCCACGTAACGCTCTGCTTCCTGCAAGGCGCCAACATCCCCGATCCGAATCGCCGTCTAAAAGGCGGCGGCAACCTCGTTCGCCACATCCGCCTCATCCCTCCCGGCGTACTCGACGATCCCGAAATCCTCGATCTCATGAACGCAGCCCTCTATCGCGCCAAAGTGCCCATCAACCCGAAATCCCAGCGCCGCCTCATCATCAAATCCATCTCCGCCAAACAACGCCCTCGCCGCAAGTAGCACAGGCAATCCTGCCTGTGCCCCCGTAAGCAACGACCAAGCACGATCAATCCACCCAGCCCGCAAACTCCGGTCTCGCCACCCAGCCCCAAATCAACTTCCCAGTCACCTACACGAGTGGTACCATCCTCTCCGTCCCCGCCGCAAAGGAGCCCACCATGTCCGACTCCAACGTCGCCTTGATGAAACGCTGGTTCGACGAAGTCTGGAACCAGCGCCGCGTCGCCACCATCACCGAACTCTTCGCCCCCGGCGGCATTTCCCACGGCGTCGCCGAAGACGGTTGCGATCTCATCGGCTCGGAAGCCTTCCTCCCCTTTTATCAGCGCTTCCTCGGCGCCTTTCCCGACTTCAAACTCACCGTCGAAGACGCCATCGGCCACGGCGACAAAGTCCTCATCCGCTGGTCCGCCACCATGAACCACACCGGAGATCACCTCGGCCTCCCCGCCAGCAACAAGCCCGTTACCCTCTCCGGCATGTGCCTCGCAAAAATCTCGAACGGCAAAATCGTCGAAGCCTGGGACCAGTGGGACAAACTCGCCATGCTCCAGCAAATCGGCGCCATCACACCGCCAGCCGCAAAATCCGCCAACGGCTAGCACGCTCTCTCCACGCCTTGTGGGTCACGGCTTCAGCCGTGACATAAAAATCGCGCCAATGAATTCCTGCCGCTCGGCGGCCTTCTCCGAGCCGTTTGTTCCTTCCGCTCGCCGCTCACACCCTCGCCCCTGAACATTCGCCCCCGCAAATGCGTACCTATGCCCACGCGAGGTGAAGTGTGCTCCCACAATCAAAAATGCTCTCGATGCTCCAAACCACAGCGATCGCCATCGCCACCTTGTTCCTCGCAAACGCCGCTCCCGCCGCCCCACCGCAACCCGACCAAAAAATCGAATCCCCGGCCATCAACGCGCTGAGAGAAAAGCTCGCACAAGATCCCCACGCGCTCGATTCCTTCTGGCAACAAATCGAAAAATCCGGCTCCCCCCTCATCGAAACCATCGCCGCCTCGAACGAATCCCTCGTCACCTTCCTCTGGCGCGGCGACGCCTCCACAAAAAACGTCGTCGTAATCTCCCCGCTCGCGCTCGTAAATCTACAAGACGCCAAAATGACCCAACTGCCCGCCACAAATCTCTGGTACCTCACCTACCGCATGCGCAATGACGCCCGCATGGCCTACCGCTTCTCGCCCAACGACAGCCTCGTCCCCTTCGAAGCCGAAACGAATTTTTTTGCCCGCATGTCCAATTTCCAGCGCGATCCCTTCAATCCCAAAACGTTCGACTACGGCGGCAACATGAAAGCCTCCGTCCTCGAGCTTCCCGGCGCGCCTTCCGATCAATCGATCCACGCGCGCCCGGAAATTCCCCACGGCACGCTGAAAGAATCAAAGTTCGCAAGCGCCATCCTGAAAAACGACCGCTCTCTCTGGCTCTACACTCCGCCGGCCTACGATCCCGCCCGCTCCTACTCGCTCCTCGTCCTCATGGACGGCGACTCTTACACCACTCTCGTCCCCACGCCCGTGATTCTCGACAATCTGATTCACGACGGAAAAATTCCGCCGGTCGTCGCGCTCTTCATCGGCAACGCATCGCCGCAAGCGCGCGACTCGGAATTGAATTGCGCGCCAGCCTGGAGCGATTTCCTAACGAAAGAAGCGATCCCGTGGATTGAATCCGCGCAGCATGTCCGCACCGAACCGAGCGGAGTCCTCATCGCCGGCTCCAGTATGGGCGGACTCGCCGCTGCATGCGCCGCCGTGGACCATCCCGAAGTTTTCAGCAAAGTCCTCGCGCAATCAGGTTCCTTCTATCGCGCCCCCGCAGGAGAAGAACCCGAATCGCTAGCCCGCCGCCTCGCCCAATCAACGCCCCTCCCACTCGCCTTTTACCTCGAGATCGGCCTCCTAGAAACCTCTGCCATCCCCAATCGCGACCCAAGCATGCTCACAGCCTCGCGCCACCTCCGCGACGTTCTCATCGCCAGGGGCTATCACATAGAATTTCACGACCGCTACAGCGGCCACGAACATGTGGCATGGCGAGCCACGCTATGCGGCGGCCTGGTCGCTCTGCTTGCCTCTCCGCCGACGACTCGCCGAAAAGTACAGTTCTAGGACTGGCTGTCCCTTTTCAATCCAACGGCCAGTCGAATCTTTGCTTCCCTCGTGCTAGCGTAGGTCGTGGCAAACGACAACAAAAACAAATTTCAAATCGCTCCAGCATTAATTTACCCTTGCCCAGTTGATCCTCACCGGATCCCGCTTTCCCCGGCGGCGTCTGCCATGGCGGACCGCCTCTCCGACATCAAAATATCCTTCCGCCGCTCCGAATTTCTAATATACGGTGGCGCGATTAGAATTCCTCGTAAAGTGTTGAAAACATGGGACGTACGCCATTTCTAATCTACGGTAAACGGGGGGGCAGAATCTTCCGTTCTGTCCGCTCCCTTACCCGCTCTTACCCCAAATTTCTAATCGCAAATCCGGGATTAGAAATCGACGCAATTACAACAAATCGAAGCGCTCTGCAGGAGTCTCCGGCCTCTCACGAGTCGCGAGAAACGAACAACGACTCACGATTCCCGAAGTCACGCCCAGTTTCGCAGTACAATCCCCGCGAGGCGCCATGCCTATCACTAGCCGCCGGAAGGCAATAGCATTCTTCGTCGCTCTGGGCTCCTGCCTGGTCGCGCTTGCCGTTGCCCTCAACGTCGGCTGGATCATCCTCAACCGCCGCGAAGCCGTCCTCCTCTTTTTCGGCGTCATCTTTTTCGCCGCCATCATTGGCGGCATGATCGTCAACACCAGCTTCCTCGTCCGCGAAATCCGCCGCAACGAACAGCACGACAGCTTCATTAATGCCGTCACGCACGAACTGAAAACCCCGATTACCTCCATCCGCCTCTATCTCGAAACGCTCCAGCGCCGCGAAGTGGACGAAGAGCAGCGCCAGAAATTCTACCGCTTGATGCTGCTCGATACCGGCCGCCTGCTCAACACCGTCGAGCAAGTCTTGGCCGCGGGCCAAAGCGGCCACAAACCTTCGGCGGTCTACCGCACGGAAATTGATTTCGGAAATCTCGTTCGTGAATGTATGGACCTCGCCCGCACCCGCCACCATCTCGAAGGCGCCGGCCTGCGCTTCGAGCCATCCATGAACGGCAACGAGATAAAAGTTCAGGGCGATCCCGAAGAGCTTCGCACCGCGGTCTCAAACCTTCTCGACAACGCCATCAAATATTCCGTCGGTAACGCCGACGTCTCCGTCAGCATCGAGACGCCCGATGAAAAGCACGTTGCGCTGAAAGTTCGCGATCGCGGCGTTGGAATTCCATCCGACGAATTAAAACGAATTTTCCGCCGCTTCTATCGCGTCCGCGGACGCACCTCTGCCCGTGTGAAAGGAACGGGGCTCGGACTCTTCATCGTGCGCTCCATCGCAAAAACGCACGGCGGCAAAGTCTTTGCTGAAAGCGAAGGCGAAGGCCGCGGCACCACCGTCACTCTCGAACTCCCACGGAGCCGCGCATGAACCCGCTAAGGCCGGCAGAACCGGGTCCGGCGAGGACGACGGAGCTCATGATCTCGGTACAGGCGGAACAAAAGTGAGCAAGGTGCTGGTCGTCGAAGACGAAGCGCACCTTGCCGAAGGCCTCCGCTTCAATCTCAAAGCCGAAGGCTACACCGTCCAGCTTGCCGGCGACGGCGAGTCCGCCCTCAAGCGTCTGCTCGAATCCGGCGAGCGCTTCGATGCCGTCGTCCTCGATGTAATGCTTCCCGGCATTGACGGTTTCGAAGTCGTCTCCGCGTTGCGCAAGGCAAAGAATTTCGTTCCCGTCCTCATTCTCACCGCGCGCGGCCGCCCCGAAGATGTTCTCGAAGGTTTCGGTGCCGGCGCCGACGACTATCTTCCCAAGCCGTTCGAGTTGCCCATATTCCTCGCTCGTCTCCAGGGACTTTTGCGCCGCAACGAATGGATTCGCAGCGGGAAAGTGTCAGACCAACTTCCAGCACTCAGCAAACAGGAAGCCGCCACAAATTCGGCCGGCGAACCCGACACGGTTTCATTCGAAGGAAAGACGATCGATTTCGGCACGCTCGAACTTCGCACTGAACGCAACACCATCCAGCTGACACTCATGGAAGCGAAGCTCCTCCGCCACTTGATCCGCAACAAAGGACGCAACGTTTCACGCAAATCAATCCTCGAAGACGTCTGGGGGCTTTCCGAAGATACCGACACGCGCGCCATCGACAATTTTATTGTTCGCCTGCGGAAGTACATCGAGAAAAATCCGGCGAAGCCCCGCCACCTCTTAACCGTCCGCGGCGTGGGATATCGCTTTGTCGCCTAGCGCGTCAGCTAACGTACGCGGCGCTCGCCGCAACCGCGTTCTTGCGCTCGTCGGATGAAATATCCCGCCTCGATTTCACAAATGCCAAAGCGCCCAGCGCCGCCACAATAGGAAAACACACCACAACATAGCGCGGCTCGACCGTCGTCAACTGCGTCAGCAGCACCGTGCGAATTGCGAGATACGAAACCAGAAGTGCGCATCCTGGATTCGCCCGGAAGCGCCAGGCTCCCGCGAGCGCGAGGCCGGCATACACAAAATTCAAGATGCCAAAAATCACAGTCACGTCGAACTCCATCGGCTTCGCTTGATGCTGCTCTCCCGGAGGCCAGAGCCTTCCGGAATAACGCAACACATCCACGCGAGGCGTAAACCAGATCACAAACGCGCGTTCGACTGGGATCATTACAAATGTTCGCAGCGGGTGCCTGGCGGCTCTCTCGTGTGCCAGCGCTTCGAATCGGCGGTCGAGCGCGGGCGTCACTTTCAAATCGCTGTTGTAACTCGCGAGCAAACTTGCAACGCGCGTGCGTTCCGCGTCCGAATCGAATGCGCTACCCGGGAAGGCATCTATCGCGATCCGCCTCTTCCCGACCGCCCACGTCACGCCGTACGCGTCGCGATACCTCACCATCCACGTCCGAGTCCACGCATAAAACCCGCGCGGGATGTAATCTCCGGCCGACTCGGCATACTGTGGCGCCAGAAAATCAATGCGGCCCATCGTGCGCGCATTCCGCGCAGCCCACGGAACGAGCGCCAAGACCAAACCCACCCCCATCCACAAACTCGCAAGCACGGCCTTCGACCAATCCGCCGGATTCCGCCAGCGAACGCAGATCACCAGCCCGGCACCCGCAAGCACCAGCGGCGTCTCAGGCCGCACCAGAGTTCCAAGCCCAACGATGAAACCCGCGACCAGAAACAAACCCGTCAACCACAGCGTGGCTCGCCCATCGGTAGATCGCCCGTGCGATGGGCCGGCAAATCGTTCGCGCGAGGGATCGAGCGATTGCATCTCCGATGGATCTCGCGCGGAATCAGTCAATGCCCAAATGAGAATGAGCAGCGCGAGCGTCGTGAAGAACGCAGCGAGAGTTTCGGTGATGACGGCCGCCGTATAACTCGCCGTAAACGGGCACAGCGCCGCAAGCCAAAGAGCGATTGCAGCAACCACGGATTTCTTCTGCGCAGGCGCGATGCGCGCAGCAATCAACGCAGCCATCACGCAACTGCCCAGATCGATCACCGCTTGCGCGAGCATCACCGCCGTTCTCGTCCGGCCGAAGAGCGAATACACAACCGCAAGAAACGCAGGATATCCGGGTACTCGCTGATCGACGGGAATCAATTCTCCGCGAATGAAAAGGCCATACACGCCGTGGTCCAGCCAATTGCGCGCCAGCTCTTCGTAAAATTTCGTATCACCCGCATAAAATGGAAACCGCGTGATGAAGAAAAATCTCAGCGCCAGCCCGCAAAGAAGGGCAGCCACGAGGTGACCGTAGGAAATGGGCAGCACGTTCGCGCGCGCGCCGCTGGAGCTGATTGCCATTCTCTCCAGTGTATATGCCACAGCCCGTTTCGTCAGTTCAGCAGGAGAAAGATTCAGCGGCGAAATGCCGTGCCATTGCGGCAAGTCTCGTCCGCACGAAGAAAGCTTCTTTTCCCGAGATCGTTAGCCGGCGAAATGTTGACGGAAAGCTCTTGGACGCAGACAGCTCTGGCGGGAACTCGGCAAGTGGCTCCGTGGATGAATCCTGGTCATCGTCCTTGTTGCATCGGCCATCCATTTGGACCGGCTCCGGCAGCTGTTTCGTTTGGTTCGCACAGACTTCGGAGGGCGCGCTCGGCTTGGTCGAGGCGAGCCAGTGCAGCCGCGACCGCCGAGCTTCCTTCGGCTTTGGCGGCGCGAGCACGATCGAGGGCATGTTCAGCCATCCGAGTAACCTCACGAAGGAGCTTCCGTATTTCGACTTCCAGCTGCTCCCGGCTCTCCTGAACCCGGTTCACGAGATCCGACTGGACACGCGCACTGTTCGTATCCATCAAATGGTCCAGAAATCTCTTCGAGTCGCGCTCGATCACAAAGAAAGCCCGGGCCGCTCCGAGACAAAAGTCCGCGAGAAAACGCAAAGGAGATGGAGGCTGCGCAACAGTGATCAGTTCTTCGAAAGTAAATCGCGACCGGACGCGGAAGCCTCTCTCCGAATCGAGCGCATCGGGCATTCGAGCGAGTTCGCGTACCCCGGATGCAGAGAGTTTCTCGAGGAAGCCATTTCCGATCTCCACAAATCGCATCTCAACTTTCCGGTATTCCTCCTCGGCGAGAACCTGTTGTCCGCGCAACCAGGGGATAACGTGTTGCCTGGAAATTTCCTGCGCGGCCCGCATCGCATCTCTTCGAAACTGCGGGCCGAATCGGCGCGGGAGGCGCTGGAGCTCCGCTGCAAAGGCCGCGTTTGCTTCTGGCGCTGCCGCTGCCAGGAATTTCTTCCGTTGGTCAAGGAACGCGTCCGAAAGGCGATGCAATTCGCCCATGAACAAGTAGCTCATGTCGCGAAGCGAGCGTTCAGCTTCCGAAATTGTTTGGCGCAAATTGCGAATCCTCAGCTCGGATTCTTCGATTGGACGTAGAAGTGCTTCTCTCTCTTCCAAAATAATCGCGAAAAGTTCCGCGGCCAGCCGCCGAAAGCCTCTTTCACCGGCATTTCGAACCAGATCGCGGCCCGACTTGGAAACCATAGTCTCGAGCGCTGCGACCAACAGCTTCCAATCCCGTTCCGGCGCTGACCCCTGATTCCGGAGCTGTTCTTCGGCGCTAACCTCGTAGATGAAACCCACGGAATGGCGAAGATGTTTTTCGAGCATCTTGCCTGTAAACGACTTGGCGACCCTGCGTTCTTCTTCGGAGGTTCTGTCAGCCTTGTTTAAAACGATCACGAAGTTTGCTACCTGCTTTCCTATTTCGCCAACCAGGGCCAGCTCGTCTCCGGCGAGCGGCGGGTCGGCTCCGACGACGACAATCGCAGCGTCAATATGCGGAAGGAAAGCCTGAGTCGCAGCAGTGTTTCCGGCAAAAACCGATCCCAGGCCGGTCGTATCCACAAAACACATTCCCCGCGCCAGGAGTGGGCTCGGAGAAAATACCTCCACGGCCACGACGCCCTTGCTGTTCTCGGGATTCAACTCCTCAGACACGTACTGCGGAAGCTCCCGCGGAGAAATATCCGTCCAGGTCCCTCCATGAAACCGAACACGGGCGCGCCTCGAACTGCCGTAACGAACAACGGTGGGCACCGTGGTTAGGGGCAGCACCCCCACGGGCAGGATGCGGTCGTCCAAGAGGGCATTCAAGAGGGTGGATTTCCCCCGCTTGAACTGCCCAACGCACGCCACGTAAAATCGACCCTCAGTCGTGCGTTGTGCGAGTTCCGTAGCCTCTTCCTGAACACGCTCCGATCCTAGTTCCTCAGCCAATTCGGCAACGCGGAGGAGAAATACTTCCGCCGACACATCCAGACCCACCGCATGGCGGTCGCGCCGCGTATCGCTCATGAATGATGGCTCGAATCGGTCGTGAATCGGTCGCCTTGCAGAAGATAGTCGACGTGGACGAGCTTAACCTTCACTTGATCTCCATAGTGGTAGCGCGGATCGGCGGCCATCTCGCACATCTTGACGATGGATCCCGGCAGACGCCCGCTCAAGCGCAGCACGTCCTCGCGAAAACCGTTCAGTTCGAGCGACGCCAAATCGAAACTCCGAATGCAAAGCTCAAGAAGTTCGCGAGCAGCGCGCTCGGACAGCGGTCCTAGCTGGATGCGGTACTCGTCGGTCCAATACAAGCTCCACGCATACCCAATATCGGCTTGAGTGTAGCCATGGCCCGTCAAGTAGACTGGCGTTTTCGTCCGATACATGATTTCCTTCAGCAACTGAGCGATCGTGTGCGAAGCGGGCGGCAAATGATCCAGAAAGAAGCGATACTCGCGCTGCTGGATAGCGGCGATGAGGATTCCTTTTAGTCGAGGAGCCGATTGTTCGTTGATCCACCGGCTCAAATTTGCTTCCGAGTACCGGTCCGCGTCGACCCTTTTACGCACGAGAGGATCGCCGGCGAAATACAGTCCGCGGATCAAGTGTTCGACGAGCTGCCGACGGACTGCTGGGCCACTCCAGAAAATGCATCTACGCCGTTCCGCGTCGGGCAGCTCTGCGAGCGTCTTCTTAATCAGCAAAGTCTTGCCCGTGCCCGAGGGTCCCCAGAGAAGCTGGCTTTCACGCTTGCGCAGCGCGGTTCGCAGGCGGCGCATTTCCGCGTCGCGACCGATCACCCGTTCGATTGATGCACTTGCGTGTTCCATACTTTGCCGTCCGATATAAAAACAACCTCGCGTCTCTCGGTTGCTGCGCTACTCGGAACGCACGCCATCCTGGTGCACGTACTTGATGACTTCGACCTCCGAGACGGCAATCAATCCCTCATCCACCATCTCGTCCAGATAGGGGATCAGCGCTTTTATTTTGTCCTCAGAATCGATCACGCTGACCATCACGGGAGCATCATGCGAGAAAGAAAGAGGATGGCTTCGGCGAATGAGCGTGCTTGCGCCGTATCCTTCGATCCCTCGGAACACGGTGGCGCCGGCGATGTCCAGCTCCCGGCACTTTTCGACAATTGCGCGATATAGCGGCTTTTCCTTCCATTTATCGTCTTCGCCGAAATGAATACGCAGCATCTTAGCTTTTCCGGATAGCTTCATGGCCGGGCCTCCTTTCGCCGTTCCTCGCTGGCGAAGTTATGGCTGTATTTGATGATGTCCACGTCGGAGAGCACGACCAGCCCCTGCTGAACCATGCTGTCAAGAATCGGGAAATACGCACGGAGCTTTTCCTCGCTGTCCACCACCGAGAGCATCATCGGCCGGTCATGCGAGAGATTCAGCGTCGTCTCCTTGTGAATGCGCCTGTTCGCCCCGTAGCCCAGAATTCCCTGGTAAACGGTGACTCCAGCGATGTCGTTGGCGCGCATGCTTTCGATGAGCGCTTTGTGCAGCGGTTTGTCGTTCCATTTGTCGTTCTCGCCTACAAATATCCGCATCAGCTTGGCCTTTCCTTCGCGCCGGAGCGAAGGAATCGAGGCCTGGGGAGATCTTTTCCGGGAGGCTTCGGACGGTTTGACGACCGTCGTATCCTGAACTTCGATCAGTCCGGTGCCCACCATTTCATGCAACTTGGGCAGCAGTTCCTCGACCTTTTCCGCCGATTCAATAAACTCTATTTTCATGGGCAGATTGGCCGTGAGCACTTCTATCCGCGTGGTATGCAAATGATGATCGGCCCCAAATCCTGCGACACCACGCATCACATTCGCGCCTGAGACGCCGCGATAAAATAGAAAGTCGAGAATCGCCGAATAGTCCGACTGCCCGTGGTACTGCTGGTCTCCGCCGACGTATATCGTGACTTTCTTGGCCGGCCCGGCTTTGAGCATGTCTCCTCCTAAATCAGAATCCCTCTTCCAAGGACCAGAAGCCCGGCAGCATGGCCCGGGATCCCATCATGCGATCGTCCTTCCTGTGATCACGCCCAACCAGACAGAGACGAAACCAACAACCACGCTGAGAGCCACGTTTAGCCCGGCAACGAGAAGCTCACCATCCTGGAAGAGCCGAAAGGTTTCATACTCGAACGTTGAAAACGTGCTGTACCCACCGATGAACCCAACAGGAATCAGGTACCTCCAATTCGGGTTCCAACTCGTTCTTTCCGCCAGGAGCGTGATGATGAAACCGATTAGAAAGGACGCCGTCACGTTGATGATGAACGTGCCGGCCGGGAAACGCGTCCCGAGCCGATTGCCGACGTAACCGCCCACCCAAAAGCGCAAGACGGACCCCACGGCTCCGCCGATAGCCACCATCAGATATTTGGTCATAGGAACGAGCCTGATTCTCTCCTTTTAGCCCGTCACACCGTCTTCGAGCCAGTTTCGGGTACGCATGATTTATGAGCGGATTCAGTGTTTGTGAGATCGCTTTCTAACGCCGAATCCGCTTCCAGTTGCACAAGACTCGTCCGGATCGCATCACGGTCCTCCATGCTGGATCCTCTTCCGCCGAGAGCCTGCTCGGCTTGTGCTCTGTAATTCTCAGCGTAAGTCTCAAAGATCTGCCTTAACTGGCCAACAATCGAATCCGACCACTTCTTCAATAGCCTCCAATAAATATCGAGCGCCTCCTGAAAAGGTTGTCCGAGTTGGCGCTCTATCTGCCTTGCGACTTGCCGTTCCGCGAAGCGGCGTCCCAAAACTCTAGAAATGGAAGGTCGCGACATCGTAATAGTGAATGCCTGCGGGTCAAAGACTGGCGTCCCGCGAATCACGTTTTGGAATTCCTCGTCAGCCGGCGTATCCGCCAGGCCAAGGCCGAAGGCACATTGCTTTAGGTTATCCCGCAGTTGAGCGGCAAAAGTCGAGAGGTCGTCTTGCAGTTTCTTCACCTGCTGCTGAAGCGAATGGGCGATCACATCGCGCACCATCTGGCCCGGAGCGGCTACGCCGCCGTGATTTCGAAACCATGAACCCATCAGCTGACTGGCTGCTTCTTGGATCGCCACTGGCATTTCGGCAGCGGCTCGCGCAATTTCGCGTTCGCAAAGCGAACGCATCTCCTCGACCTGTCCTGTCGTCCTCCGCAGAAGCGATTCGGCAGCGCGAATCTGTTCTTGTGAAGTGGCGGAGAATTGCTGATCCCGTTTCATCCTTGATTTCAGCGCGGACGCTACAGATTCGCGCAAGGCCCCGATCTTTCTGCGCAAAGATGTCGCTCTGAGCTGCTGCGATTGACCGTACAGAGGAACGATCTCGCATTCGAACCATCGATTTGTCATTTCCCGGAACGACGGGAGAATACTCACGGGTCGAACTGGCAAGTCCAGTTTGCATTCCGACGCAATGTGTTCCTTAACGTACTGAATGATCCTGGCGCGGTCTTCGGAGCCGAGAAGGTCGGCCTTGCTAAGCAATACGTTCACAGGCACCGCCGCTTCCTGGAGAATCTCGATCGTCTGCAGATCGTCGATCGAAAGAGTCGACCCCGCATCAATCAATACCACGCCGAGGTCGCACTTCGGAAGGTAGGCAAGCGTTTCCGCAGCTCCGCTTGTTGCCAGCGAACCCAAGCCAGGAGTGTCGACGAAAGAGACGCCTCCACGGAGACGGGGCGACGGAAGAGAGACGACTATGCGGGTCACCTGTTTCGAGTTTCCCGAATTCTGCTGCTCCGTGGCGAATTCCGCGAGCCGCCCGATTTCGAGCGTCTTCGCGGGAGCCTCCGAAAACCAGACGGTGAGCGAAGGTTCGGCGGCGTGCGTGATGCGGGTGGGCACGGCCGTAATCGGAGTAACGCCGACCGGCAGCACATCTGTCTCAAGGATTGCATTCAATAATGAGGATTTGCCTGCGCTCACCCGGCCGAAAACCGCGATCTCGAAGGTCCTGTCCTCGGCGCGGTCGAGAATGGCCGCAATTCCCGAACGAAATTCGACCAATCCTCTTTCCTCGACAATCTTCTCAATCTTTCCAAGCAGGCGCAGGTCGTTGCCCGCTTGTCCCAGGCGCTCGAGCCGGACCTGGAGATCCTGGCCCACGCCTTGCGAGAGATAGCGGTCGAGACGGGAAACCAATCCACTCAGTTCACCCACAATCCCATTGAGTTCCGTCGCGACCGATTCCGGCACGTCCCCATATCCGCGCATGTATTTGGGTTTCAATTCCTCCACTGCAATGTCGACGGCTCCGAGCATTACGTGGACGGCGCGCGAAGCCGGAATCTGAGGTTTTTCCCTAGGAATGCTCTGGCCCTCCAGTACGCGCGTCAGTTGGGCGCGAACCCTGCCGATGTAATCTTCGATCGTTCTGCGCTGGGTAGGAGAAATGTCCGAGAAATATCGGGGAAAGGCCGCTTTGGATGAAGTCGTAGTCAGAACGCTTTCGATATCGCCGAGAAGTTTGTCAATGTATTGGCAGGTGACACGGAGCCGCCGCGCCTGCGATTCATTCAGCGCCGGCGTGCCCGGTAACGGATTGGGATTACGTTCTTTCATTCGGATTTCGCGCCGAGACCCGTCGGCCCAACCAGCGCACCGATGAACAATTGCGCGACGGTGCCAACGACGATCTCCGTCAAAGCGGTAGAAATCTTGAACCAAATCGCCAAAAGCGTGGCGATGAGCGCTAATCCGACCCACAAGGAAGCCAGCGCCCAGACATTTTGCATGTCAGTCCTCGCTTTTACTTCAGTTGTGGGATCGTTGCCGGGGACATGACTCCGCGACAAGGATCCTTGTCAGGAGTCATCATCTGTCCCGGCATAGAAGGGACAGCGGTTAAAGGGCGAACTCCTTGCCCTCTGCACTAATGATACTTTCACCCTCACAGATGTCAACCGCGGTGCTCCTAGACTGAATCAATCTGTAAACCAATTCGTTCCCCCGGTAGCCATCCGGCAAGGAATCCGAGGGAGGCGGGGGACTAACTTTGGTCCCTCGAGTTGGATACCGGTCACACGAGGCTGTGACGCAGCTCACAGAGAGCTGCGCCGTACAGCGCAAAAATAAATGCTGTAAGAATGCTCTTGGGTGAGGGATTCCGCCCAGAAAGCAGCGCGGGAACCAGCAAGCCTGGCGGCGGAACAAGGAGAAAAGAAATGGCTGAAAAATCAACTGCGGCGCAGTTGGCTACGGAGCCGAGGTCCTTGAAGGTCGTCGAACCGGAGACGCTTATTGATCGTGTCAACCGAATCCATGAAGCAATCGCGCGGCGGGCATTTGAAATTTTCGAAAGCAACGGCGGATTCTTTGGCCACGAACTGGAAAATTGGCTCAAGGCTGAACGAGAGATCGTCCATCCAAGCCATATCAACGTCACTGAAACGGATGGCTCTGTGAACGTTCAGGCCGAGGTGCCGGGCTTCAATGCCAACGAGCTGGAAGTAAGCTTCGAGCCGCGGCGGCTGACGATTAGCGGCAGAAGGGAAACGAGTAAAGAAGAAAAAAAGAAGGGAAACGTTGTTTACAAGGAAGAGTGCTCGAACGAACTTCTCCGCGTGGTCGATCTGCCGGCGGAGGTGGATGCGACGAAGGGAACTGCCGTACTGAAGAACGGAATCCTGGAACTCAGCATTCCCAAGGGCATTCAGGCGAAGACCACCCGAGTCGAAGTGAAAGCAGCCTGACGCGAGCAAGTCACGGAAGAGAGGATGTTCTCGAAGTGCGCAAATCCCGACTGTTCGACGCAGTTCGACTTCCATCAAGGCCAGTTCTTCCGATTCCACAACGGCCATGTGGACGTTGAGCCCGGCGCGAAGAACCACGCTGTCCAGCATTTCTGGCTATGCGAGCGATGTTGCGAGACGTACACTTTGCGTTACGAAGAACGCAGGGGCGTCCTTATCAGCGCTTGTTCCGGCGAGTTTCGCCAGCGTGGCATGGCCCGCGTGATTGCCGCGGCGTGACCACAATGCCTGACCAAGGCGATAATCGTGTCGTGAGCGCCTGACGACCGCGCCATTGCGGGGGGCGTGATCCAGAATATGAATGTAGCCTCGATCGCGCCCGGCGACCTGCCGCATATCGATCTGGCTGCGTTGCGAGGTCTTTCCTCACCAGAAGCTGCTGCTCGACTTTCCGAAAATGGTCCAAATGACCCGGCGCCGGTGAAGCGGAGCGCCGCCGTACTCGAACTGCTCCTCCTCTTCGTCAATCCGCTAGTCATCATACTTCTGGTCGCGAGCGTCGCTTCCTTCATCCTGGGAAATTCGACGGATGCAGCAATCATCCTCGTGATGGTGCTGCTGGGCATCTCGATCAATTTCGCTCAGACCTATCGGTCGCAGCGGGCCATCGAGAAGCTCCACGAGACTGTAACGCCAACAGCGACGGTCCTGCGCGATGGGAGGTGGCAAGAGCTCAAGCGCCGCGAGGTTGTACCCGGGGACTTAGTGCGCGTTTGCGCGGGTGACCTGATTCCGGCCGACGGTCAGCTCATGGAGTCGCGGGACCTGTACGTCCAACAGGCTGCATTAACGGGCGAGTCCCTGCCTACAGAGAAGAATGTTACCGGGCGAGGATCTGCGGCGGGCGGGAGTCCCGATTCACCGGACTTTGTCTATCTCGGAACCTCAGTTGTAAGCGGCACCGGAACGGTCCTGATTCTAAAGACAGGCACGCACACGGCATTTGGGGCGATTGCCGAACGGCTGGCGATGCGGCCGGAAGAAACCGAGTTTGAGCGCAGCATGAAGCATTTTGGAATGCTGATCATGCGCGCCGTGTTTTTCCTGGTGCTGTTCATTCTGGCCATTCGGGTCGCTCTGCATAAGGATGCGTTCGAGTCTTTCGTGTTCGCCGTTGCGCTGGCCGTCGGTTTGACGCCCGAGTTCCTTCCCATGATCACTTCGGTAACGCTCGCCCGCGGAGCCATCCGGATGGCGCGGGAGCAAGTGGTGGTGAAGCATCTTGCCGCCATTCAAAACTTCGGCACTATCGACGTGTTCTGTACCGACAAGACCGGGACGCTAACCACGGGCATAATGAGCCTTGCAGCTTCTGTGGATTTCCTCGGGAAAGCTTCCGATCGCCCCCTCGAACTCGGCTACATCAACAGCAAGTTCGAAACCGGAATTCGCAGTCCGTTGGACGCGGCAATCTTGAAGCTGGAACGCAAGGACTCGGACGATTACGTCAAGTGCGATGAAATTCCGTTTGATTTCGAACGGCGCCGTCTCTCCATCGTCGTCGAAAAAAAGGCCGGCGACGCCGGTTGTCTCCTGATCACGAAAGGCGCTCCCGAAGGCATCCTCGAACTCTCAGAATCGTACGAGACCGGCGGCCGCGCCGTACCACTCGACGCTGCGGCCAAGGGCCGGTGCCGGCAAACATTCGACAATCTCAGCGCGCAGGGTTTTCGCGTTCTCGCAGTGGGCTATCGAATCGTGGATTCACATCGCGCATTCACTGTAGCCGACGAGTGCTCCCTGGTTCTCGCCGGCTATCTGGCGTTTGCCGATCCGCCGAGCCCGGATGCAGCGCAGTCGCTTGCGGCGATGAACCGCGACGGAGTGGAGGTAAAAATCCTGACGGGCGACAACGAACTCGTCGCGCGGCACATTTGCGAGCAGGTCGGAATCAAAGACCCGGCCATTATTCTTGGCGAAGAGCTGGAACGAACGAGCGATCCCGCCCTTCAGCATCTCGCCGAGGAAACAACGGTGTTTGCCCGTGTGTCACCCGTGCAAAAACACCGCATTATCCATGCATTGAAGCAGCGCGATCACGTCGTCGGATATATGGGCGACGGAATCAACGATGCGCCGTCCCTGCACGCCGCGGATGTCGGCATCTCGGTTGCATCGGCCGTGGACGTGGCCCGGGAAGCAGCCGACATAATCTTGCTCAAGCCGGGCCTGCAGATTTTGCACAATGGCATCATCGAAGGCCGTAGGGCGTCCGCAAACGTCATGAAATACTTGCTGATGGGCACTAGTTCGAATTTTGGAAACATGTTCAGCATGGCCGGCGCATCGGTCTTTCTTCCATTTCTGCCCATGCTCCCAACGCAGATTCTGCTGAATAACTTTCTCTACGACACCGCGCAGATCACAATCCCATCTGACAACGTTGACGAGGAAACCATTCGCGCCCCTCGACGATGGGACATGAAACTGATCCGGAATTTCATGATTTTCATCGGGCCAATCAGTTCGATTTACGATTTTCTGACGTTCTACGTCCTGCTTCACTATTTTCATGCCAGCCAGCCGGAATTTCATACCGGATGGTTCGTCGAATCACTCGCTACGCAGACGCTCGTACTATTCATCATTCGCACCAAGGGAAATCCGCTGAAGAGCCGGCCAAGCGTCCCCCTAGCGATCACGACGATACTCATCGTTATCGTGGGTTTCCTTCTTCCATTCTCGCCGGTGGCTCATCTTCTCGGTTTTACTCCTCTTCCCGGACGTTTCTTCACGTTCCTCGCGGTTTCCACTATCACCTATTTGCTGCTGGTTGAATGGGCGAAGCGCTTTCTCTTCCGGCGCGCCGAAGCCTGATTCCAGTCAGTAGGAATGCTTGGCTCATCCATCACTGTAGTCAGTGACGCCCGTCACTGTGGCATTTCTTCGTAGGCGCGATCCTAAGGTTGACGCCAGATCCAATCGCGAGGGAGGGCGATATGCACAAAGATATGCAAGTGACTGGGGACGCGGGTTCGAAGTGGCTGTTCGGAATCCTCTTTTTGCTCATCCCATGCTGGCTCGCGTTTGTCTGGGTATCTGCTCTGTCTCGCAATGCCACGCCCGCGTCGGCCGTGTGGTTCTTGTACGAAGTATCCCGGCTCGTCGGCTATGTTGGAATCTTAGCCGCCGCGGGAATCACGGTGGGCGCTGCGATCCGGCGCGCAACCTCAGGACTTTTCCTGGCGCTGATGGTTCTTTCCATCGGCAGCGCAGCTCTGGTGCTCTGGTACACGGCGCATATTTTTCGGAGTCCCTGGTGAGGGGTGGCCGGAAAAGAGCCACGAATGACGGAGGAAAGTATCATGGAGCTAAAAACAAAAATTCGACGAGCTACAAAGCGACGCCGCGTGCAGCAAGCTAAGAAGCGACGAACTGCTCGCAGGGCGGCGGATCTCAGGCTCACAAACTACGCACTTGAGCCTCATCCGGAGCTGGGTGTTTGAGTCAATCTGGGTTTTCCAGAGCGAGATTCGCCACCTGATGGGAGAAATGAAATGATAGTCCAATTTAAAGATCGCGAAGAAGCAGGCCGTCTGTTGGCGCAGAGGCTTGCAGCCTACAAGGCTAGACCCGACGTAATCATCCTTGGGCTCCCGCGCGGAGGCGTTGCGGTAGCGCACGAAGTCGCGGAGGCGCTCGAAGCCCCGTTGGACGTTTTCGTAGTACGCAAACTTGGCGTCCCGGGGTTCGAAGAACTCGCAATGGGCGCAATCGCAACGGGCGGTGACCAATTAGTTGACCCCGATGTTGTGGAAGAGTTTGATCTCTCAGGCAGCGTGATCCGCCGCGTTGCCGCTACCGAGCGGAAGGAATTAGAACGCCGCGAACATGTCTATCGCGGTTCTCGTCTGCCGCTCGACGTCCGTAATAAGATTGTCATCCTGGTTGACGACGGCATTGCCACCGGCTCAACGATTCGCGTCGCTATCTCGGCTCTCAGAAAATTGAGTCCCGCGCGTATCATAGTAGCCGCCGCGGTCGCGCCACTCTCCACGTACCTGATGCTTGGCTCGGAGGCCGACGAAGTTGTGTGCCTGATGACTCCCAGAGAATTTCGCGCGGTCGGTGAGTTCTACAGTAATTTTCCGCAACTTACTGATGCGGATGTTTGCAAGTTGCTGGACCACGTACTCGAAGAGAGCAGGTCGTCTGCGTCCCACTGATTCATTCAAGCACACACGGGACAAGAAGATCTTTGATGTGCGAGCCAAAGGCCACGGATATAGCGCCCTCACTGTATACGTCACTTAGATCCTAATCTACGGACGAACGTAATTCGGTCTCATCCTGCAGGGTGCTACGCGAGATACTCGAACTCGCTTATGCCGCAGCGACGACGCGCTTAACTACCTGGGGAAGCTCTGGCCGGTACACTGCTTTTAGCGTCGCCACAACGTCGTCATGTGATAGCTCGCTTGTTGCTTTTCCAGCGCGCGATTCGGAGTGGGCCACGACGTCGTCCATCGACACGATTCCCTCGAGCTTGCCGTCTGCCGTTACCACCGGCAAGCGCCGCACCTTCTCTTGCGCCATTGTCCACATCGCCGAGCGAATGTCGTCTTCTGGCGCGCATGTAAATACCTTGCCCGAGGTTACTTCACCCACGGTAATCTCACCGGGTAGCCGGTTCCGAGTTCCCAATGCAATGCATATGTCCCGGTCGGTGACAACGCCAATTACTTTCTGTTTTGCGTCGACGACCGGCAGGATCCCACAGTTTCGGTCCCACAGAATTTGCACCGCCGCTCCCAAATTTGTATTTCGACTACAGCTAGCCGCCGTCCTCATCATCACTTCATTGACCTTCATGGTCGTTCTCCTGTGCTCGGCTCGACCCGCTCTAATTTCGTTAGGCTCTCAGAGTCGGCGTCGGCAACCCCCGCCATACCCAAACTACCCGCACGTCGCGCTAACGAGCCGTTGTGCGGAGCGAATTGCTCATGCTGCCGACAGAGTTACTTGTACCCCCCTCATCCTGGGCATGCAGTGACTCACAACACGGACCTCAGTGACAACCCTCACTCATGGGGCCGTCGCCACGACGGCTCGCACGCTGGCTACCCTCAAAGAGTCGTGTGACCCACGTTGCAGCAAACCGTGACGAAGATCACAGCACAAAGAATCGGCCAGGCCTAAATTTGTAACAGAACTTAAATTTAGGTCGCTCGTTCAGACCGAAAAGCACGCACGAAAGGAGGCTCAAATGCTTCAGGAACACGTAGTAAAACCGCACGCCGGAGTCAGCACTCCCGCGATCGCAATTTCCTTTTCCAAAATCATGGTTGCGACGGATTTTTCACCGGCTTCAGACCGCGCGCTCGAATATGCCATTTCGATCGCCCGCCGTTTCAATTCGAAGATTTATCTCACTCACATCGTCACCGTTGACGGGTTCCCGATGGTAGCTCCTGAAATTGCGGCTGATTCTTTCGAAAAGCTTCGGAGAGAAGCCGAAGACAAGATCGCTAAGCTCATCGAGTCCGGGCGCCTATACGGAATTGCCCGGGAATCGATCATCGGGGGTGGCACCCTCTGGCCTACGCTCGAGTTGCTCGTTGAGAGTAATAAGATCGATTTGCTCGTCCTCGGCACCCAAGGCGTCAGCGGCGTCAAGAAACTCGTTATCGGCTCCGGAGCGGAACAAGTCTTCCGGCAGGCGCGCATTCCAGTTCTCACCGTGGGACAGCGCGTTACAGGCGAAGCGCCCTATGAAGCCGAGTTCAAGAATATTCTGTTTGCTACCGATTTCGGCCCGGGTGTCGACAGAGAAGCGACCTATGCGTTCGCTCTCGCGCAGGAGCATCGCGCCCGCATCACGCTTTTGAACGTTGTGCCTTATGTTGAGGAGTATTCCGAGAAAGCCGTCACGCAGAAACGTGATTGGGTCACCAAACAGTTGCAGGAACTTGTGCCGCGTACGGCAGAGCTTACCTGTAAACCCGAATTTCTCATGGTGATCGGTGAGCCTGTGGAAGAAATTCTGCGCTGGGGAGAAAAAGCCGATCTGATCGTCATGGGCGCCAAGACACGCAAAGGTCTAGCTGGCCACGTGCCACACACGAAAGCCTATCGAGTCGTTTGCGGCGCAAAGTGCCCGGTGCTCACGATCAAGTCCTAATAGCGCAACAGTCGCGACGCAACGTTCATCATGCCCCGTTCAGACGATCCGCGGCTATCCCAATGCCACTAACGGCCGGCTGTGTTGCTGCGCCGGGGAAGCCGCTCTGTTAACGTATTCCGAGAACGCATGCGGAGCACTGCACGGACGATCCGTTGGTATTTGTGGTTGGGCTCCCCCCCCGATTTTCCTGACTTTGCGGCATGGCTAGTGGAACAGGGCATCGATTCGATTTCGCTGAACCCTGACACCGCGATCGAGACGTCGCTTCGGATCGCTCCGGCAGAGGATAGTTTTCGCACTGATCCATCGAGTGGAAATCACGCGCAGCAGGATCGGCGCGACTCAAAAGCCATCTAGACGCTTGACCAGTGCGCGAAGATTGCGTCGACGCCAGCCGCCCGAGATGGCACGAGTGAAACCGTTGTTGGACTCTAATCGGACTGGACTTCAAACTGGGGAGGTGGCGTCGGCTTGCAAACTATTGTAAATTAAAAGCCTGCTAGCCCGTTCCCCGGTAGCTCAACGGTAGAGCATTCGGCTGTTAACCGAAGGGTTGCTAGTTCGAATCTAGCCCGGGGAGCCATTCTTCCTCTTGAATCGGAATCAGTTACGCAACATGTGACAACAACTGTGTGTGGGTGCAATAGGGTGCAACTTCAGACCCTTGGGCCGGAAGTTCAAAGCCGATCCCTACCTCTTCGGCGACCTTTTTGCGAAACGCCAGGTCCTCTTTCAACTTGCTGTAAGAGTCAGTGACGCTCTTATTTGCATGGCCGAGCCAGAAGCGAATCAAGTCTTCCGGCGCACGCTGTTTCCTCAGCCACGTCGCGCGGAACCTCCGAAATGCATGAGCACCTGATTTCGGTTGTTCCAGTCGTTTGAGGAGTGGATGCAAGGAAAGCCTCAAGAGGTTCGACTGCAGAAGCGGGAATTCCCTCTTCGAGCGAAACAGAAAACCCGAATCCCGTTCCCCGATGAACTTCTTGAGCATCGCAGAAACGGACGAATGGAGATCAACGTCTCGAACGCCGTTGCCGGTCTTCAGGAATGGTTGAACGCGTCCGTTCCATACTTTCTGTCGGATGTGCAAGGTGGAGAAGTCGTCCGAGATGTGCTTGTCGATTTCAAGCCCGAACGCTTCTCCGAATCGCAATCCCGTGGCACCGAGAAGAACGTAGAGCATTCGTTCTCGTCCCTCAGAACCAGCGGCGATTGCTTTCATTGTTTCGCAGGAATGAACGGGCTGCCGTTGATCCTTTATCTCGGGCAAGTCGATGAATTCATGGTTCCACGTCCTTGGGTGGACCTCTTCTCCATTCTCATTGACAGCAGACGCCACGACCATCTTGACGACCTGAATCACGTTGCTGACCATCTTAGGCGAGACGTCAGACTTCGTCATGGTTGCCACCAAGCCCTTTACAACGAGGTTGTTGACTGACGAAAGAGGCAAATCGCCGAGATTTGGATAGAGCCATTTGTTTAGATAGCTCGTGAATCCAAGGGCGGTTGCGGGTTTGATAGGCTTCCGCTTCCGAGTCTGCGCGTGATTCAACCACCACTCCGCTTGCTTGCGGAACGTCACGCCGTGGTTGAACGCTTCAACTTTATTGAAGTGTTCTTCGGTGTCGGCGCCGCTCGCGGCGATGATTTCCTTCCTCCGCTTAAGACGCTCTGGCTTCGTCAATGAACCAGGGCCTGAGATAGGGCAAATCGGCCTGCTCAGATATGCTCTTTTCTCCTGGCCCGGCACATCCATCCGAAACCTCACGTGATACCAACCGCGCTTCACTTCTTCGTAACCAACTTGACCAGAACGACGAGCCATTGATTTTCTCCTTGGCCGTCTATCTGGTGTCGCTGATGCAAACGATATCACGTCATCCGTTGCCGCGAAACTGCTCGCGTCAGCCTTCATTGCTTCCGTGCTGAATGTTCCGGCTTCCACGATTAGAAACCTTTAGTGATCGGGTTCGTCGGTGACAACTCGAGATTCGGAAACTACAGCCGGGTCAGGTCTTTGCCGTTCGTTAGTTAGCTGCGCTTGCGCCTTTGCGACGGTGTGCCGTGCGTAGTAGATCGGATCGTCTTTGTCTTCCGAGCGGTAGTCGGCGATGCGCTGGATCACCAGTTCGGGGTCGTCACCGCGAGCCAGGGCGCGTTTCGCGTAGGCCCAGTCATTCTCGGATTGGCTTTTGAAACCCGCCGGCACCGTGCGTAGGTGCTCTTGGGACTGGCCCAAGTGCCGGGGGGTCTCGGGTGAGTCTTCCCGAATCGTGAAATCGCGGCGACTGTAGACCGCGTCACTCATTTGGCGCACTTGGACGATGAATTCCTCGGATAGCTTCCGATTGGCGAACCCCGGCAGACGCAGGACGCGCGTCGAATCCGTTGCGGCAGCATCACCTCCGAATTGATTTGCGAGGCCGCGTAGAAGAGATTCTGCTTCTTCCTGGGTCATGCCCGATACTTTCCATACAACCTGGTGCTTGCCTGGGGAGGTATCGAGCACGAAGTTCGGCGGGGGGACTTCGAGGGAATTGCGAATTGTTTCGACGGATTTGTCACCGTTCCGATCGAGGTCCAGATAGACGTGGCTGACGCCCTTGATGTTTTCCTTGGTGCGGCTATAGGCGCCGTCCTTGATGGGATTCATTCCGACAAAGACATCTGAACCACAGGCGTTTTGATTGACGAGCCAGGTTTGAAAGCCGGGGCTTGCGATCGTCTCGGCCTTGGCGATTCGCTGGACCGTATGGCCTGTAGAGCGATTGCGCACGAGTATCGCGGCGTTGTCCGCGGGCCCGAAAAGCTCCAGGACATACTCCGATGCCGTCAAAGAACGCGGCGTGAATGAAGCGTCCGTGCTCATCTTGGCTCCTGGTTAGCGAGAAAGACGGCGCCGTAGTCGAATTGGTCGGCGTCCGGATCGTATCCGTTGATGAGTACGACTTCGGAAACAAATCGCCGTCCGGGTCGGCGCTCGAGTTGAACGACGACGTTTAAGGAGTCGGCGATGTTGGTCTTGATGGCGCGGTAGGGCAACTCGACGCCGCTCTGCAATACGCAACTCGTGAAGCGGGCGAGGCCCTGCTTCGCGGAATTCGCGTGGATGGTGGACAACGTACCCGAGTGTCCGGTGTTTAGCAGTTGCAAGAGATCGAATGCTTCGCCGGCGCGGATCTCGCCAAGCACGATTCGGTCCGGACGATGCCGAAGGGCTGCCTTCAGGAGGTCTCGAATCGCCACTGCCGGAACGCCGTTGTGCTCGCGGCGCGCCTCAAATCTGACGAGATTTTCCTGCCCCAATTGAATTTCAGCCGTGTCCTCGATCAAGAGCACGCGCTCATCCTGCGGTATGAATTTGGCCAGTATGGATAAGAGAGTGGTCTTGCCGGTTCCCGTTCCACCGCTGATGAGAATGTTCTTGCGGGCGAGCACGCAATCTTCGAGACGGTTGGCAAGAGCCTGATCGAGGGTGCCGGCCCTGATAAGGTCCTGCATCTCGAAGTGGCGGGTGTTGAACTTGCGAATCGTGAGTGTCACGCCGCCGAGGCTGCACGGCGGGATCACGGCTGCGACGCGGCTGCCATCGGGCAGCCGCGAGTCGAGAATGGGCTTCGATTCCGAGATGTCGTCGCCGAGACGCCGGGCGATATTTTTTACGGCGACCATGAGGGACCTATCCCCGATGGAG
Source organism: Candidatus Acidiferrales bacterium (assembly GCA_049797655.1). Taxonomy (GTDB): domain Bacteria; phylum Acidobacteriota; class Terriglobia; order Acidiferrales; family UBA7541; genus Palsa-295. The sequence goes on along the minus strand of JBARFX010000061.1, from coordinate 2,450 downwards.
ACACCGGGTACCTGCTGAACGAAGCCCTGTTTTTCGATGAAGACCCGGTCGGCGCCATTCACCATGACCTCGCTGATCGAATCGTCGAGAATGAGGTGCTCGATGGGCCTGAGAAATGGAAGAATCATTTCGAAACCATTCATTAGAGGGCTCCTGCGGCCAATTGCTTGAAGTAAGAGAGATTTGGGTCGTTGTAGTAGGGCTTCAGGTAGCAGAACATGGGTGGCGAAGGGTTGAGTCCGTCGTAGGCGATGGTAATGGACTGGGCGTTGCGTAATTCCATGAAGGTCTTTATGTCGAAGCGGTAGTCGCTCTGGGTGTTGTAACTCTTGGACGCGACGATGTTAGCTTTATGAGAGAGAACCTTGCCGGTCAGCCAGCTGACCTTGGTGTCGTGCCCGCTTTCCGACAAGCTGTAACTGATTTTGAGCTGGTCTTCGCGTCCACAGATGTCGCTTGCTGTCTTGGCAGAGAAATCGTCCGACAAGGACAGAAATATCTTGGTGCGAAAAGTCTGCAAGAGCGTCCGCCAGGTATCGCCGGGCAGTGCCGATCGCAAGGAGCTGATGCTCTGAGTGGCGATAATAGCGATGCACTTCGGCTGGCGTGACAGACTGAAGAATTTCTCGTCGCCGATCGGATCGCTTTCGCCAACGGTTGCGAAGTGCTGGTACTCGTCGCACAGGAAGAGGACTTGCCTGAAATACCGCTCGGGATGTGCTTCGATCTTGGGAACGCGGTTGAGCACGGCCCGCTCAAAATCGAGTTTCATCATCACCCCGAGGGCCTTCGCGAGGCCGGCGTTCATTCCGATGGGGAAATTCAGAGCGCATACGATGCCCTGCTCAATAAGCCAGGAGAAGGACGGCAAGGGCTTTCCAAACTGGTTGTCGGTATTCTTCGCAGCGTCATAGCACTCCTTCTTGGGGCAGAACACTCGCTTTACCTTCGGATTGTCATCGAAGAGTGAAAGGAACACGGAAACTCCTTCGACGATCGAGGTCCTGAGTTTTGGCTCAATCCTGCGCCAGTCATCGTTGAACCAGCGCTTGACAGCCTCCAATTGCGCCAGTTTCTCGGGATCGGCTTGGGCCGGATCCAGGACCGAACGAGATTCGGATTGAATGCCTCTCTTCCTTAGTACCTCGCGGAGCTCGGGGGTGGCTGGCGCGAGGTAGCGGTCTTCGTTGGCATCGTGAAGGAAACCGAGACCGGCAAGGTCGGCGGTTCGTTCTCCATACACTCTCGGCGTGACGGCCAGGTAATGGTGTCCGAGAATGATCTCCTCGGCTTCGTGGATCCGTTCTTCGAGGAGAGGAGGAGAGATGGCGCACTCGTAGACATCGAAGAGCGTAACGTAGTCATAGGCGACCTTATGAAGCAGGATGATGAACTTGACCAGGTTCGTGTAGGCCTGCTGCCAGAAGGGCTCCTTGCCTCGGCCGAAGAGATTGTTAAGAAGCGAGGCGATGTTGTAGGCCAGCGCGTAGGCGTCAAGGTCGTTGTGGAGAGGATTGTAGCGGTACTCGGAATCGAGACTGATTTCGATGTAATCCTCCGGCCGCTCGTGACGGTCGAGAATGGCTTTTGTCTTTCGGCAAAAGTCTCCCTTTACTTCGAGGATCAGTCCGCCGATGCGCTTGTCTTTGTCGCTGGCTTTGTAAGCAAGGACTTGCTCGGCGAAGGGCATCATGCAGCAACTGGTTTTGCCGCTGCCAATGGCGCCAAAGATGGCGATTCCGGTGAACAAACCGCGTTCGGGAATCGTGAGCCAATAGGGGGCTTCGGCCGGCACCGGCTTGCGGGGGTTGTGGACTTCGCCGACGACGAGAAAGAGTTGGTCTCTCGTGCTCGGATCGGGATAACGAGGGAGGCGTCCCGGAGTCACAGGTCGCCGAGCTCTCAGAGTGAAGATGTAGAGGCCGGAAAGGACAGTCGAGTAGAGTAAATAGGGTGTGGAGAACTGGAGCGTATAGTAGAGGTACTTGAAGCTCAAGAACGCTTGCGGAGCACGCAAGGCAATGGCATGCAGAAAAAATTGTTCATCGGGAAAAGGATGCGTATAGAACAGGAAGGCTCCAGTGGCCATGGCGAGGATGGCCGCAAAGAAGGCCCGCGACTCAAGTGCTCTCTGCATCAGGTTCGCGGTCGCGCTTCGGTGGGTTGTCCTTTGTCGGAGGCGGGCTGAGTGGTGCGGCGTTCGCCGCGCCATTTGCGATAGTCCTGGTCCCGCCAGAGCACTTTCTTGAGGACGGCATTGATGACGTGGTCCGAGTTGCTTTCGATGAACCGGGCATAATCCTCGAGCAGCTCGTTGACCGGCTCTTCGAGTTTGACCTCCCGAGTCACGATCCCCGGTGCTTTCTTAACGATCGGCATGTTCTTTCTCCTTGCGTGGTGTGTGGTACATCGGAACTCCGTATGACCGTGGAAAAAACGGCCGGCACGAT
>JBARFX010000060.1:0-20996 GCA_049797655.1 Candidatus Acidiferrales bacterium | reverse complement strand
AGGTGTTGTGCAAGCCGGGCTCGATCACGCCGCACACGAAGTTCAAGGCGGAAGCGTATGTGTTGACGAAGGAAGAGGGCGGACGGCACACGCCGTTCTTCACGGGATACCGGCCGCAGTTTTATTTCCGCACGACGGACGTGACGGGAGACGTAAAGCTGCCGCAGGGAGTGGAGATGGTGATGCCGGGAGACAATATATCGGTGGAGATCTCGCTGATAACGCCGGTGGCGCTGGAGAAGGGGCTGCGGTTCGCGATTCGCGAAGGCGGCCACACGGTTGGGGCCGGCGCCGTCGCCGAGATCATCGAGTAAACGACGATGCGAGAAATCATCACACTACAGTGCGGCGATTGTAAGAACCGGAACTACACGACCACGAAGAACCGGAAGAAGCACCAGGACCGGCTCGAAACTTCAAAGTTTTGCAATACGTGCCGGAAGCATACCGCGCACAAAGAGGTCAAATAGTTCTGCAGGCACTCACTCTTTGCACCTGACGGGGCAAGGCGTGAAGTTTGAACCTGCCGGTCAGATTTCAGGGGAGTAGGTTCAACGGTAGACCATCGGTCTCCAAAACCGAGAGTGGGGGTTCGAATCCCTCCTCCCCTGCCAGCTCTGCTGCGGGAACGGCTGGCGGGCGGATGAACAATGAGTTCGAGTAAGCAAAGGCGGTTGGGTTGATGGCTCAGGCAGCGAAGACGAACAGGGAAGAAGCAAACGAACACGTAAGCGGATTTGCTTTGATGGAGCCGGTCGGCAAGCTGGCTGCGTATCCGCGGCGTTTTCGCAGCTTCCTGCACGACGTGCGCGTCGAGATGAAGCAGGTGAACTGGCCTTCGCGCTCGGATGTGATTTCAACTACGGTGGTTGTCGCGGTGACGGTTGCGTTTTTCGGGATCTACTTTTTCGTCGTGGACAGCGGATTCAGCTATTTAATTCAGCGGGTGCTCAAATACTTCAAGTAACAGGATCGAGCATGCCAAAGCAGTGGTACATCGTCCACACCTATTCGGGGTTTGAGAAGAAGGTGAAGGAAAGCCTGGAAGGACGTGTGGCTGCGTTCGGGCTTACGGATAAAATCGGCCAGATCATCATCCCGACCGAGTCGGTAGTCGAAGTACGTGGCGGCAAGAAAGTGATTTCGCCGCGAATGTGCTATCCCGGCTACGTGCTCGTCGAGATGGACATGGACGATTACACCTGGCATGTGGTGCGTTCGACGCCGCGCGTAACCGGATTCGTCGGCTCTGGTCAAACACCTTCGCCGCTCACGGAAGAAGAAGTTCAGAACATTTTGAACCGCGCGACGACAACGGCGGAAAAGCCGAAGCCGAAGCTTTCCTTCGACCGCGGCGAGAAAGTGCGCATCGGAGAAGGCCCTTTCGCGAATTTTACCGGAGTGGTCGAGGAAGTGAATTCTGACCGCAGCACGCTGAAAGTTTCCGTTACGATTTTCGGCCGGTCGACACCGGTCGAGTTGGATTTCGCGCAGGTTGAAAAAGTCGCGTAAGGAAATGGCGCGCCCTTCGACTCCGCCACTGGCGGACTCTCAAGGTCAGAGGAATTGAGCAGGGGAGCAATCGAACATGGCCAAGAAAGTTCAAGCAATGGTGAAGCTGCAGTTGCCGGCAACAAAGGCGACACCGGCGCCGCCCGTGGGCACAGCACTCGGCCCGCACGGCGTGAACATCATGGATTTCTGCAAGCAGTTCAACTCGAAAACTTCGAAAGAACCGGACGGAATGATCATTCCGGTGCTGGTCACGATTTATAGCGACCGGACGTTCACATTCATCTTGAAAACGCCGCCAGCTTCCGAGCTTTTGAAGCGCGCTGCGGGAATCGTGAAGGGATCGCCCGAGCCGAACCGCAACAAAGTGGCGAAAGTCACGCAGAAGCAGATCACCGAGATTGCAAAAACGAAGCTGCCCGACTTGAACACGACGAGCCTTGAGTCGGCGATTCGAACGATCATGGGTACCGCGCGCAACATGGGGATTGAAGTCGAAGCCTGAGTTTTGGTGCCAGAGACTTCGAGTTCAGCAGGCAGGAGATAAAAGCGATGGGTCGCAGTTCGAAAGATGGTGGCAAGAATATTGATCGCGCCCGCAAGCTGGTGGAGGCGCGCCCGTACCGCCTGGAGGAAGCCGCGGAATTGCTTCGCAAGGCGCACTACGCAAAGTTCGACGAGACGGTCGAACTGGTCCTGAACTTGGGCGTCGACCCGAAACAGTCCGACCAGATGGTGCGCGGCACCGTTGTGCTGCCGCACGGACTCGGCAAGTCAAAGCGCGTCCTCGTAATCGCGAGTGGCGAAAAGGTGCGTGAAGCACAGGACGCAGGCGCGGACTTTGTCGGCGGCGAAGACATGGTCCAGAAGATTCAAGAGGGATGGACGGACTTTGACGCTGTAATTGCGACTCCGGACATGATGAAGTCCGCCGGCCGGCTTGGCAAGGTGCTTGGGCCGCGCGGCTTGATGCCGAATCCGAAGACGGGAACCGTTACGTTTGACGTCGCGAAAGCAGTGCAGGAAGTGAAAGCCGGTAAAGTGGAATTCCGGCTCGACAAGACTGGAATCATTCATTCGCCGGTGGGCAAGATCAGTTTTACGGCACAGAACCTGGCGAATAACGCGCAGGCATTGCTCTCAGCGGTTATCAAGGCCAAGCCTGCGGCAGCCAAGGGCAAGTACATCAAGAGAATCACGCTGACCTCGACGATGGGGCCGGGCGTGCCGATCGATCACGCGGAAGCGGATGCGGCCGTAGCGGTCGCAGCGTAATTTAGCAATCGTAGCGGGATTTACAACCAGAGCCACGAACGAAGGAGTTCGGCATGAAGAAGAAGGCCGAAAAGCTGAGTAAGTCCGCAGAGCTTCGCAGCCAGCTCGCGACGGTTTCAACCGTCATTCTTTCGACGTTTCAAGGCATCACCGTCGAACAGGACACGAAGCTGCGCCGGTCGGTGGAAGCAGCGGGCGGGCACTACGAAGTGGTGAAGAACACGGTGGCAGAACGCGCCGCTGCCGGAACCCCGGCGGAAGGCCTGCTCAAGAATCTGAAGGGGACGAACTCGATCGCCTACACGATGACCGATCCAGTGGCGCTCGCGAAGATTTTGACGAAAGTCGCGAAGGAAGTTCCAGCGTTTCAATTCCGCGCGGGTTTCGTCGAAGGCCGAGTCATCTCGATTCAAGAAATCAATCAACTGGCACTGCTTCCGAGCAAGGAAGAGCTGATCAGCAAAGTCATGTTCTTACTCAATGCTCCGGCGCAGCGAATTGCTACGGCGCTCGCAGCCCTGCCAAGGAATCTGGCGGTGGTCACGAGCGAAGCGGTGAAAGCGGGAAAATTCGGCGGGGCGGCGGCATCGGCCTCTGAACCGGCTCCTGAGTCGGCGCCGGCAAGCGGACCAGCGCCTGAGGCGGTTCAATAGCAGGAGCGCGGCAAAACAGTTTTCTGGGTAATTTTTGGGCACGGGGTTCTGGGTAACGGTTCTTAATTTCGAGGAGGATGGACACGGCGATGGCAAGCAAAGTGGAGTCGATTCTAGAAGAAATCAAGGGACTGACGCTGCTGGAAGCTTCTGACCTTGTGAAGAAGATGGAAGAAGCGTTCGGAGTGTCAGCGGCTGCGGCGGCTCCCGTGATGGTTGCGGGCGGCGGCGGTGGCGCAGCCGGCGGCGCGGCGGCGGAAGAGAAGACGGAATTTGCCGTCGTTCTTACCGAAGTCGGCGCGAACAAGATCAACGTGATCAAGGCAGTCCGCGAAGTCACCAGCCTGGGCTTGAAAGAAGCCAAAGACCTGGTGGATGGCGCCCCCAAGACTGTGAAGGAGGGCATCAACAAGGACGAGGCTGCTACGATCAAGAAAAAGTTCGAAGACGCCGGAGCCAAGGTCGAGATTAAGTAGTGCTGGCAGCCTGTGAGCGGCCGAGTGCCGTGGCTGCAAGGGAATTCGCGTACGCGCGCGCTCCTTTCGAATTCAAAATCTAAAAAAATGTCCTTCCCGGACTGGCGGGGCGGGTGTCTACCCGTGCCGTCCGTTCCGGCTTTGCCCTGATGAGGATGGTTCAATGAGCAATCGTAACGGTGTTCGCGTCACTCGGGAACGGGAACGCCTGGACTTCGCCAAGATCAAGACGGCCGTCCAGATTCCGAACCTGATCGACGTGCAGAAGAAGTCCTATCAACGCTTCCTGCAGATGGATTTGCTGCCAAGCGAGCGCGAGGATACGGGGCTGCAGTCCGTGTTCACGTCCGTATTTCCCATCCAGGATTTCCGCGGGCTTTCGCAGCTGGATTTCGTCGACTACGCGATCGGCAACTGGGAGTGCAAGTGCGGCCATCTGCGCGGCCTGCACCACTTGCGCGCCACTTGCCGGAATTGCGGCGCTTCGGTCGTGACGAATCCGTATAAGACGGGCGATGTGCTGTGCGCAAAGTGCGGCACGTTCAATAAGAACACGCCGACGTTCTGCAACAAGTGCGGAGATCCGGTTACGCTTCAACTCAAATATGACGTGAACGAGTGTCAGGAACGCGGAATGACGTATTCGGCGCCACTCAAGGTGACGATCCGTCTCACAATTTACGACAAGGATCCCGACACCGGCGCGAAGTCCATCCGCGATATCAAAGAGCAGGAAGTTTTCTTCGGCGACATTCCGCTGATGACGGAGAACGGGACCTTTATCATCAACGGCACGGAACGCGTCATCGTCAGCCAGTTGCATCGCTCGCCGGGCGTATTTTTCGAGACCGCGAACAACCGCAGCTATTTCCTTGGAAAGATTATTCCGTACCGCGGCTCGTGGGTTGAGTTCGAGTACGACACGAAGAACATTCTCTACGTCCGCATCGACCGCAAGCGCAAATTCCTCGGCTCGATTTTCCTCCGCGCGCTGGGAATGAAGTCGAACGAAGACATCCTCCGCACCTTTTACCAGGTGGAGCGAATTTCGCTCCGTGATGGCGATCTCTACTGGAACATTTCCGAAAGCCTGATCGACCGCAAGCTCTCGAAAGAAATCAAGCACCCGCGGTCGGAAGACGTTTTGATCGGCGCTCACAAGCGCATCACCGAGCCGCTCTACAAGGAACTCGTCAAGGCTCGCGTGAACCAGGTGGAAGTCGGCGTGGCAGATCTCGAGGGCGCCGTCACCGTCGGAGAGCTGGTGAATCGCCAGACCGGTGAAGTGCTTCTCGAAGCGAACAAAGCGCTCACGCCCGAAATGTGGGCTTCGATTGCCGAAGCGGGCATCACGGAAGTCGATATCAGCTTCCCGGACCGCGACGATGTGGGCGTGATCGTGGGCCGCACGCTTGAAAAGGACACGATTCGCACGCCGAAAGAAGCGTTGATCGAAATCTACCGCAAGCTGCGTCCGGGCGATCCTCCAACGCTCGAAACCGCGACCGCGCTCTTCAACGGAATGTTTTTCGACGCGCGCAAGTACGATTTCAGCAAAGTGGGCCGCTTGAAGTTCAACATCAAGCTGGGCCTCGATACGCCGCTCGACAAGCGCACGCTCGATCCGTCGGACTTCGTCGCCGCGATCAAGTACCTGCTGAAGCTGCGCAAGAATATCGGCGCGGTGGACGACATCGACCATCTCGGCAATCGACGCGTCCGAGCGGTGGGCGAGCTGCTCGAAAACCAGTTCCGCATCGGCCTGGTCCGTATGGAACGCGCGATTAAGGAAAAGATGTCCGTGTACCAGGAAATGTCCACGGCCATGCCGCATGACCTCGTGAACGCAAAACCCGTGATGGCCGCGATTCGCGAGTTCTTCGGAAGTTCGCAGCTTTCGCAGTTCATGGACCAGACGAATCCGCTGAGCGAAATCACCCACAAGCGGCGCCTCTCGGCGCTTGGGCCCGGCGGTTTGTCGCGTGAACGCGCTGGATTCGAGGTTCGCGACGTCCACCCGACGCACTACGGCCGTATCTGCCCGATTGAAACGCCGGAGGGCCCGAACATCGGCCTGATCAGCTCGCTTTCCTGCTACGCGCGGATTAACGAATTCGGCTTCATCGAGTCGCCCTATCGCAGAGTGAAGGGCGGCCGAGTGGTTGACTTCGTTCAGATCATTAACGCGGGCGACAGCGAGTTTAAAGCCGGCGAAGTGGTCGAAAAGGAAAAAGTCGAAGACACGAACGAGGAACTGAAGCGGCGGCGCGTTGTCGTCGAGCCCCACTGCTTCTACCTCTCGGCGTGGGAAGAGGATCGCTACGTTATCGCGCAGGCCAACGCTTCGCTCGACGAGCGCCTCAAGATCACAACCGAACTCGTCAACTGCCGCCAGGCCGGCAACTTCGTCTTGAAGAGCCGCGATGAAGTGGATTACATCGACGTTTCGCCGAAGCAGCTTGTGTCGGTCGCTGCTAGCTTGATCCCATTCCTTGAGAACGACGACGCGAACCGCGCGTTGATGGGATCGAACATGCAACGCCAGGCCGTGCCGCTGATCAAAGGCGAAGCGCCGCTTGTCGGCACCGGCATGGAACGCGTGACTGCGCGCGATTCCGGCGCTGTCATCGTCTGTCGCCGCGACGGCATCGTCGACCAGGTCGATTCCGAGCGCGTGATCGTCCGCGTCGAGTCCGACCAGTCCGGTGTACTTAGCCGCGAAGTGGGCTCGGACATTTACCTGCTCACGAAGTTCAAGCGCTCGAACCAGAACACGTGCATCAGCCAGAAGCCTCTGGTGCGCGCGGGTGACCGCGTGAAACAGGGTCAGGTGCTGGCCGATGGACCGTGCACGGATCGCGGCGAACTCGCTCTTGGCCGCAACGTGCTTGTCGCTTTCGTGCCATGGCGCGGTTACAACTTTGAAGACGCCATCCTCGTCAGCGAAAAGCTGGTCGAAGAGGACTACTACACTTCGATTCACATCGAGGAATATGAAATCGAGGCGCGGGACACCAAGCTCGGCCCCGAAGAAATCACCCGGGACATTCCCAACATTAACGAGAGCTTCCTGCGCAACCTCGACGAAAGCGGCGTAATCCGCATCGGAGCCACCGTAAAGCCCGGCGACATTCTCGTCGGCAAAGTGACTCCGAAGGGCGAAACCACGCTCACTCCGGAAGAAAAACTTCTACGCGCGATCTTCGGCGAGAAGGCCGGAGACGTTCGCGACGCTTCTCTCTACTGCCCGCCAGGCATCGAGGGAACAATCGTGGACGTGAAGATCTTCTGCCGCAAGGGCGCGGAGAAGGACGAGCGTCACAAGGCCATCGAAGCCACGCAGGTAGCAAAGCTCGAAAAGAACCTTGCCGATGAGATTCGCATTCTCACCGACGAGCGCCTGAAGCGCTTGACCGACTTGCTCGGCGGACAGAAACTTGTCGCCGACCTGCACGACGAGCGCACCAACAAACGCTTGCTCACCAAGGGCGCCGAACTCACGCGTGACATTCTCGAAAAAATCACCACGCGTAACCTGAAGCGCCTGCGCCTCAACGACAAGGACCCGCTCCTAATCGAGAAGATCGACGAAATCGAAGAGATGACTTCGCGGCAGATCGACGTGCTCCGCAAGATCACCGACGAGCGCATCTCGAAACTCAAAAAGGGCGATGAACTGCCGCCGGGCGTTATCAAGCTCGTGAAGGCTTATATCGCGATGAAGCGCAAGCTTTCCGTCGGCGATAAGATGGCAGGCCGCCACGGAAACAAGGGCGTCATCGCGCGCATCGTTCCCAAGGAAGACATGCCGTACATGCCGGACGGCACTCCGGTAGAAATTGTTCTCAACCCACTCGGCGTTCCTTCGCGTATGAACGTCGGCCAGATTCTCGAGACGCATCTCGGCTGGGCGTCGAAGGAATTGGGCGCGCGCATCGGCAAGATGCTCGACGACACCAGTTCGCGCGCGGATGCCGCTCGCAAGTTCTTTAAGGACGCGTTCGGCCCCACGTCGGTTTGGAAGACTATTTCCGAACTCGACGACGAGGCCTTGCTTGATTTGGCTCACAGCTTCCGCGAAGGCGTTCCGTTTGCGACGCCCGTATTTGACGGCGCTCGCGAGCACGACATCCGTCACCTGTTTGAATTCACGGAGCTGCCGGAAAGCGGCAAGATCACGCTGTTCGACGGCATGACCGGCGACGAATTCGCGCAGAACGTGACTGTCGGCTACATCTACATGCTCAAACTTTCTCACCTGGTGGACGATAAGATTCACGCGCGCTCCATCGGTCCGTACTCGCTCATCACGCAGCAGCCTCTCGGCGGAAAGGCGCAGTTCGGCGGACAGCGCTTCGGCGAAATGGAAGTCTGGGCGCTCGAAGCCTATGGTGCGGCTCACATTCTGCAGGAGTTGCTGACGGCGAAATCGGACGACGTCTACGGCCGCGCTAAAATTTACGAGGCCATTGTGAAGGGCGAGCCTGGAATCGAACCGGGCGTGCCTGAGTCCTTCAACGTTCTCGTGCGCGAGCTGCAGTCGCTGTGTCTCGACGTTGAATTGATGAAGCGCCAGAAGCCGCAGCTCGAGAAGGCCGAAGCGGCGGATTAATTTTCGCGCTCCCGCGAATCGTATCAAGCGTCTTCGATGAACGCGGGAACGCCCACAGTTTTTTTGAACTTTCCCTGGTCGCAACAGGGAGGAGGGTCAGCCATTGTATCGATCTAGTCCTTACGATCGCGCCAGTCAGATTGCGGATTTCGATTCGATTCGCATCAGCCTGGCAAGTCCTGAAAAAATCCGGTCATGGTCGCACGGCGAAGTGACCAAGCCGGAAACCATCAATTACCGCACTTTCAAGCCGGAGCGCGACGGCCTGTTCTGCGCCAAGATTTTCGGCCCCGTCACCGACTGGGAATGCTTGTGCGGAAAATACAAGCGTATGAAGCACCGCGGCGTCATCTGCGACAAGTGCGGCGTCGAAGTCACGCTCAGCAAGGTCCGGCGTGAGCGCCTCGGACACATCGAACTGGCATCGCCCTGTTCGCACGTCTGGTTCTTCAAAGGCTTGCCCAGCCGAATCGGCTACCTGCTCGATATCACCATGCGCGATCTCGAGCACATCCTTTATTTCGAGACGTTCGTCTGCATTGATCCAGGCGAAGTCCCCGGCTTGAAGGAAAAGGAAATTCTGCCCGAGGAAAAACTCCGCGAGTTGCAGAAGGAGTATCCCGGAAAGTTTCAGTCCGGGATGGGCGCGGAAGCGATCAAGGAACTTTTGCGGCGCGTCGAAGTCGACAAACTCTCCGAAGAGCTTCGCGAAAAGATGAAAATCGATCCGAGCCTACAGAAGCGGATCAAGTTCGCGAAGCGCCTCAAAGTTCTCGAAGCGTTCCGCAAGAGCGGCAATAAGCCCGAGTGGATGATTCTCGACGTGATTCCGGTTCTTCCACCCGAGTTGCGCCCGCTCGTTCCGCTCGATGGCGGCCGTTTCGCCACGTCCGATTTGAACGACCTCTATCGCCGCGTCATCAACCGCAACAACCGGTTGAAGAAGCTGATGGAACTGCACGCGCCCGATGTGATCGTCCGCAACGAAAAGCGCATGCTGCAGGAAGCCGTTGACGCACTGTTTGACAACGGCCGCCGCGGCCGCGTGCTGCGCGGAACCAATAACCGCCCGCTCAAGTCGCTCTCCGACACGCTCAAGGGCAAGCAGGGCCGCTTCCGCCAGAACCTTCTCGGCAAGCGCGTCGACTACTCGGGCCGTTCTGTCATCGTCGTCGGCCCGGAGCTGAAACTCCACCAGTGCGGTCTGCCGAAGAAGATGGCGCTCGAGCTTTTCAAGCCATTCATCTACCACAAGCTCGAGGCCGCCGGCCACTGCACCACGATCAAGCAGGCGAAGGAGCTCGTCGAGGCCCAGGAATCGATCGTGTGGGACATCCTCGAAGACGTCATCCGCGAGCACCCAGTGCTTCTGAACCGTGCTCCCACGCTGCACCGCCTCGGCATTCAGGCGTTCGAGCCGGTGCTCGTCGAAGGGAAAGCCATCCGCATTCACCCGCTCGTTTGCACCGCGTTCAACGCGGATTTCGACGGTGACCAGATGGCGGTGCACATTCCGCTGTCACCGGAAGCGCAGGTGGAAGCGTCGGTGTTGATGCTCAGCTCGCACAACATCCTTTCGCCGGCCAATGGTTATCCGCTCGCAGTTCCGACGCAGGACATGGTCCTCGGCATTTACTATATGACGAAGGCCAAGCCGCAAGCCAAGGGCGAAGGCCGCGCGTTCGGGTCGAGCGATGAATGCGTCATGGCGCTCGAAGCAGGTGAAGTCGAGCTCCTCACGCCGATTCGCATGCGTTACACCGGTGAAGTGATCGACCTCACCAATGCATACGACGACCAGGACGTTTCGCACACGGAGCCAATCAATCTCAGCAAGCAATTCCTGCACACCACCGTCGGCCGCGTGATCTTTAACGATCATCTTCCGTCGGACATGCCGTTCGTCAACGGTTTGCTCAAGAAGAAGGGCGTCCAGGCGCTGGTGCAGTATTGCTACCTCCGCTTCGGCCTCGAAAAGACCGTTCTCATGCTCGATAAGCTGAAGGAGCTGGGCTTCCTTTATGCAACGAAGGCCGGCGTCTCCATCAGCATCAGCGACATGGTCATCCCGGGCGTGAAGTCGAAGCTCGTGGACACTGCCGAGCACGAAGTGGTCAAAGTCCAACAGCAATATCTCGATGGCGCGATTACCAACGGCGAGCGCTACAACAAAATCATCGCCATCTGGAGCGATGTCACTGAACGCGTAGCCGATGAAATGTTCAAGGCTCTCGAGGAGCAGGACAAGCAGGGCGTGATCAATCCGATCTACGTCATGGCGGACTCCGGCGCCCGAGGTTCGAAGCAGCAGATCCGGCAGCTTTCCGGTATGCGTGGTTTGATGGCCAAGCCCTCCGGCGAAGTCATCGAGCAGCCCATCACTTCGAATTTCCGCGAAGGACTTACCGTGCTCGAATACTTCATCTCGACGCACGGCGCCCGCAAGGGTCTGGCCGATACGGCGCTCAAGACTGCCGATTCCGGCTACCTCACGCGGCGTCTTGTGGACGTTGCCCAGGACGTGATCATCAACGAGTTCGACTGCGGCACGGCCGACGGTATTTTCGTCGAGCCGATTCTCGAAGCCGGCGTCGAAGTCGAGCCGTTGCGTGACCGCGTTGTCGGCCGGGTCTCGCTCGAAAAGATCAAAGACTACGAAGGCAACGTGATCGTCGAGATCAACCAGGAAATCACCGAAGAACTCGCGAACGCGATGCAGGCTGCCGGTATCGAACGCGTCAAGATTCGCTCCGTGCTGACCTGCGAATCTCGCCGCGGAGTTTGCGCCCGTTGTTACGGCCGCAACCTTGCTACCGGACGTTTCGTCGAGATGGGCGAAGCAGTAGGCGTGATCGCCGCGCAGTCGATCGGCGAGCCTGGCACGCAGCTCACGATGCGCACGTTCCACATCGGCGGAACTGCCACCCGCGTCACCGAACAGTCGAAGGTCGAAGCTCGCAACAACGGCTTCGTGAAGTTTATCGACTTGAAGGTAGTCGAAGGCCGCGGGAAGCAGATCGTTTCGATGAACCGCTCCGGCCTCATCGCCGTTGTTGACGAAAAGGGCCGCGAAAAAGAACGCCATCACGTTGTCTATGGCGCTCGGCTCAAAGTCGAAGACGGCCAGCCGGTCACGCTGGGCCAGACGATGGTCGAGTGGGATCCCTACACCTTCTCGATCCTCACCGAGACGGAGGGTTCCGTGCAGTTCAAGGACCTCCAGCCCGGCATCACGATCGAAGAGCAAGTCGACGAAGTCACCGGGCTTTCGCAGCTCGTCGTTACGCTGCCTCCCGGTGATGAAAAGCACCAGCCTACGATCAACATCCGTGGCGCTGCCGGTCGCACGAAGAAGTACCTCATGCCGTCACGCGCTCACTTGATGGTGGTCGATGGCGACGAAGTGCAGCCGGGCGACGTGCTCGCGAAGATTCCCCGCGAGACGACGAAGACGAAAGACATCACCGGCGGTCTGCCGCGTGTTGTTGAACTCTTCGAAACTCGCAAGCCCAAGGATCCGGCTGTCATCAGCGAAATCGATGGCGCTGTGAAGTACGGCGAAATCGCCAAGGGCCAGCGCAAGATCTACGTCGAGAGCGAAGATGGAAAAACCACCAAGGAATACTCCATCCCGCGCGGCATCCACATCAACGTGCAGGAAGGCGAACGCGTTCGGGCTGGCGAGCCTTTGATTGACGGCCCGCTCAACCCGCACGACATTCTCGCCGTCCTCGGCGAAAAGTACACACAGGCTTACCTGGTGAACTCGATCCAGGAGGTCTACCGTCTGCAGGGCGTGAACATCAATGACAAGCACATTGAGACGATCGTCCGGCAAATGATGCGCTGGGTGAAAGTCGAAGACGTGGGTGATACGTCGTTCCTCCTCGAGGAGCAAGTGGATAAGTTCCGCTTCCGCGAAGAAAACGATCGCGTCATTCACGATGGCGGACGTCCCGCAACCGGTCGGCCGCTCCTCCTCGGCATTACCAAGGCGTCGCTCTCCACCGACTCCTTCATCTCCGCCGCGAGCTTTCAGGAGACGACCCGCGTCCTCACCGAAGCGGCCATCTCCGGGAAGGTCGATTACCTCCGCGGCTTGAAGGAGAATGTGATCATGGGCCGTTTGATTCCCGCCGGCACCGGTTTGGAGCGATACCGCAGCATCCAGCTCCTCACCGAAGTGCCGAAGGAAGAGCCATCCATGGCCGAGCCCGACCTCACGCCGGAAGAGGCCGCGGCGCTCGATTTCCTGCGCAAGGACACCGACGCCGTCGCCGAGAGCTAACCTGCAGTTCTTGGATCGCGGGGCGCCCTGTTTCTTTGGGGCGCCCTTTTTTTTTGCTTGGAAGCATAGGTTCCCGGCTCTGTATTCTCCCTGTTATGCAACTTGGAAATCGAATCTGCTTTCGACGTGCGCGAAGGCGCGTCCCACCTGTAAAATTTTAGCCGGAGAATCCTGCCCGGGGCGGCGCTTTCCGGAACCCAATGAACGGAGAGGGCGGAGCTTGAACTTGTCGGAATCGACTCGCGAACCGAAACAGCCAGCCACTTCCGCTCCTTCCACCGAGGAGCAATTCAAGAAGCTCGTCGAAGTAATCTCGCGATCGCAGCACAACTACCGCGAGCTGATCGATAGCCTCGACCAGGCCGTGTTTACGCTCTCTCTCGAAGGCGAAATTCGGGTCGCGAATCGCAGCTTTGCTGATATCTTCGGCATCGATTTTCGGGACTTGATCGGACATCGCCTTCACGAGTTCATCGAATCCCCCACGCTCGAAGAGGCCAAAGCTTGGCTCCCGTCGGTTTTGCAGTCCGGCTCGGGTGCGGGACGGCTTCCGCTGCGCTTGAAGAAGAGTGGCGAGCTCCGTTACTTCGACTGCTGGATTCAAGCGGTAGCGGAGGATGGAGTGGTTACGGGAGTGAGCGGCTGGGCCCGCGACGTCACGTCGCAGCATCAAGCGGAGATTCGCTTCAATGAGTTTTTCGAATCCCTGCGAGAAGGAATTTTCTTTACCACGCCCGATGGCCAGGTGCTAGACGCAAACCCCGCGCTGGTCCGCATGCTTGGCTACGAAACAAAGGCCGCTCTGCAGGCGCAAAACTTTCGCGATGTGTATGCCGACGCTGCCCAGCGAGACGCGCTCATTCGCGAATTGCAATCGCGCGGCTCTGTTCAGGACCGCGAGATTGTCCTCCGCCGCAAGGATGGTTCTCACGTTTACTGTCTTGCTTCCGGTTTCGCCATTCGCGATACATTCGGTCGCGTCGTGCGGCTGCAAGGCACCCTCGTCGACATCACCGAGCGGCGTGAAATTGAGAAGCGTCTGCATCAGGAACAGGAATTCGTCCGTCACCTCATCGCTTGTTTCCCGGACTTGATTGCCGTCTTCGACCGCGAAGGACGCTTTACGTTCGTTAGCCCGCTGGTGCAGGACGTACTCGGCGCCAGGCCGGAAGAATTCATCGGGCAGCCGCACCACTTTGGCGTCCATCCGGACGACCAGAGAAGAGTCGCGGAAGTGTTCCAACGGGTTCTTTCCGGCGAGTCCCAATCAGCCCAGATGGAATTTCGAGCGCGTCATGCGGATGGCTCCTGGCGCATTCTTCGCGCGAGTGCCGGTCCGCTATTCGACGCGGATGAGAAGATCAGCGGAATCGTTTCTTCGGTGCGCGACATTACGGAGACGAAAGGATTTGAACTGCAGCTCCTCCAGAAAGAGAAATTTGCGTCCATGGGCCAGATGATGGCCGGAGCTGCTCACGAATTGAACAATCCGCTTACCGCTATCCTCGGCGTGAGCGATCTCTTGCGAGAGCGCGCTACCGACGACGCTTCCCGGCGTCAAATTGAAATTATCCTGCAGCAAGCTCGCCGCGCGGCCGCAATCGTTCAGAACCTACTTGCTTTTGCGGTTCCTTCCGGCCAGAAGCGCGGCAAGATCACGATTGAAGAAATTGTCCAAAAGGTGGTCGAGGCTCAGAAGAACGCATTGCGCCAAAAAAACATCAGCGTCGATGTTTCAGTTTCCGGACCTCTTCCAGAGATTGAGGGAGATTCCAAGCTCCTCGCACAGGTTTTCACGAACATTCTGCTGAATGCCGAGCAGGCGATTTCCGCCGTGCGCGACCGCGGCACCGTGAGGATTTCGTTGTCGCACGTCGATGCGAATCTGGTCGTTGCGTTTGCCGACGACGGCCCCGGCATTCCGCAGGAAATTGTAGACAAGATTTACGATCCTTTCTTTACGACGAAACGCCCGGGCGGAGGAAGCGGTCTCGGCCTCACGATTTGCCTGGGTGTGATCAAAGACCACGGCGGAAGGATCGAGGTGCAGTCAACGGAAGGCGCCGGCGCCATTTTCCGGGTTCTTCTACCTGCGGTTGTCGAGAAAACGCCAGAAAGAGTCCCTTCCTCCGGGGCAACGAGGAATGCGCCGCCTGCTTTGTCTGCCTTGCGCGGCCGGCGGCTCTTGATCGTTGACGATGAAGAGAGCATCCGTGAAATCGTACAGGAGGGGCTTTCGGCGCGGGGCATGAACGTGGAGAGTGCCGGCAGTTCAGAGGAAGCGCTTTCTTTCCTGGCCGCGAATACATATGAGATCGTGCTGTGCGATTACAATTTGCCGGGACTAAACGGCGAGCAGTTGTTCGATCGCTTGCGAGCGACGTCCGGCGATTCGACGCCACGTTTCGTTTTTATGACCGGAGACTTGCTCGACCCTTCAACGATCGCCTCTTTCACTGCTAGGGGCGCTCACGTTCTTCACAAGCCCTTTCACGTTGCCGCGCTGGCGACGTTGCTGTCCGAGCTATTGCAGGAGCAGTCCGTCAAAACGAACTAGCGCCTGGGCTCCGGCATTAGTTGGTGTTTTTCTTTTCCGCGCTGGAATGTTTGCCGGCGTCGTCCACACCGAAATCCCAAACATAAAGGTTGGTTCCTTCGCCTTTCACGATTTCCGTGAATACATATTCGCCGGGCTCGAGCGATTGGCTGATCGTGAAGCGATAGACTCCCTTGGCGATTGGCCACCGCTCCGCCGTGACTTCGTTCCGTTTCGTTTTCTGGATCGCTGAAAAGTAGGTGTCAACATTTTCGATCAGGCGCGACTCGCCGTGAACCTTCGCGCGAATCAGCAGCATTTGCGGTTCGCGCGCGTCTGCGGTGCGCATGTAGAATTCCGGCTGCTCATTTTTCACGCGAACCTCGGCATGCGCCCGGTGAAGCGAAATATTGCGGCGCGACGGAACCACCGGAATCGGCACTAGAATTTGTTTCAGCACTTGGCCCTTGTCCGTTTTGTTTTCGGCCTGCGCCTGAGTGAGACGAAGCACAGACTTCCCGTCGTAAACGAACAGGCCCTCGCCGGGCGGGATGAAAACGCCAGGCGCTGCTTCGAGGCTCGCGTCCACATCAAGGGCCAACACACGGCGAACCTGCTCTTGCTTGTGAACCTTTGCGAGAAGCTCTGCGTCGCCCCTTTTTTGTTCTGTCTCCGTTTGGCGGGTTGCGTCCCAATCGATCAACGCTGCCGGCATCTCTTCCCATTGCGACCGTTCTGTGTTGTAGAAGCGAACCCGGTCGTCCATCACCTGATACTCGCGCACGAGTTGGACGCTGCCGTCTTTCAAAATCAGTTTTTTCCCGCGAGGAAGCGGCGGTTCCTTCGAGTCCTGGGATGAGGATTGGTTGGGCTGCCCGGAGTTCCCGGGATTGGTTGCTGCGGATTGCGAGGACTGCTTTGATTGACTTGAAAAGCCGGCGCCAGATGACGCAAAGAGCAGCGTCACAGCGGCGAAGCCGATCAGCAGCGAAGAAGAACGGCGCCGGAATTTTGCGGGATCGAATTTTCGGCGCGCGAGCATCACCCTGGGCTTACCCCACGTCTTGAGATGCAAAATTGAGCTTTCGAGTACGCGGCAGGCGGAAATTTTTGGAGGTAGGAGCTAGTGCTGGCAGCGCGGGTGCAGAACAGTGAGGATCATCAGGTCGGAATTGGTAAAGAGCCACTTCTCGGCTTCGGCGCCAGCAGCTTCGGCGACGCGCGCGAGTTTTCCAAGGTGCTTGTTGTGGGCCAGGGCGCGCAAGTGGTCGAGACAAATCCCGGTGAGCCGGGAAACTTCGTCCTCGGTAAATAGCTTCTGGCTCGACTTGATTCGAACCATGCTCGCCGCCTCCCACGTCCTTGGATGCTGAGACAAGACTAAATGCCGCATGATTCGCATGCAATAGTCCTTCCGTTCCAGCGAGTAAGAACGAACTGGCTACTGGCAAAGACAAACCCTCGTAAATTCTACGACTTGTCGCGGGTTTGCATTGTTTTCGCTCCCGAAAAAAGCCTCCATTCAAGTCCTTCGAGCGGAAAGAAAAAAGCCAACTTCGGAATGTTTCTACATTTTCAGGAATAATTTTCGTCAGGTAAATTCCGCGCGGCGGGGAGATCTCCGAATCGAGCGCCAAGATTCCTCGCGATTCACCGAAGCTCATATCGCGAAGCCGCCTGCTTTTTCGAACGCGCGCGCGAGTTGCAGGGCGCGGCCTTCGGCGAAATGCGGGGCGAAGATTTGGAGGCCGATCGGGAGTCCGGCTGTCGTTTTTCCGCAAGGAACCGAGATGCCCGGAACGCCGGCGAGAGAGCCCGTAACGGTATAGATATCTGCGAGATACATTTGCAAGGGATCGGCTGTTTTCTCTCCCAGGCGAAATGCGGGAGTGGGCGCGGTGGGTGTAATGATCGCGTCAGCTTTTAGGAACGCGTCGGCGAAATCGCGGGCGATAAGAGAGCGAACTTTTTGGGCGCGGAGGTAGTAGGCGTCGTAGTAGCCGGCGGAGAGGACGTACGTGCCGAGCATGATCCGGCGTTTCACTTCGGGACCGAAGCCGCGCTCGCGAGTCTTGCGGTACATATCGCCCAGCGTTGAGCTGGGGACTCGAAGGCCGTAGCGGACACCGTCATACCGGGCGAGGTTCGAGCTGGCCTCGGCGGTGGCGACAATATAATAGGTAGCGATCGCGTAGTCGGTATGCGGCATCTGAAGCGGCACCCGGCGGCAGCCCAACTTCTCGAGCAGCGCGATACCCGCCAGCACCTTCGCCCTAACCTCGGGATCGAGGCCCTCGCCGAAATAGTCCTCCGGGATGCCGATTCTCAGACCCTGGACTGGCTGCTCGAGTTCTGAGGCATAGTCGGGCACGGGGACGGAGGCTGACGTTGAGTCGTTCGGGTCGTGCCCGGCGATTACTGACATCACGGTGGCGGCGTCAGTGACATTTTGTGTTAGTGGGCCGATTCGGTCGAGTGAGGACGCAAAGGCAATCAGGCCATAGCGAGATACGCGTCCGTATGTTGGCATGAAGCCAGGGATTCCGCAGCAGGCCCCTGGCTGCCGAATGGAGCCGCCCGTGTCCGTTCCCAAAGCGGCTACCGCCAAGCCAGCAGCCACGGCTGCAGCTGACCCACCGCTGGAGCCTCCTGGGACCCGGTCTGGAGCGGCGGGGTTGCGTACGGGCCCGTATGCGGAGTTTTCGTTCGAGCTGCCCATGGCGAACTCGTCGCAGTTAGTCTTGCCAAGGATTACCGCGCCGGCGCACTCGAGCCGTTCGACGGCAGTCGCTTCATAAGGCGGGACATAGGTCTCGAGGAACTTCGATCCGCAGGTGGTGACCGTGCCGCGGGTGCTGATGACGTCCTTGACGGCGATGGGGACGCCGGCGAGCGGCGGGAGGGCGTCGCCCTTGGCGATTGCAGCATCAATGCGGTCGGCTTGAGCGTAGGCTCGTTCCGGAGAGAGCGCGAGGTAGGCGTTCAACTCCGGGTTTCGTTTTTCGATTCGGGCGTAAAAATCGGCGGCGAGTTCGCGCGCGGAGATTTTCTTGAGTTTGAGAGCGTCGCGGACGGTGGAGACGGTCCACGCTGGATTCGTCGCGGTCATGGCCTAGCGCTCAATCACCCTTGGGACGCGGAAAAAGGGCTTGGCAGCATCGGGCGCTTGAGCGAGAACGGCGTCGGAAACGTCGCACGGAGCGATTGTGTCGTCGCGAAGTTCAGGGTGCTCGCCGCGGGCGGCGGGGAAAAGAACCTGGGCCATGGGCTCGACGTTCGAGACGTCCAATTTTTCGAGTTTGCCGATGTAGACGAGAATTTCATCGAGTTGGCCGCGATAGAGTTCGATCTCCTCGGGCGTGAGTTCGAGGTGCGCCAGTTCGGCGACTCGCAGGACGTCGTCGCGAGTGATTTTCAAGTTCGCTCCTCGTTGCGAGGATTCAAGACCCCCCCTTTACCGTAGATTAGAAATTTGTATCATGCTGTATCTAAGGTGGTTAGAGTGAATTCTAATCGCGGTACCGTATATTAGAAATGCAGCAATCCGCCCCGGCGGAGGGGGCGTTTTCATGGGCTGCATATCCAGCCGGAGAGCGCAGTTGGCGGCACGAGGATCCCGCAGATTGGCTTGGCAGTCGCGGCGTGCGTCGAATTTGGTGAAGCATCGCACGGAAATATCTTAGGGAGATGCGGAGCGGAGCGCAAGGGGGTGCTTCTCGTAAACATTGGGCGGCTGCCAAGTTTTGCTAGGCCCCTCACACCGAGATGAATCTCGTAAGAACGCCATCCGGGGTCGGGCGGATGCTTTACGGAGCAGACACCTTAGTGAACTGGGCGGAACGTGGGGGATTAAGACGAAGAGGCAGGGTCGGTTCCCCGTACTGATAAAAGCGGTAGCAGCTCCACGGCCATAGCTTCGCGTCCGTCACCAACCCTCGCTTCACGGGATTCATATGCATGTAGTTGAACTTCCCACTTTTTTCCAGTTCCGTAGCGGCGTTTGAGATTTTGGGGCATGGGGAGGAAGCAAATCGAACCAGAACCCCCACCCTTTACACACCAAAAGGGCGGGGCACCCTCAAAAGCGAAAGCGGAAATTCAAAGTCAACTGCAAGCCCCCGCGTAACGCCGAGCGACAAAACTCCAGAGTGAACTGGTCAAGTGGTATCATCCGGTGTTGGAATTGGTCAGTTGTGGAGTGTAGAGAGACGGCGCTGGAAGGGTGGGCCACCCGCCAAAGTTACAACGTACAGACATTTACAAATCCGGACTTCAAGACCGTTAATCCTGACAACGGCAACCTTATGTTTTTCAAAGCATTCCCATCCGGCGGATCGAACGGTCAAAATCCCTTCTTTCCCGGGGTTCCAGCGTTCATCGGGTCAGACTGGGACGGGCTCATTCCCATGAACGCCAATCTGCTAATATTGAAACCGGACTGTATTACCGTGAGAACGTCCTACCCAGTACCCGGTCCACCTAAGCCATGATCAACGCTATAGTTAAGGCAGGTATTGCGCTGGTGCTACTATTTTGTTGCCCGCCGATGCCTGGTGCACAAGTTGAGGTGAGTGCCGTGCCGAACGATGCGACCCCTCTCAGGCTGCCTGAGAGCCTATACAAAACGCTCAACAAAGTTTTTATCATCGAATTTCATTCAGAGGTGCTTGACGCCGATGAGCAAAGCCCATTTGTTCCGCGCCTTTGCTGGAAAGCCTTTCGACCAGATGTCTCAGACGTCATGCGAAAGAAGCAAGCATTCGATTCCTACCGAGGTGTCGTGCGCTGGTTTATGTATGCCGCTCCGGGCGGTTTAACGTGCCTCACGGCTCGGAACCTTGCTCAAGGTGCCCCTCTGTGGGTGGGATACGCGCCGACCGACGGGTACGCGGCGGAATTGCTCGATAAGAACCGGACTGAGAATTTCCATCCTCCGACCAAGGCGTTCATTGAGAAGGCCCTTCTCGATATTCCGAACCTCTGTAGCTATCTCGTTCGCACCCTAGGTCTAGAGAATGCAACGCCCAAACGTTTTGATCATGATTTCCGTCAACCGCCTTCGAAATCTGAAGTCGTCGATTTCCTTGAACCCGGCTATATACACAACGTCTGGGTTGCGCGCGATCCGGACCTGTTTGCAGCCGGCCGTCACGAAGAATCTTCTACAGCGAAGCTGCTTCATTTCAGCCTGACTAGCGACGAGCTGACCGCAATCAACGGACTCGTACTCCGCTACTCCAAGACAGATGCCCGCGACTACTCCTTGCTTTCTCGCGTTTTGCAAGTAGGCTCAGGGTTTTCCTTCCAACAATCTGAGATCGAGGCTCTGCGAGCGGAGTGTTTGCGTGCACGAATCGACACAACCCAGATGGACGCCATTCGCGGTCTGGACAAAGTGATCCTCATATGCAATTGGGCGAGCAAATTCGGCTGGGGCCTATACTTTCATGCTCCTTAAGGAATCGATCTACTTCACCTCTTTGGACCGGGGAATCAGCGCCGATCGGTCCGCCTATTGAATGCAACACACATCGTGATTCTGATCTTGAGCAGATTTCCTGGAGCAGTTCACAGGGAGTGACGTGCTCCCCATATTCCGCAGGGTGGATCATACGACATTGGCACTCTGTGGGAGGCTCCCCTC
>JBARFX010000059.1:0-6096 GCA_049797655.1 Candidatus Acidiferrales bacterium | reverse complement strand
GGACCGCGCCGAGGCGCGCGAGGACGCGGGCCACGTTTCCATCGAGCACCGCGAGCGGCACATCGTACGCGATGCTCAGCACCGCCGCCGCCGTGTAATGGCCGATGCCCGGCAGATTCAGCGCTGCTTCCAAGTCGCGCGGAAATTCGCCATCGTGCTGCGCGACGATCTTTTTCGCGGCGGCGTGGAGATTCCGGGCGCGGCTGTAGTATCCCAGGCCCGACCAGAACTTGAGAACTTCCGGCTGGCGCGCACGTGCGAGTGATGCGACGTTTGGGAATCGGCGCAAGAACTTTTCGTAGTAGGGAATCACGGCGGCGATGCGCGTCTGCTGAAGCATGATTTCTGCCACCCAAATGCGATAGGGATCGCGGCTTGCGCGCCACGGCAGGTCGCGGCGGTGCGCGCGAAACCATGCGAGCAATCGTGATTGAAATGTTCGAAGAGTGCGCGCTTTCAGTTGAATCGTCATTTGGGCAGGAGGCCGCGAAGCATTCTCGCATGAAGCTACCGGATTGTTTCGGGTCAGTGAATGCCCGGCCGGCTGTTCCCAGTTATCAAGGTGCGCGATGCTGGTGGTGAGGCGGGCGCGTCCCGAAAAGCCGTCCGGGATCTTCGACGTGCCGTGGCCAAACTGAACGAAAGATTGGAGGCTCGCATTCGCTACAGCGTATCGATGAAGACGAAATAGGAAGAAGACCAGAGCGCGCTTGGGATTGCGGCTTGCGGGCGGCTGGTAATAATGATTTTGAAAATTTCGCGCTCGTTTGCCAGGCCATTCAAAAAAGTTCCGCCCGTCGCTGACGAATCCGCCTTTACCAGAGCGAGTTCGCGTAACGTGTCGTAGATAATTTCATTGGCGGCGGCCATCGGCGTGGAAAAACGATCGGTGCGAAATTGCATCACGGAATTGATTTCGTGGAAGTGCCAGGCGATGCAGGCGGCCATCGATACGGCGCGCTCGAAGCGCTCCGCGTGCTCAGCTTCCGCGAGCGCGCCCAAATCCCGGCGCGGCGGCCCGATAAAGGGATCGAGGACCAGCATCACGCGCCGCTCGTCCTCGCGCGCAAATTCGCGAATCATCACGCGCCCGGTCTTCGCCGTGACCTTCCAATCGACAAATCGCGCGCTGTCGTTTGGCTGGTAGGCTCGCAGGGAGTGCAGTTCGTGGCCGCGCCCGCGAAAATAACTTGCCATCTCGCCGCTCAAGAGAGGGAGAACTTCGTAAAACTGATCGGCCGGCTGCACGCGCGGATAAATGGTGATTTCGATTTTGGAATCGACGGTGCGAGTCTTTTCGAAGAAGCCAAATGGAAAGCGGGTGCGGATTCCGAACGCGTCCTGACGGTACAAGCCGCGCTTCGGAAAAATCAGTTCCACCTTCTGCCGCGCGGCGCTCTGTCGCGGGATGTACGGAAAATAAACCGGGCGCGTGAGCACCTGTGCGGTGCTTCTCTTCGTTTCGCCCGTGACCAGGAGTGAGAAGGAAGGCCAGGTCTGCTTCTCATTCCGCAGCTCGAGCTCGGCAAGCACCGGCTGCTCGGCGAAAATGTGCTCCGGCAAATCGAACTTCAAGTCCACACCCGTGAGCACCACGCGCGACAGCACGCCTGAAATCAAGATTCCGGCGAGCGAGCAGGCGAGAATCATGAAAAGCAGATTGTTGCCGGTGTTCACCGCCGCAAGCACCAGCACGAACACGGCGCCGAGGTAAATAATTCCCTCGCGCGTCAGCCGGTAGTCGACTTGATAGACGAACCATCGCAAACTTGTCCGCCGCGCGAGAGCCGGAACGATTGTGACCGCCACCCAGCCCGCGAGACCAAGCGCCACCGCCGTAGCGCCAGCAGCCACCCAGATTCGGCCGGTCTGCGCCGCTGCAGCGGAAAAAAGCGCGACCAGCAATGCGATCGAAAGGACCAGCATCGCAATGCCGAAATTTTTCCAGCCGGGACGATCGCGTCCCCGCCACCATCGTGCTACGAGCGTTTCTTCCATTAGAGTGGGACGCGGGTGGTTTCGAGAATTTCGCGGAGGATGGCTTCGGCTTGCTCGGATTTTTTCTGTGTGGAGACGTAACGCGAACTGACCACCACGCGGTGCGCGAAGACTGGAACGATCAGGCGCTTGAAATCGTCCGGCAGGCAATAATCGCGGCCTTCGAGGAAGGCACGGGCCTGCGCCGCGCGGTGCAGCATCACGGCGCCGCGGGGACTGACGCCCAGGCTCAGCTGTTCGGTTTGGCGCGTGCGCTCGACAATTTCGAGCGCGTAGTCAAGCAGACTTTCTTCGACTTTAATTTGCGAGACCGCGTCCTGCATCGCGAGCACGTCCGTCGCGTCCATGGTTGGCACAACTGAGTCCACCGGCGACGCGCCGGCATTGTTGCGGATAATATTTTTTTCACTTTCGCGGTCGGGATAGCCCATGCGAATGCGCATTAGAAAGCGGTCGAGCTGCGATTCCGGAAGCGGATAAGTGCCGTGATGTTCGATTGGATTTTGGGTCGCGAGTACGAGGAATGGTTTCGGCAGGGGGTGAGTGTGATTGTCCACGGTGATTTGGGATTCATTCATGGCTTCGAGGAGCGCCGACTGCGTTTTCGGAGTGGTGCGATTGATTTCGTCGGCGACGATAATGTTGGCGAAGATTGGGCCGGGCTTGAATTCGAAGCTTTGCGTTGTGGGGTTGTAGACGCTTACGCCGATGACGTCGCTCGGCAGCATGTCGGAAGTGAACTGAATGCGCTGAAACGAGCAGCGGAAGGAGCGGGCGAGCGCTTGCGCGAGGGTGGTTTTGCCGACGCCGGGAACGTCTTCGATGAGCAGGTGGCCGCGCGCGAGCAGGGTGGTGAGGGCGAGTTGAATGACGTCGTCTTTGCCCCTGACGACGCGAGAAATGGTGCCCAAAAGATCGGCCAGCCGGCCGCTTGCGGCGTTCATCGGGACGTTCGTGGTTGATTGCAATTCGCCTGGCCTTCTGCTACAAAAAGTAGGTTCCGCGGGCGACTAGCTCAGTTGGTTAGAGCGCTCCCCTCACACGGGAGAGGTCAAAGGTTCAAGTCCTTTGTCGCCCACCATTCAATTGTCGTCCACTATTAAGCCTGACCCCGCTCTCATTCTGCCACCAATGGTTCGACGGCTTGAACCTCTCATTTGGATGCGTGTGCTCAGAAAGTGGCGTGAGGGATTCAGGTCGGAAGCTAACAGGGGCGCGCGGCAATCGTCGAACCCTGCTGACGGCGCGAGGATTGAGAACGTACCTGGAACTTCGATATGCTGGGCGAACCTATGACAACTGACAAATTGCTGCTTCCGTTCGATCACATTGCTGCGCACGCACATATTTCGAAGTCGGATGCGCGGATGGCATGGGTGATCCGGCGGACCGGTGAATTTCAATTCAAGCTGGATGAGTGCGACAGCGTGTATGAATCGCTGCTCGAGGCGATCGTTTACCAGAGCATTTCCGGAAAGGCTGCGGCCAAGATTTATTCGCGAATTCAGGCGCTGGGAGCGAATGGAGTGTGTCCCACGCCCGAGGAAATCCTGAAAACGAGGATTCCGGCGCTGCGCAAGGCAGGACTCTCGGGCGCGAAGGCGCTGGCGATGAAGGACCTGGCGCAGAAGACGATTGACGGGGTGGTGCCGACGCTCGAGGCGGCGCGGGGTATGTCGGACGAGGAGTTGGTGGAGCGACTGATTTCCGTGCGCGGGATCGGGGCGTGGACGGTAGAAATGTTTTTGATTTTCCGGCTGGGACGGCCGGATGTGCTGCCGATTCACGATCTGGGAGTGCAGAAGGGCTGGGCGATCACGTACCGGAAGAGGAGGATGCCGAAGCCGAAGGAGTTGTTGAAGTTTGGAGAGCGCTGGCGGCCGTACCGGACGGTGGCGAGCTGGTACATGTGGCGGGCGGTGGGTCTGGCGGGGAAGAATGCGCGGAAGATCAAGAAGGCGGGGGCGAAGAAGAAGCGGGTTGTAAAGTTGAAAATGGTTTGGCGCAAGCGGCGTTGATAGGAAATCAGTGGCGAGTGATGAGTGACGAGTAAAACCTAGGATCTAGTGGGCGTTTAGGGCAATCGTGGCGTTCGCGCTGTTAGGAAAAGGGCGATGAGGCCGAGGAGGAGGACGGAACCTTCGAGGCGGACGGAGACTTTGTGGAGGCGGTCGAATTCGGCGCGGAGGGGATTGGTGGGAGGGGTGGCATCAACGGAGACCATTTGGGTGCGGAGTTGGGCCATGCGCGGGGTGATGCGGTGTTGGGAGATGACGGTGAAGACGAGCATAGCGATTACGGCGACGACGGCGGGTTGCGCGAGAACTTTCGGGGAGCGCGCGAGGGCGAGGCTGGCTACGAGATAGAGGATGGCGGCGATTATGCCGAGGTGGTGAAGGCGTCCGAGAGCGATGCCGACGATAGCGCCGGCCTGGTCACGGTTTTGGAGCGTGGCGAAGAGGGCGGGGGCGACCGCGAAGCTGAAATAGATGATCGAGCCGAGCCAGGTGCCGAGGGAGAGGAATTGGATGAAGCGGAGGATGTTGGTCATTGTTTTGGATACCTCGCGGGGAGACTATCACAGGATCCTCAGGGCGGGTCTGATGGAACCGCTTAGGATAGGAAAGACAGCGCCGATCCAGATTGGTGGTCATAAGAGGATTTATCAACTCCTATCCAACTTTCCGCCAGAAATCGACCAAGGGTAACTTCCGAGTTGCCGACAATCCACCCGGAACACGAACCAATGGCTCCTCGATGAGCGCATTGGTCTGTATCGCTAACGGGAGCGTGCCGATCACACATCGCACGTTCGCAGACTCCGATGCTTGTCCACCCACTTGTTATTGGTTTTTGGCATCGGGGCATCCAGAAAATCATCGACCGTAGGGCCAGCCCCTGGCCATGATACTGATCATTCTTTCCCTCGTGGCCGCCCTCAACGCGAGGTATGCTTTCGCCGTCGCCGCTCGCTCTCCCTCATCATTTCCGTAATATCCGCCGCTGGACGTATCTCGATTGTTCCACAATTCAACGTCACTCCCGGAGATTGGGAAATGAGCTGAATTGCGTGATTCAGATCTCGGGCTTCCAACACCTGAATTCCACCCAATTGCTCCTTCGTTTCCGCGTACGGACCATCTGTCACGGCAACCGTTCCGTTCTTCCAACTCACGGTCACCGCCGTGTTGGGGGGCTGAAGCGGTTCCTCAGCGAGCAAATGTCCGTTCTTCCGCAGTTCGTCGTTGTAGCTAAAACACTCGTCCAGCACGGTGTTGCGCTCGCTCTCGGACATGTTTTCGAACTTGCCGGGCTCGAGATAGCCCAAACAGATGTATTTCATTGTTCCTCTCCTCGTTCTCCTCCCCTCGACGGGAGCCAGCAGCGCAGCTGTAGCAGGCTTTTCTGTCACTGCTTTACGTAACGAAGCGCGACACACCCTGATTTAAAAGGCTTTGACTCAACCAGTTTCAATTGCAATTTCTCGGGCAGGCTGACGCCCTCCATCAATCGTCTGCCTTCTCCAACAATGGTTGGCATAACGACAAAACGATATTCGTCAATCAGGCCAAGCTCTATAAGTTGTGAGGGAATATTTACACCGCCGGCTAAAATATTTTTACCCTGTTCTTGCTTCAGTTTAAGTATTTCGTCGCGAAGGTTCGTACGAACAATTCTCGTATTTTCATCTTCAGCGCTGGCCAATGATCGTGAAAAAACAATCTTCTTCTTGGAGACAAAGGTTTGAGCAAATTCGATATCCGCTTTTGTCTCGGACTGGCTTTTTGCGATATCAGGCCAATAAGGAACCATCAATTGATAGGTTTTACGCCCATAGACGAGCACGTCAAAATCTCGCAAGAGGCGCGTGTAATGTTCAAGTACTTCGTCATCGTCAGGGGGATTGAATTTGGTATGGTCGCAGCAGCCATCCAGGGTAAGGTTGATTGCGAAGATTAGCTTTCTCATTTGGTGAAGTTGTCCCGTCTTTAGTTGAAACCTGAAACAGAAGCAGCAGCTCTCGGAGGATTGCACCTTAAGCGACCCGGACCCGTTGCGTCAATGACGGATTCAAGCGGTGCTGCAATGAGTCGAGTT
>JBARFX010000058.1:0-84753 GCA_049797655.1 Candidatus Acidiferrales bacterium | reverse complement strand
GGACGCGGACGATCGAATGGCGCCTATGGCGGAGCGGGACGCGGGCGCGCGGCGGGACCTACGTCGAACGCGCGGAATTTTGGAAACGGCGGGCGCGGCGGGATGAACGGAGCGGGGCGGTCGTCGGGCGCGTTGAATGCGCGAACGTCCGGCTGGCCTTCAGGACGCGGAGCGATTGCGAATGCTGACGGTCACTGGCATTCGTTTGGGAACGCGGGAGGCGGAAGCGCGCGCGGGCCTAACACCGGCAACACGGCGGGGACGCGAGCGGGCGGGAACGCAGCGGCAGGATCGCGGTCATTCGCGAATTCTGGCGCGGGAGCAAATGCGAGATCAGGCAATTCGTCGGTAGCAGGCTCGGCGCGAGGATCGAGCGGAGCGGCGGTGGCTTCGAATCCGCGCGCGGGAATCGGCGGCGGGGCTTCGGCATCAGCGGGACGCGGCGGGATGATGGCGTCGTCTTCAGGCCGGAGCTCGGCGATTTCGGCGAACCGGGCTGTCTCGAATATTGAGGGCTCGCATTTCGGCGGTTCGTCGGCGGCGGGATCACGATTTGGATCGAGCGCGTCGATGCGCGGGAGTTCGCGGCTTGGTTCGAGTAATTCATCGTTCGGCGGTGGCACGTCGCGATCGGTGAGCGGCAGGCGCGGTTTCACCGGCAACATCGGTGCCGGACACACGCTAGGCACCGGATTCGGGTCGCGCAGCGCGAGCTTCAGCGGCAGCAGTTTCCGCGGGAGCACGTTCCGGAGCACGACGAGCAGCGGATTCCGCGGAGGGAGCTTCCACAGCTCGACGTTTGGACATGGAGTGGGTTTCAACCGCGGGTTCAACAATGGTTTTAACCGGGGATTCAATCACGGCTTCAACAATGGATTTGGCCGCGGATTTGGTCGCGGCTTCAATCGTGGCTTCGGTTTCCACCAAGGGTTCGGGTGCTGGGGCTGCGGTTTCGGTTGGGGATTCGGATTTGGATGGGGATGGGGATGGGGCGGATGGTGGGATCCGTGGTGGGGTCCCGGCTGGGGACTCTGGGGACCGTATTACGGTTACGGCTATCCGTGGTGGGGCTATCCAGCGTACTCGTATCCGTACCCGGTCTATCCGAACTACGACGTGACGTATCCAGCGCCGTATTCAGGGACGGATGAAGATGACGATAGCTCCTTGAATTCGACACCGTCGGATGATTACTTCCAGCGGCCATCGTTCGGCGGGACGTTGAATTTCCAAAGCGATACCCAGGGTTACGACCAAGGCAGCCCGAACACGAACGCGATTACGGGAAACGTAGCGGCGTCGACGCCGACGGTGCTGCTGTATTTGAAGGACGGCACGATGTACACGGCGAGCGACTACTGGCTAGTCGACAACAAGCTGCATTACGTGACGAGCTATAGCACCGAGAGCATCGTGGATATGGATGAAGTGGACTTGCAGCGCACGGTAGATGAAAACTCGAAGCGCGGCGTGACGTTTACGCTGAAGGCGAGGCCGAACGGGCCGACGCCGGCGCCGTCCGCTGCACCGGGCTCGGGGACACAGCCGAATGGAACCGCTTCGAGCGCTCCTTCGATCGGGGCTGACGGCCGTAGCGAGGGTGCTACGCCGGCCGCGAGTCCTGCGCCAGAGCGACCTATACCCGCTCCGCGGTTGCAGGAGACTTCGGAGACGCAGACGTATTAGAAGAGCAATCGTAATTGAGTTGACGCCCGCGAGGATTCGCTCTTCGCGGGCGTTTTTTGTTTTTACGGCGAAAATTCGTTCAAGGATTTCTTATTCCCGTTGAAATCGAGTGACTAGCCATCCGCGCGAGAGGGCACGGTCCCGCGGAATCATCCGGGATCTTCGACGTGCCGTGCGTTTACTGAGCGAAATTCAAGTTCACATTCGGGTTTGCGATGGCACAATTTCGCAATGCTGATCCTTCAGCCGGCTTACTGCAAATGGGCTGCGTTCGATGGCGCACTGTCACAATGCTGATCCTTTAGCCGGCTTACTGCAAATGCGCCGGCTTCAGGATGACGATCCTGGTCGGATCGTCACTTTGCGTCGCGGAGGAAACGAGCGGCTTCTTCGGGCGGGGTGGGGTTGATATAGAAGCCGGTGCCCCATTCGAAGCCGGCGACTTTGGTCAGCTTGGGCATCACTTCGATGTGCCAGTGGTAGTGGTCGTTGATTTCTTCACCGATCGGCGAGGTATGGATCACGTAGTTGTAGGAGGGGAAGGCGAGGACGCGGTCGAGGCGGGATAGAAACTCGCGCAGGATCTTCGCGAGGCTGCCGTAGTAAGGCGTGGGCATATTTTCGAATGCCGAGCTGTGCTGGCGCGGGAGAATCCAGGTTTCGAACGGAAAGCGCGGGGCGTAGGGAGCGAGAGCGATGAAGTAGTCGTTCTCGATAATCACGCGCGAGGCGGTTTCCACTTCCTGACGAATCATGTCGCAGAAAATGCAACGCTCCTTTTCGTCGTAGTAGTGTTTGGAGTTGTCGACTTCTTCGCGGACGCGCTTGGGAACGATGGGAAGCGCGATCAACTGCGAATGGGTGTGCTCGAGGGTGGCGCCGGCGGGCTCGCCGTGATTTTTGAAAAGCAGGACGTAGCGGAAGCGGCGGTCGTTTTTGAGGTCGAGCATGCGATCGCGATAGGCCCAGAAAACTTCTTCGACGGATTTGTCGCCGAGGTTGGCGAGAGTTTTCATGTGATCGGGCGTTTCGACGATCACTTCGTGGGCGCCGACGCCGTTCATGCGATCGAAGAGGCCTTCACCTTCGCGATCGAGGCCGCCTTCGATTCCGAGCGCGGGAAATTTGTTAGGCACGACGCGAAGCGACCAGCCGGGCGTGTCCTTTCCCGTTCCATTGCGGCCGTAGGCCAAAATTTCCGGCGGGGTCTTCCCTTCATTGCCCGGGCAGAAGGGGCAATTCGGCGTGCCCTTGATCTGAACGCTATCGCGAACGAAGTCGAGCGGGCGTTTTCCGCGGTCGGACGAAATGATGACCCAGCGCCCAGTGATCGGATCCCTGCGAAGCTCCGGCAAACTTCCCTCCTCGTACAAATTATTGCGCACGCGGGCGCACGGCCGAATGATACGACTGAATCCGGCTTAGTTTACTACGCGATGTGAAGAGACGATGCGGTTAAAGCAACTCGGGTGCCATTCGCCGGAGCCAGCGTTTTTTAGTTTGGGCGGGGTTGGGATTGGCGGTTAGCGCAGGTGCGGGCGCGATCGAGGAGGAGGTCGCGTTCGCGTGCGTTGCGCGTGAGCGCGATGGCGCGTTCGAATTCGGATTGGGCTTCGGCGAAGCGGCCGAGCTTGAAGAGGAAGTCGCCGCGGACGCTGGGCAGGAGATGGTAGTCCTTGAGGGAGGGGTCGGAGACGAGCGTGTCGATGATGGCTAGGCCTGCGGCGGGGCCGGATGCCATGGCGACGGCGACGGCGCGATTCAGTTCCACGACGGGTGACGGCGTGACGCGCGCGAGGGCTTCGTAGAGCGCGACAATACGCGGCCAGTCTGTTTCCGCCGGGACATGTGCTCGCGCGTGGCAGGCGGCGATGGCGGCCTGGATCGCGTAGGAGCCCGGTGCGGCGGCAAGTTTTTCTGCGCGCTCGAGAGCGGCGAGGCCGCGGCGGATGAGAAGTTGGTCCCACAGCGCGCGATTTTGATCGAGCAGGAGAATCGGTTCGCCCGATGCGCCCCGTCGCGCGGCGAAACGCGACGCCTGAATTTCCATCAAGGCAACGAGGGCGTGAACTTCCGGCTCCGCGGGCGCGAGCTCGGCGAGGATGCGGCCGAGACGAAGCGCGTCCTCACAGAGCGCGGGCCGCATCCAGTCGTCACCTGCCGTGGCGGAGTGGCCTTCGTTGAAGACAAGGTAGATGACTTCGAGCACGGATGAAAAACGGGCGGCGCGTTCTTCGGCGCGCGGAACTTCGAAGGGGACATGCTCATCGGCCAGCGTGCGCTTGGCGCGAACGATGCGCTGGGCGATGGTCGGCTCGGGCGCTAGAAACGCGCGAGCAATTTCTTCGGTGGTGAGGCCGCAGAGCAAGCGGAGGGTGAGAGCGACGCGTGAATCGGTGGGAAGAACCGGGTGGCAGGAAATGAAAACGAGGCGGAGGAGGTCGTCGCCGATGTCATCGTCGAGGGCAGCTTCAAAATCCGGCACGGCCATCTCCTGTTGTTGCATCTCGCGGCCGAGTTCCTGATGCTTGCGATCAACGAGCGCGTTCCGGCGAAAATGGTCGATGGCGCGATGCTTGGCGGTGGCCATCAGCCAGGCGCCGGGATTATCCGGGATGCCGGTCGCGGGCCACTGCTGAAGCGCGGCGACGAGCGCGTCCTGCGCCAGTTCCTCGGCGATGCCGACATCGCGAACGATGCGCGTGAGCCCGGCGATGATTCTGGCGGACTCGATTCGCCAGACTGCGTCGATGGCGCGGTGGGTGTCGGTGGTCGTCACGCTACCGATCACACCACGATCGATCTTTCCGCGCAAGGTGTGGGCCGCCGGCGATTTTTTTTCGCGGGCGGAAACCAAATAGGCGCGGGCGCGGAGGTGGCTGCGCGCTTATTGCCTGGCTTTACCAAAAGCCTCAGATCATCCCGATCAAAATCGATCGGGAGGGACCTGAGCTACGGTGATTTGGGCGACGGAGCCAGAGCTAGTTTGACTTGGGAGCGAAATCTTCTGGGCCGAAAATCTGGCGGACTTCGGTCTCGCCCTCCCAGCCGGGCCAATACTTCTTGTGAAGGTCCATGAACTGGGTGGCGCTTTCGATGGCCTCTTCTTTCGATTTCAGATCGAACACGGCGAAGCCACCGACGATTTCCTTGGCTTCGGTGAAAGGGCCGTCGAGCGCGGCAACTTTCCCGCGCGATAGGCGGACGCGGGTGCTTTGCGCCGTGGGAGCGAGCCCACCGCTCAGGACCAGCCCGCCGGATTTGGCCGCGCCTTCCGCCATTTTCGCCATGTGGTCCATGAATTCTTTGGGCGGAGCGCCGGAGCTTGCGGCATTTTCCGGGTGCTTCACGAGCATCATGAATCGCATTTTCGGATCTCCTTTTGGTTTCGGCTGGGGAGCCGGACTTGCCGGATCATTTCGAATGGCGGCTCCCCGCGTTCACGTACACGTCGAGTGAAATCTCACGAACTCGACACGGCCCGCGCTTTCTTTTCGATTTGTGGCCGTGGTGAATTGCGGATCCACCGAGGACTACGGCTTTGCAGCTTTCTTTTGCAGGTCGTCGCGAACTTCCTGCATGCGCGCTGCGTGCTCGGGCGTAATCACGTCGGCCGGAATGTCGCTCATCTCGTAAAACGGACGGATTTCGACTTCTTCGCCGGCATCAAATGGACCGCGCTTGACCCATTCCACCGCCTCTTCCATTGATTTCACCTGCCAGATCCAAAAGCCGGCGATCAGTTCTTTGGATTCTGCGAACGGGCCATCGATCACCGTGCGTTCCCCCGCGGAAAATCTTATGCGCTTACCTTTCGAAGTCGGCTGAAGGCCATCCATGGCCAGCACTAGTCCAGCCTTTAGCAGTTCCTCGTTGAATTTGCCCATGGCGGCAAAGGCTTCCTTCTGTTCCTTGGTTGGTGCCAGTCCTGCTTCTGAATCCTTGTTCGCTTTGATGATCACCATCACTCGCATTGTTGTGACTCCTTCAGATTTAGGATTTAGGGCCAAGCGGCTTTCCGGCCGCAGCCGGGTGAATTGAGCGCCTACTTCAACGTCGAACGACGGGCTGTGAGATCGACACGTTCGATGAATTATTTTTGCGTTTTTCCGCGCCGCCCGCGAAATCGTTGTCTGTGAACCCGTCGCGTAGCAGCGCGGTTCCAGCGCCGACAAAGAGCAGGGGCCATAATGATATCAAGAGCTGGTGGAAAGTTTGCAGGAAGTCCTGCTGGTTGAATAGATAGACGCGCAGGGTGTGGGAGGCGCCTAGAGCGATTACGGCGAGTAGTCCGAGGGACCGGGCGTCCGCGGCGTTCAGGCCGAGGGAGCGGCTTAGCTGGGCGGCGAAGGGAGTGAGATTTGCGCAGAGTAGGAGGAGCCCGAGCGCGATCAGGGATGCGCCTGCGATTGATTTGCGATGTTGAGAGAGTGTGTGCTGCCCTGCCATTGCCGCCTCCTGAGGCACGGTTGCTTGCCTCTACTTATTTGTCGAATGAGGGGTGGTGAAATCGACAGGGGCGGGAATTTTTCGGAGAGTCCTTTACGGCTATCGGCTTGGTGAACTGTGCGGGGAATCCTGGGCCATGACGAAGGCGGATTTGTGGAGGCGGAGGATGGGGCGCTGGCCGGCGCGGGATTCGATGGCGAGGACGTCGAAGCGGCATTGGGCGGAATCGATGCGGCGGGAGCGGAGAAACTGGCGAGCCATGCGGGAGAGATTGCGGCGCTTGTCGGCGTTGACGGCGTCTTCGGGAGTGGATTGCGCGGGGGCGGACGTGGTGGACGACGAGCGGGTTTTTACTTCGACGAAAGCGAGGGCGCGGCCGTCGTAGCCGATGAGATCGATTTCACCTTTGATGCCCGGCACGATGTAATTTCTGGCGACGAGAGTGTAGCCGTGGCGGCGGAGATACCAGTAGGCCAGGGTTTCGCCGCGGATGCCGGTGGTGCGGGATTGAGATTTGGCGGAGGAGGTGGAATCGGTGAGGCCGTTGCGGGCAGCGAAATTTAGGGCGGAGTAGATTAGGCGGGCGAGCATGGTTTGTTCGATGAAGTTGGTAGTGTCGCATTAAGAAAGGCGCGCAGGCAAGAGTGGGTGTGGCGATGGCGTTGTGGCGCGTGGGAGCTGGTGGCAGTAGCGGGCACGGCATGCCGTGCCCCTACCGGCGATTGTTTTGACGGTTGTAGATCATTTCACACGCGCCCGTGGTGGCTCGTTGGGGCACAGGCAAGAGTGCCTGTGCTACTGGAAGCGAGCCCGCGGCGCTTGCGGTGATTTGCGAGCGCCGCCGATAGTTGTTCGTTAGAGGCTGCGTTCGACTTCTGTTATGCAGGACTCGAGCGTATTGAGTGCGAAGTCGGCTTGTTGCTCGTCGATCAGCAGGGGCGGGGCGAGACGCACGGAGTTTTCGCCGGCACCGAGGACGAGGAGGCCTTTGTGGAACGCCATGTCGACCAGGCGATTGCGAAGATCGGGAGCTTTTTCTTTGGTTTTTTGGTCGCGGACGAATTCGATGCCGACCATGAGGCCTTTGCCGCGGATGTCGCCGACGATTTTATGTTTCTCGGGCCACTTTGCGAGTTTGCTGAAGATGTAGTCGCCCATGCGCGCGGCATTGGCGATGTAGCCGTTCTCGAGAAGCTTGAGCGTAGCGAGCGATGCGGCGATACAGACGGGATTGCCGCCGAAAGTGGATGCGTGCGCGCCGGGCTTCCAGTCCATGACGCTGGCTTTGGTGATGATCGCGCTAAGCGGCATGCCGGAAGCGATTCCCTTGGCGGTGCAGATGATGTCCGGTTCAATCCCAGCGTGATCGCAAGCCCACCATTTCCCTGTGCGGCCCATGCCGGACTGGACTTCATCGGCGACGAGCATGATGCCGTGTTTGCGGCAGATGCGCTCGAGGCCTTTCAAGAATTCCACGGGCGCGGGCAGATAGCCGCCTTCGCCCTGGATGGGCTCGATGAAAATTCCGGCAACGTCTTCGGGATCGACGATGCGCTTGAAGAGCTCGTTTTCGATGTAAGCGAGCGCATCGGCGGATGCGTTTTCGGGACGGCCGTTCAGCGTGCCGCGATAATGATTGGGATAGTGCGCGTGGAAGACGCCGGCGAGGAGCGGGCCGAAATGCTTGCGTTGAACGGCTTTGCTGGCTGTGAGAGAGAGCGCGCCGATCGTGCGGCCGTGGAAGCTGCCGTAGAAGGCGATGATCTTGTCGCGCCGGGTGTGATAGCGCACGAGCTTGATGGCAGCTTCAAGAGCTTCAGCGCCGGAATTTCCGAAGTAGACGCGTTTCGGTTCCTTGCCTGGGGCGATCGAAGCGAGTTTTTCGGCGAGTTCGACGAGATTCGGATAGTAAAAATCCGTGCCGGACATGTGGATCAATTCGGCGGCCTGCTTTTGAATCGCGGCGACGACATCGGGATGGCAATGGCCCGTCGAGACGACGGCAATGCCAGCGGCGAAATCGAGGAACGTGTTGCCATCAACATCTTCGATCATGGCGCCGCGGCCTTTTTTCGCGACGAGGGGATAATCGCGCGTGTAGGACGGCGAAAGAACGGCGTGATCGCGGTCAACGAGCTGCATCGCTTTGGGGCCGGGGAGTGCGGTTACGAGGTGCGGGAGCTTGGACTTGCTTATATCGGTCTTGGTGTCAATCGCTTGCATGACTTCCTCCGAGAAATGGATTTTTGTTCGGCGCGCGCGGACGGATTCCCACCGCTGCAAGCCGTGAACAACCATTAGAGGAAGAGGACTTAGTCTACGCCGTAGAGATTGGGGCGCTCGTGAGAGGGCTGGCTGTGAAGCGAGTGCTGATATTTCTTGGAGATGCTCATTTGTATTTCCAGCGTACGGTGCCGTCTTTTACATCTTCGACAATGATACCAGAGTCCGCGAGTTGTTTGCGAATTTCGTCGGAGCGATTGAAATCGCGGCGCTTCTTGGCGGCCTGGCGCTGTTCAATGAGAGTTTCGATCGCTTCGGCGGCCATGCGAGGCTGAGCGGAACCGAATCCGAACTTGGCGAGCTTGTCGGCGTCGTCATCGACGAGCACGGCGACGATTTTATCGAATCTTTCCATGGAAGCGACGAGGCGCGGAGCGTCCTGCGCGAGGACGATGCCCTGATCGATCGCCGTATTGACGTCGCGCACGAGATCGAACACGGCGGCGAGAGCGACAGCGGTATTGAGATCGTCCGCGAGCGCCAGATCGAAATCTTTTTCGGCTTTGCGGGCGCGTTTGTGGATCTCGGGATTCTCGCCGGTGGCGAATTTTTCCGATTTCAGGCGTGCGACAAAATTGCGCATCCGCTCGACTGAGCTTTCGGCTTGCTTCAATCCGTCCATCGTGAAATTGAGCTGGCGATTGTACGGGACGGAGAGGAGGAGAAAGCGGATGGTCGAGGGTTTGTATCCCTTTGCGAAGAGGTCGCGAAGCGTATAGAAATTGCCGAGCGACTTGGACATCTTCTCGCCTTCGATAATGAGGTGCTCGGCGTGCAGCCACAGCTTGGCGAAGGTGTGGCCGGTGGCGGCCTCGCTTTCGGCGATTTCGTTTTCGTGGTGCGGGAAGGCGAGGTCGATGCCGCCGGTGTGGATGTCGAGCGTCTCGCCGAGATATTTCATGGACATGGCGGCGCACTCGATATGCCAGCCGGGACGGCCGGGACCGATGGCGGTCTCCCAGAAAAATTCGCCCGGTTTGGGAGCTTTCCAGAGAGCGAAATCGCGGACGTCGTCTTTTTCGTAGCGGTCGGTATCGGCGCGGGCGCCGGCTTTCATTCCGCTGACGTCGATCTTGGAGAGTTTTCCATAGCCCGGAAATTTTGCGATGCGGTAATAGATGGAGCCGTCGCTTTGATACGTGAATCCTTTTTTCGTGAGCCGTTCGATTAGAGCGACCATGTCGTCAATGTGGTCGGTGGCGCGGACAAGTTCCTCGGGCATTTCGAGGCTGAGCGAACGCATGTCTTCGAGAAAGGCGTTGATGTATTTCTCGGTGTACTCGCGGAGGGTGAGTTTGGCAGCGGCCGAATTGGCGATGATGCGATCGTCCACATCCGTGAGATTCATTACTTGGAGGACGCGGAAGCCGGCAGCGCGTAGGAAGCGGCGGAGGATGTCCTGAAAGACGAAGGTGCGAAAATTGCCGATGTGAGCGAAATCGTAGACAGTGGGGCCGCAGGTGTAGATGCGGACTTCGCCTTTGTGCACCGGCTGGAGAGGCTCCAGGCGGTTGGTGAGCGTATCGTGAAAGCGAATGTCGAGCTGTTTGGGAGCGGTCACAGAATCAAGCATTCTAGCTGACGGTTCGGCTGGCAAGCAATCGGTGGCGGGCCAGCGGTTTCCGGGGTTGCGTTAAAAGGGGCACGACGATGGGCGTTCAAGCGGTCCAGCGCGTGTGCGTGATACCCTTTCGCGGTTTGGGCCGGGCCAGGCCCGAAGACGCGGCACAGAGTGATTTTCTCCATGCGAGGTGAGCGATGTCATGTACCCCTGAAGCATTGAAACAGGTTCCGCTGTTCGCGTTGCTGGATGACGATGAGGCCGCTGTCCTCGCGGGACAAGTGGAGCTGAGGCGGTTCGCGCCGCGACA
This sequence comes from Candidatus Acidiferrales bacterium, assembly GCA_049797655.1. GTDB lineage: Bacteria > Acidobacteriota > Terriglobia > Acidiferrales > UBA7541 > Palsa-295. The sequence goes on along the minus strand of JBARFX010000058.1, from coordinate 74,464 downwards.
GCGCATTTACAAGATTGGCGATCCGGGTGACAAGGCTTACATCCTCGTCTCCGGAACCGTGCAGGTGACGACGGTGGACGAAGATTCGCAGGAAGTGCTGGTCGACCAGCCTGCGGCGGGTGAATTTTTTGGGTTCGCGTCGATGCTCGAGCAGACGCCGCACCAGACGAACGCGGTCGCGACGGACGACACGGTGGCAATCGAAGTGGACCGCAACGACATTTTGAATTTATTGCAGCGCAAGCCGCACGCGGGGATGGACATGCTGACGGTGCTGGGGAGGCAATTTCACGCGTCGCAGCAATTGGTGCGCGTGCGGGCGAGCCGGAATCCCAACGTGATGATCGAGGAGGAAACGACGTTTGGCGAACGAATCGCGGATGCGGTGGCGGGGTTTGGCGGCTCGTGGACGTTCATCATCACGTTCGGGGTGGCAATCATCGTTTACTCGGGAGCGAACGTGATTCTGGGGCGATCGGCGTGGGATCCCTATCCGTTTATATTGCTGAACCTGTTCCTTTCGATGCTGGCTGCGATCCAGGCGCCCGTGATCATGATGAGCCAGAACCGGCAGGATACGAAGGACCGGCTGCGCGGTGAGCTCGACTTCGACGTGAACCGGCGGGCGGAGTCTGAAATCCAAGGCTTGGCGCGGAAGCTGAATTTGCTTGGCGACAAACTCGGAGATGTGGAGGATTTGATTCGCGAGTCGGTGGCGCGAGGCGGAAATGGCGGGCCGGGCCCGTCGCATGTACCGCAGACGTGAGGCTCGAAACGGCGAGGGCGTTTCCGGCATGGTTGAGACGCGCTCAAGTGCGGGCGGTGATGGGCCGATTCAGATGGAGGCTCCGCCTAGTCCCAGCGAAATCGAGCCGAAATTTTGGTAGTACCCATAGTACGGACGGCCCATTTTCTCGCGTCTGTGTTGTTTTAGTATACGAGGAGATGTTGCGGGCTTGCCGGACGTCCCCGGCGGCGGAGCCCCCGAAAAGGGGCGCAAATGAAACAGTTTATTGCATTGGCGGCTTTCGTTCTTTGTTTCGGAGTTGGCACAGCACACGCGCAACGAACGGGTGGCGGAGTTGCAGGCGGCGGGAATGGCAGAGTTAACGGTGGTGGCGGCGCCTCGGGCGGCGCGGGAGGCGGCGGAGGATCGGTGGCTGGGGTAACCCATCATGCGGTGTGGGTTCCACCCAGAAACGTAAGTGCGAAGAACGACGGCCCGTTCTTACCCTCGTCATATCAAAGCTATGACAAGGCGATCGAAACCGGCAAGGCGGAAGTTGGCGCGAGGCAGCCGAGCGTGGTTGAGGTAGCGAGAATGGCGCAGGAGCAGAAGATGGCGACTGCGAAGGCGCGATTCATTGTGGTGCAGGGCGTAGACGGAAGGCTTCAGGAAGTGAAAGCACAGCCGTAGCGCAGCGCGGCAACATCGCTCGTGTTCCAGAATCGCGCGTGCGGGAAAAGTCACGGGAGCAGTTCGACGCGGCGGCTGACGAGGGAGATGTCGCCGTCGGAAGAAGCTGTGGCCGTAAGGGGACGCGATTTCAGCAGAAATTCGCCTTCGGCGGGCAAGCCGAACGACTCGTCAAGCGTGTAGACGACGACTGGTTTTCCCGCCGGCAGCGTGAAACTAAGTTCGGCTCCCTTCACCGGAGCGGTCAGGCAGTCGTAGACGATCCATCCGTTGAGGTATTTGCGGACGCGCTCGGTTTCCGGCTGGATGGGTTCGCCTTCCATGCGCGCCGATTCAACGCCTGAATCGGGCGGAAACAGAACCATCACGTCGGGAGCGCCCCGCTCCGAACGAATCAGCGCGCGGTACGTCCGCTTCGATCCTTCCTGCGATGACTCAAGAATCGTAAATGTGGGAGGCGCGAGTTGCTGGTGCGGCGCATCGGCCAGAAATGACGGATACGTGCTCCATGGGAACGGGCCCGGATCCTGTCGCGCGAAATTAGCGGCGACGCGAACGGGTTCGGGCAAGCGGCGGGAATCCGGTTGAACGATCCAGACGGATTTTCCGGAGTCGCCATCCTGCCAGAATCGGATGTTGACGCGCTCGGGGGACTTCGCAGAAAAAGCAGGGGCTACGACGGAAGCGAGAGCCGCGAGAACCGTGGCAACGATTGCAGTGGCTGGGAGCGCGATTCGCGATAGGCCACGCACTTCGAGCAGGTCCGCGCAGAACGGCGCGAGTGGCGTAAGCAGCAACGCGACCACAACGGCGATCCCGATGAGCATGTGGGTACCGAGCGCCGAATAAAGAAGCAGAGCCGTAGCAAAGCCAGAGATCGCGGCCACGAGTAGGGGTAAAATCCCTGCCACCAGTCCCTTCTCAGCGGTTGCCACGCGCCCAAAAATCAGCGGTGTCGCGGTCAAGACCGCCACGCACAGGCAGAGCGGAAACAGGTAAGCAATTCCGTGAGTCAGCGCGGCGGTAACGATGGAGAGCAGCGCCCACCAGATCCATACGCCCGTCCAGAGTCCGAGGAAACCAGCGCGACGTGATAGGGCAAAGGCAACCGTCGAGACGACTGCAAGCGCGAGAAACCAGAATGCAGCCTGGACAGCGAACGGATGCGCGACCCAATTGACCGGCACCGCGCCGGCCCGCATCAGCACGCGGTTGAGGATCCATGCGTTCGCGGCCGTGACGGCGATCATCGCGAGCCAGGCGAAAAGTCCCCAGAGTAGCGCGGAGAGCGCGAGGCGTTTGCGGTAGAAGAGCCAGGCGATTTCGATGAACAGGAGGAGGGTGGCGGCGATGGAAATGGTGAGCGTCCAAGAAGCGGGCCAATAGACGGTCCAGTGCTCGAAGACATCGAAAAATGCGGCTTCGCGGTGCGGAAGATTCGAGAGATCGGTGTTCGCAAGTGCAAGCACGGTGGGCAGGGCGTTGTCGCCGTCGTGCTGCAAACTTGCAGGGCTGGCGTTTTGGAAATTATCGAGCGGCGTGTGGTAGTGGACGACATTTCCGATGTAAGCGAAATTGGCGCCTTGGTAGCCGGCGGCTTTGAAGACGGTAAAATCGGTGTCGTTGGGAAGGAGCTTATAGGCGAAGTAGGCGAAAGCGTTGGTGGCCGGATGCCGCGCGTTCTTCGCGTATAGGCGCACAATCCAGTAATTGGCGCTGCCGGTTTCAAACATGAGGCTTGGGCCTGAGGTCCCCCGCGTATCGACGTTGACGGCGGCGACGACGTCCTTGGCCCAGCGGTGCCGATCGACAAAAACGCGGGCGCCGAGTAGACCTGCTTCTTCGCCGTCGTCGATCAGAAAGATGATGGAGTGGCGCGGCTTGGGGAGCGCCTTCAGCGCGCGCGCGCATTCGAGGACGGTTGCGGCGCCTGCACCGTCATCTGACGCGCCCGGGCCGGCGGGAACGGAATCGTAATGCGCGGCGAGCAGAACGGAGTGGCCGGGTTCGGCGCCGTCGAGACGAGCGACGACATTGTTGACCGTTGCGCACGTCCCGTATTCGTCGCAGGCGAATCCCGTTTGCACTTCCGGAACGTAGCCAAGCTTTGAGAATTCTTCAAGGATGCGCGCGCGCACGGCGTCGTTGGCGATGCTTCCGGTAGGATGAGGAGCACCGTCGCCGAGGAGCCTTGCGAGAACTTCGCGGGCGCGGCCGGCGGAAAATTCCGGATCAGGGGCGTTGACGGGCTTCGGCGCCGGCGGTTGCAACCCCAGCAACGAGAGAAGGAAAACGCCGAATAGAGCGACGGCGCTAAACAGGATTCGGCTGACTCCCGGCACACCGTCCTGCTCCAAGCGGTCCTCCTGTGCGCGCCATGCTAGGCTGTGAGTCGCGGCAAGTCAATCTGCAATGGCGCACGACGGTGCGGACAAGGCTGTCTCCGCAGATTGGAAAGACGTTGCGCTCACGAGATTCTCCCGGAAGATTTTCGAACTCGCGAATTGGTGAGTTGCCTGCTGAGCTAATCGCCCGCGGCCGTGGGCATCTGGAGCTCCGGCATGGGACGAGCCGAGAAAAGGCGCCGGGTGGGTTTGGCAAGCCACCGCGCCCAGCGCGCGGATCGTGCGGCTCGCGCGCTGTCCGTAGCAATCCCCGTATTCGCATACATCTGCCGGTAGAGCTTGGAGACCAAGACGAAGGCCACGCGGGATCGCAGCGATTTAACACAATGCGAACGATTCCAGATGAGGCCCAAGGAATAGAATTGGTCCCAGACACTCTGTGTACGCCGCCGGATTTCTTCGGCCGGCATGACAGGGTGTGCGCAGTAGAGCTTTGGGCGGAGTTCCTGTGGAATAAGCCAATGACGAGTAAGGGGGAAGCCCCCGATGCGAGTTGCATCGCCCTCCAACCCCTTTTCCCAGCGGGCAAAATCGACGGTTCCCGGGAACGGCGTCAACATCACAAATTGTGCGAAGGTGATCTCTGCCTGCTGGGCCACGGCCGCCGTGGCTGTAAAAGTTTCCGGCCGGTCGCTGGGTAACCCGAAGATGAAAGAGCCGAGCACGTGCACGCCATGGTTGCGAAACGTTTTTAGGCGCTCGACCAGATCAGTTCCGGCCGCGTTAAATTCCTTGAAAATATCTTTTAGACCTTCGGGCGTCACGGATTCGACGCCGACGAGTGCTCCCTTTATGTTTGCCCGCCGCATCGCATCGAGGAAGGTGGTGTCCTCCGCAGCTTCCATCGTGATTTGGGTAAAAAACACCATGTCTCGAGGAAGGTGCGTCATGCGTTCCATAAGTTCGAAGCGTTCCGCGCGGAGTTCTTTGAGCTCCTGGAGGTGGTGCACGTCACCCTGGCGGGTTGCGTTCGCAATATCGGTGAGCGTGACCGGATAGAAATTATCGTCTGCGAGAGCGACAAATCGAAACCCAAGGCGGCGAAGCTGGACAATTTCTTCGATCACCGCGTCCGAGTTGCGCTGGCGGGGACGCTGTCCATCCGTCCGCCACACCGAACAGAAAGAGCAATGCTTCGGACAGCCCCGAACCGTTTGAACTGAGGCCCACATGTAACTCTTGGGAGGAAGCAAGTCCCAGCGGGCCGGGGAAAAATCAGACGGTTCGATGCGGCCTCCCAGGTAGAGAGGCTTCGGCGCTCCCTTCGCGCAGTCGGCGAGAACGGTGGCCCAAATGATGTCACCGTCACCTTTTACAACTGCATGCGCGCCACCCAATTCATATGCTTCCTCGGAGTAAAGCGTGGCGTGAATTCCACCAAAGACAACATAGGCGCCACGTTCGCGCGCCATTTTTCCGAGTTCATATCCGCGCAAAGCATTCCCCGTATGGATGCCGATGCCGACGACATCGCCTGGCTGAATATTTTCCGGTTTCGCAGGATTGAGAGTCTCATCGACCAGAATTGGATCGCCGCAGGAGGTGGGGGTGGCGGCTGCAAGCACGTACAGCCAGCGCGGAGTAATTACTGCAGTGCCGAACGAGATATGGCTTGGGTTAATGAGGTGAACTCTGAGGGGTTTAGCGTTGGACTCCGGCATCGTCTCCTTTAACTCGGAACTTCCCGCTTTCAACTTTGTCGCTGCACAAGACCATAGGCCCGCAACATGCGAGTGTCAAGGTTGAATCACCGTAAAGATTAGTCGGTAGAAATACTGATGGCGTCTGCAGTAACCGCAAGCAGGTCCAATGTGGCTGGGCGAATTACTGTTTGCCCGCAAAATTCAGATAGCGCGAATTTGGCATGCACGTTTAGATTTGAAATAGCGACGAAAACTGTTCGCAGCGAACGACGTCGTGCACATACTCGACAACCCGATCTGGGGCGCGCTCACTACGAGCCAGGCGCACTTTGCCGAAAGCTTCAAATTGCTGCGCCGGTTCCCAGCCGAAGTGACTCCTTTGGGGGGCTTTCCGCGGGAGAGCGGTGAGGAATTCGATTCGCTGCGCGAGCTGCTTGCGTCCGGGGGCGGACTGGGGCTGTTCCTGCCAGCGCGAGTGGATGCGCCATCAGGGCTCGAGATCATGATCGAGGCGCCGTTGCTACAAATGATTCTCGACAACGACGGTCAGCTCCAAGCGAACGGGCACGTAAGCGATTACATCGAGCTTGGTGAAGCGGACGTGCCGGAGATGGTGGAGCTAACGAAGTTGACTAAACCGGGGCCGTTCGGCACGCGCACGCGCGAGATGGGCACATATTTAGGGATTCGCACGAATGGCAAGCTCGTCGCAATGGCCGGCGAACGGCTGAAACTTCCCGGTTATACGGAAATCAGCGCGGTGTGCACGCATCCCGATCATCTGGGGCGCGGTTATGCGGGCTTCCTGATGACCATTCTCGCGGAGCGCATGCGGGCGCGAGGCGAAGTTCCCTTCCTTCACGTCCGACCCGAGAATACCCGCGCGGTGAAACTCTACGAACGAATGGGGTTCAGAAACCGCCTCCTTTATCACTACGTGGTGTTCCGAGCAGCCAAGCGGAGCGGCGCGCAGGCGGCAGCGGAACGAAGCTGAGTAGTTCCGTCCTCTAAACATTTCGCGAAACGCGCTTTACACCACTTGCGACCCGTGCTAACTTTTCCTTCCGTACCGCCGATCCGATAGCGCCAGGCGGCAGGGCCATTCATACCGACCCTTCCCAAGTTTTTGTCTCAAAACTCCTCCCGAGGAAGATTCAACCGAAGCTTCTCCAGCCGACACGGTTAAAGGAGAAGACTGTGCGAGGGAACGGGTGCTAAAACTTCGTAAAGTAGAGTTGCTCGGATTCAAATCGTTCTGCGATAAGACGCCGATCACGTTCAGCGGCAGCGGGATCACGTGCATTGTGGGTCCGAACGGCTGCGGCAAGTCGAACGTGGTGGATGCGATCTCCTGGGTGCTGGGCGAGCAGAGCCACAAGATGCTGCGCGCCGAGCGAATGTCGGACTGCATCTTCAACGGCACCGCCAAGCGGCCGCCACTGGGGCTGTCCGAGGTGACGCTGACGCTCGTGGATCCGGAATTGGCCGACGCTGTGGCAAAAGTGCTGGACGCGCCGGAAGACGCTGCGGCGGAGCCGGCTGCCGAATTCACGTCGAACGATGACACCCTTACGATGCCCTCGCCCGTAGAGGATTCTTCCGTGCTCGAGACGGCTGGCGAAGAAGTTCCTCAAGCTGACGCCGCCGGTAAAGGCAAACCTTGGAAAAAGCGCGGCGCCGAAAAGCCCTTGCTGAAGCTCAAACCGGGCGAAGTGGTGGTCGGCCGGCGGCTTTACCGCTCGGGCCAGAGCGAATACGTGATCAATGGCCGCGTGGCGCGGCTGCGCGACGTGCAGGAGCTTTTCATGGGCATGGGTTTGGGCCCGGACAGCTACGCCATCATAGAGCAGGGCCGCATCGGCCAGATTTTGAATTCGAAGCCGATGGACCGGCGCGCCATTATTGAAGAAGCTGCCGGCATCACGATGTACAAGACCAAGCGGCGCCTCGCGGAAGCCAAGCTCGAAGCCTCGAAGATCAATCTTTCGCGCGTGAACGATATTTTCGTCGAGGTGGAGAAGCAGCTCGCCTCGCTGAAGCGGCAGGCTTCAAAGGCGCGGCGCTACGCCGAATTGCGCGAGCAGATGCGCGGGTTGCTGCGAATCGTCCTGGCGAGCAAGGCGGAACATCTCGATATCGAAGCGGCGCGCCTGGAAAATCTGTTGCGCGATATGGACGCGGCAGAAGAGCGCGATGCGCGCTCCGTGCACGAGCTTGAAGCGGAACAGGAACGGCTCAACGCACGCACGTACGAACTGGATGGCGAACTCCGCCAGCTCCACAATCTTCTAGGGCAAACGGCGCTCGATCTCGACCGCGCCGAAAATCGGATTACGTTCAACCGCGAACAACTGGCGCAGCTGGTTTCGCGTGCAACCCGAGTGACTCTCGAAATCGACCAGGCGGAGCGGCAGGCGGCGGAGATCGTTGCGCGAATGAATGCACAGCGCGAAGCGGTAACGGCGCTACGCGAACAGACTGCGAGTCTTGAATCTGAATTGCGCAGCGCGACGGAGAGGGTGGCTCTGAGTGGGACCGAGCAGGAACAACTCGAAGGGCGAATCGCAGCGTTGCGCGAGCTTGCGGGGCGCCTGGTGGAAGAGTCCGCGCGCATGCAGGCCGAATCTCTGCAAGCCGAGGAAGCTGCGGCCCGCCACACGGCCGCGGAGGAACAACGAGCCGAGTCCGCTCGCTCGATGGGAATCGAATGGGCCGCGCTGGCGCTTCGCGTCCAGACCGAAGAGAACTTCTACGAGCAAGCCGAGCGGCGGGCTCAGGAATTTGGAGCAGCAGCACGAGACGCGCACGCTCGCCTTGCAGCGCTCCGCGCCGCCCAGCAGGAAACCGCGCAGCAACTGAAAGAAACTCGCGAGACGCTTTCCGCCGAACGCGCGCGGCACTCGTCCGTCGAGCAGATCTTGAGCGAACGAGCGTACACAGCTGACGCCGTCCAGAAACTTTTCAACGCGAACGGCGAGGGAGAATCGCGAGGATTCCACGCCGTCGGATTGCTGGCCGATTACGCCGAGGTGCAGGAACAATATGAGGGCGCGATCGAGCAGTTCCTGCGCGACGAACTCGAGTACGTGGTTGTCGAGTCATTCGATCATGCGCGCGCGGGAGTAGCCCTGCTGCGCGACGAAATGGGCGGTCGCGCCACGTTTTTCGTCGATTCGCTCAACAAGCTCAATATTCAGACTCCCGAAGCAGACGCTTCCCTGCCGATGCCGGCCGGGGTAATCGCGCGTCTCGACCGGCTTGTTGATTTCCGAGACCCGCTGGGTCCGGCGGCGAAGCATTTCCTCACGCGGCTCCGTACGGCGTACCTGGTAGAGACTGGCGCCGCTGCGGAAAATCTAGCGCACGAGAATCCGCACAGCTACTACCTGACGCTCGACGGCACCTGTTATCACGGCCGGATGGTTTCCGGAGGACGCCAGGGCGACGCCGGGCCGCTGGCACTGAAACGCGAATTGCGCCAGCACGAAGCAGAAGCTGCGCGGCTCGATCGAATCTCGCAGGAGCAACAAGAGGAACTGACGCGAATCGAAGTGGCGATCGCCGGCGGCGAGACGGAAGTGGCGCAGGCCATCGCGCAGCATGTGGACGCGGAGAAATCCTTCGTCGGCGCGATGCACACACGCGATCAGGCGCGAGCCGAGCACCATCGGGTGGAACAGCAACTTGCAGCCGAACAACAGGAAATTGCATGGCTTCACGCGGAGGCCGAAGCGGCTCGAACCCGAGTGGACCAGGCACGCCGAGAACACGCCGAAGCGCTCCGCTCGCGCGCAAGCACCGAAGCCGAAGCTTCGAGCGCCACCGAGCAACTCGTCGCGCTGCGGCGTGGTTTCCATACTCTTCAGGAACAGGTGGTGACGCAGCGCGAAGCGCTTGCCACAGTGACCGAGCGATTTACGACCGCGGAAGCGGCGGAGCAGCGCTTGACGGATGAGATGGCGTTGTCCGGCGAGCGCATCAATGCATTGAGGCAGCAGCACGGCATGCTGATCCAGGAAAAGACGGACCTCGAATCTGCGTGCGAGCAGCTTGGTCTGCAGGTGGAAGACCTGCGCAAAGAGAAGATTCGCGCCGAGGAACTGAAAGCGGCGCTCGAAAAGGAATGGGACGAAGCGCGCGCCCGCGCGGGACAGCTCGACGAATCGCTGCGCGGAAAGCGCCAGTCGCTCGACGAGCTTCGCGCCGAGCGAAACCAGCGACAGATCGAGAAGGCGCGCAACGACGCCGACCGGGACTACCTGCGGCAGACGTGCGTAGCGGAACTGAACGCGCAGCCGGAAGAATTGATGGCGCAGGAGGCGCAACTCCTGATCGGCGAAGAGCTAATCGCCGCCGAAACGAATTACAACGAGATGAAAGCGCGGGTGGAAGCGATGGGTCCGGTAAACATGATGGCGCTCGAAGAATTCAAGGAGTGCGAAGAGCGCGAAATCTTCCTGCGGCGCGAACGCGACGACCTGGTGCAGTCGATCGAGAATACGCAGCTCACGATTACCGAGCTCGATCAAGTGTCGCGGCAGAAATTCGAAGAAGCATTTAACTTCATCAACAGCCAGTTCGCGGTGGCGTTCCAGTCGCTATTCGGCGGCGGACACGGGGAGATGCGGCTGGGCGAGCCGGACAGCTCGGGCGAAATGGGAATCGATATCGTCGCGCAGCCGCCGGGCAAGCGTTTGCAAAATATCCTGCTGCTGTCGGGCGGCGAGAAAGCGCTGACGGCGCTCGCGCTGTTGATTGCGGTGTTCCGCTACCAGCCGAGTCCTTTCTGCATCCTCGACGAAGTGGATGCGCCACTCGACGAAGCGAACGTGGGCCGCTTCAACAAGATGCTGGCCGATATGTGCGGGCAGACGCAGTTCATCGTCGTGACGCACAACCGCAAGACGATGGAAATGGGCTCGGTGCTCTACGGCGTGACGATGCAGGAGCCGGGAGTTTCAAAGCTCGTGTCCGTGAAGTGGGAAGAAGCGGAAGAATCGAGCGCGACGAAGGCCGCGAGCAACGCCGCGTAGCTCTTCGGTGGTTGCGAGAAACTTTTTTGCTGTGTTCATCTGTGGAAAATAATCCTGCCACCTGTCCTTCTTAGCCGTTGACAAGCTGTGCCTCTGCGCTAGAATACCCGCCTCCCAGTGAGGAAAGATTATTCCCGTGGCTTCTCCGCAGATGAGCGCCGTTGTTTCACAAACAGACTTTGCCGGGCTCAAACTTCGAGCCCGCGGCAAAGTGCGCGACATTTATGAACTTGGCGACCGCCTGCTGATCGTCGCGACGGACCGCCTGTCCGCGTTTGACGTCATACTTCCCACACCGATTCCCGACAAGGGACGAGTACTCACACAACTATCGCTTTTTTGGTTCGAGAAGCTCGCGAAGATCCTGCCGAACCATGTAATTTCAGCCAGCAATTTTTCGGGCGAGCTTGCGCCCTATGCCGCGGCGCTGGAGGGCCGGGCGATGCTGGTGCAGCGGACTGAACCCGTTCCGATTGAATGCGTGGTGCGGGGATATATTTCCGGCTCGGGCTGGAAGGATTACCAGAAGACGGGTTCGATTTGCGGGATTGCGCTGCCGGCCGGGTTGCGCGAAAGCGACCGGCTGCCCGAGCCGATTTTCACGCCATCGACGAAAGCGACGAGCGGCCACGATGAAAACATTTCATTTGATGAGACGGTGGCCCGAATCGGCCGGCCGTTAGCGGAAAAGCTCCGGGATACGAGCCTGGCGATTTACAAGAGCGCGGCTGAGTATGCGCTGGCGCGCGGCATCATCATCGCCGACACCAAATTCGAGTTCGGAATGATCGGTGAAGAATTGATCTGGATTGACGAGGCGCTGACGCCTGATTCGTCGCGATTCTGGCCCGGCGATCAGTATGTTCCGGGGAAGCCGCAGCCTTCGTTCGACAAGCAGTACGTTCGCGATTATCTCGAGCGGATCGGTTGGAACAAACAGCCCCCAGCTCCGGCACTACCGCCCGACGTTGTAGCCGCCACACGGGACAAGTACAGGGAAGCCTTTCAACGCGTTACCGGCCACGCACTCGACTGAGCCCAGGGACTAGCCCATTCCGAAGCGCCATTGCGGAGCGTGCACACGTGAAAGATCAACTGGAATCTCTGGTCGGAATGATGGTCGAGCGGGGAATCTTGCTCGAAGAAGCGGTTGTTGAATTTGAGAAGAAGTTCATCAAGCGCGTGCTGGAGCGCTGTAACGGCAACCAGTCGCGTTCCGCGAAAGCCCTCGGAATTCACCGCAATACGTTGAGCCGCAAGGTCGAGGAGTACAAGCTCGACCACGTTGGCCGCAACGGCCACCGCGCCTGACGATCCTGCGTTCCCTCGTGCGTTCGAGGTCTGTCATCCTGAGCGCTGCGAAGGATCACAGCGTCCGGCCCAGCCGGGCATTTCGCTACAAGACTGAAGCGCTCACAAACCCGCGCGGATCGTGCGGCTCGCGCGCAACGCCCCGCTAAAGAAAATGGCCGGCCCGTTGGCGGGGCCGGCCATTTTTATCCAACGAATTGTTCTACAGCGAACTTCTATCGCTTCGCTGCGGGTTTGCGAGCAGGCTTCTTCGCGCCCTTCTCCGCCGGGATATCCTCCGCGTTCACCTTCGCTTTGTCCCAGTGCAGCATGAAGTTCGGATCGGGATCGTAGCCTGACAGAGTGCCGCTGAAGCGAACACCCTGATCCTTTTCGAGGCGCGCCGCTTCGGGCTGTCCCACCACTTTCACGTCGAGGTTCGCGGCGGTGGCGGCTTGAATTTCTTCCGGCGTCGCGCCCGTGTAGAGTTTAAGCTCGACGAAATCGGTGCCGGGAGTGATATCAATGAGCTTGCCGACCACTTCCGGAAACTCAGCGCCGCAAAGAGCGAGCCATGTCATCTTAGCTTTGTCGCCGCCGGCTTTGAGGTCCGCGAGAACAGTAAGGATATTGCTCGAGGTGCGGATCTTGTTCAGATCGTCCGCGCTGGGAATCGTGTAGGTTGCGGGGCGATCCGGCGAATTCGCCGAAAGCTGCAAGAGCTCGTTGAGCTGCGCGTCGGCGAGAGCATCGCAACCGGGTTGCTCGTAGGCAAGAATCTGCCGGCGGAGATAATCCTTGATTTTGTCGCTATCGGGAATCTTGAGGTTGATAGCGCGTCCAAGAGCCCAGAAACCATCGAGCGGCTGTGGCGGCTTCATTTCGAGGTACGCGACTCCCATGCGATAAGAAGCGACGGCGTCGGTGGGAGTGAGCGCGAGCACAGCCTTAAATGCAGCGATCGCGCACGGGTAGTCCTTCAACTGCGAGCAAGCAAAACCGGCAGAGTTTTGGAAGAACGCGATGCCAGGTTTTTTCTGATCTTCAAACTGCGCGTCCGTCATCGTCGCCCCAGCCGGCTTCGGGAACGCGGCGAGGAGCTTGGCGCCTTGGAGAGCGGCGTCGCGTTCTTTATTCAGCTGATCGGTCGCGTCTGGCGCCTTTGCGTTGTAGGCGTACGGGAAAACCTGGCAGCGCGCTTGAAGCGCTTGCAACTTCCCTCCGGCATCGACTTTGTCGCCGAGGGCGACCACTCTGTCGGCGTAATCGATTACTTTGGGATAGTTCTTCAAATCGGTGTAAGTCTTGATATAGAGCTGATACACATACGGATTCAGCGTGGAATTGGGAAACTTGGCGCCAAAATCTTCAAGCAGCTTGAGACGAGCCTGCGGATCTTTCTCTGCGTTCGCAGCCTGAAACGCATTGTATTCCGGGATCGTATACGTCGGCTTCGCCTGTTCCTGCGCCTGTTGGGCGCGTGTCGCGGTTGGGCGCGCGAGTAAACAAGTCAATACGAGAGCACTGAGCAGAATTGCCTTCGTGATTAAACACTTTCGTATCATCGCTTTCCCTGCCTCCTGGACCAGTTTACTTCAGGCGAGCGTCGACACCCTAGGACCGTCACGCTTGCAGACCCGCGCGAGTATCAAAATCTTCGGGATTATAGGGAAAAGCATCCCGAACGTGCAAGGTGAATTCCATCTATGGCTTGTGAAAGTGATTGTAGCCTACCCTATCTTGACGCCCACGCCCCGATGATAAGATGGTGAATAGAGGCGTTTTTGTCGCCTCACCGGAGCCGATCATGGACGCAATAAAACGTCTCGAAGGAAAAACAGCGCTCGTCACCGGCGCGAGCCGCGGAATCGGATTGGCGATCGCCCGAACTCTTGGACGCATCGGAGCGAAAGTCGGCGTCTGCGCACGCGATCCCAAGAAACTCGAAGACGCCGCGGCCCGTTTGCGGAGCGACGGCATCGTAGTGCTCGCAGCGACAGCGGACGTGACAAGCGCGAAAGACATCGCGGCGATCGTCGCGAAGACCGAAAAATCGCTCGGCGCGATCGAAATCCTCGTCAACAATGCGGGCATCGGCTACTTCGGCCCCGCGCACGAAGCAAACGAGAGTAACTGGGACGCCGTATTAGACACCAATTTGAAATCTGTGTTCCTGCTGTCGAAGGCGGTTGCGCCCGGAATGATCGAGCGCCGCTCGGGTCACATCATAAACATCGCCTCGCTGGCCGGCAAGAATGCGTTCAAGAATGGCGGGATTTACTGCGCTTCGAAATGGGGCTTGATGGGCCTGACGGAGTGCATGGCGGAAGACCTTCGGGAATACGGGATTCGAGTGAGCGTGATTTGCCCGGGCTCCGTGGCGACGGAGTTCGGATCGCCCGCGAGCAAAAAAGATCCGCGTAAGATGCTGCAACCGGACGATATAGCGCACGCGGTCGAGATGCTTGTTACCCAGGCGCCGCAAAGCTTCATCAGCGAGATCCTGATACGGCCTACCCAGAAGCCCTAACCGCTGAGTCTGTAACGCGCCTTCGGCTCGGCCGCAGTTTAGCGGGGCGGCTGAATCCTTTGCCGGGCGGGCGCATCAAATCGTTTGAGTTCAAATGATTCGAACTTAAACGATATGCCGACGCACTTCCAGGGACGCAAAGAAACGGTACGAGCGCTGAACGCGTTCGTGAACCTGATCCGGGCCTCCGACTCAGTGGCAGCTCGCATGAGCGAACAGATCGAACGAAGCGGCTTGACGATGGGCCAGTTTGGCGTGATGGAAGCACTGCTGCATCTGGGACCGATGTGCCAGCACACTTTGGCGAAAAAGCTTCTGCGCAGCGGCGGCAACGTAACACTCGTAATCGACAATCTCGAGAAACACGGCTGGGTCCGGCGCGAGCGCCAAAAGGACGACAGGCGCCTGGTGAAGATTTACCTGACGTCCAAGGGCGAGCGGCTGATAGCGCGGGTGTTCCCCGGACATGCCGACGCCGTCACCCAAGAAATGAGCCGCCTGACGGCGGAAGAACAGGAGACTCTGCGTCGAATCTGCCGGAAGCTTGGCAAGAGCGGCTCGGAAGATCTCTGCGAGGAAAGACGTAAGAAGGAGAAACGCAATGATTGAGGTTCGACCGAGTGAAGAGCGCGGGCGCAACAAGCTTTCGTGGCTCGACACGCATTTCACATTTTCATTCGACCAGTACTACGACCCGGAGCATGTCCAGTTCCGCTCGCTGCGCGTTTTGAACGAAGACGTCGTCGCGCCGGGCCAGGGATTCGGAATGCATCCGCATCGCGACATGGAGATCCTCACCTGGATTCTTGACGGCTCGCTCGAACACCGCGACAGCATGGGGACGGGCGCGGTGATTCGTCCCGGCGAGTTGCAGCACATGAGCGCGGGCACTGGCGTGATGCACAGCGAGGTAAACCCATCCACGGACAAGCCGGTGCACTTGCTCCAAATCTGGATCGTGCCCGAGCGCAAGGGACTGAAGCCGGAATACGAGCAGCTTGCATTTCCCGATGCCGAGCTGCGCGGTAAGTTTCAACTGGTTGCGGGACCGAAAGCTCCCGTGACGATTCGTCAGGACGCGAATCTATATATCGCGCGCCTCGACAAGGGCCAGGAAACGAAACACGAGTTGAACAAGGATCGCCATGCATGGATTCAGGTAGCGCGCGGAACGGTTCGCGTGAATGGCACCGAATTGAAGCAAGGAGACGGCGCAGCTATCTCGCAAGAGAGCGAAGTTAGTGTGGAAGCGCAAGATAACTCTGAAGTCTTGCTGTTCGACCTGGCGTAAACGGCTGCGATGTAGAAGCATCGACGAGCGAGCAGAAGTCGAAAGAATTCGTCGAACAACGAAGGACTCAAGGAGGAATGATGGCAGTCCTACACAAGCACGCTGAAACGAGCGCACCAATTCACGACATTATCAGCCGGCGCTGGAGCCCGCGCGCATTTGACAGCCGGTTGGTCGAGCCGGAGAAACTGCGCAGCCTTTTTGAGGCGGCCCGCTGGGCGGCGTCGTCCTACAACGCGCAGCCGTGGTATTTTATCGTTGCGACGAAAGACGAGCCGGAGAACTACAAGAAAATTCTCGAGTGCTTCGTCGAATTCAATCAGGGCTGGGCGAAAAGCGCGCCGGCAGTTGCAATCAGCGTTGCCGCCACGAAGTTCGCACATAACGGCGAGCCGAATCGTCACGGATTCCACGATGTTGGACAGGCCGCCGCCAACTTGGCTCTGCAGGCATCGAACCTCGGCCTGCAGGTCCACCAGATGGGCGGGATTTTGCCCGACAAGGCAAAGCAAGTGTTCCACATTCCGGAGGGCTACGAAGCAGTGGCAGGTATCGCGATCGGCTATCCGGGAGATGCGAACGTGCTCCCAGATAAGTTGCGCGAACAGGAACACGGGCCGCGCCAGCGGAAGCCGCTTGAGTCGTTTGTATTCGCGGGCGATTGGGGGAAACCATCGCCAATCGTCGTACCGAAATCCTGATCGGTTGGCCGAATCGGGGGAGCGAGCCGGCAAGAGCGGTTCCCGGGCTCGCGTGAGCCCAAACGTGCCGCTGAAAGATGTCATAGAATAGGCGCTTGCCGATTCCGCGCGAACTCGACCGCCTGCGCATCGTGCTCGTCTCGACGCGCAATCCGCTCAATATCGGCGCCGCTGCGCGTGCCATGAGCAACTTCGGTTGCGCGCGTCTACGCGTGGTGAATCCATACGAGCCGGCATTTCGCGAAGCGCGTTCCGCCGTCGGGGGCTCTGAGATCCTCGCTCGCGCTCAGGAATTCAATTCTGTCGCCGACGCGGTGGCTGATTGCAGCCTTGTGGTCGGCACCACTGCCGTACGCCACCGGGACTTACAGCACACTCTCCGTCGTCTTGAACCCGCCGGGCGTCTCATGCGCAAGCGTCTCGCGTCGAGCCCGGTTGCTCTTCTTTTCGGCTCGGAAAAAACCGGCCTCTCGAACGAAGACCTCAGCCACTGCCACTGGCTGCTGAATATCCCCACCAGTGAAGAAAATATTTCGCTCAACCTCGGCCAGGCGGTCGCTGTTTGCCTGTACGAGCTGGTCCGCGATCCAAAAGCCGCGCGACGGGCAGATAAAGCGAAACTCGCGAGCGCTGCCGAGTTTGAGCGAATCACCGGGCTGCTGCTCGAAGTTCTCCGCACGAGCGGCTACATCGATCTCCGCCGCGTGGCCGACGTGGACGAGAGAATTCGTCGTCTCGTGCGCCGCGCGAATCTTCCCGCTCGCGACACGGACCTCTGGCTCGGCATGTTGCGACAGATACTGTGGAAGGTGAAGTCCGGCAAGCACTCTACAGATTAAGCAAACAGCTGAAGCTGCATCAACTCGGACACCGATCCGCGAATCCTTGAACCGCGTGATCCCACAAGGCTAAATCTTTGGAAGCACGATTCCCTGCTGCGACTGGTACTTGCCCTTTTTATCTTTGTAGGAAGTCTCGCATTGTTCATCGGATTCGAAGAAGACCACCTGCGCGAGACCTTCATTCGCGTAAATCTTTGCGGGCAACGGAGTGGTGTTGCTGATTTCGAGCGTGACGAAACCTTCCCACTCGGGCTCAAATGGCGTGACGTTCACGATGATTCCGCAGCGGGCATAAGTGGATTTGCCCACGCAGATGGTCAGCACGTTGCGCGGGATGCGGAAGTATTCAATCGAACGCGCGAGCGCAAAAGAATTCGGCGGCACAATGCACACAGCACCTTTGAATTCGACGAAAGACT
This sequence comes from Candidatus Acidiferrales bacterium, assembly GCA_049797655.1. Lineage (GTDB taxonomy): Bacteria > Acidobacteriota > Terriglobia > Acidiferrales > UBA7541 > Palsa-295. The sequence goes on along the minus strand of JBARFX010000058.1, from coordinate 56,893 downwards.
TCGCATCGAAGTGCTTGGGATCGACGATCGTCGAGTTCACATTCGTAAAGATGCGAAATTCGTCCGCGACGCGCAAGTCGTAGCCGTAGGACGAAACGCCGTAGCTGATCACGCCTTCGCGCACCTGCGCGCTCTCGAATGGTTCAATCATCTTGTGCTCGAGCGACATCTTGCGAATCCATTTGTCAGACTTCACCGACATCCAGGCCTCCTGAGGCTCATATGCAGCTGATTGCACACGACATTGACATTTACGTGAGAAGAGTTCCCGCCTGCAGCCGCGGCTGAAAAGGAATTGCGGAGTTTATTACACCGGGCGGCGCTTGACAACCTGCAAGTCCCTGTCTAGCATAGGTTTCCGGTGCGCGTGGGAGGTCCGTGTGATTAAGCTCGATATCGTCAATGCAATCGTTCAAAAAACCAACATCACTCGCACCAAAGCCGAGCAGGCGGTGGAAACCGTGTTCGAGGCGATGAAGAACGCCCTCGGCCGTGGTGACCGGATCGAACTGCGCCGCTTCGGCGTGTTCAACGTGAAACCGCGCAAGACCGGGATTGGCCGCAACCCGCGAACCGGCCAGCAAGTGAGCATCCCGCCCGGCAAAGCGGTGCGCTTCAAACCCGGCAAGGAACTTCAGGCGCTCCCGGCACCGCCAGCTTCGAAATCCTGATTGATTGTTTGCGTGCGCCTCATGGTGAACGGGGCTACGATGGTGGATAGTGCTCGCACTTATTTGAACGTGCGCGGCGACGCCATCCGTCGAAACATATTTTCGCGCGGCGACATCTAAACTCCATGAGCCACGGTAACGGCAGCAGCCACTTCCCGGTTGACATCATCGACTTGCAGTACCCGCACGTGGTCGATTTGCCTCCAGAGCCGCCGCCCGAACGTCCGATCTGGCCCGCGATTGCGATGTTTCTGCTGACGCTTCTGACGACGCTTGCCGTCGGTTCGCAGCTCGCGACCGCCTATGCAAATAATCAGGAGCCGTTCGCAAACGTTGACAATCCTTTCACGATGATATGGACGCCGCTCGTGCATCCGAAACTTCTGCTGCTGGGAATCCCGTTCTCGTTCACGCTACTCGGAATTCTTTTCGCACACGAGATGGGACACTACGTCGCGTGCAAGCTCTATAAAATTGACGTCAGTTATCCGATATTTATTCCGGCGCCAAATCTTTTCGGCACGTTCGGGGCGTTCATTCGGATTCGCTCGCCGTTTCCTACGAAACGCGCGCTGTTCGACGTTGGCATTGCGGGGCCGATCGCAGGGTTCATCGTGGCGGTTCCGGCGATTGCCTACTCGATTGCGACTTCGAGAATCGTGCCCGACGCGCAAGCCGGCTCTGAGGTGCTGCTCGGGATTCCGCCCTTGGTTCATATTTTCGCGACGCTGTTTCATCCCAATGTACCTGTGAGGTGGCTGCTTCTGGATCCGATCGGGTGCGCGGCGTGGTTCGGGCTGCTGGCGACGGCGTTGAATCTGCTTCCTATCTGGCAATTGGATGGCGGCCACATACTGTACAGCCTCGCGAACGAAGGGCACCGGCGAGTTTCGATCGCGCTGTCGTTGACGTTGATCGGGTTAGGCGTGTACGCGTGGATGGGGTGGGCGCTGTGGGGATTCATCCTGCTCGTATTGACATTGCGATTCCGGCATCCACCGGTCTTGAATCGCTGGGAAGAGCTCGACCGATCGCGGCGGCTATTGGCGGTGGTGGCGCTCGGGATTTTTCTGCTTTGCTTCACCATCTCGCCCATCACGACACCATAGCGTTCATCGAAAGTCATGACAAACTCGTTGGATCGACATCTACAATCACGGCCGTCTCGGGAATTTCCTTCGACGCGCAGAAATCCAAGCATCCGCTGAGCGCTCGCGAAAGCGCCGAGCGCTGCGGCGACTTCAACACAAATTGAAACCGGTATTCGCGCCGCAAGCGGGCTAACGGCGCCGCTGCCGGACCCAGGACCTTCACACCGCGATTCTCGAATGGCGCGAAGTATTCAGCAAGGGCTCGCGACCAGCGAATCGCATTCTCGATTTTGCGATCGCGGATCAGGATGCTCGCGAGAGCGGCGAACGGCGGATAGTGGAGCATGCGGCGGAAGTGCGCTTCCTTTTCGTAGAACGAGACGTAGTCCTGTTTGACCGCGCATTGAATCGCGTAGTGCTCGGGGTAGTACGTTTCCACCAGAACTTCACCGGCCAGTTCCCCGCGTCCGGCGCGTCCGGCGACCTGCGTAAGCAACTGAAAGGTTCGTTCGGCGGCGCGAAAGTCCGGGCGGCCGAGAGCGAGATCGGCGGCGACGACACCGACGAGCGTGACGCGCTGGAAATCGTGGCCCTTTGCGACCATCTGGGTGCCGACGAGGACATCGATTTCGCCGGCCGCAAACGCTCCCAACACCTGCTGGTATTCGCGCTTCGTGCGCACCGTGTCGCGATCAAGGCGCGCGATGCGCGCCTTGGGAAACTGCTCGTGTAAATATTCTTCGACGCGTTCGGCGCCGTCGCCGACGAAGTACAAATACTCCGCGTTGCATTTCGGGCATTCTTTCGGCGGGCGAATCGAATAACCGCAGTAGTGGCATTCGAGGCGCTGGCGGCTCTTGTGGTAGGTGAGCGCGATGCTGCAATTCTGGCATTGGATCATCGAGCCGCAGCTGCGGCACAGAAGAGACCAGGAATATCCGCGGCGATTGATCAAGATCATCGCCTGCGTTTTTTCTTCGAGTCGCAGGGCGATGGCTGCGCGAAGCGGCTCGGAAACAGGCGCAGCGCGATGTTCGCGGCGAAATTCATCGCGCAGGTCAACGAGGCGAACTTCAGCGAGCGAGCGATTTTCGACGCGCGACGTGAGCTCGAGCAGGTGATATTTTCCGGCGCGCGCGTTGTGGTAAGTCTCGAGCGAGGGCGTCGCAGAACCGAGGATCGCGACGGCGCCTTCGAGTTGCGCGCGGTACACGGCGGTGTCGCGGCCGTTGTAACGCGGCGTCTCTTCCTGCTTGTAGGCGGTTTCCTGCTCCTCATCGACGATGATCAAGCCGAGATTTTCAAGCGGCGCAAAAACAGCGGAGCGCGTGCCGACTACAATTTTCGCGTCGCCGTTGCGAACGCGCCACCACTCTCGGGCGCGTTCGATATCGGGCAGGCCGCTGTGGAGTACGGCGACGGTCGGACCGAAGCGAGCGCGGACGAGGCGGCCGACCCAGAGGGTGAGCGCGATTTCAGGGACGAGTACGATGGCGGTCCTTCCGCGCGAGAGCGCCGCTTCTATTGCGCCGAGATAGACTTCCGTTTTGCCGCTGCCTGTGACGCCATGAAGGAGAGCGGCGGCAAATTTGCCGGCGACGAGCCAGCGCCAGATTTCTTCGAGGGCGCTTTTTTGTTCGGCGTTCAGGACGTTCGCGGGCGGAATGAAATCCGTATCCCAGGCATCTTCCTCGATGGTGAGCGGTTCTTCCCACGCCAGCAGGCGTCCATTTTTTTCGAGACGCAGAATTACGGAGCGCGAGACTCCCGCTTTCGCGACGAGGATCGGCAGGGGGAGCGGGCCGCGCGTGGCGGTGAGCACTTCTTTAATTTTTGATTCAGCCTCGTTGGCTGGGTCGTCTGTTTGGGCAGGATTCCACGCGAGAATTTTCTGGGTACGCGTGCGGCGTTTTTTTAGAACTTCGCGAGCGCTCAGATAGCCGCGTCGAACGAGCCGCTCAGCGGCCATTTCCCCGCCCAGCCAGCGCCGGATCTGCGCGGAGGACGCCGATTCGCCTTCGCCATCGACGCGATGCAGGAACGCGCGCTCGGTGGCTTCCTCATCTGTGGTTTCTTCGGCCGACAGCAACTCCTTGAGGTAGGCGCGGCCAGCATCGGTGAGCGAATACTCGCGGTCGTGGCGCAATTCGATTTCTGGCGGGAGCATGGCGCGAAGAGTTTCGCCGATCGGGGCGAGGTAGTAGCGGCTGATCCATTGCGCGAGCTCGAGCAGTTTGGGAGGGAGCGCCGGCCCGGAATCCATCAGCTCGGCGATTTCCTTGAAGGTCTTTTTGCCGCCGTTGAGTTGCGGGGCGCGGTCGGAATCGGCGAGGCCTATGCCGATCATGGCGCGATTTCGGAAAGGGACGACGACGCGGCGGCCGATGAGGGATTCGTTCTGGAGCGAAGCGGGCACGGCGTAGGTGAAGGTGGAGCGCAGTGGCACCGGCAGCGCGACTTCGCAGAATCGTTGAGCCATGGGAGGCAATAGTGTAGCAGCTTGGAATCCGTGACTAGTGATTGGTGACTGGTGATTCGTGGAAGACCTGCTTCGTAGGCCCACGGTGGAAGGGATGAATTTCGGTACGGGACACAAGCTGTGGTGGTGGGCGGACCGCGAGACACTGAAGTTGAAAGACCCCCTTTTACCGTAGATTAGAAATGGTCCCGGAGTCATGTTTTCAATGGTTTGCGAGGATTTCTAATCGCGCCACCGTAGATTAGAAATGCGTTTGCAAGCGCCGCGCCTTAACGTTTCCGGGAGAGTTTGGGTCCGGGAGGAAAGGCCCAGACTGCTGGGTCTGCGCAGGCGAGGGGTGAAAATCTCCCCGGAGCCAAGGTGGCCGGCGATAGTGACGTCGTTATCGTCATATAAAAACGGACTACGGTAGCGCGAATCAATGCGGTTGAATATCCGTAGAACTACGCAGAGCTGTGGAAAACCGACTCCGAATTTGGTGGGCGGGAATTTTCTCAGCGGCGGTACCGAGCCGCCGTGCAGAAAACAGAAAGATTAGGGGATGTCTGCCTCTGAGAAGATGCCGGGCTGCAGAAAGCGAACGACAGCGACCCCGGGGCGAGGCAAGCCTCGCCAGTAAGTGCTAGCGGGCGCCGTAGACGCGGGTAGAAAAGCGGCGGCAAGCCGCCGCAGTCCATGTGGTGCGAGGCGAACCGCTATTCCGCGCGTGCTGGAGGGGGAAATCGACAGAGCGAGATCGCTTCTACACGCTGACGAGGACGATGCCGGCGAAAATCAGGACGATGCCGAACCACTGGGTGCGTTCGAGCTTTTCGCGTAGAAAGATCCATGCGAGCACTACGGTGACGGCGCCGTAGAGCGAAGCGAGCACGCTGACGACGGAGACCTGTCCGGTGTGCAAGCCGGCGTTGTTGGCGACGAATGCGGCGGTATCCATGAATCCCACGGCAGCGAGGAGCCACCAGACGCGGCCACTGGGGAGCCGGAGGCTTTGGCGCGCGGGGACTGCGGCGAACCCGAGCACTGAAAAGGACGTGAGGCGGATTACCCAGACGGAAATCGTGGAGCCGACTGCGGGGACAACGTAGAAGCCGAGGAACCAGAAGAGTACGCCGAAACCGAGAGCTGCGGCGATTGCCCAGCCGACACCTTTCGCGATGTGCGCGCTTTCTTTCGAAGGATGTAGCGCATCCGGGGCGAATGAGGTGGCCGCCAGAATCACACCGACCAGAGTGATTGCGAGACCGGCGCCGCGCAGGGCGGTGATTTTTTCGCCGCTCATTATGGCGAGAGCGACTGTGAGTGCGGGATAGCTTGACGAGACGGGCGCGACGATGCTCATCACGCCGATCTGGAAGGAGTAGTAGAGCGCGAGCGACGCGGTCATATTGATGACACCGGCGAGGGCTGCGAGCGCCCAGGGATGCCATCCGGGAGCGATGCCTTCGAAAAAACCGCCGCGGAATTTCAGATACACGCTGAGGGCGATGAAGCCGAAAAATTGCATGAAGAAAAGCGTGCGAAACGCGCCGACGCGCCGCGATGCGAATCGCGCCGCAAAATCGGCTCCGCCCCAGCACAGGGCGCCGGTGAGTCCGAGAACGATGGCGGACGAATAGTGCAATGGGGCGCGCTACCGTTTCTTCGGCTGAAGCCCGAGGACTGCCATGACCTTCTGCAAATCTTTCCAGACTTCACTTTTTGCGGGCGGATTGCGCAGCAGGTAGGCCGGATGATAGGTGGCGATTAATTTTGAGCCGCGGAAGTCAAACCATTCGCCGCGAAATTTCGAGATTCCCTGAGCGGTTGCGAGCATCGTTTGCGCGGCGCAGGCTCCCAGGCAACAGATTACTTTTGGCTGGATGGCCGCAAGCTGGTGGAGCAAGAACGGCGAGCAGGTGACGATTTCGTCTTTTTCAGGGAGGCGATTTTCGGGCGGGCGGCATTTCACAACGTTGCAGATATAGACGTCTTCGCGGCGCAGGCTCATCGCTTCAATCATCTGCGTGAGGAGTTTTCCGGCGCGGCCGACGAAGGGCTCGCCCTGTACGTCTTCGTCATGGCCGGGGCCTTCGCCGACGAAGACGAGCTCGGCTTTGGGATTTCCGACGCCGAAGACGATTTTGTTGCGCGTCTTATGCAGGCGGCAGCGGATGCATTCACCCAGGTCGGCGCGAATGTCGTCGAGCGTTTCGCCGGGGACGCGTTCGGCGGCTTCGAATAAGGATGGGCCTGGAGCGACGGAAATGATCGGCAGCGATGAAGACAGCGAAGCGATGGGAGCGGAAGGCGCGGAGCGCGCGGCGGTTGGGTTCGATTTCGAGGCGGCCATTTCGACTGACGGAGGAGCTTCGGCGGATTGTGGAATCGGAGCGGCGTTGCTGGCGCGATTGCGGAAATACGGGCCGAGGCCGAGATCGTCGCCATATTGAAGCCATGACTCCACACGGGCACGCTTCGCCGAATCCATCGACTCCCCTAGTTTGTGGTGCGTGAAGAAATTTTCGCCAGAGGAAGTGTAACCGATTGCGGGGGAAATTCGTAAGCGTTGGTCGCAGCTGAAATGCGTCAGGATGGCGGCAGAGGGCGCGGGCCCGAAAAATCATCCGGGAGCTCCGGCATGCCGTATCTCTACTGGTTGCGTCCGCTATCGCTGCTATGAGGAAGAGCGCGACGGTGGCCGCTCGAAAACGCTGCCGCTATATCGAATCTAACGAGTCATTAATTCTCATCCATGGGGGCAGCCGAGCCATCCGACCAATTGCCAACCGAGATTAGAAACACCGTCAAGCGACCCTGAACGTCCTTAGCAGCAATGATCGGCGAGCCTGGCAACCCTGCGCCCCAAGCTACGGGCTCCGTTAGCGGAAGGAAAAACATCAGGTGAGGATGCCAGTGCCCATCGCGGTCGTTCAGGTACCCTTGCTTTGACATCATGTAGCACATCGCGCCGGATTCCGGTGTGGGCAATTCCTTCCTGTCGATAGCGGCGCTGATGGCCTCGAACATCTGAGCCTTCGATCGTCCGGCCAAAATCAACTCGGTCTTTTTGATCACGAGCGGAAGGTAGGATCGGGCGGCCGGTGGATTGAAGCAGATCGGGGCCCGCAGCTTCGGGTTCCAGAAATCGGGATCGTCGCTGCCGGCAGTCCAAGATCGTTGCACGATGCAGACGAAACCGTTCTTGCCGCTTGCGGCAATTTCATAGCCATGCTTTCCGAGAACCATGACCTCGGCATCCTTGGAGATGGATTCCGGCGCGGCGCTGCGTGCGAGCGTTATCTCTGCATTTCGCTCCATTGCGTATTGGCCAATCGGGGCCATGCTTGGATACGGGATTTTGACGTCCTGCGCTTGTGGTTGTGCATATGCATGGCACGCGGCACCGAGCATGACGATCCATGCAATGCCGCTGAATATCATCGTTTGGGGAGGTTTCCGCATGCAGCTCTCCTCTCCGTGAAATCGTGTTACCGGGCGAGAATCAAGACTTGATCGAGAATGCGATTGGCGACTTCGAACTTGGACATTTTGGGCAGGGGAATTTCGCGGCCGTCGCGGATGTAGATTGTGACGATGTTTGTGTCGGTGTCGAAGCCAGCGCCTTCCTGGGTGACGTCGTTGGCGACGATCATGTCGGCGCCTTTGGCGGCGAGCTTGCCGCGAGCGTGGTGAGCGACTCTGTCGGTTTCGGCGGCGAAGCCGACGAGAATGCGGCGGCGGTTGTCGCTGGCGACGGGCGTGGCGTGGCCGAGTTCGGCAAGAATATCGGGAGTGGGCTCGAGCTCGAGCGTAAAGCTGCCTTCACCGCGCTTGATTTTTTTATCCTGCGCGGCGGCGGGGCGATAGTCCGCGACAGCGGCGGCCATGATGATGAAATTGGCTTCGCGCGCGCGATCGAGCACGGCGCGGCGCATTTCTTCGGTGGCGCGCACGGGGACCCAGTCGACGCCTTCGGGAATTTTGCGATCGGTTGGACCACTGACGAGAACGACGCGAGCTCCGCGGCGGTGGGCCGCTTCGGCGAGGGCGTAGCCCATCTTGCCCGAGGAGCGATTCGTGAGGAAGCGGACCGGGTCAATGTCTTCGCAGGTAGGGCCGGCGGTGACGAGTACGGTGTGTCCGGCGAGATCGTGGCGCAAACCCAGAACGTCGCAAACTTTCTTCGCGATAGTTTCAGTAGCAGCGAGGCGGCCCGCGCCCGTCATGCCGCAAGCGAGATAGCCTTCGTCCGGATCGACGACGTGAACGCCGCGAGCGCGCAGCGTGGCGAGATTTTCCTGCGTCGCCGCATGCTCCCACATGTTTACGTTCATGGCGGGCGCGACGACGACTGGAGCTTTCGTGGCGAGATAGAGCGTGGTGAGAAAATCCTCGGCGATGCCGTGGGCGAATTTTCCGAGGATATCTGCCGTGGCAGGCGCGACCAGAAAGAGATCAATTCGTTGAGCGACGGCGATGTGTTCGATCGCGCTTTCGACGTTCGCAGGCGCCGCGCCGGCAGCGCCGAACATGTCCGTGATGACTTTCTGGCCGGTGAGAGCGGCAAAGGTGAGCGGGGTGATAAATTCCTGGGCGGCGCGCGTCATCACAACCTGCACGTCCAGCTTTTCCTGCTGCAGGCGGCGCACAAGTTCAGCGGCTTTGTAGGCCGCAACGCCACCGGTGACGCCCAGCGCAATTTTCATCGCATCGGCGGCGGCCAACTACTTTCGCCGCTTGCCGTCCTTGTCTTTATCCTCGGAGCCGTCTACGGCGTCTTTCGTTTCGTATTCGAGGAGACCTTTCTGCAATTCTTCTTCGGCAATGCGCGTGGTCTTGTGCGCTTGCGGATTATCAACCATAGGCCGCCCGCCCATCATCAACTGCCGGGCGCGGCGCGCCGCCACTACCACGTAGGCAAACTGGCTTTCAGGTGCCTGTCTTGAAACAGCCATAAGAAGGTCAGCCTCCAAAAGACTTCAGAATTTCGCGAATCCGATCTTCATTGCGCGCCACCCGGCAACGCGAGCCGAGAGCGATGGCCTGAACTTCCTGGCCGGCGCGTTCGAGATCATCGTTGATGATGGCAAAATCGTAGCTACTGTAATTCAACATTTCCTGCCGAGCCCGCTCGAGACGACGGGCGATTTCGTCTTCCGAATCCTGGCCGCGATCGCGGATGCGCTTCTCGAGTTCTGCACGCGATGGAGGAAGCACAAAGACCGCAACAGCCCCCGGCAACTTCTGCTTCACTTGGAGGGCGCCCTGCACGTCGATTTCGAGGACCAGATCCTTTTTCTGCGCCAGCGCGTCCTCGATCGACTTTCGCGGGGTGCCGTACCAGTTTTTTCCGAAGACCTGCGCATACTCCAGAAACTCGCCTCGCGCGACCATCTGCTGGAATTGGGTCTCGGTAACGAAATTGTACCACCTGCCGTCACCTTCCGTCTTGCGCGGCGGGCGCGTAGTGCACGAAATGGATAGCATCGTTCCGGGGAGCTGCAGAATTTTCTCGACCAGAGTGGATTTGCCTGATCCGGACGGCCCGGAGACGATCAGCACCAGCGGCTCGTGAGGGGTCATTCGATGTTCTGCACCTGTTCGCGCAATTTTTCAATCTCGGATTTGATTTCGAGAGCGAGGCGAGTGATTTCGAGACCTTCTCCGTCGTTGCCGGGAGTTTTCGAGAGCAGGGTGTTCGCTTCGCGCTGCATTTCCTGGAGAAGAAAGTCGAGCTTCTTGCCGATATCGCCGGCGGCGACGAGGAGCGATTCGAATTGCTGTACGTGGCTGCGAAGGCGCGTGATTTCCTCGGAGACGTCGCTGCGCTCAGCAGCAATCGCGGCTTCCTGGGCGAGGCGGGCGGGATCGAGTTGCGCTTCGCCGAGCAGTTCCTTCAACCGCGTTTCAAGGCGCCGGGCAAACGCGGGATGAGCGCGCAGCGCCATTTCTTCAGCTTTCGCGGCGAGGCTCGTGATATTTCGAAGCCGCTCCGACATTTCTTCGCGCAGGTGATTCGCTTCGTCGGCGCGCATGCGATCGAGTTTATCGAGCGAATCAGTGAGGCACTTTGCGACCGCCGTCTCAAGCTCGGCGAGTTTGTCTTCAAGCGAAGCTGCGGGAGCGCCAATCACTCCGGGGAGACGCAGAATCGAAGCGAGGTCTGGCTGCAACTCAATTTTGAAATCCTTTCGGAGTTCATTGACGGCCTGGAGATAGGCGGCCGCAACTTCGCGATTCACACCGACGGCCGCGGGGCCTGCCAGTTCGTAGTGAATGGTCACGTCCAGATGGCCACGGCGGACGCGTTCGCGGACAATCTGGCGAATGCGCGGCTCGATGGGCTCGAATCCTTCCGGGACGCGGAGATGAAGATCGAGAAAGCGATGATTGACGCTGCGCACGGAAACGCGAAGGCTCCAGCCGTTCTCGATGATGCGCGTCTGCGCGTAGCCGGTCATTGATTTGAGCGTGGACTTCAGCGAATTGGCGCCCTCGTGGCGGGACTTCGACGGGTTTTCCGGTGCAGGTTTTGAGCTGGCTCCCGAAGTCGTCATGTGAGGCCTGCCGAACGCGTTGTCGCGGGCTCCGCATCGCGAAATTGCATTTCATAGAGACGGGCGTACAATCCGCCGGCGCGCGCGAGGAGTTCGTCGTGGGTGCCGCATTCCCGAATCGTGCCGCCTTCGAGAACGGCGATCATGTCGGCACGGCGAATCGTTGAAAGCCGGTGAGCGATCACGAACACAGTGCGGCCCGTCATCAGGTTGTTCAACGCGCTTTGCACTAGCATCTCGGATTCCGAATCAAGTTCGGAGGTGGCTTCATCGAGAATCAGGATCGGCGCGTTCTTCAGGAGAGCGCGCGCGATTGCGAGCCGCTGGCGCTGGCCGCCCGAAAGACGCTGGCCGCGGTCGCCGATTAAAGTCTGGTAGCGCTGCGGCATCTCCATGATGAAATCGTGAGCGATGGCCGCTTGGGCCGCAGCATACACCTGTTTTTCGGGCATGTCCGGCCGGCCGTAGCAGAGATTGTTCCAAATCGTGTCGTTGAACAGAATTGTTTCCTGGGTGACGATGGCCATCTGTTCGCGCAAAGAGCGCAATGTGACAGCGCACAAATCGTTTCCATCGATCCGAACGGAGCCGGAGCTTGCGGCGTAAAAGCGGGGTAGGAGATTCACGAGCGTGGTCTTGCCAGCGCCGCTTGAACCGACGATTGCGACTACGGCGCCGGCCGGGACTTTCAGGTTGATGCCCTTCAGAATCAATGGGCCGCTATCGTAGCCAAAGCTGGCGTCAGCGAATTCGATTTGCCTCGAGAAAGGCGGCAGGATTTTGGCGTCCGTCGCTTCCATCAATTCTTCGGGAAGCTCAAGGAAGGCAAACACCTGCGTGGAAGTTCCCAGGGCCTGTTGGTAAAGCTGATAAATATTGCCGAGATGTTTGATGGGCTCGTAAGCCTTGAAAAGCGCGAACGTGAACGCACCGAACAATCCAATTGTGAGCCTTCCGATTTTGATCTCATCGCGCGCGTAGAGCAGGATCATGCAGAGTACCGCGGCTCCGAGCAGGTCCATGAGCGGCGACGTCATCAGAAACGCGCGCACCCAGCGCATATTTTCACGGAGCAGATTGCGGGCGGCGGCGCGAAATTTGCGGATTTCGAAGCCTTCCATTCCGAAGGCTTTCACTACGCGATTGCCGCTGATCGTTTCCTGGAGGATCTGGCTCAAGTCGGCGAGGCGATAGCGGCTTTGTTGCGAGGAGCTGCGAATCTTGCGGCCGAACTTGGCCACGGGGTAAAGCACGAGGGGAATCAGCACCATCGCGCCAATCGCCATGCGCCAGTCGACGACGAGCAATACGCAGACGAAAGCAACCAGAGAAAAAATCTGGCGGAAGAAATCCACAAGATAATCGGAAAAGACGGCGCGTAATTGTTCAATGTCGCTGATAACGGCGGACATTACGCGGCCGACCGGGTTATCGTGGAAGAAACCGACGGGCTGCTGGACGAGTTTCGCGTAGACCTGATTGCGCAGATCCGTGATGGAGGAAAGGCCGACGAATTCGATCAAACTGCCGCCGAAAAACTCCGCCAGGCCTTTCAGAAGGAACAAGGAGACGAGTGCGACCGCGAAGACGCTCCAAACGTGCCGGATTCGCGCGGGCACAAAGGAGTTCAAGTAGACGGTATGGCCACTCCAGGGGATTTGAAAAAGCGTGAGTTTCTGGGCCGTGGAATGGGGGTTGAGGACGACATCGAGGGCGGGCCGAATCGAAAACGCGGTAAGGAATTCAATGCCGCCCATCACCATCATCAGAAAAATTCCGCCGACAAGGAGCGGCGTGTACGGCCGGAGATAGCGGAGCAGCCGCCGAAGTTCGCTCTGATGTTTCAAGCGTGGAATTCCGTCCATTGGATGATTACAGAGTCCTTTGAGTTATCGCCGAACGCGCCTTGCCCGAAGCAACCCGCCCCTGTCGTGATTCCAGCCCGTCGAGATAGTACCGTGCAACGGGAGCGCAGCAAAGCGCACGGCCCGTTCAAGTGGTCGTTTTATCGAGATCGCGATGAACGACCTTCGTCGCATAGCCGCGCTTTTTGAGATTGCGGCGAATCACTTCGGCGAGCATCACCGAGCGGTGCCTGCCGCCGGTGCACCCCAGCGCGACGGTGAGATAGCTCTTGCCTTCCCGGATATAGTGCGGAATCAAATATGCCAACAGATTTTCAATGCGGCGCAAAAATTCATTTGTCTGGGGAAACGAACGAATGTAGCGCGCCACCTTCGGATTCTTGCCGCTGAACGGGCGCAAGCGCGGGACGAAATGCGGATTGGGAAGAAACCGCACGTCGAAAACAAGGTCGGCATCCGATGGAATTCCGTAGCGGAAACCGAAACTCACGACGGAAATCAATAGCGGCCGCTGAGCGGCTTTCTCGAAGCTCCGCATGACGAACTGCCGCAGCTCGTGCACGTTGAATTTCGAGGTATCGATCACGACGTCGGCGAGCCGGCGAATCGGAGCCATCTTTCGCCGCTCCGCGCGAATTCCCTCCGCCACCGAATGACCCTGGCCCATCGGATGAGGGCGGCGCGTCTCGCTGAAGCGGCGCAATAGAACTTCGTCGCTCGCTTCGACAAAGACGAGCGTCGCCGGATGCTCGACGATAAGTGCGCGGTAAATTCCGGGAAGGTTTTCGATCTGCCCGCCCTCGCGCGCATCCACCAGAAGCGCGGCGCGTTCGATTTCGCCCGCGCCATTGCCGTAAATTTCGCTGAACATCGGAATGAGCGCGACGGGCAGGTTATCGACGCAATAATATCCGAGATCTTCAAAGGTGTTCAGCACTGAACCTTTGCCGGAGCCGGAGAGGCCGGTGAGAATTACAAGCTGGCTGGAATCCCTGATTTTGGAGGCGCGATTTCGAGCGGGGCGGGAGCGCTTCACGGCAGCCGGCGCGCCTAGCTCTTTACCCGGCGGCGGTGGGTGCTGGGAATGCGCAAGTCTTCGCGATATTTAGCGACGGTTCGGCGAGTGACTTGAATGCCTTCTTCGCCGAGCTTTTTCGTGATTTGTTCGTCGGTGAGCGGTTGGGTGGCGTCTTCGTCTTCAATCATCTTTTTCACGCGCCGCTTGAGCGAAAGGAGCGACATTTCGCTGCCCTGTGGCCCGTTTACCGATTCGGAGAAGAAATAGCGGAGTTCGATCACGCCCTGGGGCGTGTGAACGTACTTGTTCGCCACCGCGCGGCTGACGGTGGAAGGATGCACACCCACTTCCTCGGCCACTTCCTTGATCATCATCGGTTTCAGGTGGTCGGCGCCGTAGTCCAGGAAATCGCCCTGCCGGCGCAGGATTGATTGGCAGACGCGGAGAATGGTGTGTTTGCGCTGCTCGATATTCTTCATCAGCTGGATCGCGGCGGTGAAGCGCTCTTTGACGTAGTTGCGAACGTCGCGGTCGGCAGCGTCGCGCGCGAGCAAGCGGCGGTAGGTGGGATTCAGGCGCAATTGCGGAAGGTCGTCGTCGTTCATGAACACTTGCCAGTCACCATCGACTTTCCGGAACTGGACATCGGGCTCGACGAGGCGCGGCTCCATCTTGTTGTAGCGGAGGCCGGGCTTCGGATCGAGGCGCTTGATCACGTCGACAGCTCGTTTGACGAGTTCCACGGGGCGATTGAGGGCCCGGGCCACTTCTTTCAGTTGATTGTTCTGCAGGAGCTTCAGGTGCTCGGCAATTATCTGTTGAGCGAGAGTATTTTGAGGATCGATCACCTTGAGCTGCATCAAGAGGCATTCCTGCAAGTCGCGAGCGCCCACTCCCGGCGGATCGAATTCCTGAACCATGGCGAGAGCTTCTTCGACGTCCTCCATCGAATAGTTCCCGGACTCGGCGATCTCATCGAGCGTGGCGGTCAAATATCCGTTCTCATCGAGATTGCCGATGATCGATTCCGCGATCCTGCGAACCACCTCGGTGCAAATCGCAACACTCAGCTGCCATGCCAGATGGTCGGCCAAGCTTTGTGCGGAAGAGAGGAACTTGTCGAATGAAGGCTTTTCGGATTCTTCGCGCTCGCTGCTGGCCGTCCGTTCCGCACCGGTATCGAGATACTGGTTGAAGAAGGAGCCGAAATCGAATTCGTCGAAAGGATTGGCAGCGGGCGTTTCGGGAAGCTTCTCGACTTCCTTTTTCAGGAACGCTTCATCGGTGTAGCTGTCCTGGGTGGGACTTTCTTCGGCCGCTTCTTCGAGTACGGGATTCGCCATGATCTCCTGATTGATCATTTCCCGCAACTCGAGACGGTTCAGCGCCAGCACGCTGACCATTTGGACGAGCCCCGGCGTCAGAATCTGTTTCTGGGCGACGCGTAAGCTCAGTTTGGGCTGGAGCCAGTTCATATTTCAGTTCAGGCGGAAACCTTCTCCTAAATAGATGCGGCGAACGTCGGCGTTCGTTGAGAGTTCGGCCGGCGTACCCGCAAATAAAATTTTACCGTCGCTGATAATGTACGCGCGGTTCGTTACAGCGAGAGTCTCGCGGACATTGTGGTCCGTAACGAGCACTCCGATTCCCGCAGCGCTCAAATCCGCAATAATTTTCTGAATATCAACCACCGTCAGCGGGTCGATGCCCGAAAACGGTTCATCAAGCAGCACGAACGACGGGGAAAGCACCAGAGAGCGCGCAATCTCGAGGCGCCGCCGCTCACCGCCAGACAGCACATACGCCTTGCTCTCACGCACGCCTTCGAGCCCCATCTGCGCCAAAAGCTCCTCCACCCGATCGCGCCGCTGTTCGGTCGTGAGCGGCAAGGTCTCGAGCACCGCCATCAGGTTCGCTTCGACGGTCAATTTCCGAAAAACGGAAGGCTCTTGAGGAAGGTAGCTGATGCCGCTGCGGGCCCGGAGGTACATCGGAAGGTCAGTGATGTCCTCGCCGTCCAGCAGCACGCGCCCATAATCCGGCCGCGCCAGGCCAACAAGGATGTAAAAGGTTGTGGTCTTTCCCGCCCCGTTTGGCCCCAGCAGCCCAACTACTTCGCCCTGATGAATATCCAAGCTGACTTCATCAACAACTTTACGCCCTCGGTAGGCCTTGCTCAGATCGGCGGCTTGGAGTGTCAACATGCCGGTTCATTTCTCAACCCGGTGCTTGGTCAGTGTGCGCGAACCCTGTTGCGAATCAATTAAAATCGTATCATTCGCAACAAAGAAGGTCAACGAACGCCCGGTGGTTGTGTCGCTATTGGCATCGCTAATGGTGGGTTCCCCGCCCGAAAGGACGAATTTTTGGTCGGTCGCGGTGTAAACGCCCTGGTCGGCGGTGCCGCGGCGGTCGCCCTGGCGGATGACGACATTGCCTTGAGCCACGATCCGGTTGACCTGCCCGCCAACCGCGCGATTTGCCGTTCCGCCGGACTGGGGAGCGCCCTTTGCCATATCGACAGTAAGTGTACGTGCCGTGAGCTCACCCTGCTCTGAGGTGGCCGTGACACCACCTTCCAGGAGGGCCTGGGATCGAGCGTCCCAGTAGGTAAGAACCGGGGCGCGAACGGTCCAGAGGGTAGGGCCGGAGGGGGAGGGAGCAGGCGGCGCTGCTTGGCCTTTAGTGCTGAGCTTCGGCGGAGCCAGATGTCCACCGAGCGGGCTCGACGAAGCTTGGGGAAATACAGCGATGACGTTTCCCGTAGCTTCGAGCTTCTTTTCCTCGCGCCACACTTCAATCTGCTTCGCATCCATGACCGACTCGCCCTGCCACAGCCGCGCCCTCCCCACATAGACCACGTGTCCCGAGGTCGTCGAACCTGAAAGCGTGTCGGCGGAAATATGGGCGGGTCCCGAACCGAGGTTCATTGCGCCGGGCTGCCCGGCGGCGAGGTAGGTGGAAACCACGTTGCCCGCCGCCTTGATGTCGCCGGACTTCTGATCGATTAGCACGCTACCCGCTGTCGTCCGGCTCGTCGCGTCGGAGACAACGGGCGATCCGCTGAGCGCGATCAGGTCGGTCGCGCGGACGATCCTCGCGCGCTCGGCGGTTGCGCGGCGGTCCGCTTGCTGGAAGCGAACGTTGCCGATCTGATCGAGAGTGTCCCAATCGCGATCGGGGCCGAACGTCGCCACGAGTTCGGTGGAAGAGCTTACCTGCGGCGCTCCTCTGGCGAGCTCCCGACGGACTTCGACGCCTGAATAACCGAGCAATTTCTCGAGTCGGCCACTCACGCCGAACTGCGTGACGAATTTTTTTGCGCGGAGTTCGGTCGTTTCATCGCCCGTCTTCGACTTGATGGTCGTAGGAGCAAGAGTCTCCGCGCTTTCGATCTTCTGCTGATCCGGCTGGGCTCCCGGGCCGAACTTCACTCGCAGCGCTTCGGTTTTTAGCGAACGCGATGCGCCGGCCTGCCCGGAATCGAGCGTGACGCCGCCGGTCGCCGTCATCTCCCGCACCAAGTTTCTTGTGGGCGCCATCGCGAACTCCACCCGCGCGCCGGAAAAATGATCCGTCCCTGCAGAGCCAGCAGATATCGACTCCCTCGTGGCTCTTACATTTCCAACCGCGACGATCCGCTCAAGCCATCCTGCCGCGTTCAGGAAACCTTCGAATTTTTCCGCAGCCACTTCGATCTTTCCACCGCTCTCAGTGGATCGCACCGCGGGATGCCCTTCTGCAATCACATGCTGCGCGTGAAACGTCGAGTCCAAGTCCATCGAAATGGTATCCGCCGAAAGCTCACGCGTTCCTTGCTTCAGGACTGCCGGGCCGTTGAGCACCACACGGCGCTCGTTGCGCCGCACTTCCAAGCTGCTTCCGGCCGCCGTCACCGGCGTAGCGCCCGCACGATCTCCCGGGAGAAGGTTTTTCCGCCCATCGCCGCGATTCGCACTTCCATCCGCCGGCAGCACTTCGAGGGTGACGTCCTGCTCAAGCCGGACGACTGAAGTTGCCGTGCTGTAGGACAGTCCGACGGCGGCGCCGTGTCCCTGAGGCGAGCGAAATTCCACTTTTTCCGGCGTGGAAGCTTCACCCGTGTCGCGATTGAAGGAAAGTTTGCTCGTCCTTACTTCGAGTTCTTTATCGGCAGGCTTACCTGAAGCAGGATTCGCGCCCTGGATGTCGATCTCGACGTCGCCCGCGCAGTGAACTTCGCCGGACTTCGGCTCGTAGCTGCACTCGCGGGTGTGAATGTTGTCGTTGCGATCGCCGGCGCGGCCGTAGATCGTGATCCATACGTCTTCGAGGAGGCTGCGGTCTTCGTCCTTGAAGCGCGTGGCTTGGGAAGCGCGAATCGTGAAAATGGCGCGGTCCTGTTCCATTTTTGTGAACTTGAATTCGGCGGATTGCTGCTGGACAGTCACGGGAACAACGGCTGGAGCGGAGTGGCGCGCACGCGCCGCCTGAATCGCGCGTTTTGCATACACACCTGCGACAGACAGCGCGATCAAGCCCGCCGTCACCGCCGCCCATCGCGCGTATCGCGCCGCTACCTGATTTCGCACTCGCGATTCCCTTTCGTTCCGTTAGAAGCTGAGTATAGGCGAGTGGTTATCTCCGAACAACCGGAGGGACGCCGGGCGTACCGCGTTGGACGAAGAGCGGGGGGGAACGCGCTGTGACCGTTCGTTCATTTCGTGACGAGCATGCCGACCGCTGCGGCAGTCATCAGGGCGAAGGTCGTCCAGCCGAGATAGCGAAGCAACGGCGGGTTCACGCGGGCGCCCATGACCTTTTGACTGCTGGTTAGCAGGATCACGAGCAGAATCAGCGGCGGGGCGAGAACGCCGTTCATCACCGCGGAGAAGAAAAGCATTTTCACCGCGTTCAGGCCGAAGTAATTCAGCGCTGCGCCGAGCACCATTCCCACCGCCATCACTGCGTAGAATTTGCGGGCTTGCGCCGGCCTGTCTGTGACTGAACCACGCCAGCCCGCCGCTTCTGCGAGGGCGTAGGCGCAACTCCCCACGAGGACGGGCACACCCAGCATGCCGGTGCCGATCAAACCGACGGTGAAAAGCAAGTACGCGCCATTGCCGGCCAGAGGACGCAAGGCTTCGGCCGCCTGGCGGGCGCTTGTGATGTGGGTGTGGCCGTGGGCGTGGAGGGTGGCGGCAGTGGTGAGAATGATGAAATACATGATGAGATTGGAGAACAGCATTCCCGACATCGTGTCGGTGCGCGCGGATTTTAGTGCCACCGTAGTGGCGGCTTTGGCTTCGGCTTGCGGGTGGCCTTTTGCGCGTTTTTCTTCGACTTCTTCGGCTGCCTGCCAGAAGAAAAGATACGGCGAAATCGTGGTACCGAGAATTGCGACGAGGACGGCCAAAAATCCGCGCGACCGCTCGAGATGCGGCACGAACGTAACGGCGAGCGCGCTTTTCCAATCGACGCGCGCAAAGAACGATGCGAGTACGTAGGCGAACAGCACGAGCGTCATCCACTTGAAGACTTCAGCCATTGTTTTGTACGACGCCCAGAACATCATCGCGACAATCACAACTGCGTAGACTGGAATCCAGATAGGCGCTCGGACGTTTGTGATGAGCTCGCTCGCTTCGGCCATACCGCCGAGATCGGCTCCGATATTGATGACGTTTGCGACGGCCAGGAGCAAGCACGCGAACCACAATACCCAGCGCGGATAGTACATGCGGACCGAGGCTGCGAGCCCTCGTCCCGTTACGATGCCGAGGCGCGCGCACATCAGCTGGACGGAGGTCATCAGGGGAAACGTAATGAGCGCGACCCATAAAGTGGCATAGCCGTAGGCCGCTCCGGCGACAGAGTACGTGGAGATGCCTGAGGGATCGTCGTCGGCAGCGCCGGTGATGAGGCCGGGGCCGAGAATCGCGAAGAAGCGCCGGAGAACTCTGTACGCTTTGCTGTGCTCGTTTTTCCGGGTTGGCGCTTGGTTATTCGCCGTCATAGTGACCTATCCGGGATTTCTCGGCTTCGCAGGCGACCCCATTCGCACAGTTTGAGTCTAACAACCTTTACAATACCGCTTTGACTGTACGGCGCTTCCGCCGGGAAGGCAGGAGGACATGTCGTTGAATCGTAGCGACTGGAATTTCGGACTGACCGCGATGGGTGTCTTCCTGTTTTTTGGTGCGACGATGGCGACACTTGCCGGAATCACATTGCTGTTTCCGGGCACCGTCCTCGATCCGATGTGGAAGCTCAACCCGGAAGCCGGGGAAGGACTGCGCCAGCTCGGACGCGGCATCGCGATTCCGTTCCTTGGACTGGGCGTGGCGATGGTGGCGGCCGGTATCGGCTGGATGAAGCGGCGATTCTGGGGCTGGGCGCTCGCAGTCATCATCATCGCGAGCCAGGTGGCGGGCGACCTGGTGAACGCCGTTCGAGGGCAGTTCTTGAAGGGGGCGGTGGGAGTGGCCATCGCGGGAGCGCTGCTGATTTACCTGCTACGGCCCAAGGTAAGGACGGCCTTCGCACGCAGCGACATGTAGAAGTTATGTTCCCATGGCCGGTCGCGAAACCTCGCGCCGGCTAGTCTTCCTCGGACGGAACTTTCGGTCGACCTCGCACGTAAGACCTACAGCAGCAAATCAGCACGGAGAAAACTGATGGCCAATCTGACGCGCGACTTCCGTTTTGGGGCTCGGATGTTCCGCAAGAATCCAGGGTTCACGTTTGCGGCGGTGGCGGTGCTGGCGCTGGGAATCGGTGCGAATACGGCGATCTTCAGTTTGGTAAATGCGTTCCTGCTGAAGCCGCTTGTGATTCACAATCCCGCTGAACTGGTGGGTTGCTATAGCCGCGACACGAGCAAGCCGGAGTACCGCGCGTTTTCGTATCCGGATTATGCCGAGCTGCGCGAAAACGGCAGCGTCTTCTCGAGCCTGCTGGCGCACAACCTGGCGATGGTGGGGATTTCGGAAGGCGACACAACACGGCGCGGGTTTGCGGACATCATTTCAGCGAACTACTTCACGACGTTTGGCGTGCCGCTATTTGAGGGACGCGCATTCACGCCCGAGGAGGAGCGGCCTGCTTCTGCTGTGCCTGTCGCGATCGTGAGTTATTCGTACTGGAAGAAAACCGGAGGCGATCCACAGTTGCTCGGGAAGACTCTGCGCATCAACGGGCGCGTCTACACCATCGTCGGAATCGCGACGGAAGGATTTACGGGCACCACCGCCATGATCAGCCCTGAGCTGTATTTACCGCTCGGCGATTATGAATTAGCGATGAACGATTTTGAAGGGCGGGGCCGCGCGCTGGCGGCGCGCGACAATCACGCGCTGATCCTTGTGGGGCGGCTGCGACCGGGGGTGTCGCAAAAATCAGCCGATGCGTTGCTTGCCACAGAAGCTTCTCAGCTGGCGAGAGCATACCCTGAGGACGATAAAGATCAGACGTTTCTGGTGCGTCCGCTTGCACGGATGGGTATCTCGACCGAACCCATAAACGACTCCGAGTTACTGATTCCAGCGGCACTGCTGCTTGCGGTGGCGGGTGTGGTGCTGCTGATCGCGTCGCTCAATGTGGCGAATATGATGCTGGCGCGCGGGACTACACGCGGCAAGGAGATCGCGATCCGGCTGGCGCTTGGCGGGAGCCGTGCGGATATTTTGCGTCAACTTCTGGCGGAGGGATTTCTGCTCGCGCTTGCCGGAGGCGCGGCTGGGCTTGCGGTGGCTTACTGGAGCACGGGGGCGCTGGTGCGGTCGATGGCGCGCTTGGCGCCGCTCGATCTGGTGTATAGCGCCGGGCCCGATGTGCGAGTGCTTTTCGCGACGATCGGGTTTTGCGTGTTCAGCACGCTTTTGTTTGGTCTTGGACCGGCGTGGAATCTATCGAAGCGCAGCCTGCTTGCGGGATTGAAGATCGGCGCACGGGCCGACGATGCCTGCGGGCGGCGGCGCGGGGTTTTCTCGCGGCGGAATCTTCTGGTGATGGGACAGATTGCTTTGTCGCTGATGCTGCTGAGCGCGGCGGGATTATTTATTCGCAGTTCGGTGCGCGCGGCACGAGTGGAACCGGGATTCCGCACCTCCGGTGAAATCGTGGCGGAAGTGGACGCGAGTCTGGCCGGTTACAACGAAACGCGAGGACGGGAGGTGTATCGCGCGGTGGTGGAGCGATTGCGAGCTACTCCGGGCGTCGAGTCGGTTGGGCTCGCTGCGACCGTTCCGTTCGGTATGGTGTCGCTCGGAAAAACCGTGCACCGTTCGGCGGACGCGCCAGCATCGCCGGGGAGTTCGGCAAGCGCGGCGACCGAGGTGGCGTGCAGGTACAACGTCGTTGGCGGCGACTATTTCACGACGATTGGGATTCCGCTGCAACGCGGGCGGCTTTTCGCGGCCGCCGACGCCGCCGGGACGACTCACCCGGTGGCCATCCTCGATCAGTTTGCGGCCGAGCGACTGTGGCCGGGGGGCGACGCGGTCGGCAAGCATATTCGGTTAACGTCAGGAGGAGGAAATGAGCCGGCCGTCGACGTGGAGGTTGTGGGCGTCGTTGGGAACGTGCAAGAGGGCGTCACCGGAACACTCTGGCCACCGCACGTGTACGTGCCGTTCGGGCAGGCATATCAGTCGGACATGAACATTCACTTGCGTACGAATGTGGGAGACACGCAGGGTGAAGCGCGGCTGTTTGAGACGGTGCGCGGCGAAATCCGGGCCGTGGATTCACATTTGCCGGTGCTGGCTCTGAAGACGATGCGCACGCAGGTGGACAGCAGCTTCGATCTGTGGGTGGTTCGCACCGGGGCACGGATGTTCGTGATTTTTGGAGGTGTTGCGCTGCTGCTTGCGGCGATCGGTTTGTATGGCGTGCGAGCTTACACGGTGAGTATGCGGACGCGGGAAATTGGGATTCGGATGGCGCTAGGTGCAGGCACTTCAGATGCTCTGCGGATGACGTTGCGCGAAGGACTGGTGCTCACCGGGATCGGAGCGGCGTTTGGGCTTGTGCTTTCCGTAGCGGTAGGCAAGGTGCTGTCGAGCCTGCTGTACCGCGTGGATGGCTTCGACCCGGTGGTTCTGTCCGTGGCACCGGTGCTGCTGGCTGCGGTGTCGCTGATCGCTTGCTACATCCCAGCGCGGCGTGCGGCGCGCTTGGATCCGATGGTTGCGCTGCGGGACGAGTGAAGCGCGGAGCGAGCGAGCTGGGGCGAGCGATTAGCTAAACGGCTTTTCTGTTGCGTGCGTGGGGCTTCGTGTGCCTTTCACGAAGCAGGAATCGCAGACGCGAGTGCCGTCTTTCAGGGTGAAGTCGACGCGCCGGGTGGGGTCAATATCGGCGCCGCATTTTCCGCAACGGTCTTCGTTCTGGGTACTGTGTTCGTTTGGTTCGGCCATGGATGCCCCCGGTTCTGTCCCTCTTCTATTCAAGCACAAATCCGGCGCGAAGGATTACCGATATTGTGACTTGATTGTGACCTGTATTTCGCGGGGGCTGCCTTTCGCTCCTCGGGGCGTAGATGGGTGATTGTGCTGCTGAAAGCCGACGGCTGATGCTGGAGGAACGATTTCGTGGGATTGCCAGGTACTTTGGCCGGGCGGCGTGTGTTTGCGTTGGCACAGGCAAGAGTGCCTGTGCTACTGAAAGGCAACAGCTACTGCTGGACCGTTACGATTCGAAGCGGCGCTTTTTGGGGGTTGGGACTATGTCGGTGATGATGAAAATGTCGTGTTCGCGGCCGAGGTCGCTGGCGGACGGGGTGAGGATGGTTTTGGGGCCGATGTAGAGTTTCAGGTTGCGGGTGAGGGCCATTCGGACGTCGTTTTCGCTTAGGAACTCGGCGACTTCGACGGGCGGTGGAAGGGGATGGATGGGCGCGGGGGTTGGCTTGGGCGCGTGAGCCTCCGGGGCTGAAGCCCCCATTGCCAACGGCAATTTCGGCAGGGCTGAAGCCGTGCCCTGACGTAACTCGGGAGATGCGCTTGGCGTGGCGCTGCGGCGTAGGATGCCGCGCGAGGTGAAGACTTGTTCGACGATGCGGGCGATCGTTTGGCGATCTGGGACAGGAGCGGCGGCAGCGGCTGCGGCGACTGCTGTTGAGAGAGCGGATGATGTTGTCGCTCCGGCTCCGGCTGCGGCTGCGATTGCTCTTGGCTGGGCGGGAGGCAAAGTCGCCGACGGAGCAACGTCTCCACCCTTCGCCGAAGACGCGAAGGATGGGTCACCCGGGAAACCGGAAGTGGGCGCGGTAGCTGCGACTGATGGTTGAGTATCGGTGGGCGTTACGCGGGCGGCTCGCGCGACGGCGA
Organism: Candidatus Acidiferrales bacterium; assembly: GCA_049797655.1. Lineage (GTDB taxonomy): Bacteria > Acidobacteriota > Terriglobia > Acidiferrales > UBA7541 > Palsa-295. The sequence goes on along the minus strand of JBARFX010000058.1, from coordinate 32,920 downwards.
CCGGGACGCTTACGTCGCGTCTTAGCGCCGCCCCTACTGAGGAGGCGGGTGAAAGGATTGCGGCGAGGCGCTGGTCGGCTGGGACGGTGCGGTGCTCGATGGGGCGCGATTCCCAGGCCACGCGTTTTACGTTCATGAGGTGCTCGGGGCCGATATTGTCGGAGGTGATGTTGCCGCCGGGGGAGCCGCAGCCGAGAGTCATCGCAGGAAATAGATTGGTGGAGTAGCCGATTGAGCCGTGGACTGAGGAAGTGTTGACGGCGATGCGGAAGGCGGGAACGGCAAGGCCGTACTGCTTCACGGCGGCTTCGCTTTGCGAATGGATCGAGGCGGTATGGCCTGCTCCGCCGTGAAGGAGCAGGCGGACGCAGACGTCGATTGAGGCGGCGAGATTCGGCGCGGAATAGAACGCGAGAATCGGCGAAAGTTTTTCGGCGGAGAGCGGGATGTCGCGGCCGATTCCGTCGAGCTGAGCGATGAGGACGCGCGTGGACGGCGGGACTTTGATGCCTGCCATTTCCGCGATTGTGGTGGCGGGGCGGCCAACAACTTGCGTATTCGGCACATGGGCGCCACCGAGGAAAACGAGAGCGCCGAGGCGATTGATTTCGTCGGCGGTGAGGAAGTAGCCGCCTTGCTTGCGGCATTCGTCGAGAACCTGTTCGCGGACAGCTTCTTCGGCAACGATCGCTTGTTCGGAGGAGCAGATCGTGCCGTAGTCGAACGTCTTGCCCGCGAAAATATCAGCGACGGCTTTGCGAACATTCGCGGTGCGCTCGATTAGCGCGGGTACGTTGCCTGGGCCGACACCGTATGCGGGGCGACCGGAGCTGTACGCGGCGCGAACGAGACCGGTGCCGCCGGTGGCGAGAATCACTCCTGTGAGGCGGTGCTTCATCAGCGCTTCAGTGCCCTGCATCGTCGGGTGCTCGAGGCAGCTGATGAGGGATTCAGGCGCGCCCATTTGTAGCGCCGCGCGATTGAGCACGGTAACGGACTCGCAGATGCAGCGCATCGCAGTGGGATGCGGGCTAAGGACGATGGCGTTCTGCGCTTTGAGCGAAATCAGCGTTTTGTAAATTGTGGTCGAGGTGGGGTTCGTCGAAGGAATCACGGCGGCGACGACGCCCACGGGCGCGGCAATTTCGAAAATTCCCATCTCGCGGTCTTCGCGGATCACGCCGACTGTTTTCATGCCGCGGATGGCACGAGGAACGTAGACAGAGGCGAGGCGGTTCTTGGTGATTTTGTCGGAGACGTTGCCGTAGCCGGTTTCTTCGACGGCGAGGCGGGCGAGCGATTCGCCGGCATCGGTGGCGGCGTTGGCGCAGGCCTCCACAACGGCATCAACTTGATCCTGGGAAAATGCGGCGAACTTCTTCTGGGCTTCATGCGCCCGCTCAACGGCATGGCGGGCTTCCTGGATGGAAAGCAGGTCGCGATCGCGCAGGCTCAAAGAATCGCCCTCAGGGATTCAGACTGCTTCTACGCGGCGGCACGGACCGCACGAACAAGGCGAGCGCCAAGCACCTACGGCTGAGATTCTTCGCTTCGCTCTGAATTACAATCGCGGGCCAGAGATTCAAATGACAACGCCAGAACCGCAGTTACTTCTTGCGGGCCTGGCCACCGCCCGGCAAAATTTCTTCGACGAGCTCGTGCGGGCGCGGGATCACGTGGACGGCAACAAGTTCACCGACACGGCGCGCAGCTGCGGCTCCGGCGTCGGTGGCGGCTTTTACAGCGCCCACATCGCCGCGAACCATTACGGTGACGTAACCCGCGCCGATATATTCCTTGCCGATGAGAATTACGTTGGCGGCTTTCACCATGGCATCGGCAGCTTCAATCGAGCCCACCAAGCCTTTGGTCTCGATCATTCCCAGCGCTTCGTTAGCCATGAATCCTCGCTCGCCTCCGCCATGTTTTTGATGCGAATGTGAATGTTAGCGTGGGCGCAGACTAACACGGTGACACGAGTGAATCAAGGTGCGCGGTTGGAGTTGTGGAAAATACGGGGCGGGTGGGATGCGGGCTGAGACGTGGTGAGCCGAGAACCCAGCAATTTACTCCGGGATCCTTCAGGCATCCTGGACGGATGCATTCAGGATGACAGGCCGTTCGTTATGGCAACCGGAGCGGTCGGGGCGACGGGTTGCTCGAATCGCGCTGCGAACACAGGTCAGCGAGAAAACGGAATCAGTTTTGAGGAATGGGAGCGGACTGGGGAAGGAGGCCAATCCCGGCGGCGGCTACGCTGTCGCGGGTGGTGTTCTTGACGAGGTACATGGCTTCGTCGGCGAGATGGAGGAGCTCCGCTTTCGTGCGCGAATCGGTGGGATAGGAGGCGACGCCGACACTGGCGGTGATTTGGACATTGATGCCCGGTTCTTTCAGCCAGACAGCTTCACGAATCAGGGTGTGCAGGCGGCGGGCGACGCCGAGCGCGTTTTCTTTGGACGTTTGAGGCAGGAGGACGACAAATTCGTCGCCGCCGTAGCGGAAGGCGAGATCGATCATGCGGCATTTTTCTTTGACGGCGCTGCCGATTTCGGCGAGAAGCTTCGAGCCCATCAGGTGGCCGTAGGTGTCGTTGACGTTTTTGAAGTGGTCGAGATCGATGAAGATCAGCGAGAACTCGAAAGCATAGCGATGGGAGCGGTAGATCTCCGTATCGAGCATGAAATTCAAGTGGCGCGCATTGTAGAGGCTGGTGCAATCGTCGGTGATCGTGAGCTCGTGGATGCGCTGGACATGGCGCGCATTCTCGATGGCGATCGCGGCATAGTCGGCGAGCGCTTCGAGGAGAGCCAGGTCGCGGTGACTGAAACCCTCGGGGCCGATACAATTGATCAACTCGATCACGCCGAGGCAGTGGTCGCGGAAGCGCACGGGGACGGCGACGATCGAGCGCGTTTCCATTTTTGTTTTTTCGTCCACCTTTGCGAAGAAGCGCGAATCTTTCGAGGTGTCGGGGACGACGACCACTTCGCCCGTTTGTGCAACCCAACCAGCCAGTCCCTGGCCAAGCTTGATGCGGACATCTTTCAGAGCTTCGGCGCCTTTGCCGGTGGCAATCTGGAAATAGAGCTCACCTTTGTCAACGTCCATCAGGAGGAGCGACCAGGTGTCCGGGCGGAGGACTTCATTAATCTTCTCCATGATGGTGCGAAGAACCTGATCGAGTTGAAGCGAGGAGGTGAGGGCTTTGCCAAGCTCATGGAAAACCGTGACTTCCGTGACTTCGAGCGGTTCGGGGGCAGTGCGCGGATTTCGGCGTCGTTCGACGCCGCCGAAGGTTTTTCCGTCATTTGCTCTTCGGACCGGTTCAGCCGGCAGACGAGGGTTCGGGTCTGGGATCTTGTCGGGCAACCTTCACATTATAGTGAACCGTTTTCAGTAACTGCAATGGGCATCGCGGAGCGATTGACCTAAGGCAAATAGGTGGCGCGGTCAGATATCCGTGAGCCGTGATTGACACACCTTCGACCGACGCCTATATTTTTTGTGGGTTTCGGGTCTCACAGAAATGTCATCGGCACCATTCGGCGAACATTTGAAGCGCGAGCGGGAGATGCGAGGGGTGTCGCTCGAAGAGGTGTCAGCGGCGACGCGGATCAGCACGCGATTCTTGGAGGCAATCGAGAACGAGCACTGGGACTTATTGCCCGGCGGCGTGTTCAATCGCGGATTCATTCGTTCGGTAGCGCGGTTTCTCGGGCTCGACGAAGACAGCATGGTGGCGGAATATTCTCTGGAGACCCGAGGACGAGTGGACGCCGGCGTTGTGCCCGACCCCCCGATGGAGATGCCGAGGGATTGGAAGCCGGCGATCGTAACTGCGATTGCGGTGATTCTGATTCTGGCGAGCGTGACGTTTGTTTATGCGCGCTATGGCGGGCGGATTGCGGCGCACTTGCACCGGAAGGCTGCGGCTTCGACAACGCCCGCCGTTTCGCCGCCGCCCGATGCGGCGAGGGGCAGAACCGATGCAGCAACGCAGAATTCGAGCGCGAATTCCGCGGGTGCCGGGATCGCCGCGGCCGATCCGCTGGAGCTCAAGGTGCAGGCCAGCAAGTCCGTCACTGTGATGATCGTGGCTGACGGAAAGACCGTGTTCAATGGCGCCATCGATGCGGGCGACACCAAGCATTTCGAGGCGCGCGATAGCTTAGAGATTACTGCGAGCGAATCCGGCTCGGTGACGCTCGAATTAAACGGCCAGACTGTCGCAGCGTTCGGACAGCCAGGGCTTCCGGGAAACGCGAAGCTCACGCGGAACGATTTGAAGACACCGCCTGGAGATTCCCATTAGCGCCGAAGTGCGTGCTGAGATCCGTTCCGGCCACGCACGGCCAGAACGAAAGGTGGCGGTGTGCTCCGGCGGGATTTCGCTCTCTCCCGAGGATCGAGCGGAGCTGCTTGCGGTGCTCGCGGCGGACGCAGACGCGACAATCGCTGAGCGCGCCAGGAACGCCCTTGTGACGCTACCGCCCGAATCTTTTGTTGCGGCATTGGCACGGCCGGACGCGGACCCGCACCTTTTTAAGTATTGCGCGGACAACGTTGCGGAAAAACCGAGCGTTGCCGACACGATGGCGAAGAATGAAGCTTGCCCGACGGCGCTTGTGACGCGGGCGGCGCGGCACCTCACGGCGGCGGGGATTCAAGCGTTGCTCGACAACATGGAGCGGCTCAGCTCCGACCAACATCTGGTGGAGGCGCTCGCGCAATCGCAGGGAGCGTCCAAAGAGCAGCAGGCGCTTCTCGCGGAGATCCACAAGAACGAACCCATCCCCGTAAAGGACCTGGAAGAAGCGGCCAAAGAAGCGGAGCCGGACCCGGTGAAGCGCGAGACGCTGCTGAAGCAAGTGGCGCACATGAATGTGGTTCAGCGGCTCACGCTGGCGCTGAAAGGAAACCGCGAGGCGCGGATGATCCTCATCAAAGATCCCAACAAACTGGTTCAGCGATGCGTGCTGCAATCGCCGCGGCTCACGGACATGGAAGTGGAAAGCTTCGCGAAGATGACCAATCTGTCGGATGAAGTATTTCGGGTGATTTCGCTGACGCGGAAATTCATGAAGAGCTACGTGATCATGAAAAACCTGGTGAGCAACCCGAAGACTCCGCTGGATATTTCGCTCCACCTTTTGCCGCGGCTGTCTGCGACCGATCTAAAGCTCTTGAGCACGAACAAGAATATTCCGGACACGCTGCGATCGATCGCCTTGAAACTGCAACGCCAGCGAACAGTGTCTGCGCTGAAGTGAGCAATTGCCGGGTGCCGCGATCGGCTATTTGTTGGCGACCGGCGCAGCGAGCGAGGCTTCGACCTTCGCCCTGTATTGTTCCGCCTTTGCAAGGATTTGCGGCTCGTCGAGAGTTAGCATGCGGCGGTCTTCCATCACGATTCTGCCGCCAATGATGGCGGTTCTCACGTCGGCGGCTTTCTGCGCGTACACGATATCGGAATAGACGTTGTACATCGGCACGGCGTGGGGCGCTCGGGTATCGACCACGATTAGATCCGCCTTCTTGCCTGCTTCGAGCGAGCCGATCTGCTTTTCAAGATGTAGCGCGCGGGCGCCACCGATGGTCGCCATCTCGACGACTTGCGGGGCGGGCAGAGCGCGCGGATCGCGGCGCGCGATTTTCTGAAGTTTCGCGGCAAGGTTCATTTCTTCGAACATGTCCTGGTTGTTGTTGCTCGCGGCGCCGTCAGTGGCGAGACCGATTGCCTGGCCTGCAGCAAGCATGTCGACGACGGGCATTACTCCTGCGGCTGTCTTCATATTACTCGAGGGATTGTGAGTGCAGCCGACGCCGAAGCGCGTGAGAATCGCGATGTCGGCTGAGTCCACCCAGATGCAGTGAGCGCCGATTACGTCCGGCCCGAGCAAACCGATACGCTCGAGATATGCTACAGGTGTCGCGCCGTGTTTTTCGCGGCTGAGCAGCAATTCGAAGGGAGCTTCGGCAATGTGGATCGCGATCGGCGCTTGATTGCGGCGCGCGAGCGCGGCCGAATCCTGGAGCGCCTTCTCCGACAATGTATAAATCGAGTGCGGACCAACGGCGGCGGTGATGAGCGGGTCGCCCTTCCAGCGGTCGAGAAACTTCTGCGTGTAATCGTAAGCTTCAGCGAGCGTCTTGTTGTCTGGAGCGGGAAATTCGATGATGGTTTCGGCGAGGACGCCGCGCATCCCGGCTTCTTTCGTGACGCGCGCGACGGCGTCTTCGAAATAGTACATGTCGCAATACGTAGTGGTGCCGCCACGCAGCATTTCGAGAAGGCTGAGGCGGGTGGCCCAAACGACGAAATCCTCGGTAACGTTGCGCGCTTCGGCGGGAAAAATATATTTGTGGAGCCACTCGTCGAGGGAGAGATCGTCTGCGATGCCCCGGAAGAGGCTCATACCGGCATGGGCGTGACCGTTGATCAGGCCGGGCATGATGATGCCGCCGTGCGCGTCAATTAATTTCGGGGCTTCGTATTGCGATTCGATCTCCGCAGATTTTCCGACTGCGACGATAGAATCGCCGCGGACTGCAACTCCGCCGTCTTCGATTAGTCGGCGTTGGGGGTCCATTGTGACGACTGTGCCGTGAATGACGAGGAGGCCGGCTTTGTCTTTTGCTTTGCTTTGGGCTGAGGCGGGCGTGGCTGCGAGAAAAACGATGCAACCACAGATGAACACAGATGGACACAGATGGAAGAGAAAACGGCGAAGACCCGTGACGGATGAGAATGGCGCGATTGAGTTTTTCTTAGGGAACATGGCCTCAGCTTTCTCGGATTTGTGATTGGGACTCTATCAGTGTTTATCTGTGTTCATTTTTGGTTGCACGGTTTACAGGAACGATGAGTCGAAGGCGCGTGGGAGAAGGCTGCTCATTGTTTCGCGCAGGACTTTGCCTTTCAAGTTGGCCATGATCACGGGGACATCACCGCAGAATTCCCAGATGATTTGGCGGCAGGCGCCGCAAGGTGGCGTGAGCGTGTCGGTATCGGCGACGACGGCTATGGCTTCAAAGCCGCGCTCCCCTTCGGAGATGGCTTTGAAGATGGCGGTACGTTCGGCGCAACAGGTGAGGCCGAGCGTGGCGTTTTCGACGTTGCAACCCGTGAAAACGCGGCCCGATTTTGCGCGGAGCGCGGCGCCGACTCGGAAATTGGAGTAGGGTGCGTGGGCGTTTTCGCGGGCTTGCTTTGCCGCTGCGATCAATGTGTCGTATTCAGTCATGGGTAGCTCTTTTGGATGCGTCTAGTTGCATCGGCTGAGATTCTGGGGATGACGGCGCGGAGAAGCGCGATGAATTGCGTTTTCACTCCCTCGCCCGTTTCCATCACTTCGGCGTGATTGATCGGCTGATCGAGAATGCCCGCAGCCATGTTCGTGACGCAGGAAATTCCGAGAACGCGAATTCCCATATGGCGCGCGACGATTGTCTCAGGGACCGTGGACATGCCGACTAAATCGGCTCCAATCGTCCTGAGATAACGAATTTCTGCCGGCGTTTCGTAGCTAGGACCTGAAAGCGCGGCATAAACGCCTTCGTGGAGTTCGATGCCCAGGCGCTTCGCTTCAGCGAGCGCGAATTCGCGGTACGGCTTCCAATATCCCTGCGTCATATCAGGAAAGCGCGGGCCGAAGCGATCGTCATTCGGGCCGATCAGAGGATTCGTGCCCTGAAGATTAATGTGGTCGCGGAGGACGACGAGCGCGCCCTGCTTGTAGCCGAGATCGATGCCGCCGGCGGCGTTCGTAAGGATTGCCGAGCGAATTCCAAGCCTGCCTAGCACGCGCATCGGGAAGATGACTTCTTTCGCGGAGTAGCCTTCGTAGAAATGGACGCGGCCTTGCATTGCGGCGACGTCGATGGTTCCTACTTTGCCGATGATAAGACGGCCTGCGTGGCCAACGGCGGTGGAATGCGGGAAGCCGGGGATTTTCTGGTACGGGATTTTTGTGGCGCCGGCGAGTTCATGGGCAAAAGCGCCGAGACCCGAGCCGAGAACGAGAGCGATTTCCGGCCGGAGTTTTGTTTTTGAGAGGATGTATTTTGCGGCGCGCTCGGCGCGCATGAATTCACTACCGCGCGATGCCCGGCTGGGACGAGCCGGCGTCATTTCAGCATGACTCCGACGATCGAAGCGGACATCAAGTTGGCCATCGTGCCGCAGAGCATGGCGCGAATGCCGAGGCGCGCGAGATCGGTGCGCTTATTAGGAGCGAGCGCGCCGATGCCGCCGATTTGAATGCCGATGGAACTGAAGTTCGCGAAACCGCATAGAGCGAACGTGGCGATTGTGAAGGAACGCGGGTCGAGCGCGTCTTTCATAGGCCCGAGGCGCTGGAAGGCGACGAGCTCGTTTGTGACCATGCGAAGGCCGAGCAGGTTGCCGATGGTGTGGGCATCGCGCCACGGAATTCCGATGAGCCACGCGATCGGCGCGAGAATCCAGCCGAGAATTTGCTCGAGGCTCGTGGGAAACCAGTTCACGCCGTGGAAGGCGAAGAAATTGTGGATCGCTCCAAAGATGCCGTCGACGAGATAAATCATCGCGATGAAGGTGATCAGCATGGCGCCGACGTTGAGCGCGAGGCTGAGGCCATCAGTGGTGCCGCGGGTCAAAGCTGCGAGAGCGTTTCGGTCGCGCTCGATCTCCGCCATTTCGACGCGGCCCGAAGTGACCGGAGTTTCAGTTTCCGGGACGAGCATTTTTGAGAGGAGGATCGTTCCCGGCGCGGTCATGATGACGGCGGCGAGGACGTGTTTAGCTTCGACACCGTAAGCAATATAGGCGGCCATCATGCCGCCTGAAACGTGGGCCATGCCGCTCGTCATGATAGTCATCAATTCAGAGTGGGTAACTTCGGGCAGGAACGGCCGAATCGTGAGAGGAGCTTCCGTCTGGCCCATAAAAATGCTGGCGGCAACATTGAGAGATTCGGCGCCGCTTGCGCCCATCAGGCGCGTCATCACAATCGCTGCGATTTTGATGATGAACTGCATCACGCCGAAGTAGTAGAGCAAAGCGAAAAACGCGGCGATGAAAATAATTGTGGGCAGCACTTGAAAGGCGAAAAAGAAGCCCATCGGTGAGCCTTTTTTCCCGAGATCGCCGAACACGAACGTGGAACCGTAAAACGCGAAGTCGAGCATCCAGTTGACGCCTGCGCCCGCCTCCTGGAAAAGCCAGCGGCCGAATTCCCAGCGCATGACGAGGAAAGCGAAAACGATTTGAAGGCCGAGGCCCCACGCGACCGTCTTCCCACGGATGGCGCGGCGGTTTGTCGAGAAAAGGAATGCGAACGCCATCAGAACGAGCATTCCCACAAGGCCGATCAGGCGGTGCATCGGGTGCACTCTCCTCGCCCTGCGATCAGGGCTGCGACTTCCCTTCGGCGCCAATCACTTTTCGCACCAGAGGCAAGACGGGCGGTACTTTCGGTCCAATTTCAAAGCTTTTTGCGAGCAATCCCATCGAGTGCGGAAGACGGGAGTCGAGATTGTAGCGCACGGTGCAGAGCGTCTCGCCGGATTTCACGGGATCGCCGAGCCGCTTTTCGACGATCAAACCGACTCCAGGATCGATCGCGTCTTCTTTTCGTTCGCGGCCGCCGCCAAGCATCATGCTTGCTACGCCGACTTGCTCGCACTGAATCGCGGTGATGAAACCATCGGCCGAGGCGGTGACGCGCGCTTCGTGGCGCGCCTGCGGCAGGCGGCTGGGATCATCGACCACTCCGGGATCGCCGCCCTGCAGGCGGACGATCTCGCGGAATGTATCACGCGCACGGCCGGAAACAATCATTTCCGAAGCGAGAGCACGACCGTCGGAGAGCGATTTGGACTTCCCGCCGAGCAGGAACATCCAGGCGGAAAGGTCGATGGAGAGATCGCGCAAGTCCGCCGGCCCCTTTCCATTCATGATTTCGATGCACTCTTCCACCTCGAGCGCGTTGCCTACTTTGCGGCCGAGCGGCTGGTCCATATCGGTGATGAGCGCGACGACCTTTTTGCCCATGCGCGTGCCGGTCTCGACCATCAATTCGGCGAGGTATTCGGCGTCCGATTGTTTTTTCATGAATGCGCCGACGCCTGTTTTTACGTCGAGGACGAGCGCGTCGATGCCTTCCGCCATTTTCTTGCTCATAATGGAAGCGCAGATCAGGTAGGGGCTTTCGACCGTGCTTGTGACGTCACGAAGGGCGTAGAGTTTTTTGTCGGCTGGCGCTATTTCGGGGGTCTGGCCGATCAGGCCGCAGCGGCATTTTTCGAGTACGCGGCGAAATTCATCGAGCTTCAGATTGACGTTGAAACCTGGTATGGATTCGAGTTTATCGAGCGTGCCGCCGCTGTGGCCGAGGCCGCGGCCGCTGATCATTGGAACATACAGGCCGGCAGACGCGACGACGGGAGCAATCACAAGCGAGGTCTTGTCGCCGACGCCGCCAGTGGAATGCTTATCGACCTTGGGCGCTGGAAGGCTGGACCAATCGAGGACCGAACCTGAGTGCAGCATAGCTTCCGTGAGAGCGGCGAGTTCGGCACGGGTCATGCCGCGCCAGAGAACAGCCATCAACCAGGCCGCGATCTGGTAATCGGGGATGCGATCGTGAGTAGCGCCCTCGATGAGGAAATTAATCTCTTCGCGGGATAGTTCGACGGCATCGCGCTTCTTGCGAATGATGTCAACGGCACGCATGATTTGGAATCGAGCGCGAGGCTAGCATTCCGGCCGGATTGAGTCAACGAGGCCACGGATGGATGTTTCTCGTTTGGAGCGACTTTCGACCGACGATCATCTGATTCGGCGGACGAGAAGGCACAATGAAGCCCGAACTCGACGGATGCACAGGCGAATCGACAGATTGAAATCACTGGCCATTTCGAGCGGTGTCAGTTTGCGCGGTACAATCGCAGCGAGCTTTTTCATTTTGAGTCTCGCGATGCTTTCTCCGCTGGCGAACGCACAATGGATAGGACATCAGACCGGATGCTATGCGCCGACGATGGAAGCGAACCCGAACCGGCCGACGGTTGCGAATCCGGCAGACATTACGCAGTACGGCGTCCTCGAGATCGAGTATGGCTGGGACCGGACATCGCTCGGCGCGGGTGCGCGGGTGGATGACACGGTTGGGCTATTGAAATTCGGACTGCTGTGCGATGTGGAGCTGCGATGGACGACGACGAGCGTGTTGATCGAGAATCGGCAGGCGGGCGGACAGGTAGGTGTCGGCGATAACTGGTTTGGCCCGCAGATTCGCTTCTATCACCAGACGGCGCATGTGCCGAGTCTTGCGTTCAGCTATGCGGTGAAAGCGCCTACCGCGAGCACGGCGACAGGGTTGGGCTCAGGCCGAGTGGATCACGCATTCACGTTTCTCGCAAGCAAGGATGTCTACGGCGTCCATTTCGATTTCAACGCGACATATTTTCTTGTGGGCCGGCCTGCGGTGTCGGGCTTCGACTCAAACGGGCAGTTGAACTTGTCGTTCTCACGGCCAATCCGAGGAAACCTGGGAATCACCGGAGAAATTTATGGCAATACGGAATTGAATATCGCGAACCCGGCGTTCGCATCATCGCTATGGGCAATTACGTATAACGTCTCGCCGCGCCTGGTGGTGGACGGAGGAATCGATGTCGGTCTGACACATGGAGCACCGCAGAAGAGGTTTTTCGCGGGCGTGACCTACTCAATCACGAATCTTTACAAGGACCTGAAGAAACATTGAGGCGGTGCGTTTAGGGATGCTGATTTTGGCTGTGCTCCGCGATGTCGGCAGCGACAGCCTGCATCTCCGAGTGAATGCGGCCGTTGGACGCGAGCATTGCACGGTCGCCCGGATGGTAGGGTTTGCCGGAGAAATCGGTGACCATTCCGCCGGCCTCTTTCACGAGTAAAACTCCAGCAGCCGTATCCCAAGACTTGAGCCCGAATTCCCAAAACGCTTCGAAACGCCCGCAGGCAACCGAGCATAGATCGAGCGCGGCCGAACCGTCTCGCCGCACCCCGTGTGAACGAAGCGTGTAGCCGGCGTAGTAGGAGATGTTGACCTGTTGGTGGCGTTGATCGGGCGGGAATCCGGTCACGAGCAAGCTGGTCGCCACCGTGTCGACGGCTGAGACGTGGATGCGTTTGTGATCGAGGTACGCTCCCTCGCCACGCGCTGCGGTGAATAGCTCGCGGCTCACCGGATTGAAGATGGCGCCGACGATTGGCTCGCCTTCTTCGAGCAGGCCGATTGAGACAGCGAAGGACGGGTAGCCATGCGCGAAATTGGTCGTGCCATCGAGGGGATCGACATGCCAGCGATAGCGAGCTTTTCCGGTGGGGCCGCCGCTTCCCTCTTCGGCGACAATCTCGTGTTGCGGAAAATAGCGACGCAACCGGCCGACAATTATTTCTTCCGAGCGGCGGTCGGATTCCGTGACGATATCCACTTCGCCCTTGTAGGTGATGTTCTTAGGGCGACTGAATTCCGCGAGCAGGAGCGCTCCGGCTTCGCGGGCTGCGTCAATTGCGACCTCGAGGAACTGGTTCATCAGCGTGCCACTCCGACCGTTATATATTCCTTGCGATAACGCACCATGTCTCCCGATTTTACGTTTACTTCCACATGCCGCGCGGTTCCCGGCTTCGGCGTAGGATTTGGGTAGTAGCCCAGCAAGTACTGCGTGCGCAGCTCCCGGTTGATGCGGTCGAACATTGAGTCAAGCTGCTGCAGTTCGTCGAGGATGAAGAGAACGCCGCCGGTGCTGTCTGTGATCGTGATTAGCGCGTGCTCGCCGGCGGTGTTGCGGCCGTTTTCATTTTTCACTGGGCGGATGATTATGGAATAGAGCAGCGCGCCCGACCGGATCGCCGCGCGGCGGGCGTCCTCATATTTCGAAACACTCGTCGTTTCTCCGCCGTCTGTGACCAGAACGATGGCGCGGCGGCGGTCCTGGGGAAGCCGCCTGAGCGCGTTCGAACCCAGCACAACGGCGTCGTAGATCGAAGTGCCTGCGCCGGCGCTAATTCTCTCGGCGGCGGATTGCAGCTTCGGGACATCATTGGAGAATTCCGACACCTGCGTTACGGAATCCGAAAATTCGAAGACAGCCAGCGTATCGTCAGGCCGAACTACCTGTCTGATGAAGTGGGACGCAGCTTCGCATTCGAATTTCAGATCCTTAAACGTGCTCATACTCGAATCGATCATCAGAGCCAGGTCGAGCGGACGGCCGGTTTGAGCTTCGAAGCGCTCGATTTTTTGAGCGACGCCTTCCTCCTTCAGCTCGAACGCGTCTTGCGTGAGGTCTGGGACGGGGCGTCCGTTCGCGTCGATCACGCTCGCGAGGATGCTGACCAGGTTCACGTCGACTCGAATGCCGGGCTGCCTCTTCTGCTGTTCCTGAGCTCCGAGGGAACCAAGCAAGCCCGCGCACACTACGATTGCAGCCAGCGGCAAAGCGCCGAGCGCTAGCGGAGATATTTTCATCTAAGAGGTAGATTCATTCGCGGGGGAAATGGCTTCCTGTGACGGCAATTCCCCTTCAGCCCAGACGGCGCCGCCAACGAAGTATTCTTTTTTCCAGATGGGCACGGTGCGCTTCAGGGTGTCGATCGCGTAACGGCAGGCGTCGAAGGCAGCAGTGCGGTGCGGCGAGCTGACGGCGATCCAGACGCTGGTCTCGCCGATTTCGAGCCTGCCGAGGCGATGAACGATGGCGAGACGGTGGATTGGAAATTTTTCGCGGATATGCGCGCCGATCTCACGCATCTTGGCGTAGGCCATCGGTTCGTAGGCTTCGTATTCGAGGTACAGCGTCCGCTTCCCGCGGAAATTATTGCGCACGAAGCCGTCGAACGCGACGAGCGCGCCATCTTCGGGCGCTTTCAGACTATCGGCCAGTTCTTGCGGGCGGATTGGCACTCGAACGAGCTGAAAGATATCTTCGGCAGTCGCGGTTTGCTGTCCGCCGCTGACGGGCGGGAGAAACGCGACTTCGTCACCACTGGAAAGCGGCACGCGCCAGCCGGCATATTCCTGGTTCACGGAAGCGGCGATCGATGGACGAAATTCAGCAAGCTTTGGAAAACGGCGGCCGTAGCGCTCGAAGAGGTCTTCGACCCGGGCGCCGTCGGAGAGCTCGGCGTCATCTTGAGCAACGCCGACAATGTCCTTGAGCTGGCCGAAAAATAGAACGCGAACACGCATGTTAGCATTCTATCGCGACGACGCACGGTAGGCGAACGAATCAGTGCCCGGCCCGACCGCCTGCGGCCGACTGCGCGAGACGTGTGATTTCGTCAAGACGCGCGGCCGCTCTTCCGAGTGCCGCCGCAAGCACATCCGCTTCACGGCGGACCGTGGCCTGGTCATTGCGATCGAGTGCTTCGTTAACTCCAGGCATGACCTCCGCCGCGTAGCCTGCGTAGCTCCCGGGAGCGAAAATCGTGTGTTTGTACCAGGGCCGGCCTGCGAGGCCTTCGGGCGCGAGCAGGGATTGCTCGACCGTCGCGAGCTTGTGATTGAGTTCTCGCTGCCTGGTGATGTCGAGCGACGCCGGCGAAATCGCTTGAAGGGCGGCGGATGCTTGAGACGCAGAGGCGGAAAGCTGTGTCGAGGCTTCCGAAACCGCCTTCAGATCGACGGTTTCAGTTCCCTTCTGGTCACCGGCGCGGATTGCGAGGTCACTTGCCATTCGCGCAATCTCCGAAGCATACGCGGAGTAATCGAATGGCAGGATGTCGGCTTCGTCCAACCGCAGAGCGACAGTGCCGAGTATGCGCGCGAGCGTTGCGTGATACGCAAACGTGGGATCGCCGAACTGTTTCATCCAGTAGAAATCGTCGTAGAGCGAGTGATAGACGCCATAGTCGCCGCTAAAGCCCATGTCGAGCGAAGGAACGCCCGCAAAATCGTAGAACGGGCAAAAATCCGAGCCAGCACCTAAAGCGCCGATGGGAACCTCGCCCGGAGATTCAGCTCTGAGCTCGGGTCGTGCCGTCCCGGTGGGCGACTCTTTTTTTTGCGCGGAGCGCTCGCGCCAGATGTCGTAGACGGGACGACTGGTGGCAGGATCCTTTACTTCGCGAGCCACGTCGCGCACGAGATCTTTCAGCGAAGGCGTGGCAGAAGCGCCGAAGTTCGGGCCGGTCACGCCGACGTCAGTATTGATGTAAGCGACGGCCTTGGCCTGAAGTTCCGCGCGATTGGCTTCCACCCATTCCGTCGAACCGAGCAAGCCCGGCTCTTCACCGCCCCACTCACACATCACGATTGTGCGCCGCGGTTTCCATCCGCCGCGGGCCAACTCTCCGAGTGCTCGCGCCGTTTCGAGCATCACGGCCGTGCCGCTGCTCGGATCAGCCGCACCGAATACCCACGCGTCGTGGTGATTGCCGAGCACAACCCACTCGCCATCGTCAGTAGCTCGCAGCTTTGCGATAACGTCGTAGATCGGACGCTGCTGATAGTTCATGACAAGCTTCATGTGAACTTCGGATGGGCCGGGGCCAACGTGATAGGTAAACGGTAAGCCGCCCTGCCAGTTTTTCGAAACATGCGGCCCGCCGAGATGCTCAAGGATCGCTGCCGCGTCCTGGGCATTGATAGGCATCGTCGGGATGTGCGGGAGATTTGCGGCATCCGCGGGGGCGATGCGTTTTGCATTTGGCGTCGCGCCCACGCCGGGAGTGAGCGGATCGCCCGGATAGAACTCCGTGTAGAGCACTGAGCCTCTCTGGATTCCGGCCATCGGCCGCCAGGGGCCACGGGGAAACGGGTCGCCGGCCATGTAGCCATCGTCCGCGGGGTCGGAGAAGATGATCAGGCCGAGGGCTTTGTGTTCTTCTGCCAGTCTGGATTTAATGCCGCGATAATTTCGTCCGTACCTGGCGAGTGCAACCTTGCCTTCGACGCTCACTCCGAGAGAGTCAAGTTCGGCATAGTCTTCGGGAGCTCCGTAGTTGACGTAAACGACCGGAGCGGTGACTTCTCCCGACGGGGAATAGGTGTTGAAGGCCATCACGGCTCGAGAGTCGCTCGTGTCCTTGTCGACGTCGAACGGCTGCTCTGGCGTGGCGAGGGTTTTCTTCGAAGGCGCGAGGAGTTCGAGTTTTACTTCTTGAGGTTGAGCGAGCCACACGCTATAGGTGACGATCTCGGCGTCAAAACCGAAGCTCCGGTACTGATCGCGGAGCCATTCAGCGACCTGACGACTGCCTTCGGTGGCGGCCATGTGCGGTTGGCTCGTCAGACGGCGAAGATTGCTTTGGGCGTGAGCGGCATCGGGGATGGCTTGCAGCTTTAGCTCGAGCTCGTGTTCGGACTTCGCACGCGCCGGGAAAAAACCGCGGATGCCGCTAGCTCCCTCCCGGGCCAGCGCAAAGGAGAACATAAGCCATATCGAGAAGAGGGCTGCGATGCCGCACATACGCAATAAGCGCTTCATTTCCACCTCGTAACAAGCCGATGAGTCTATCTTATATGGACGTGCGAACTGCAACTGTGTTTTGACTTTTTCGATTTCAACTCTGACATCGCATTCGAAATTTTCAGCGGCCTTGAAGACTTGACGGTGAGCATTCCGAGCCGTAGGGTAGAGTCCTCAGCGCTTACGGGGGAATAAAGCTCAAGATGAAAATTCTAATTTCGGGCAGCTCGGGACTTGTGGGTTCGGCGGCGTCCGCTGCACTTCAATCGGACGGGCACAACGTTGGACATCTGGTGCGTCCCGGCGGAGCCTCGCGACCTGGCGAAATCCGCTGGGATCCGATGCAAGCGACAGTTGATGTTCCGGCGATGGAGGGCACAGACGTCGTGATCCATCTGAGTGGCGCCGGAATCGCCGATGGACGCTGGACGAGCGAACGAAAAAAGCTTCTTCGAAGCAGCCGCATCGATACCACGCGAGTGCTGGTTGATTCGCTTTCGCGGCTCAAGCAGAAGCCTCGGACGCTGCTGGTTGCGTCGGCAATCGGTTATTACGGAGATTGTGGCGATGAAGTCTTGACGGAGTCGAGCGCCAACGGAACGGATTTTCTGGCGTTGCTGTGCCGCGATTGGGAGGCCGAGGCCAGGCGCGCGGCAGCGCTGGGCATCCGCACGGTGATGCTGCGGTTCGGAGTCGTACTTTCCGGCAAAGGCGGCGCGCTGCCGCGGATGCTGACGCCGTTCAAGCTAGGGCTTGGCGGGCGGCTTGGGAGCGGGCGGCAGTGGATGTCGTGGATTGGGATAGAGGACGTGATCGGAATTATTCGCTACGCGATCGCAAACGAGCAGGTGAGCGGGCCGGTGAACGTCGTGGCGCCTAACCCGGTGCGAAATCAGGAATTCACGCGGCTTCTCGCCGGTATGTTGCACCGGCCGGCAATCTTTCCGGCACCGGAATTCATACTGAGGCTGGCGATGGGCGAGATGGCAGATGCCGTGCTACTTGCAAGCGATCGCGTCCAACCGGAGCGAATACTTGCGGCCGGATACGGGTTTCGTTTTCAGATTTTGGAACCGGCGTTACGCGCGGCGGTTCTTTCGCGAATGTGATAGCGTCGAACGTCACAAATCCAGGCGCTCGAGCAATGCGTTGAGATTCGATTCGTCGACGACCAGTGGCGGGCCGGTGGCAGAGAGCTCCTGGCCTTCGTCGAAAGCCTGAAACAGCCGCATCTTGGCCGCGGCATACTCTTCCGTTCCCGTCAGCGGCCGGCCCGTTGCTTTGCCCCACTTCTCAAGCGAATCGTGACGCACGAAGATGCGTACTGGGAACATTTTCTTGCGATCCGCGGAGATGTAATACACGTATTCGTTTCCTCGCGCGGCCCCTTGCTGCGCTGGGTGCGCGTCGTGAAACTGGTACTGGTAAACATAGCCGCTCTCCGCTGAATAACTTTTAATTCGTCGAACCGACTCTGGCTTTGGCATGCGGGCATTATTTGGCGATGTCTGCGCCAGTGTCAACCCTCTGCACCTTCCTGCCGTCCCGCGTGATAATTGAGCCTGGAGGTTGCGTGCCAAATTGAATTTCACGCGTTCCGATATGGGAGGCGTTCTGTCAGTTGAGAAGATGATCTAAGACTGGAAGCGTGGTCGATGTGCTTATCTGGGTTCCTCCCGTGCGTTCCAATCTCATGAGCCAAAGATACTTGCGAGGTCGGAGGCGACCAAAATGATGAAGAACAAATACTCGCGACGAATGCTCCTCGATGGCACATCCCGTGCGTTAAGCCATCGCGCAGATGATTCTCATAGTCAAACGGATGCGGCCGAACGCGACACTGGGTGGGGCCGCCATCAATATTGGACGCCAGCGATTCGCGCTTCACGCTTTCCTGATGGCAGCGTTCTGCACAGGAGCCATTGTGATGCCGGGCTGTGCCAACAGTTCCGGACCTTCGACTGGCCCTCCGGCTGCAATAACAGTGACCGTTCAACCGGCGAGCCGGATCCTCTTCCTGGGCCAAACGCAATTATTTCAGGCGACGGTGACGGGCGCTTCGAACACGAACGTTACCTGGTACGCAGGCGGCGTGGTTGGAGGAAACGCGATTGTCGGGACGATTTCTTCCGGCGGCTTGTATACGGCGCCGAGTGTTTTGCCGGCTCCCGCGAGCGTGACCGTGACTGCGTCAAGCAACGCCAATTCCGATGCGACCGCATCAGCCGTTGTGACACTGCAAGACGACATCGCGGTGGGAATTTCGCCCACTTCGGCCACGATATCAACGGGCGCCGGACAAGCGTTCACGGTGAGCGTAACGGGAACCGGAAGCCCTTCGACAGCGATCAGCTGGACCGTGAACGGCGTCGCTGGCGGCAACTCGACACTCGGCACCGTGGCATCCAATGGACCCGAAAGCGCGCTGTACATAGCTCCCGCAGCGCCGCCGTCGCCTTCGACGGTGATGGTGACCGCAACAAGCGCCGCTGACACGTCAAAATCCGCGATCGCGAACGTCACGATTACATGCTCCGCCACAAATTCTATTTCGCCGGCAGCGGTGACTGTGACTCTCGCGCAAACGCAAACATTCACGGCATCGTTTTGCATCGCGGCCGACGCTTCCATCGTCTGGGACGTAAACGGAATCGCGGGTGGCAATTCGACCGTCGGAACGATTGCACCGAACGGCGCAAATGCGACGCTCTATTCCGCGCCTTCCGCGCTACCCGCTCCGAACACGGTCGTGATTCATGCAACGAGTGGTGCGAGCACTGCGACATCGTCTGTGACGCTCGCAAGCAACATCACTGTGACCGTTTCGCCGCCCTCCGCGACGTTGCCGGTCAGCCAACGAATCACCTTCGCCGCCGGCGTGACGAACACCTCTGATTTGGCGGTTACCTGGTTTGTGAACGGCGTGCCGAGCGGCAACACGTTGGTCGGGCAAGTTTGCCAAACCGGCTCGAACCCTTGCGTTGCGCCATCAAGTCCGAGCTCCAGCAGCATGGATTACCTGGCACCGGCAACGGCGCCGGCTAACGATCCGGTGACTCTTACCGCCGTAAGCCACGCCGATCCCTCGAAGAGTGGTAGCGCGATTGTCTCCGTGACGGGGCTTCCCGGCCCTGTGACGGTTGCGATCGCGCCGCTGTATGCGTTCGTGGCGCGCTCGACAAGCACGGTCAGTACTCGCCAGTTTGTTGCGACGATCACCGGGAACAACAATATGAGCGTGATGTGGAGCGTTCAATCCGCCGTCGCTGGGAAAGGGTGCAGCGGCGCTGCGTGTGGCACCGTGGACGGGAATGGCTTATTCACGGCGCCGTCGGCAGCTCCGTCTCCCAACGCCATCTCGATTAGCGCCACAAGCGTGGCGGACGCCACCAAGTCGGCTTTGGCTATGATCGCGATTACGTCAGGCCCGGTGATCCGCGTGATTCTGCCTTCAAGCGTAATGGCTGGTTCGTTGGAGGGTTTTCCGCTCACAGTTCAAGGTGGGAATTTCAACGCTGGAAGCGGAGGAACGGGTTCTACGATTCTCGTCAACGGCGCGGCACGAACGACCACGTGCTCCTCGGGGGCAACCTGCGCGACTGTGCTGAATCCTCCCGACCTCCAGTCGGCGGGAACTTTAACAGTCCAAGTGAAGAATACGGGCTCGCCGGGCTTGCTTTCAAACCCGGTTCCGTTCGTGATCGTGCCGTTTGATAATTCCGAAGACGTCGTCATGCTGGATTCATCGCAACCGTCTGCCGCTGGCAAGGACATCACCGTCGTCGAACCAACTACAGCCGCCGCTTCCGCTGCCCTCGACGTGGACTTTGACGGGCCCTTGACGACCGATGGCTGCGCCGTCGAGGGTACGCCGCTTAGTGTCGCGCGCCCATCTTCCGGCTCGGTGACTGTTAGCATCTGCATCCACGGAAACGGGCTCGATCCGACGATGACGTATGAGTTGACCGGTCCGGGCGCTGCGCCCGGCGACATTCCGGTCACCGCCTCAACTATCACGGGGCTTTTCCCGAACACCATCGAGCTCGATTTGCAGATTTCGAGCGCAACGCTGCCGGGCGTCCGCACTCTTTTTATCACTTCGCTCAACAACGATCGCGCGGCGGCCACCGGGATTCTGGAGGTGAAATGATGATGCAGTTTCGAGATCTTGCGAAATTTTCACTCGTGGCCGCGTCGTTTGTCAGCGGCGCAGCGAATGCTACGACGTTGAAGCGGATGTCAGTCGCCGACTTGTCGCACACGGCCCACTCAATCGTTCGCGCACGCTGCGTTACAAACTCTACGCGCTGGGATGCAGGAGAAATCTGGACATTCACCGCATTTGAAGTCGAGGAAATCTGGAAAGGATCGCCGCCCTCTCGCGTCACGGTCCGCCTCCTCGGCGGCGACGCTGGAGATTTAACCTCAACCGTTTCCGGGGTTCCGCGCTTTGCGCCGGGTGAGCAGGTGGTGCTGTTTCTCGAGCGAACGGCTGGCGGAGATTTTTCGGTGGTGAGCTGGGTCCAGGGAACATTTCGAATCGGGAATGACCGCGTGACAGGAGAAGAAACAATTACGCAAGACACCGCCGCTTTCGCCATCCTCGATCCCGCATCGCATCGCTTTCAAGCGAGCGGAATCCGCAGAATGCCCGCCGCTGCATTTCGGGCGCTAGTGACGGCTTCTCTCAACTCCGAACGCGGAGCTCGAAAGTGAAACGATCATTCACGCTTGCAACCTTGGCCCTCTTGCTTTTCGCTGCGGTTCGCGCACCGAACGTCTTCAGCTACACGACGGACTCGACCGTCCCGCTCGCCGGCGGATGCCCGCAACCAGACCGCTGGAATCTTTCGCTCGCTTCGCCGCTCAACCGCCGCTGGAGCACGTCGCTTTCGCCTGTCGGCGTAACGGTCTTGACGGTGGCCGCGCAGGGAAGTTCGGCTCAGCTCTCCGAAATCGAGCAGGTCGTTTCAGATTCGTTTGGCGTCTGGACGGGCGTCACTGGCACAACGTTCAACAGCGCCGCTCATCCCGGATTGATCAGTCCGCTCACGCGTACAAGCGTCGCCAGTTCCTGCTCGAACGATCCAGAAAGCAACGCCGACGGCCTCAACACGATTTGCTTCAACCAATCGAGCACCGCGTTCACGAGCGGCGTATTGGCGTTCACGCGCGTGATAACCGCGAACACGGTGGGAGCGTCGGTTGGCGCGAGCGGACCCGCAGCGTTCGTCGGCCAGATTCTCGATGCCGACATACTTTTCCGGAACGACCGGCAGGTCCTCTTCGCGACTCCCGGCGCTCTTGCTAACCCGCAGGGCCAAGGCGCCTATGATCTCGAATCGCTCCTATCGCACGAACTGGGGCACTGGTTCGGGCTCGATCATTCCGCGGTGTGGCGCGCGCTCATGTTTCCGTTTTCGCCGCCTCCGGGGCAATTCTTGGGCGCCCGGGCCACTCCGCAAGCGTCCGGCGGTCCGCTATCGGACGATGACCGCACGGGCATTCGCTCGGTTTACCCCGATCCGAACGACGCCGTCAATACCGGGGCGCTTTCCGGGCGTATTCTCCCGGCCAACACTTTCGCGCTAGCCAATATTCCTGCTCCCTCGGCCGGCTCATCTGTCACGGGAATTTTCGGCGCGCATGTGGTGGCTCTGGATGCAGACACCGGCGCGGTAGTTGCAGCGACGGTGGGTGGCTGGAGTTGCAATGGAGCGAGCCAGCAATTGCAATTCGACGGCTCGTTTCAGATCCAGCGCCTTCCGCTGAATCGCAGCTACAGGGTATATACCGAGCCGATCGAGGGCTTGGTGACGCCCGCAAACTTTACGGACGCGCTGGCGGATTTGTGCCGGCCGAATTCAGCGTCGCCCTGCACGACGCCTGCGGTAAACACGAATTTCAATGTGCGCACGCGGCCGTCGTCGCAGTGATGCGCGCTGCTGCTGCCCGCCAAAATAAAAGCGGCTCCCGGGGGGAACGGGAGCCGCTGGGGTGTTGCGGGGTGAACCTGTAACTACTGCGTCGGCAGAATCAACTGCGTGAAGCCGATGGTGTTGATGTCACGGAACATCGGCGTGCGCGGCGGCAGCAAGCTGGGAGTGAGAAACTCCGTCTGGAAGCTGTATCCGCGAGTGGGCGGGCTGTACACCGTGTTGCAGCACTTAAAGGTGCCCGCTCCCTGATGGCTGTAGAATAGAGCCACGATCGAGCCCTTATACCAGAGCGTTTGGCCGCCCCAGTTCTCGAGATACCGCAGGAAGTTGTGAACTCCGCCATCGGTACCGAAGTCTTGGCCGATGGTGCCACCTCCAGGCTGCTTGAACGGAATCGTCTTGCCGCCGACGATCGCCGTGCGGTACGTGGTAGTTGTCGCCGTCCGGCTTCCCAACGCGTATGGGAAGGCGAACGAGTTCACGTCGTTCCAGTTGTTCGAAAGAAGCGTGACGGCGTCACCCATCACGGCGGCCGCGACAAACGCGGTTCCGAAGTTGCCGTTCGCTCCCGCGTTGTAATCGCCCTGCACGTAGACGGGATTCTCGGACACGATGCTCAAACCGCACGCTACACCGTCGCAGGAGCCGAGCGTGATGGTAGAGCCATTGACCACTTTCAGAGCGCGGCGGAAATAGACCGGCGGGTTCAGTCGCAGGTCTCCGCCGTTCAGGGCCGTTGCAAAGGGCCAAGAATTACCCGGCCCGCCGCACTTCGGGTGATTCTGAATCGGTGTTGCGGCCGCGGCCGGATTAAAGGTGTTATTGAGCTGGATCGGGGTTTTTCCCGCGCCGACGGTCCAGAGCGTGGGGTTTAGCCCCGCGACAGCCGGAGGAAATAAGGTGTCGTAAGTTCTGGGCGCGGGAGGCGGAAGAAGGTCCGTGCCATGAGTAAAGTCTGATTCGAAATCTTCGGCGTTATCTAGAGCCCCATCCGGGCAAGAATCGTTGCTGCCGCGGTTGACGATGTCGTCATATCCGAAGGCTCCCGTCTTCAGCGCACCCACGCCAACCGATGCCGGGGCGTTCGGATCTTTGCGGTTACCGCGGCGATCGGAGAAATAAACGGTATAGCCCGTCGTGTTGTTGGCGAGTGAACCGCTACCCGGGATCGCTCCTGTAAACCACTTGTCCAGGTTGTTTACGTCTAGTTCGATGTAGCTCATGGCTCCAGCGAGCGTCATTGGCCCGTTGGCGTTCGTCGCGTTTGCCGCCAGTGCGTCATCACGAAGAATGCCTTCGCGCGTGTCATAGAGCACGTTCGGAACATAGTCAGTGCCGTTCACTGAATAGGGATTTCCGCAACCACCATTGGCGTTAGCGGAAGAGGGATTATCACGGACGCGGGCCAGTCGAATGATGGCGTTCGGACTGGGGTCCGCGCACGCCGACGGCGCCAGCTGTGCACCCGGCAACGCAAGCCTGAAGGGGACCCGGTTCACGAACACAGCACCCACCTTCGCAGTCATGGTGGCCTTGGTTTGTTGATTCAGGTTGCGGCCAGTGAAGCCCAGGTTCAAAATCTGTTGGGTCACGTCTACCCACGCGAGGCCGGCCTTCGTTTGGAAATCGATCTTGATGCAGCCTGTCTCGATCGGGAACCATTTCTGAACCCAGTATCCGTCGGTCGCAGTGTAAGCCGCGTTTTGCGCGGCCGAAACGGGCAGCGGGAACACCGTGACGCCCTGGTTGGTAAGCCAAGCCGCCATAGGAGTCTTACCAACGGGTCCCAAGCCATTCGCCGCGGTCGAAGTCGCATCCCACGCCAGCGAGGCGAGGTCAACCGGATCGCCCGCGGCGTTTGCAGAAGCGTAGTCCAGAGCATTCAGGTCGCTATCGCCGCATTGTCCCGACGGACCGTAGTCGGAAAGCATGATACGCAGGCTGGCCTGGCTGTAGTAACGTTCGGCCAGCTTGCCGGGATTTGCAGCAAGTTCGCCGGGCTGGGGCGGACGAAGCATATCGATGGCTGTTCCGCCGATTGCCGGAGTTGCAATCGTCAGGTCGAGCGTTTTCACGCCAGTAAATCCGTCGCCGATGTTGCCATTGTAGGTATTCGAGACAATTTTGAACGCCGGTTCCTGGGTTGGTCCGACACTGCCGAAAAAGCTCGTCCCGGTGGTACTTCCCTGTGTCTGACCCAACGTACCGAAGCTGCCCGATCCCGGGCTCTTGGTCACGCTGACGGTGCCATTGTAAGCGGTCGAAAGAGGCCAGCCGTTCTCGAGGTTGGTGCGAACCACCTCACCAACCGCCGTTACTTTGTCGCGCATTGTGAGCGTGGAGCCGTCGCCTTCCGCGAGCCAAAGATTGCCGTTCGTGTGGACGCGCCCGCCGAAATCGAAATTGGGACCAGCGAAAAAGCTTAGATCGGTGTCGGAGAAAATGCCGAATTGAAAGACAGGAATCGCAACTGTCTGAACCGTGCGCTGAAGCCTCGCCTCTGAACCCATCGCCGTTCGAGACGTAACCTGCAGGGTGTACGGAGTCAACAGCCCGACCAGACCCGCATAGGTACCCGACAGAATCGTGTGATTCGTGGCCAGCGGATTGTTGAGATTGGTGGGTGAGGTGTCCTTGGTGAAATTGATCATGAAGCCGTTCGTCCCGTCCGGATTCAGGTATTGTACTTGTGGGATGTTAGTTGTCGTCGTCGCCGTTGTGTTTATGATATTTGTGATGTCCGCAGCGCTCAATGCGTAGTTGTTGTCAAAGGTGTTTGACAGTGAGGTCGTCAGAGCTTCCATGCCCGATTCGGCTCCGTAGAATGCCTTTTGTCTGTCGGCGTTATTACCGCCGAGTCTCTGGTCGGTCATCACCAGCCAGGACATGCCCACGATCATGGATGAGATCAGCAGTAGCACCAAGAGTGCGGTGATGAGCGCCATGCCTTCCTGTTGACGGTTCCTCACGGAGTTTCTCCTTTGCGACAATTACTGGAAATTGGAAAAAAAGGCCAGGCTGCGGACGCTGACCTGTGTCTGCAAATTGTTCCGAAAATATGCTTGGTTTTGGCTGTAGGCGTTGTCTGCGCGCGCTGCCAGCGAGAGATTCACTTTGCGAATTGCATTCGGCGAATACGTTGGTTCGACCGTGTTGGTGCTGGGCGGTCCGCCATTGATATCGTAAGAAATCGAGAGGTCCTCGATTACCTCGGCGACCGGCGTTGCAGGCCGGAAATTCACCTGCCGCATCAACATGGGCCGCAGCGGATTCGTCGTATTCAGGTAGTACGTAATCATCCAGATGCGGGAAGCAGTGGTCGGAGGATAGGGTCCGCCGGGTGATGCCACGCCCGTTTGCAGGTTCAGGATGGTTCCGCTTGGCTTACCGGTCGCGTTCAGAGCAAAAACGTCGCCGCCTCCGCCTCCTGCGAAAGTGAGCACTTGGCCCGCGACACCTGTGACCGTCTGGATCGTCGCGCCGTTGGCGTTCTGGAACATGATCAGGTCGCCCGGCGTGATCGCAGTATTGCCGACGGGAAGCGTTATGCAGGTAGCATCAAAGGTCACGGTGAGGCCGGTAGAATCGATCTTACCGGCCGGGCAACCAGGATTTCCGCCGCTGGCAGCCAGGTAGATCGGAGACGTGTTTAAAGTAGAATTGTGAACCAGATCGACGATCGTGTTGTCCACGTACGCGAGAGTGATGAAGTCCGTCTTCGCTCCTAGCAGGACTGCTCCCGGAACGTTCGGATTGGGAGTGACAGCCTGCGGGCCTGCGCTAGCGCCAGCCGTGACAGCAGGCAACGTGATGTAACTGGGAGGAAACGTAGCAGGGCCTCCGACGGGGCCCGGGCGATTCACCGCTGACGCGATCGGAGGATTCGGATTCGCTATAGTGACCGCGTTCGGAAAGGGCACGCCCCCCTCAGGCAAGCCTTCGCCTGCCTCCACAATGTCCTTGACCATGTAGTTCATCGCCGCTCGCAGGTTTTGCTGCGAATCCGCCATGAGCGTGACTGCTTCGTTCGCGTGCGTGGCGTCCGATAGAGTGCGCAACGTCGTTCCCATGATGATGAGCATCAGGGCAGTGGCCAAGAGCACTTCAATGAGGCTGAATCCGGCTTCGCGCTTCATCTTGATCTCCCTAAATGCTCTCTATGAAAATGCCGAAATGTTTGCGGTCAGTGTGTAACTTCGGTTGAATTTGCCTGACGTGTAATTAATGACCACGACGATTTGGCGCAAAGCCGCATTGCCCGGTATCGCGGTGATCGTGATCGTGCGTCTGAAAGTCGAGAGTGGGATCACGCCATCATCTGCGGTTCCCAGCTTCCCATCCGGCCCGGGCGTGACGATGCCATCAGGCACGGCGCAGTTGTCGTCCGCGGTGCCCAGGATTCCGTCGGCTCCGGGATCGCAAAGCTGTGTGGGCGCCGCCGTAAAGATTCCGTTAGGGCAAACGGGGGATCCGATGTTGCAAATCGTGTTCCACGTTTTTTGTCCCGTGTTGCGAGCCGTGTAAATCGACTCAACGGCTTCGGAGGCTTTCTGTTGCGCGATGTAGTCGTCTTTCGACACGTCCATATACGCCAGACTGCTTCCCAGCATCGCCGCGAGACCCAACACTCCGATGATCATTACGATAGCCGCGACCATTGTTTCGATCAGCGTGAAGCCCGCGTTGGAGTTACGCCGCATTCTGGCCTCCATTTTCGTTCCTTTCACAGTTAGTCCATCCATGACACACCCGCCGAGTGATATGACCGAACCCGGCCCGTAGAGCCCAGCACAGTGATCGCCCGCGCCGTGTTTGGCTGATTCAGCATCCCCAGGAACACCGTCCCGTTGATCGGTACGCCTGTGCTGTCCACGAACGTGCCATCGCTCTGATACATCATTCCCGCCGCCGGGCCATTCGCCACTCCGCCGAAGTAAATGGGCGCAGCCTTTCCAAATCCGTCGGGAGTATCGGGGAGCCCGCCAAAGACCACGAAGGAAACGTTGCTCTGGATCGGCAGCATAAGAACGACAAGGTCTGGACCGAAAACTGGCCCGCCGACGCGCGTTAACCGCACATACGAGCCCGGGCGATTCGCGGGGGGGTTCACCAAGAACTCGACCTTCACGAAACGCCGGTCGGAAATCGCCAATTCACGCGCTTGCCGCAGAGCACTCTGAATGACGTTTTTTGCGGCATCAGCCTGCATTTGTTGCAGAGTCGGTTGCAGGTGGATGATAGCGATCGCCATCACGATCATCGCGATCGCAAGCACAATACTGATTTCGATCATCGAAAAACCGCGCGCCTGGTCCCCACCACGTCGCGCTCTCAATTTCATTTCCCGCTCTTTCACGCTAACACCCTCGGGTCGCCTGTAATCGCAGGGCGAGCCTTGTAGTCACGACCCAGAGTGCATGTGGAAGGCCAGCGGGGACGCTAGCTAACGTATTGTTTATCTGTAGGTTGCAACGGTGAGCAGAAAGTGTCGGGATCTCGACTGATTTTTGCGGGGAGGAAATGTTACCAATTTGGACGTGGCCTACAGATTATCGGAGGTTGCCGAAGAATCTATTTAGAGCAGGCGGAACGTATCGCTTGGAGCAAAACCTCGCTGCAATACACAACAGAATCGAGCTCGACATACTCCTCTCTGCCGTGCAGACCTCGGCCTCTAGGGCCGAAGACGACACCGGGAATGCCAGCCGCCGCGAGAAGCGCCGTGTCTGTCCATGCCGCCATCCCGGCCAGTTCTCTTGCAGCTTCGTTCGGGCCGATCACCTCGCGAATCGCGTTGCGGACGAGATGCACGACCGGGGCGTCCGGGGAGATTTCATAGGCCGGGCGCGATCCGAGGCCGCGCACGGTAGCTTGAAAATCCGGGTCGCGCGCTGAGAGTCCCGCGACGAGAGCGTGCAGTTCAACTTCGATTTCGCCGGCAGATTCTGCCGGTAGCATTCTGCGTTCGAGCTGCAAGCGGCACTCCGCGGGATAGCTCGAAAGCTCCTGTCCGCCGCGAATCAGCGAAGCATGAAGCGAAGCGTGGCCGAGCAGCGAATGCGGTGTGAGCGACGCGAGCTTGCGATCGAGCGCGTCGAGAATATTCAGCACGCGGCCCATCATGCGAATCGCGTCGCGGCCTTCGGACGGCAAACTGCCATGCGCTGCGCGGCCGTGCGTCACGATTTCAAACCACGCGTAGCCCTTGTGAGCGATCGTGAGGCGCAAGTCCGTCGGCTCAAGAACAATCGCGGAATCGGCCGTGTAACGGCGCAGCAACGCTTCGGTGCCGATGCTATTGCATTCTTCGTCCACCACCGCCGCAATCAGTAGAGGCTTTTCGATTGCGCCGGAATCTCGAGCGGCAATCGCCGCAGCGCACATCGCGGCAACGCCGCATTTGATGTCGAGCGCGCCGCGGCCGTAGAGACGTCCATCACGCTCGCGCGGAGTGAACGGCTCCGGCATGTCGCCTGCGCCGACGGTGTCGATGTGCGCGAGAATCGCGAGCGCCGCAGATTTTATATTGCCGGTTGGAACCGCGGCGCGATTCGGCGAAAGCAAGGCCACTACATTGGGCCTGCCGGGTGCCGCTTCCTCAAGTTCGGCTGCGATTCCCTGCTGGCGCAGGAAATTGCAGAGAAATGCGGAAGCAGCTCCTTCGCCAAGCGCGCCGGGGACAAGCGTGGGATTTACGGATTCGATCGCGACGAGATCGCGCAGCAGCCTTCTTGTGAGATCCGCATTGACGGGCATCGAACTAAGCGCAAGAAGCTCGCATCAGTCGCGGCTGCGAAGTTTCGAGAGGAGCCGTAGGATTTCGAAGTACAACCAGATGAGCGTGACCATCAGCCCGAACGCGCTGTACCACTCCATATATTTTGGCGCGCCCACTCGAACGCCCGTCTCGATGAAGTCAAAATCGAGAACGAGATTCAGCGCGGCGATAATCACGACAAAAAAACTGAAGCCAATTCCGATTGCACCCGAACCGTTGACCGCGGTGAAATGAACGCCGAAGAAACCGAGAACGATTTCGATGATGTAGAACAGCGCGATTCCTCCGGTGGCAGCGACGATCCCAAGTCGGAATTTTTCGGTGACAGGAATCAAGCCCGAGCGATATGCAAGCAGCAGCACGACGAGCGTGCCGAACGTAAGACTGACCGCTTGAATCGCAATTCCCGGATACCGCAATTCGAGCATGGCCGAAACGCCGCCCAGAACGAGACCTTCGAGCAGCGCGTAGATCGGAGCAGTGACACCCGCCCAGGTTTTCTTGAAGATTGTGATTAGCGCGAAAATAAATCCGCCGACACCGCCGAGAAGAGCGAGAGGCATCACGGTCTGCTGCGAGTGCGAATGCAAGAATAGATCCCAGGTCCACGCGGCGGTAGCAATGACGCAGATGAGCAGCACGCCGGTCTTGTTGACGGTTCCCTGCAGCGTCATGGGCTCGCTGGTTATCGCTCGCTCACCCTGGAAAACCCGGTCATTGAGGGCTGGGTTCGAAGTTCTCATCAAGTCGGCCACGGATTGTCTCCTCGGCGCAGGAAATGCGGCGCGCGAAACGTGAATTTATTCGCGATTAGAATTTAGCACGAGCTTTATTTTCATACAGTTAGCCGAATTCTAATGCGCAGATTCGCAATTAGAAAACTCGGGTTCTAATCGCAACAATTGGCCTGCTCCACCGGCCCGGAAGAAGCGTATCAGAATGCGGGAAAAATGGAAGGATGGGCGCGTTGGCGTTTCACAACGACCGGTGCAACATGAGTGCTTTGCGCTGCTACGGATTGATTTCCGCTGAGAACGTGCTGGTGGCGGAATTATCGAATTCGAAGCGCAGGAGCCACTGGCTGGCGACGTTGTTGCCGTTTGCCTTGGCCGGCGCGAACGTCCAATTCTTCGCGGCGCGCAGGGCGGCATCGGCGAAATATTTGCTTGGGCCAGGAGCTTCGAATGATGCTTCAGCTACTTTGCCCGAGGGATCGACAGTGACTCTCACACTGACGCGCACTTTGCCGTGAATTGTGTTTCTCGCCTTTTGCGAAACGTCGGGCAGCGCCTGATGAACGACCTGGCCGCGGACGGCCGCTGGCGCGGGTGAATTAGCGTGCCCGGCGGATTTTGGCGGAGTGGTAATTGGCGCAGCCGTCGCAACCGGCGCTGGCAAAACTGGTTTCTTGACGGCCGTGCGTGGTTCGTTCGCTTTCGGGGCAGGCTTCGGCGCTGTCAGCGGCGGCGCTTTTGTCGTCGCAACCGGCTCCGCAGCCGGTTCCGATTTCGAGTTATCGCCCGCAGGTGCGGCGGCCGAGACGGGATCGGAATCGAGCGACTTGGGAGCATGACGGAAAAACCGAGGGATCGCGATAACGGCAGCGAGCGCCAGCACGAATGCAACTGCTTGAACGGCGTAACGCGATTTCGATTTGTGCGGCAGCGCGTTTGATGATGGCGTCCATTCCGCTTGCGGCATCGCAACGGGCTTCGGGCGGACGGGTGTGGCAGAGGGCAGATCGCTTACTATTTTTGTGCTTGACGGGGCAATCCGCGAAGCCACCGGCGGATCGAGATTTTCGAGGATTTCGCGAATCGTGCAGCGCATCGCAGGATCGCGACGCAGACAGTTGCGCGTGATTTCGAGAAACGGTGCGGGCAGGGTTCGCGGCGCGGGCGGATCGGCATGCCCCGTCCATTCCCAGACGGGCAGGCGCTGGGTGAGTACCTCGACAATCGTCATACCGAGCGACCAGACATCTCCGGTAGGTGAAGGACCGGTGGGCGCAAGCTCGGGCGGATCGTACGGGCTGGGTTTTTCACCGGGAGAGCCGCGTTCGCCGGGTGCGCAGACGCCGTCGATCGAAAGTTTCAATTGCTCTTCCACTGCCAGGATATTCGACGGCTTCAGGCGCGCGTGAACGAAGCCCTGAGAATGGAGATATTGGAGCGCGTCGAGAATTTGCGGAAGCATCTCGCGGACTTCGTCGGGCCGGAGAGCGCGATCGGGAAGAATCTGCGCCAAATCTTCTTCGGCATATTCCGTCACGAGGTAGAGGACGGAGGCATTGCCGACCTGAGCTCGACCGCACTGGAAAATGCGGGCGAGATGCGGATGCGAGAGTTTTGCAGCGCGACGCAAACGAGCGAGTTGCGTGTCGGCGTCGGCAGGGTCCGCGCCGATCAATTTAATGGCGAATCGCTGGCGCTTATCGCCGAATTCTGTGAGGAATACCGCGCTGTGGTCCGTTCCGCCCAGATATTGGATCAGGCGGAATCGGCCGTCGACGAGCTGTCCTTCCTGCTGTTTCCAGGCATCGGTCATGTGGCACCTACGGCTTTCGAGCGGCGCGCCATTGCGCCCAGTGCTCGATTGAGAAATGTTGGGCACGGCCCCTCCAGAGATAGAACGAGGCAAAGCGCCGTACCGCGACGAATTGGTTCCGACCTGAGAGGGCTAGGGCGACTATTGTGATTCGATTGGGGCGGAAAGGCAAAGAAAAGCTTGTCTAAAGAGCTAACGAACTAGGGTTAATTACATCACGGGTTGGACGTGGAGCACCCATCAGACACTCTTCGCCCCAGTCCGATCCAAGTGTTTAGATTTGCGTAGAATTCACTTTTTGCTAAAATTCATTTTCGCTGGTCGCGGGATGGGTGTTTGGTAAACTCCACCGTGTGTTTATGTTCCCAGCTTTACTCTACCGGCAGAATTCGGCCCCTCTGAGTCTCCCGAGTTTATTCAAGTGGCAGATACTCCAAAATATTAGGTTTCAGGAAGCAGGCTCTCGAAAACAATATGGCAACTAGTCCAGACGATAAGAAGCAGAGATTCTCCAACAGCAGCTCTGGAAATATTGATTTCACGTTTCGACTCGATTCCGATCCCGGCTCACTTGAGCGAACGAGCGGAGAAACAGAGACTCAGAGACGACATTGGCGAGCAGGCGTCAATAGTGAATCGAGGTTTTTTACTGACGTCCGGACCGATTGGCGCCCCATTATTGTTGCGTCCGCAATATCTGTATTGACCGTGGCACTACTCGGAGTCACGATCCACTACGCCCGTCTGCAATGGATCGAGACCGGAAAGGCTGCCAAGGCAGCAAAAGATTCTGCGGAGGCTGCGAGGACCGCCGCTGGTGAAGCGGAGAAGGCGAACGATCTGGCCCGAGAGTCCTTGGAATCCGTACAAAGGGCATTTGTCTTATTCGACGGAAACAAATTTAACAAGAGCGTATTAAACGGCACTGCATATCTTGAATTCACGGCGACTTTCGAAAATGCTGGAACAACTCCGGCTATGGTTCTGGGCCATATGTATGATATTTCCGAACTGCCAACTGAACCCACAGAAAAACAGTTTCGATACAGCGTCCAGGTTAAACCCGCAATCGTTACACGCTACATCGGTGAAGTTGTCCCGTCTTTAGTTGAAACCTGAAACAGAAGCAGCAGCTCTCGGAGGATTGCACCTTAAGCGACCCGGACCCGTTGCGTCAATGACGGATTCAAGCGGTGCTGCAATGAGTCGAGTT
>JBARFX010000057.1:0-1609 GCA_049797655.1 Candidatus Acidiferrales bacterium | reverse complement strand
CAGGTTGTGGGAAAGGTTCCGTTCAACCTCGGCGTGGAGATTACTGAAGCAGCTGTTCAAGATGGACGGGTAAGCCTTCAACTCACCGACGGCGCCGGCTCGCGAAAGATGCTGGTGACGGATCACGTGATTGCCGCGACGGGTTACAGAGTTGATCTCCGCCGCCTAACGTTTCTCGATGCGGATCTTCAAAAAAATATCCGGTCGATCGATCAGACGCCCGTCTTGTCCTCGAACTTTGAATCGTCATTGCCGGGATTGTATTTTGTTGGCACGTCCGCGGCCAATAGCTTCGGCCCGGTTTTGCGGTTTGCTTACGGAGCCGGGTTTACGGCACGACACCTGTCACGGCACCTCACAAGAACGGCTTCGCGAAGTTCTGTGCGAACCGTCGCGACATCGAACGTAGAAGCTCTCGATCGCGGCTAGTCGTTCGCACACTTCCATAACCGCGCGGCCTGTAGAGGTTCGCGAAGAGTACGTGGAACACGCACATCCCAATTCCGAGGACCCTATCCCTGTGGCTCCCCATGTCTTGCTGACGGACACGAATCGCTGGCCGAGTCCGGCGCGACTTGCCATCCGACTTGCGAAAGCCGGTTGCAATGTGTTCGCGGTCTGTCCGCGCCGCGGTCACCCGCTGATGAAAACGAGCGTGGTCAAGCGGACCTTCTCATACAGTGGCGTTCACCCTCTCGATTCCCTGGCGGCTGCGATTGAGGAGACAAATCCGCAAATCATTATTCCGTGCGACGACCGGGGAGTTGAGCACCTGCATGAGTTGTATGCGATGACTCGCAGGCAAGGAGCCGCAGGCGAGAAAATCGCAGCCTTGATCGAGGCTTCCCTGGGGCCTTCCGATAGCTATCCAATCGTTTCTGCACGTTACGACCTTCTTCGAATCGCTTCGGAAGAGGGACTTCGCGTTCCAGAGACGGAGCCTGTCAATCGGATCGAAGATCTCGATTCATGGGAAGCAAAGCACGGGTTTCCGCTGGTGCTAAAGGCGGACGGCACGTTCGGTGGCCGCGGCGTACGCATTGCTCGCACTCGAGAGCAAGCCCGGCAGTTCTTTCTGGAGATCAGCAGGCCGTTCGGTGCGATGCGGGTACTGAAGCGGCTAATTGTGAACCGTGACCCGTTCTGGCTGCGGCCGTGGTGGAACAAGCAGCAGCCGGACGTGATTGCGCAGTCCTACATTCAAGGCCGCCCTGCAAACTGCGCTGTCGTTTGTTGGCAGGGCGAGGTGCTGGCTGGAATCGCTGTTGAGGTAGTGAGTTCGGAGGGAGACACGGGCCCCGCGAGCGTTGTGCGGGTGGTGGACAGCCCCGAGATGATGCGCGCTGCCGAACGGATCGCGGGCCGCCTGAAGCTCACCGGATTCTTCGGCCTCGATTTCATGATTGAGGAAGGCAGTGGCGAGACTTACCTGATCGAAATGAATCCGCGCAGCACTCTGCTCTGCCATCTGCCGCTGGGTTCGGGACGCGACATGATTGAGCCGTTGTTCGCAAAGCTCTCCGGCCAGCCGTCACGCGAAACTCCCGCAATCACCCACAACGACATGATCGCTTACTTTCCGCAAGCGTGGATCGCTAAGAGCGAGTTT
>JBARFX010000056.1:0-21930 GCA_049797655.1 Candidatus Acidiferrales bacterium | reverse complement strand
GGCGCAACTCGCACCCGGCATGACGCGAGACGAGGTCGTTGCAGTGTTGGGCGCGCCGCAGCGCGAGATGAGTTTCGAAGGAAGGACCTGGCTAACTTACCCGAGTATGATTCTCGTGCTGGAGGGTGGAAAGCTAAAGTCGATCGATCAATCGGCGCAGCCGCCCGCAAAAGTTGCGGTCCACTCCACTCCGGACGGTGCGGAAATCTATTTGGACGGCCAACTCATCGGCTCGACCCCATCGACACTTGAATTGCCGGCCGGCAATCACGAGCTAAGCGTCCGGCTTTCGGGCTATCAGGATTGGACCCGCAGTATGCGCGTACTTTCCGGCAGCGAAATCAATCTCGATGCCAAGCTCGAGAAGAAGTGAGTTCAGATTTTTGAAGCTGACCGTGGCTGTGGGCGTTTTCCAGCCGTTTGGGAAACTCATTCTCGACGGCCCGCTCTAAATACCTCTCAATGAGGGATTGGCCGGAGCGGAAGATTAGCCAAGATCAGATGAACGCATCCGTCGCAGCTGCTCGTGCGGCATTTCGCCAAACCTTTGGAGACGAATTCGAGCAGATGATGCTCGGATTACGCCAAGGCCAAGCATGTGTCACCGGGTACGACTCTGCGAGTGGGCAGTCAGGTAGTCATTGCGACTAAGATCAGCTGGAGACAGATGGCCATACGCATGAAAAGATTTATGGGGGCACTCTTTCTGGGCTGCGCTTTGGGACTTTTCCCGCTGATCGTAGAAAAATTGCCCCTCGGTTCCGGACCACTCCGCTCGGCAACAAATGCAGGCGATATTTTATCGTTCCCTGGATACACGGTCGCTTTGGTGCTCGCGAGAGGCCGATTTCACAACATAAGCTTCGCGGTTCTAGTGTCAGCGAGTGTTGTCATCTATTCTGGCCTTGCTTATCTTGTCCTGACAATCCTTGGGCGAGTTCGGCAACCTGACCAAAATCAACGTCGCTTCCGCCACCTCTAACGGCTGCACCCAGGAAAGCCACAGCATCGTGGCCAATACGAAGAATCAAATCACCGGCTTCAGCTACGACGCTTCCGGCCCCGTTTTCGGCTGATACCGAGAAGAAGAAGCTGCCCCTATGGTCAGCGGCCGCGAGAACAGCGAGCGAACCCATTTGCCAATGAACATGCAGCGCAAGTCAGGTAGCACGCTAATCGACTTACGAAGGAACGGGAACAAGACAAGAGCGAGAAAGAGAAGAGGCAAAAGTATCCGACTGATCCAACAAATTGAGCAGTTAAACACGAGAAGTGCGGGAGCCTAGAATGGAGATGACAATCAGCCGGGCAGTCATTTTAGTTATGATGCTCGCGCAGGGTTCTGGAGTTGGACTGGCTCTTAGCAGTGACGATACGCGGGCTCGTGAAGCGGCCAGAACAGCCGTCCAAACCAAGCGCGGCGGTGGCGATACATTTTTGGTTGTGCACAGAAGAGACGATCTTGAGGATCGCCTTTGCTCAGTCGCCGATGCGGAGCGCGACGCGACCGCAAATCGCCCATGCGCGTTTGTATTTGTTCTCTCCGACGAAGGCTACGAATTCAAAAGCGGTCGCGTGTCATACCATCTCAGCGTCCACGGAGCTCTTAGCTACTATGTAATCGTCTCTAGGGACCTTGCGAAAATTTTCCGTGTATGGGGCTTCAGCGATTCGCCCAAGCAATTCAATGAAATGGCACGAGCGACCCGAATCACATTGCCGGATGAACTGAGCGCGCTTCGCTTCGAACAATTGTACGCGGATATCGACCCCGAAAATCTAAAACTACAGCCCTTAGTTTCAAAGCTGCAAGCCAAGCAACTTGCCGAAAGCGGTCGAAGCGCGTATCACGGCCAGATTATCAAGACCCAAGCAATCTTCCGTTCGTAACCAGATGAAAACCGCGTCAGCGACCTAACTTAAGGCGCAACAAGCCGCGCTGATGCGATTGCCCGACAGATGACGGTGCAACGATTGTGCAACGCGGGAACATGCGACGGCAGCTAGTTGATTGGCAAAACTGGGGTGAGCGACGGGGTTTGAACCCGCGACCCTCGGTGCCACAGACCGATGCTCTACCAGCTGAGCTACGCTCACCTCATTCGCTCTAGAATATCATGTGTCGCACAAGTCTTGAACCCACCACTTTAAATGCCGGATCAACCGGCGCTTCGTGGCGAGGAGCGGCTTGGAGGTAGCGCGCAGAAGCGGGTCCGGAAGTAACGCGAAGGTTAGTGGGCCCGCGGTCGACTCGTAACGAAGTCACCTTGTACTCGTCCGAATCCTACCGCTGCAATTTTAGGGCGCAGTCCTTGGCCCTCTTCGCGATCGTTTTGCCGCGCGTCGTTGCCGTGCGTTGAGATGGCCATCTTCAGCGGCATTCTGGCCCGCTGGGGGAGCGGGGGTTTCTGCCGGGTCGGACGTCGGCTCTGGCGCCTCCGTCAATTCTGCCTCGGCAATTTGCGATTCCACCGCGAACTGCTGAAAAGCGGGAGATTGCGTGATCCGGCTGATTAAGCGATCAACAGCTTTGTCAATCGCGTCTTGCAACTCTACATCGATAAAATCCCGGATACGCCCGATTTCCTCCGCGATTGCTTCCGCGGTGGCCATTCTCACGATGTCCTGCATCGCCGGGGAAGCTTCTTCCTGGTTCCCAGTGGAAACCTGCGCTTCGAGTACTCTCTGGTCGTCGGAAAGAAAAAGCGTCTCGGTGGCGCGTCCTGACGTCATCGCTGGATTGGCCTGCAACTCAGCGGCGTTCTTGGAAATTTCCGCGTCTGTGGAGGTCTCGCGGATGACAAACTGGTTCGGTGCCGGGCGGTTTTCCTCACTTGCCACCGGAACCACCAGCTCCTCGTCCTCCGGACAAGGAAACCAATCTTCCGGCGGCATCGCAATGTCCCAGACGTTTCCCGGGACTTCAAACTCGATTCCAACGTGATAGAGCGCCCGGTAGTTTTGCGGGCGCTGTACCCAGATGACGCGTGCCGGCACAACTCTCGGCGGCCGGCGAGAGGCCGCGTGACGCACTTCGAGCATGATCACTGAATTTTGCGAAGGATAGCGCGTCGATTGATACAGGCAGCCAAAACAGTTCACCATCACTGTCTTGGTGGATTCGCGAAACGGTTGGCCAAGCGCATCAGTCCCTTTGACGGTGATCGGCGCGGTGTGCAGCACGCGAGTGCTACGGCGCTTTTCTGCGCCTCCGCCATTCGATTCCGTCTTCTCTGTCACGCCGTCCTCCGGCCGGAACTCCTTCGAAGTTACGCCATCGAGTGAACGAGGTCAATGGAACGCAAGTCAACTAGTTAGCCCATGTTACTAAGATACCGAACCTTAGCGCGGATTGCAGTTCGGCCGGCGAAAGGGGATCGGAGCGGAGCGCTTACGACGGCTGGTATATTGCTTCAGGCGAGCACGAGCCTGCTCTGCCCATGGTCCGGCGGGAGCGTAACGGAGATACAGAAGCCACTGTTCGCGGGCGAGATGGCGCTCGCCGCGCTTTTCGTACGCCAGCGCCAGATTGAAGTGCACATCGGCGTGCGCCGGCATCGAGCGGGCGGCGCGGCGTAAGTGTTCAATCGCCTCGTCGATTTCGCCCAACTCTTCGAGCGTGCAGCCCAGATTGTAGCGCGAGATTCCGTTCAGCGGATCAAGCTCAACCGCCGCGCGGAACGCCGCGGAAGCGTCCGAAATCTGGCCGATCTGATAGTACGCGACACCGAGATTGATGTGCGCCTCGATCCAATCGGGTGCCAGGTCGACAACGCGCCGGTAAGTCTCAATCGCTTCGGGAAGCGTCTCTGCGCTCGCTTCGCAATCCAGCGCAATTTCGAAAAGCTGTTCGGGAGTACGCCCGATCATTGCATGCAGCTTTGAAGGCAGTTCAGGTACCTCGAACGGGAACACCCACTGCCGCCTGATCGGATTAAAAGGCATCGGAGCGCCAGGTGGAGTAACCAGGATCTCGCGGCCGTGTTGCTGTAGGCGATGCTCATGCAACGGGCGAGAGGTCCCACCAAATTCCCGCTCAGCGAGGGAGAGGGCGAGCTGGACGCGGCGAGCCGGAATCTTGCTTTCAGTAAGGCGCTTGACGGTTCGAATCGCAACAAGATCGCCGAAGCTGTAGAATCGCTCACCCCAGCGAGCCCGAGGCCGGACAAGTCGCAACCGTTCCCAATAGCGAAGACGGCTCGGCTCAATACCCAGAATGCGCCCTGCTTCTCGTCGCGTATAGCGTTGCGTCAAACCGGCGGTCCCCTGCGACGTGCAAAAATTCAGTCGAATGATTATGCACCCAATGTCAACCCATACTGCCGGGCTTTGCCGGGAATATGCGTTTGGCTCGACGTAGCAAACGATAACCAGAAGATGACATCGAGTTGCGCCGCTCCCACGGCTTGCTAGACTTTGATAGGTACTCGCCCTCCACGATGCCTCTCGATAGCGCGGAACGTCTGTACATCGAACGCCAGGTCACGCTGGCGCGGGCCATCCTGGTCGCGTTGGCTCTCGTGGCGCTGCTCGAAACCGCTCCGGAACCAACCAGGCGCTCCGCCGTTGTTTTCCTGTCGTTCTATCTGGTGTTCGCGCTTGGAATGCTGCTTGGCGAACAATTCTTCAGCGACTGGCATCTTCGGATTCCGCTAACGGCCGATGCCATCGCTTTAGCGGTGTTCCTGTTTCTCACGCCCTCGGTGTCGGCTTTTTGGTTTCTGTTGCTATTTTCCGTGTTCGCCCTTAGTTCGCGGGGAAATACGCGCACGATGCTCATCCTCGTCGGCGCCGCCACTGTCGGAATCATCACTCGCGTGGCGAACTCCGTTGCCGAACCGTTTGGCTGGCACAACCTAATCCACTGGCTGATGATCGGGACGGGCACGCTTATCTCCGGACTGGGCATGGGATATCTCGGCGCCCGCGAACGCGAGCACGTCGCGCGACAGCAGTTCCTCGAGAAAGTCACTCGCTTGCTTCAGTTCGACCGAGGTCTTGCGGAATCCATCCGCCAGGCGCTGGGGGAAATAGCGCTGGCATTTAATTGCGAGCAGTCTTGCCTCGCCATCCGCGAGGAAGATCTCGAACGGTTGTTTGTGTGGAAGGTCCGCCCAAGCGAGCGCGAGCCGAACTCGCCTGAAATGCTTCTCTTGACGCGCTCTGACACCTTCCTGGCCGACTCCCTCGAAGTAACCATGTGCTGGGAGTTCCGGGAAGGCAAAGGCGAAGGTTTCGGCTGGGATCGCCGCACCGGGCGAACGTTTCGGGACGTACCCGCCCCGCCAAATGCGACGCGCGATGAGTTCAACGCCAAGTCCTTACTGGCGGTGACAATCGAGGCGGGAGGCAGGCCGGCGGGTCGCGTCCTGCTCATCAATCCCAAAGGGCTAAACGGGTCGCGCAAGCGATTCTCGAAAGCAGACCTTCGCTGGCTCGAGCAGATCGTCCGGCAACTGGGGCCGCCGCTTGAGAATGTCTTCCTGCTGCGCCATCTGAGGGCGCGGGCCGTGGAAGCGGAACGGAGCCGCATCTCCCGCGATTTGCACGATGGAATTCTGCAGACGCTTCTGAGCCTGAATATTCAGCTTGGGGTGCTGCGGCAGAAGTCCGCCCAGACTCCCGAACAGGCCAGCACCGAGCTGGCAAGTCTGCAAAAGACGGTCCAACAGGAGAGTGAGGAGCTAAGGCGGTTTGTAACCGACCTGCGGCCTCTGCGGGTCGAAAGTGCCGACATGCGTGAACTGATGGTCGGTTTCGCTGAACGCTTCCGCAACGAACAGGGCATGGGAGTGGACCTGTTCATCGAGGACCGCAATCTGACGCTTCCTGACCGCATTTGCAGGGAGCTGTTCCAGATTTACAGAGAGTCACTACACAACGTAAAAAAGCATGCGAATGCGAGTCACGTCGTGGTAAAACTAGGGCAAGACGAGGCGAAAGTCTTTCTCGTTATAGACGACAACGGCCGAGGATTCAGCTTTTCTGGGCGATACACAAGCGAAGAGCTCGATCGTCTGCGTCTCGGGCCAATTTCGATCAAAGAACGAACAAGAGGCGTCGGGGGAACGCTTACGGTGGAGTCGAATCCCGGGCACGGAGCACGCCTAACCGTTGAAATCCCATTGAGTTGAGATGACGAAAGCAAAACAGGTGATTCGTATCCTGGTGGCGGACGACCATGCCATCTTTCGGGAAGGTTTGCGCAAGCTGCTCGAAGCCGCAGACGAGATTCAGATCGTCGGGGAGGCATCGAACGGGGTCGAGTGCATCAAGATGCTGGCCAAGTACAAGCCGGACATCTTGCTGCTCGATTTGCGCATGCCCGAAAAGGATGGTCTTGGTGTGCTCGAAGAGATCAATTTCGATTCGATGC
The DNA here is from genome assembly GCA_049797655.1 of Candidatus Acidiferrales bacterium. Classification (GTDB taxonomy): domain Bacteria; phylum Acidobacteriota; class Terriglobia; order Acidiferrales; family UBA7541; genus Palsa-295. The sequence goes on along the minus strand of JBARFX010000056.1, from coordinate 15,554 downwards.
CCACTCGCGTGATCGTCCTTACCGCCGCCGAAGACGATCGCGATGTAGTCCGCGCGATGCGATTGGGCGCGCGCGGCGTCGTGCTGAAGCAATCGGCGAGCGACTTGCTCGTGAAGAGCATCCGCAAAGTGTTCGACGGCGAAATCTGGCTTGATAACCGGATGACGGCGGAAGTGATTGACGCGTTTAAGAAATCCGCGGAATCCGGCCAGCGCCGCGAAAAGCCGCTGCTGAGCGACCGGGAGAAGGAAATCGTGCAGCTCGTCGCGCAGGGTTTTCGCAACCGCGAAATCGGCGAGAAATTGTTCATCAGCGAGCAGACGGTAAAAAATCACCTGCACAATATTTTCGACAAACTGGGCGTGTCCGACCGCCTCGAGCTCGCGCTCTATGCGATTCACCACCGTTTGATCGATCAGGCTTAGCGATTTATTGCCGTTTTTTTCCTTTCTGCTTCGCCGCTGGCTGTCGTGATGCGGTATTCTGTTGTTCGGAAAAATAAACGTAATGGCGTCGTCGCAAGGTAGTATTCCCAGCACACACAATCCCAAGACGTACTCCCGGGAAATAGTTCTCCTGGCGACCCTTGTGTTGCTTCTTCTCGCAATCTCCTTCACCGCGTTTGCCACCCGGATGTACCACAAGAAATACCATATGCTAGGAGATGAATGGTTCGCCAAAGGAGAAACCAGCTTTCAATCGGGAGATGCTGCGGCCGCGCTCAACGACTATCGCAACGCTCTCATCTACAACCCGGCCAATCCGAACTTCCAGTTTCACCTCGCTCAGGCGCTGGCAGGCACCGGACGCGACGAAGAAGCGCGCGCGTACCTGATGAACCTGCTTTCGGAATCACCAGGAAGCGGCCAGATCAATCTTGAGCTGGCAAGAATCGCCGCTCGTTCCGGATCGAAGAACATGCCCGAAGCCCTACGCTTCTACCACGCGGCGATTTATGGGGTTTGGGACACCGACCCGATTGCCATGCGATGGCGGATCCGCCGGGAATTTTGTGAGTACCTGCTGAACAACCAGGCGATGAATCAGGCGGAAGCGGAAGTCATCGCGCTCGCCGATAACACCGGTCCGGAAGACGCCGCGGAGCAGAAGGTCACGGGAAACCTGTTGTTACGCGCTCAAATGTGGAACCGGGCGCTGCAGCAATTTCAAAATATGTTGACGCATGATCCGCGCGATCAGGACGCGCTCGCCGGCGCAGGAACCGCCGCGTTTCAGCTCGCGCAATATTCCAACGCCGCGGATTACTTCGACCGATTGCCGCGCGAGAGGCGCGTTCAGCCCGATCTGGTGAAAACGTACGAAGTCTCCAGGGATATCGGGCTCTCGAACCCGTTTCTATCCGGACTCTCCGCAAATGAGAGAGCTAGGCGGACGGCCATCGCTGTCGAGACAGCCCAAGCGCGCGCCAGCGCATGCGTCCGGCAGAAAGGTGAGATCTCGCCCGGAAATCAGCCCAAATCGCCCCTTGAAGATGCGCTCGCGACGGCCAACCGAATGGCTAACGATTGGACCGAGCGTAACCTGCGCAGGTTCCCAGACCGTATCGAGCCGGCCATGTCGTCGGTCTTCGAAATCGAGGATGCGGCTTCGAAACAATGTGGCGAGCCTCAGGGAACTGACTATGCGCTGTGGCTGCTCGGCCGGAGCCGTGGAGGCAATGGGCGATGAGCCTGACGAGCACACCAGTAGCAGGCTCAGAGCCCTCGACACCTGGTCCAGCTTCTCAGGCTGGGCGGTCGGTCCGGAATTTGTGGGCTACCTGGCGATCGTGGAGCAACCGCATCTTTGCGCTGCGCGAGGACCAGCTTTTCCTCTTCCTCGCTGTATTGATCGGAATTTTTTCAGGCCTCGCTGTCGTTTGCTTCCGCATCGCCATTGATTGGGTACATCTCCTGCTTCTAGGTTCTTCTATATCGCCGCCGCCTCTTCGGGTGCTGATTGTTCCGGCGGTTGGCGGTCTCGCCGTGGCTCTGCTGGTGATTCATGTTTTTCCGGGCGCGCGCGGGAGCGGCGTGAATCAGACGAAAGCAGCCGTGTATATTTCGAACGGCTACATCCCATTCAACACGGTAGTCGGAAAATTCCTGATCTGTGCTCTCGGAATCGGTACGGGTCAATCGCTTGGCCCCGAAGACCCATCGCTGCAAATCGGAGCGGGAATTGCCTCGCATCTCGGCCGGCGGCTCAACCTCTCGCAAGAAAAGATACGCTTAATCGCTCCCGTCGGAGCGGCTGCAGGACTTGCGGCCGCGTTCAACGCGCCTATCTCTTCCGTGATTTTTGTCATCGAGGAAGTGATTGGTACCTGGAGCGCGGGCGTGCTCGGCGCGATCGTTCTCGCAGCGGTCTCGAGCGTCGTGACCATGCGATCGTTCATGGGCTCTGAGTCCCTGTTTCGAGTGCCGCCTTTCCGCGTGGCGAGTGCGACAGAGCTTCTCGCTTATGTGGTGCTCGGAGTCATCGGCGGCTGCGCGTCGCTGCTGTTTTTGAAGTGGATTGCGTACGCTCGTCCACGAATGCAGGCCTGGCCGCGCTGGACACAATATTGGCAGCCTGCTGCAGCCGGACTGATAATTGGGTTCATCGGAATCCGGCTGCCGCAGGTGATGGGCGCTGGATACTCGGTGATCGATCAGGCGCTACACGGCCAGTTCGGCTGGAAACTGCTTCTCATTCTGGCGGTTCTCAAGATTCTCGCAACCGGGATATCTTTTTTGAGCGGCACGCCCGGGGGAATGTTTGCGCCCACGCTTTTCATCGGCGCCATGCTCGGCGGCGCAGTGGGCAGCATCGAGCATCATTTTTTCCCCAGCCTGACTGGAACCGTGGGCACCTACGCGCTCGTTGGCATGGGGGTATTTTTTGCCGGCTTCCTGCGCACGCCGATCACCTCCGTGTTTATGGTCATCGAAGTCTCCGGAAGCTACACCGCGATTCTGCCGATCATGATCGCGAACATGGTGGCGTACCTGATTTCACGTACCTACCAGAAAGTGCCGCTCTTCGATCTGTTGGCGCGTCAAGACGGCTTCGTCCTCCCCTCGATCGAAGAGCAGCGGGAACAGGTGCCTCTCACGGTCGAGGTCGCGATGCTGACGGACGGCGCCGTGGTGGCTCTGCCCGACGAATTGGCTGGGGATCTGGTCCGCCGCGCCGAAGCGAAGAATGAGGCTCCTATTCTGATTCGTGTGCGCCCCGGCGAATGGCTGCTGCTCGATCGGGAAGAGATTCAGCGCCTCGCTGCAGACGGTTCGTTGAACGCCAAAGCCGCGGCGGCGAGTCCGAAAGGCCCTCTCCCGGTCCTATTTCGCGATCAATCGCTCGAAGACGCTCTGCACGCCGTCGGCGATTGGCCGGCCGTGCCCGTTGTAAGCCGCGCTGACCTGAGCAAGCTCGAAGGAATCGTGACTCTCGCAGAGATCCTCCGCGCCTTCCGAAACGCCTCGATTGAGTAGCCGAGTTCAGGATTCCCTTTAAAATCGAGGCAGTTTGGACAGCCTTGAAGCCCCGCTCCTAGTACCTACGTACCGAAATCAGCCTTACGAATTGACGCTTTCGCTCTATTGGTTGAAATGCCCACAACCCCTAATCTAGACAGGAACTTAAGAGGCAGGTGTCCTGTGTCATCGAAAGAACGACGTGCAACGCGCCGCTTCCTGATGCGTTTGCCCCTGGTCGTCCGCTGGACGGATGAAAGTGTCGTCGGCGAGGCTTCCACGGAATCGCGAGAAGTCAGTTCGCGAGGCCTTTATTTCCACCTACCCAAAGGGTTGAAGAGCGGCGCTCCGGTCGAGATTGTTATGACCTTGCCGCACGAGCTGACCCAGGCGGGGCCAGTGCGCGTCCGTTGCTTGGGCCGCGTGCTGCGCAGCAGCCCCGAGCATTCAGGCGAAGTGGGGGTGGCCGCAGCTATTGAACGTTACGAATTTATGCGGAACGGCGAAAACGCCGCATAACGAGTTCTTACCCAGACCCTGCGGAGATGGGTGAGAAAATGCCGGGCGGTTCGGGTCCCTCAGCCGGTGCCGCCCGGCTATTATTTTGAAAACGAGTTCGCGCTCTGGCGCTGGCATCGGCGGATCACCCCGCCCGTCCGGCGGCGCGATCCTGCTTGCCCTGTCAATTCATTCCTGCGCTAAAATACAGCCTCAATGACGCTCGAAGACGCATTGAAATCTGTCTGGCGGCAAGTCCTAGCCGAAAAAGCTCAACCCATCGAACTCGGCGGCCAGGAATACCGCGTCCGTCGCACATCTCGCAGCGGCCTTTTGCAAATCGACTTCGCATTCGAAGGCAGGGCACTGCGCGGCATCGAGCAAAACCCGAAGACAAAATCCCGCTGGGCGCAGCTCGCGCGCGCTGGAAAGCGTGTGATGCAATTTCTCGAGAACGGCCAATACTTAGCGGTTGTCGTCGATGGCGATGTCACGTTCTACGGAAGATCGAAAGGGAAGTAACCGGCTGCCCGAAAGGACCTGGAAACCGAAACAGTGCGAATCAAAACTCTTTGCCCGGGGGCGACTGCTCCGCACCCACTCGTCCCGCGACGATATCGGCCTTGCAGTAATTTTCAGCGCGGATCGGCGAGCCGTAAATCCGGCGAAGCATCGCGATTTGTCCCACGTGCGTCAGCGCATCCGCCACCGGCCCCTGAAATAGCTTCTCAGCGGAAAGTCCAAGCGGCGCGTCCGATGCCAGGTAGTCGTCAAACGCCTGCAGCGACGCAAAAAATCGGTCGGAACCGGCATCCCACGCCAGCGGCTCGGAGTCGTGCCATTCCTGTTTTCCTCGCGCCATCGATAGCGCCCAATCAAATAAATCGCCGAGGTGCGCTGCAATCTCCCCAGGCGTCCGCGTTTTCTCCGACGCCCGGAACCCCGCAAAATCCTCCGGCGCCCCACGCATTGCCTTACCGCCCCGGTAAGCAAGCGTAGCAACCGTATGCCGCAAAAGTTCCCGCGAAGTCCCAGCCCCGCGCTGATCCATTTTCTCGCTCATCTCGTATCCTCAAAGAGCCGTATCATCGCGCCGATTATATCAAGCGACCGCGAAAAAGTAGCAGACGCCCAAATTTGCAAGCGCCCATCGGCCCAGTCTCCGCAGTTACAACGACACCACCGCCCCAAACTCCGTAGAAATACGATCATCCTCGCAAAATAAATCTCGACTCATCCCCGAACTAAGCCTCTCCCGGGCCCATTTCTAAATTATAATTCGCAAGTGATCTCCCCATCCGCACTCCGCGGCGCTCTCCAACGCTTCTGGGGCTACGACTCCTTCCGCCCCCTCCAGGAAAAGGTCGTCCGCAGCCTGATCGAAGGCCACGACACCTGCGCCGTCATGCCCACCGGCTTCGGCAAATCCCTCTGCTACCAGCTTCCCGCCGCAATCCTCGAAAACGAAACCGTGGTCGTCGTTTCGCCTCTCATCGCCTTGATGCAGGACCAAGTCGCGCAACTAACCCAGATGGGAATTCCATCCGCGCTCCTCAATAGCTCGCTCACTAGGCCCAAACAATCGCAAGTCATCCGCGAAGCCACCGAAGGCAAATACCGCCTTCTCTACCTCTCTCCCGAACGCCTCGCCGCCGCCGACACGGCCAAATGGCTCCGCCGCGTCCCCATCTCTTTCTTCGCCATCGATGAAGCCCACTGCATCTCGGAATGGGGCCACGAATTTCGCCCCGAATACCGCCAGCTCAGCCGCCTGCGCGTCGATTTTCCCGATCAGCGCATCGCCGCTTTTACCGCCAGCGCCACCCGCCACGTCCGCCACGACATCATCGAACAGCTTGGCCTCAACGATCCCCACAAGTACATCGCCAGCTTCTATCGGCCGAACCTGCGATATTTCGCGATCGATTGTAATGAAGAGTTGCAGCAGAAGCATCTCCTCGCCGCAATCCGCCACTATTCCGGCGAGAACGTAATCGTCTACGCGCCTACGATCGCCAAAGTAGGAGCCACGGTCGAATTTCTCGATAAGAATAAAATTGCGGCGATTCCGTACCATGGCCGCATGGATTCCGATGACCGCAGACAGAATCAGGAACGCTGGATGTCGGATGAAGTCCGGGTCCTCGTCGGAACAATCGCCTTCGGATTGGGCATCAACAAAGCCGCCGTGCGAGCTGTGATTCATCTCGCGCTGCCGAAATCAATCGAGCAGTATTATCAGGAAGCTGGGCGCGCCGGCCGCGACGGACTCCCGGCCGATTGCGTTCTACTTTGGCGCAAGCGCGACGCCGGTCTTCTCGCGTACTTTATCGGCCAGCTCAGCGATGAAGCCGAGAAAGCCCGCGGATGGGAGCGCTATCACGAGATTCTGCGCTACGCGGAATCGACTGCCTGCAAGCATCTTCAAATCTGCAAACACTTTGGTGAAATTCCGAAATGGAAGTCATGCGCCGCTTGCGACGCATGTGGTTGTGAACTCGAGTGGATTCCTGCCCGGCAAATAATGGAACAGCTAGCATCTACGGCCGCCCTAACTACACCCGTGGAGCACATGCGGCCCGCATCCGCTGGAAAACACCCTTCCGTAGAAGTGGATCCCGACCTCCGCGAATATCTACGGCAGTGGCGTCAAGAAACAGCCAAACAAAATGACCTGGCTGCTTTTATCATCATGCACGACACGTCGCTCGACGATCTATGTCGCGTCCGCCCGCGCACTCTCGCTGAACTCCGCCGCGTCTCTGGATTCGGCGAGCGCAAGACGGAGCTGCACGGCCGGCCAATCCTTGATGCCCTGGAACGTTTCCGAAACGGCGCCCGCGCATCCGAGCTTCCGCCAAGAACGCGAATCAGGAAGAGGAAACAGTGGGGCGCGATTCGCAGAGCTGCTACTTGATAGCGCCAACTGTAAACCCGGAGATGAAGCGGTCAAGGAACATATTGTATAGAAGCGCGATCGGCAAACTCGTGATCAGGCAAGCCGCCATGAGCGATCCCCAAAAGTACACGTCGCCGCGTACCAGGAATATCGGAATCCCCACTCCTACCATCTGCTGCGATTCTGGCGAAATAAACGTCATTGCGTAAACGAATTCCTGCGTTACGAGCGTAAACGTAAAAATCACCACGGTCAGGATGCCCGAAATCGAAATCGGCACCACGAGACGAAAGAACGCCTGGAAGCGCGTCAGCCCATCCACCATCGCCGCATCTTCCAGTTCCCGCGGAATCGACTTGAAAAATCCCATCAGCAGCCAGATCGAAAACGGAATCGTGAAGCTCGGATAAACCAGCACGAGAGACCAGATCGTATCCTGCAGCCCCAGCACCGCCACGATGCGCGAGAGCGGAATGAACAAAAGCGTCGGCGGAATCAGATAGGTGAGAAAGATCGCGACACCCATCCTCTGCCCCCAGCGCCCGGTCAGTCGCGCCAGCGCGTAAGCAGCCGGCAGCGAGAGCGCCAGAGTGATGATCACGACGAGTGCTCCCACCAGCGCCGTATTCCACAGCCACCGCACGTATCCTGTTTCATTGAAGAGCAGCTTCAGATGGTTGAGCGTGGGCGGCAAGTTGAAGATGAAGGGGTTGTTTTCAACGTTGTACAAGTCGATGTTCTGTTTGAACGTGGCGATCAGCATCCAGTAGAAGGGAAACGCCAGCAGAACAACGAAGACAGCGAGCACCGCATATCGCAGCGCTTCGGTTCCGAATTTCCGCCCGTCTCCGCTCGGCATCACGCCACCTCAGCCCGATACGCCGCACGGAGCATGAAGTAAGCAATCAGAATCAGAACGGGAACGAGGAACAGGGAAATGGCCGCACCCGCAGCCAGATCGCTGCCCTGAATTCCTGTTGCAAACGCGAGCGACGGCAGTACCTGCGTCGAATCGAACGGGCCGCCCGCCGTCAGGATGTAAACCACCGTCATGTCGGTGAACGTGAAAATTGTCCCGAACAACACGGCCACGCTGATGATTGGCAGCATCATCGGGACATTGATCAGGAACTCAGTTCGCCAGAAGCCGGCGCCGTCAATCGAGGCTGCCTCCGGAATTTCCTTCGGAATGGACGTCCGCCCGGCCAGCAGAATCACCGTAGAAAACGGAATTAGCCGCCAGGAATGGACGAGAACCACCGAAGCCATCGCCAGCGTGGGTTCGCCCAGCCACATTGGCGCGTTGTACGGCTTGAAAATGTGTGCCCAGACCAGCACCCACGTGATGACGCTGTAAATCGAGTCCAGAATCCACTTCCAACCAATCGCGCCCAGGGATATCGGCACCACCCAGGGCAGCAGAATCAGGAACCGCACAAATTTACGCCCTCGAAACGGAGCTTCCAGCGCGATCGAAAGAATGCTCGAGGCCACGATAACAATAATCTGCGCCGAAACCGTGAACACCACCGAGTTCCGGAGCGCCGCACGAAAACTCGGACTTTGCAAAATACTCCGGAAATTCTCGAGGCCCACAAAATGGAACCCCATCGTGCCGATGCGCGCGTCGCTGAACGCGTAGAGCACTGCCAGAACCAGCGGAGCGCCAATTAAGAGCCCAATGTAGGCGACCGCCGGGAGAAACATGAAGACGCCGACTTTACGGTCGTCTACTGCCACGGAAAAGGCCTCGAGGAGATACGCTTACCGGTCTTCGCGTCGAAAAATCGTAGTTCGTGCTCTGGCACTGCGAAATCGTACGCGGTATTCGGCTTGTAGGTTTCAAGGACGCTCGATGAGACGCGCGCACACACCGGCGTATCAGGAAACCGCGTTCCTGCAAGCTTTCCGTAAAGGACGCGCTCGGAACCGAGATACTCAGAGTGCTCCACGTGGAGGCGCAGCGGAATTCGATCCCCCGGATTTTGCAAATCGGCGGGAAGAAGGTTTTCTGGCCGAAGAGTCTTAACAACTTCATCCACGGGCGCCCATGGGGCGATGAGCCCAGCGGGAAGGAATCGCTCGGGGCGGAATCCTACGATTACCCCATCGCCTTCGAGCAGGTTCATCGGTGGCGATCCTAGGAATGTGGCCACAAAGGTGTCGGCGGGGTCGTCGTACACTTCTTGCGGTGTTCCGATCTGGCGGATCTCACCCTGATGGAGCACCACGATTCGATCTCCCAGAGCCATCGCTTCCACTTGGTCGTGCGTTACATAGATCGTTGTCGTCTTAATCCGTTGGTGGAATTCGTCAAGCTCCTCGCGAGCGGAAGTTCGAAGCTTGGCGTCGAGGTTCGAAAGAGGCTCATCCAGTAGGAACACGCGAGGCTCGCGCACAATCGCACGCGCCAGCGCCACTCGCTGGCGTTCGCCTCCGGAAAGCTGACGCGGCTTGCGATCCAAAAGTCTTTCGATCCCAAGCAGGCCCGCTGCCCATTCCACTTTTTGCTTGTGTTGTTCCTTCGGGAGTTTCTGCGCCTTTAGCGGGAAGACGATATTTTCGCGGACGCTCAGGTGCGGATACAGCGCGTAACTCTGGAAAACCATGGCGATTCCGCGTTCTCGCGGCGTCATGTTATTTACTACGTCGCCGCCGATGCGGATTTCGCCGGACGTAGGCGCTTCCAGCCCCGCGATCATCCGCAGCAGCGTGGTTTTCCCCGAGCCCGAGGGACCAAGGAGGACGAGAAACTCGCCCTCCTTCGTTTCTAGATTGATGTTGTTGACTGCTCCCGGCGTGCCAGCCTTAAAAACCTTGGTCAGATTCCTGATTTCAACTACGGCCATCGAGCCCCCAACCTTAGTTTGCCCCAGGCCTCCACTTATTTCCAGCGCGCGAAGATCCGCTTGTACTCCGCCTCGGCGGCCTTCGCGGCGTCCTCTGGCGATTCGTCGCCGCGCGCCACTTTGGCGAACATCGTCGGAATCACCCATGTCTTGAACGCCTCATCGATCGCCGCTGTAGCGTAGCCCGGATACCCGACGTTGGTCGCCCAGTCGAGCACATTCCCGAGAACCTTGTACTTATCCGTCGGGTTCGCTCTCGAGTCACTCGAGATTTCTTTCTTCAAATCTGGCACCAGGCTCGGGAAGCACGGGAAGTTGTAGAATTGCCCGGCTTCAAAGCCATCGTGGAAGTGGTCCATATAGTCGATTAGGAACTGTTGCGCGCCTTCTTTGTTCTCCGCAAAATTCCACACCACGTAGCAGTTCATCACGTGCTCGGCCGCAATCCGCCGCACCGGCCCCTTCAGCGCCGGGCTGATCATGATTTTCGAATCAATCGGCAGATGCTCGCGCTCGGCTTGCCGCGAGATCGAAATCGCGTTCATCACGAACGAAACGCGGCCGGCCAGCATGGCCTGGTTGTTCGAAGGCGGGGTCCAGGTGAACACTTCGGGAGTCTCGGCCTCCTGGAACAGCGCGCGCATGTATTTGAGAGCTTCGATGGTCTCTTTCGAATTGATGGTTACGTTTCCGGCCTCATCCTGCTCGGCGCCACCAAACGACCATAGCAACGCTCGCATCGCCATGCTCGTGTCCAATTCCTGCGCCAGTCCGATGCCGCAGGGATGGCCGCTCTTATCGCGGATCTTTTTCGCTCCCGCGCGTAGATCATCAAACGTATCGGGCCCGTTGGGGTAGCCCGCCTCCGTCCACCAATCCTTATGCCAGTTTCCTGGATCGGGTGTATACGCGTCGGAAAAAGCGAAATACCTCTTTGTTTTCGGGTTGAAAGTGGACTTGTGGGCCAGCTCGATCTTTTTCCCGTGTTTCTTTTCCACTTCCTGATACACGTGTGACATGTCCACCGTCACGTTTTCGTACGCCGCCGGCGGCGATAGGAACATGAAGAGATCGTGGCCCTTTTGCGCCGACACTTCTGAAGCGGCTCGAGTCGCCAGGTCCACCAGGTTGATATTGTCTACCACCACGTTCGTATTGTTCTTCTGCCCCCACTCCTTCGTGAACGTTCCATTGAACCAGGTATCGAACGCCGGCACGAAATGGCTCCACTGCAAGATCTTCAGCGTCTTCTGCTGCTCCAGCGCACGCTCCGGAAAAAGAAAAGCCGGCCCCACTCCTGCAGCTAGCGCGCCTGTGCCTGCCAGCTTGACGAATTCCCGCCGAGATATCCCACCGCCCCGTTTCTTCGCCATCACAATCCTCCTGATTTTAATTACACGGCCTGTCTCGACCCTATGTGCCCTACTGCGTTATTAGAAATCTGCTCATGTGTGTCCGCGCAGTTTTCTCCTCGAGCGTTTCGCGAGTAATCATCCCTCCGGCGCGAACCGACGTCAATCGGCGGGTGATCTTGCCGGCTGTCCGCCCACTTCGTCCCAGATTTTTACGCCGTGCGTTTCCCGCAACATCACGCTGCCGACCAAGAATGTAATTCCCGCCACGATCATCGGGTAGTAAAGCCCGGCGTAAATATTCCCCGTCGCCGCACATAAAGAGAGCCCAATGAGCGGCAGCATCCCGCCGAACACTCCGTTGCCGATGTGATACGGCAGCGATAGCGACGTGTACCGCACCCTGGCAGGGAACGACTCCACCAGAAACGCTGCAATCGGCCCGTACACCATGCACACATAAATCACCTGGATGAAGATCAGAAACACCAGCATGCCCTTGTTCGGATTGGGAGCTTCTTTTGCCGGAATTTGCGCTCCCGTCGCGGGATCGATCGTCATCGGCGTCAGGCTGATCGCACCCGTCACCTTGTTCGTCGTCGACTTAATGCTCACGATGTTATTTCCAGCAGCCTTTTCCATCGCGTGATAGATCGGAATGTACGTCAGCACTGCAATCAAACACCCCGCCATCATGATTTTCTTCCGCCCGATCTTGTCTGAAAGAGCTCCGAACACGGTGAAAAACGGCATCGAGATCAGCAGCGCCACCGCGATGAGTTTGTTCGCCATGCTCGGGTTAATTTTCAGAATCGTCTGCATGTAGAACAGCGCGTAGAACTGTCCTGTGTACCACACCACGCCTTGCCCGGCCGTTGCCCCAACGAGCGTCACCAACACCTGTTTCAAGTTCGGCCATTTCGTGAACGCGTCCCTCAACGGCTGAATCGAAGTCTTTCCCGCGTTCTTCATCGACGAAAAGATCGGCGACTCCTTCAGCTTCAGCCGAATGTACAGCGAGATCGCCACCAGGATGATCGAAATCAGAAACGGTATGCGCCAGCCCCAATTCGAAAACTCTTCCTTGCTCATCGAGTTTTGAGTCACCAAAATCACGATCAGCGAAACGAACAATCCCAGCGTCGCCGTAATCTGAATGAAGCTCGTATAGAAGCCGCGTTTCCCGTCGGGCGAATGCTCGCCCACGTAAACAGCCGCCCCGCCGTACTCGCCGCCCAGCGCCAACCCTTGCATCACGCGAATCGCAATCAGCGCAATCGGCGCGAACCACCCGGCCGTCTTGTACGTTGGCAGCAAACCAATCAGCGCCGTCGACAACCCCATCACGGAGAGCGTCACCAAAAACGCATACTTGCGCCCGATCAAATCGCCGATTCGCCCAAAGAAAATCGCTCCGAACGGCCGTACCAGAAACCCCACCGCAAACGTCGCGAGGTACGCGATGTAAGCGAACGTGTCATTCCCAGGCGGATAAAATTTCAACGACAGCACCGCCGCCAAGCTCCCAAAAATATAAAAGTCGTACCATTCGATCATCGTCCCAACGGACGACGCCGTAATCACCAGTGGCAAACTGTACTCCGCTTGGCCGCTTCCACCCGCAAGTGCCTGTTCTCGCGTGCCCATGTGTTCTCCTTATCGTTTGCTCAAACGCGACCGTGGTGTCGTCCCCCAAGCTACCTTTCTTGCTCCCGCGTTGCCGATGGCCGTAGTGATACTGAGGCTCCCGCGGAGCCACCCAACAAGGGGCCCGCGGGAGCCGTAGTTCTAGTTCGGATCCGTTAGAACGTAACGACGGTCCCGAACTCCGATCGCCAATCGTGCGCTGTCGTCGCCGGCAATCCGCGGAACCTCTTGGAATTGTCCGTGGACGACTTCGTCGACATGTACGTTACTTCGTTGATGAACGAGACCCACTTGTTCAGCTTGTACGACAGATTGGCGGTGTCGTAGTCGCTCCGGGTCAGTCCATTTCCGAGCCGCGCATCGTGAGCGTTCGCTCGGTCTGTGCCGTACAGCATGTGGAACGTCCAGCCCGCATTGCGGCCTTCCGGATCGGCGTGGAAAATTCGCGAAAGCGGGAAGCTCGCTTCCATGAATCCGCCCGATCCGCGAATGGGTTCCAGCGTCGCGGCGACGATCGAACCGTTGCAACTGAACGTCGCTCCGGCGCCCGTACCATCCGGACACCCGAACGTGATTGCCTGGCCGCTGAAGCTGGTGGCCGACGCATTGGAGAACGTCGTCACCACTCCAGGTTCGCCGTCCACGATCCCCACCGAGTTCGCTGCAATCACGGCTGCAGGTGCTCCATGCAGGTTGTTGTACACAGTGTTCAGTTGGCCGCCGAAAAACCATCGTAGGTTGTCGCCGTTGTAATATTTCGCGTCAAACGTAACCCACGGCGTGGGAAGCTGAATTTCCGCCGTCCACACGTTGATCGGATCGCCCACCTGGATGCCGCGCGGGAACGCCTGTGCCACCGAGCAGTTGAGGCCCGATTCGCAGTTCGTTGCTCCGATCACTGGCGCGGTGGGAAGGCCAGTGCTGCCTCCCGGACTTGCCAGGTTACCGGCTAGGCTCGCCACGGGAGTTGAAAAGCTCGCTGCGACTGGGACGATTTCGTTGTTCGTCGAATGGTGGCCGCTAAAGATGATTTGCGCGGGTGCCACTCCCTTCCAGCTGTGCGACAGCGGGAACTGGAATACCAATCGCCCCTCGACTCCGGGGTTGTTGCTTTCCGATCCCGCCCGGTCGCCGAATCCAGTCCGCTGAAGCTGCGTCAAATTCGCGTCAGACGATATCGGCCACACGATCGCGAATTCCGGCTGAACCTTCAAATCGCCCGCGTGGAACTGCACGCCGGCTTTGATCTGTGGAACTCGCTCGTACAATCCGCCGTATCCCACCATGAGTCCGGTCGTCTCGTAGATATTCGCCAGTGTCGACGATCCCGCGATCGTCCAGTCCTGGCCGAATTCTGCGAAGACCGGCAGGTCCCCCATGTGAGTGTCGAGCCGTATGTACGCAAGACGGAGCGATAGCTGGCTGGAACGTCCGGAGCTGATGCTCCGGTTGTTCACGGCCGTGTAATCGCCCTCATAGTCTGTTTCGACTTTGCCGGTCACTACGAGGTCGGAGTTCTTCGGAACCCATTCGAACTGGCTTCCAATTCGGAAACTCCGCGCCTTGATCAGGAAGTAAGGATCACCTTTCGGCCCTGTGTCCCCGAGCAGAAGTGGCAGCGGAAAGTCCTGAACCCCGTTTTGTGCGCCGCCGCTCGAAGCAGTGTCTTCCACCGCCGAGACCTTAAAGAAGCCGTAAAGCTTCAAGTTGGCCCCGCTCCCGAGTTTAATGTCAGGAATCAACCCTCCCTGCTTGGGAACGTCAATCGGGAGGACACGAACCGGTGCAACCGCCGGAATTACTCCACCCTCTGACGGCGCCCCGTACGTAAACGGATCGGAACTAGCCGGCGTTGGCGCGGATGCAGTCTTCGATGGAATGCGAACGATTGCGTTCAGGAAATGACCGCCCGACCCGCTATCACTCGCCGTCACTGTCGACGCGTCCACCGTCCGGCTGTAGTCATCCTGGCTGATCAAACCCTTCGACACCAGTAACTGTGCCAGCCGGGCGTTGGCCTCTTCAGCACTCGAGGCTTGGCTCAACTGTGCTGCTTCGTCCGGGGAAATGATCCCCTTCGACTGCAGCAACTGCACCAGCGGTGGTGTTGTTGCTTGATGATCCTGCCCCTGCGCCAGGGCAGGTACTGCCATCCCCGCGGCTAACACCACCGTGAGGAGACACACCTTTACTCGGTTCATGGATCCACCCTCCAACGAGATTTGCAATGCGGAGCCCGTAATCCACTTCTGGACCTCCGATCAACCCCCCGATACGTGAGCGAAATTGCAGCAGAGATACGCGCTTACTTGTGGAATGTCAAGTAATTCCAGACGTAAGCGAATTGAAACGGAGAGGGGAGCTCTGTAAGGCGATTATCGCCCGTCGCTATTCCTCCCGGCGCGACCGAAGATCGCTGCATTTGGAGAAATAGCCTGTTCAATTCGTGGTATCAACGCCGATGGCGAAGCAGTCGCTCATCGGGCAACTAGCGCCGGCGCTCGCCAGAGTCTAGCCGCGCTTGGGAGCGTCTGGTACACAAGCCAGAGTGGCGTCACAACGCCGGAATTCGGCGCGAGAGCGCAGCCCGCTGGGATCGTTACAGACTGCTCCTAACTTAGTGGGAATGGGAGGGAAGTATCTGAATCAAGGACCTGACTCGATGAGAGTCCGCGTCAGTCACCGGCACCAACGCACCCAGTAAATTGAAATCAAACACGCAAATGGTCGGGGCGTGGAGATTTGAACTCCAGACCTCCTGCGCCCAAGGCAGGCGCGCTACCAGGCTGCGCTACGCCCCGACTTTCACGACGCTTTGATTCTACTGCATCTTTGGGTTTTTCCATCCGGC
>JBARFX010000055.1:0-23449 GCA_049797655.1 Candidatus Acidiferrales bacterium | reverse complement strand
GCATCGAATGCGTACACGCTGTCATGTTCCGTCGCCACAAACACCACGTTGCGCGTCACCCCGCCCACATTCAGGTTGGCGTAGTAGAGCGGCGCGGCGTACAAATATCCGTCGAGCCCTCCGCACGTAAACAACGCTCCAAAGGTCGAAGAATTCACCGTCGAAGTGGTCAGCGCATATTCCTGCAAGTTCTGCCCCGTGCGCGCCGTGTCGTTGTGATACGTGAACACTCCCGCCAGATCCGTCACCGCCACAGTCGATGAAGCGTTCACGGATGGATTCGAATTGCTCGTTGCCGTCACGGTGTGCACGCCCGGCTGCGTCCCCGGCGTGTAGAGGCCGCTGGCAGAAACCGTGCCGCTCGTCGCGTTGCCGCTGTTCACCCCATCTACCGACCAGGTAATGCCGCCGTTCAGCGGATCGTTGTTCACGGTCCCGGTGAACTGCTGCGGTTGAGACAGAGTGACCGCGGCACGCTTCGGACTGATCGTGACGTTCAGCGAAGTCGATGCAATCGTAAAGGTCATGCCATTGCTCGCCACGCCGCCAACAGTTACTACCACATTGCCAGTCGTCGCGCCGCTCGGCACGGGAGCTGTGATACTCGTCGCGCTCCACGCCGTCGGCGTCGCCGTCACTCCGTTGAACTTTACTGTGCTAGAGCCTTGCGGGCTTCCGAAGTTCGTCCCGGAGATCACCACGGAAGTGCCTATTGGTCCGGACGTCGGGTTCAGTCCCGAAATCGTCGGCGCGCCCAATCCGGCGTTGTACTGTTGCTGAACTTCGCTCAGGCTCAGCGCTCGACTGTAAATCTTCACCTCGTCGAGCACACCGTTGTAGCGCTCGAAACCTCCCGCCGCATTACCACTCTGTCCCATCATCAACGACTGCGAATTGGGTACGGACGCTCCCGTTTCGGTGGTACTCGCGATCAAGCTGCCGTTCAGATAGGTGTTGTACGTGTTGCTGCTGTGATCCAGCGTTACCGCAATGTAATACCAGGTGCCCGCCGTCAGAGTTGCAGTCGTAGCCACATGCTCGACGCATGCGGATCCGTTGTTGAAGCCGCTATCGATCTGGCCGTTGACGATCTGCCAGAAGTAGGCGCACCCCCCCGTCGTGGTTTCCTTGATCAGAACCGTCTGGGTTCCTGTCACCGTTGCCGGCTTCACCCATCCAGACAATGTAAAACTTCCGGCAAAGTCCAGCGAAGTTGAATCGTTCACCGTCACATTCCCCGAGCTTCCGTTGAAGGAGATGGCGTTCCCAACCTGTCCCGTTGTCCATGTGACTCCGCCCGAGAGCGTACCGTTATTGTTGTTGCCGGAGGAATCCGCGGTGGTTGTGCCTGAGCCCTCTGAAAAGGAATACGAAGCAACCAGACCCGACTGCGCGTTGTAGGTGACGGAGTTGTCTGTGCTGGTCGAGGCGGTGTTGGGGTTTCCGGCCAGATCGGTCACCTTGGCGGCTCCAATCGATGCCGTCACGGTTCCTGATTGCGTCATCCCGCTGACCGCAACGTTATAGCTTGGTCCACTCCCGGTGACGACCGCAGTCGTTGCTCCCGCCGTTCCGCCCAGCGTGACAGCCACATTCGTGAATGAGGTGACGGGCTCGCTGAACACAACCGTGAAATTAATCGGAGACGCACCGGTGGGATCGCCCTGGCTTGCGGCTTGATTGACGGTCACAGTCGGCGGTGCGATGTCGTAGGTGACGGTGTTGTCGGTGCTGGTCGAGGCGGTGTTCGTGGTTCCGTTTCCGGTGGCCACGCCTGCGGGTATGGATGCCGTCACAGTTCCGGACTGCGTCATCCCGCTGACCGCGACGTTGTAGGTTGTGGGGCCACCGGTGACAGTTACGGTCGTTGATCCCGCGGTTCCTCCCAGCGTTACATCCGCGTTCGTGAATCCGGTGACAGCGACACTGAATACGGCTGTGAAATTGATCGTGGAGCCATTCGTCGGATCCGCCTGGGCTGTCGCCTGGTTGATCGTCACGGTTGGAGCGGAAGCGTTATACGTCACCGAATTGTCGGTGCTGGTTGACGCGGTGTTCGGGTTTCCGGCCAGATCGTTTGCTTTACCGGCTCCGATCGAAGCTGTTACGGTCCCGGTCTGCGTCATTCCGCTAACCGCAACGTTGTAAGTGGTTCCGCTTCCTGTCACGACTACCGTCGTCGCTCCCGCCGTTCCTCCCAGCGTCACGCCCGTATTCGTAAACCCGGTAACGGTTTCGCTGAACACAGCGGTGAAATTAATTGGTGATGCGGCGGTCGGATCGGCCTGGCTCGCAGCCTGGTTGACTGTCACGGTCGGTGGAGTAATGTCGTAGGTGACGGTGTTGTCGGTGCTGGTCGAAGCTGTGTTCGTGGTTCCGTTCGCGCTGGCCACGCCGGCTGGGATCGACGCCGTCACGCTGCCGGATTGAGTCATCCCGCTGACCGCAACGTTGTACGTGGTTCCGCTTCCCGTCACCACCGCCGTCGTCGCTCCCGCCGTTCCTCCCAGCGTCACACCGGCGTTCGTAAAGCCGGTCACTGCCGTGCTGAACGCTGCCGTGAAATTGATCGGTGAATTCTTGGTCGGATCCGCTTGAGCCGTTGCCTGGTTGATTGTTACGGAAGGTTGCGGCGTTACTGTAAAGCTCACGCCGTTGCTGGGCAAGCCACCCACGGTAACCACCACATTTCCAGTCGTAGCTGTCGTCGGAACGGTCGCCGTAATACTCGTTGCGCTCCACGCGGTCGCCGTCGCCGTCACTCCGTTGAACTTCACGGTGCTCGTGCCTTGCGGGCTTCCGAAATTCGTGCCCGTAATCACCACTGACGAGCCCACCCCTCCCGAAGTTGGATTCAATCCCGTAATCGTCGGAGAAGATCCCACACCCGCGGTCGCCTTGAACGCCGCCAGTCCCGCCGCCCAGTCGTCTGCTCCGTTAATGGTCGCGCTCGCAGCCGCACCTCCGGCAACCGTTTGAATCTGATCTTCCACGATTAATTTCGCATTCTGCTGTGCCGGAACACTTTCTTCAATCGTGAAGCCAGGTTCCGCCGTATAATTTTTGGGATTGCCTGTCATCACCGCTCCGAGCAATAAATCTCCGTTGGCCGTTGTACTCACACTCGGACCGCTTGTCGGGGTAGTGCTGTGGCCTTGCGCCATGGCAATCACATCCAGAGAGCCTGCCGTCGCCACTCCGGAGTATTCCAGGATCGCAAATCGCAACCATCCCGAAACTGATTGGGACACGGTGACAGTGTTAGCTCCGCCAGCGATGTTTTCCGTGTAGTAGATAGCGAAGGTGAAGCCATCGGCAGTCTGATTGAACTGAATCGCTCTTTGGTACGTGTTGTGATTGGAATCGGAGACCGTCACCGTTTCGTTCAACGCTCCCGCCCGGACGACGACTCCAATCCAGTTTCCGGCGGTATTGTTCGAAGGGAAGGCCAGCGTAGACGAGGTAGTGGTGCCGGCGTCTTTGCTTGTGTTCTGCACCAGCCCAATACCTGCCCCCGAAGAAGTCACCGTAAAGTTCACCCCATTACTCGCGGTTCCGTTTACAGTGACAACCACTGTGGCTATCCCCGGAGCCATCCCGCTCGGCACCGGCGCCGTTATGCTCGATGCGCTCCAGTTCGTCGGCGATGATGACACTCCGTTGAATGTTACTGTGCTGGTTCCCTCCGAACTTCCAAAGTTCGTGCCTGTGATCGTTATCGGAGTCCCCGCCGGCCCCGTGTTTGGGTTCACAGCGGTGATCGCTGGTGCGGAAGGGTTGAACGTCACCGTATTGTCGGTGCTTGTCGACGCTGTGTTCGCGCCGCCTGTCCCGGTCACCACACCTGCCGGTATCGTCGCAATCACAGTCCCTGACTGCGTCATCCCGCTGACCGCAGCGCTGTAGGTCGGTCCCGTCCCCGTCAAAACCACCGTCGTTGCGCCCGCCGATCCCGATAGTGTTACGTCTGACGCAGCAAATCCGGTCACCGTCGTGCTGAATACCACCGTGAAATTAATTGGGGAACTGCTGGTCGGATCTGCCTGGCTTGCGGCTTGGTTGATCGTCACAGACGGAGGAGTAAGATTGAATGTAACTGTGTTGTCGGTACTGGTTGACGCGGTGTTCGCGAGCCCATTCGCGTTGGCCACGCCTGCTGGGATTGATGCCGTCACGCTGCCGGACTGCGTCATTCCGCTGACTGCGACGTTGTAGGTAGCTCCACTGCCGGTCACCACCGCGGTCGTCGCTCCCGCCGTCCCTCCCAGCGTCACACCGCTCGCTGAAAATCCTGTCACTGCGGCGCTGAACACCACCGTGAAATCGATCGGGGAAGAGCTCGTTGGATCCGTTTGCGAGGCCGCCTGATTGATTGTTACCGTCGGCGGCGTATTCACCGTAAAAGCGACGCCATTGCTATTCGTTCCGCCGACGTTGACAACGATATTGCCTGTCGTCGCGCCGCTCGGCACCGGAGCCGTGATGCTCGTCGCATTCCACGCCGTTGGTGCTGCGAGCGTGCCGTTAAACTTCACCGTGCTCGATCCTTGCGGGCTCCCAAAGTTCGTTCCCGATATCACCACCGGAGTGCCGACCGCTCCGGAGGTTGGGTTCAATCGTGAAATATTGGGTGATCCTCCGCTCCCGTTCGATACCTTGAATGCTGCAAAGCCTGCGGCCCAGTCGTCTACCGAACTGATCGTCGCATTCGCCAAAGATCCGCCAGCGACGGATTGAATCTGATCTTCTACGATCAGCTTTGAGTTCGGCTCCGCTGGAACGCTTTCTTCAATTGTGTAGCCCGAACCTGCCGTTACGTTTTGGGGGTTGCCGGTCATGACTGCGCCAAGAAGCAAGTCCCCGTTGGCGGTCGTACTCACACTTGGGGCGCTGCTCGGAGAATTGCTGTGCCCTTGAGCCGTTGCAATGACATCCAGGGATCCTGCTGTGGCTACTCCTGAGTATTCCAGAATTGCAAAACGCAATATTCCCGAGACTGTATCGGACACGGTGACCGTGTTTGCACCACCTGCAATGTTCTCCGCGTAGAAAATAGCGAAAGTGAAGCCGTCGGCGGTCTGATTGAACTGAACCGCTTTCCGGTAGATGTTGTGATTGGTATCGGAGACCGTGACTGTTTCATTCAATGCTCCCGCGCGGACAACGACACCAATCCAGTTTCCTGCGGTGTTGCTCGAAGCGAAGCCGAGCGCGGACGAGGTGGTGGTGCCTGCATCCTTGCTCGTGTGTTGCACCAGCGTGATCGGACCGCTCTGTGCGCGAGCAGAGTTCCCTGCTAGCAGGGAGAAAAGGGCGAAGAGCAGGAAATGGCTGAGTCGGACGCGGGAATTTAAAGACAGGCCGCGGTGCGGGCTGGTCCACATAACGGTATCCTCCGGATCACACACCACCAATTTTTTTTGAGTGCCGGACTGCTCAGCAGCGCATTCTGCTCTGGACAGCCGTAGCGGGGAGGGGCCGCATAGAATCTGCCTTCTAGATTGAATTCAAAGCTGGAACACTATACCAGAGACCTCGAAATCAAAACGCGAAAACTCAAAATCACTTCGCCCGCCCGGAAAGCCAGTACGCCGACGACACGTGCAAATCGGGTTTTATCGATAATCAGACCCGACGCTCGAATTTGTAAGGCAACCTGCGGCATATTAGAATCCTCTAATGGGTAAGGGTTGCCGAGCTACTGGCGACGGTCCCGATTATCTGCAATTACAAGACCTAAGGGGCTTCGTCACGCAGTCTAAGATCACCCTTCCACGAAGAGAGCATGCCACAATGAACCATCATCAATCATCACCACTACGAGTGCGGAGTTCAGCCAAGCGATCAAAATTTACATAGCGTTCATTCGCCACGGACCTATCCCACGTGACACTCCTTGTTATTGTAGTTGTCGCGAATAATCTGCCGTGCAGAGGTTTACCGGCAACAGCGCAACCTTCGAGCCTCTAGTCAAGAACCAAGTTCTCCAGACCAGCACAACAATCAATGGTCAGTGGGAAAGTCGAACTCGGTCGTGCCACTGGCACGAAAGGAAGCGTGAGTGATGTTAGGGCTACCTCTGCATTATTTGCTGAAGCATCCGGCGGTTGGCATGGCGGTTCTGAGCGCCAATCCGCTTGAAGTATGGACCCGGGTAAAGGAAACCTATCTGGCTGAACGCGAGTTGCGGGAGCCACCGTGCCAGTACGAGGCGCACGACAACTGGGATCGCCGCCTTCACGAGCAGTTGGGCGTGGCGTGGCCGTGCGAGCATTCGTCCGAATTTTGGAGCCTGTGGTCCGAAGTGGTGCAGGAGTTATGCGCAAAAGGAATTCAGCCGGGGCCGATGAGCTTCGGTTGCTGGAACGACGGCGATGCAGGATTCGTTCGTGCGATCTGGTGCCTGGTTCATCACCTGAAGCCGAAGAATGTGGTGGAGACGGGCGTCGCTCACGGAGTGACTTCGCGTTTCATTCTTGAGGCATTGGCAAGGGACGATGCCGGCCGCCTGGCGAGCATCGACCTGCCGCCCATCGAGAGAGAGAGGCGAGCGCAGGTGGCGATGGCGGTGGGCGGGCGCTACGCGGACCGCTGGTCGTACATCGAAGGCTCCAGCCGGCTGCACCTTCCGAAACTGCTTGCGAAGCTCGGCCAGATCGACCTCTTCATTCACGACAGCTTGCACAGCGAACGGAATGTACGCTTCGAACTCGATCGCGCCTGGGCAGCACTAAGACCGGGCGGCGCGATGGTCGTGGATGACATCGATGCCAACCGCGGCTTTCAATCCTTCACTGAAAGTTTTTCCGGACATCGATCGATGATTTGCGAAGCGGAGCCGCTGCGTCCCGATCCGCGGAGGTTCAATCAGAAGGGACTCTTTGGAATCATTTTGAAGGATTCGACGGCACGCGGCTGAATTTCAGCGGCTGTTCGTTGCGAGGCGGCACCGTCACGCTGGATAAATTCTTGCGAGCAGACGACGCACCGATCGTACCGAGTAGAGCTGAACGCCAAGAAAAGTACCGAGAGTATTGGTGAAGAGATCCGTGGTGCCGGACGCTCGAATGGGGATAAGCGACTGTAAAACTTCGATCGTGAGGCTCACCGCAAACCCCAGAACCACGGTTGCCAGCGCGGGATGCTTGATCGGGCGAACCGAGGACCAGTAGGCGCAGAAAAAGAAACCGAGTGGAAGAAAGCCGACAACGTTCTCGATGACATCCCACCAATAGCTTCGTCCAGGCTTGTACTCCTTCCAGAAGGGCTCGAGAAATTTCTGATGCAAGAGCGAGTAGTGTTTAGGAATATTCAGATCGATTCCGGGCTGAATCGCGTTGTGAGCGATATTTCCGGAGCGCTCATCAAACAGATACAGCGCTTTGACATTTTCGATTCCGGAAAGTTCCGGACGTCCCGTGGTGGTCCAAGTTGCGAAGTGCTGATTCACCTGAGCCGCCGTCAGTTCTCGCTGATACACCGCGAGCCCCAGCAACTGGCCAGACCATCTGTCATTGCCCACCGGTGATGTGCCGACGACGAGTTGACCTGCGCAATCGTTGCCGAAGTGAACGCGGGGAAAGGATTCGGCGAGCGTGCCGTCCACGAACATGGAGGTCCTCTGCGGGCCTGAGGTGATGGCCAGGAATACGGGCTTGATTTGGCGAAACACGCCATCGACACCGATCGTCTCGGTGCGGTGCTGGTCGCCCGGGTTCTGACGCTTCAGAATCAGAGTCGAATGATACTGGTGCACTACGAGCTGCAGAGGATTCTCCGGGGTCGAGAACGATACGATTGAGTTGGCAGCAGTCGTCGAGCCGGGTTGCAGCCAGATTTCAAGGCTGCACGCCGGCGTCTCCGGGCTCGCCGCCGTTTGAAATGGAGCGGAACTTAGAATGGTGGCGTAGCTGCCGAAATGGAGTCCGTTCCTGTTTTCGAGCCAGGTGACCGCGTTGCGTGGGCGCCCGAACGGTGCGAGGCCGGCGACAAGGATGCCGCACAGTACCGCCGCGCAAATCAGCCCGGGAATTCTTGTTCGAATCATCGATCTCGGTGGGTAAAGAAGTATCCGTCGAAACCCATCAGCTGTTGGCAGCCTTTCAACATCTCAAGGTGCCGGCATGAAGGCCTCGCCGCCTTGAGCACAATTGAAATTCTATCGTGTTTTAACTGCTTGAAACGAGAACGATTTAGCGACTCGTGGAGGCCAATTCGAAATTGCTCAACTCCGTTGTGCGTTGGCTGGTTAGAGAATGCAACCTGGTCGCCAATTGTCGAGAGAGAAGGACGGGTAATTCATCTCGTTCTATCTAGCTTGCCAGCGGGTTGGTGACGCGCTTGGTGGCATTTCCTGCAGAGTGTAATGAGGTTGGTCTCTCGGTCATCACCAAGTGCACTGCGCCGTATCATGTGATGAACGTCGAGATTCCTCGAACATCCGCAGTTCTGACAGCACCAACCATCTCGCTCCAGAACTTCCCTGCGCAGCCTCGCATAAAGCTCCGTCGGCTTACGAATTCGGCCCCCTTTTTGCGAGACGGAATTACTCATCACGCGCACCTTCTGCGAATGGCTACTGACGAGGTCCTTTGGACGAGTCAACGCTGGAGAGACCGCTGAGTCTTGCGGAGACCAACTTCCAGCACGCTTTCGCGATCGACCAATCCTCTTGCGCGCGGACGACGAGGATGCGGACGGCTGAGCCCGCCTGAGCAATGTCCTGATCTTGAGGTGAGCGCGCGTTCTTTTCAGAATTGAGCCTGAGATTCAAGTACTCGAAATTGGCGCAGGCTGCGGCGCGAACTTCGGCTGAATTCTCTCCGATCCCCGCGGTGAAGATTAAGGCATCGATTCCCCCTGACGCAGCGATCATCGCGCCGATGCCGGTTCGAAGACGATGTACGAAGATATCGAAGGCAAGCTTGGCGCGAGCGTGGCCTTCCTTTATTGACGCCACGATCTGACGCATGTCACCCGAAATGCCCGAGATCCCGAGCAAACCTGACTTCTCGTTCAGCAAATCGTCAAGTTGCTGTCCAGTTGAGCCGCCCTGCCGCATCAGGTATGTGAGTATTCCCGGATCGACGGAACCGGATCGGGTGCCCATCATCAGGCCCTCCAAGGGGGTAAATCCCATGGTGGTGTCCACACTGCGTCCATTTCGAATAGCCGCGAGAGAGCAACCGTTTCCAAGGTGACAGGTTACGAGTTTCAGCGAGCGCAAATCTTTGCGGAGTAATTGAGCGGCGCGCTCCGCACAGTACTGATGGTTGATGCCGTGAAAGCCATAACGGCGGATTCCCTCAGCAAGCCACTCGTAAGGCCCCGGATACACAAATGCGGCCTCGGGCAAGCGGGTATGGAAACCGGTGTCGAACACCGCCACCTGAGGAACGGGACCGAATCGCTTCGCAGCGATATCCATTCCGTCGAGCTCAGCGCGATTGTGAAGTGGTGCAAAGGTCGACATGCGGGCGATTGCCGCTTTTACTTCTGGAGTGATGACAACCGGATGCTCGAACTTCGGACCGCCGTTCACAACCCGGTGGCCCACCACGTTGATTTCAGACGGAGACGCGACGACGCGCGCCTTTCCCGACCACAATTTATCGAATAAAGGCTCGACGGCCTGCTCGCGCGACCCGATCTTGGGATGCTCTTTGAGCTTTGTGCCGCCAGAGGTCGCAACCCGCAACTCGGCCTGATCGCCGTTCCATTCAACCGTGGCTTGCCAGATCGGTTCAGGCGGATGTTCGGGAAGCACATCTCCAATCTCGTAGAGACAGCTCTTCTGGCTGCTCGACCCGGAATTGAGCACAAGAATCTTCATTGCTTAGTAGGGCCACGTCCAATCGCGGATTTCGGGAATATCGTCGCCATGCTCGCGAATATATAGTTTGTGCTCTACGAGCCGATCGCGCAGGAACTGTTTGAAGTGCGCACTAATCGATTGGAGGCGCGGGACTCGATCCACAACGTCGCCGGCGAGATGGTAGCGGTCGAGCTCGTTCAACACGGTCATGTCGAACGGGGTTGTAGTCGTTCCCTCCTCCTTGTAGCCATGGACGTGCAGATTATCGTGATTCCTGCGGCGGTAAGTGAGCCGATGAACCAGGCTAGGATACCCGTGATAAGCAAATATGACCGGCTTGTCAGTCGTAAACATCGAATTGAACTCGCTGTCGGGGAGCCCGTGAGGGTGCTCGGTCGAAGTCTGAAGCGTCATTAGATCGACGACGTTCACAACGCGAATTTTGATATCGGGGAAATGCTGGCGGAGCAGGTCCACCGCCGCGACCGTCTCGAGAGTTGGGACGTCTCCGGCGCAGGCCATCACGACATCTGGTTCAGCGCCCTGGTCGGTGCATGCCCAATCCCAGATTCCGATTCCCGTGGTGCAGTGCTCGACGGCTGATTTCATATCCAGCCACTGCAACGCGGGCTGCTTGCCGGCAACGATCACGTTCACGTAATGTCGGCTGCGCAGGCAATGATCCGCCACAGAAAGAAGCGTATTCGCGTCGGGAGGCAGGTACACCCGCACGATGTCCGCCTTCTTGTTCACAACGTGGTCGATGAATCCGGGGTCTTGGTGCGTGAAGCCATTATGGTCCTGGCGCCACACGTGCGATGTGAGCAGGTAATTCAAAGAGGCGATCGGACGCCGCCACGGAATATCGCGCGTCACCTTCAGCCACTTTGCATGCTGATTGAACATGGAATCGACGATGTGAATGAACGCCTCGTAACAGGAGAAAAATCCGTGGCGCCCGGTCAAGAGATAACCTTCGAGCCAGCCCTGGCACATATGCTCGCTGAGGATTTCCATCACGCGCCCGTTCGTCGAAAGATTCTCGTCGGTGGCAATGATCGGTTCCATGAAGATCTTGCCGGTCGCCTCATACAGAGCCTCGAGTCGATTCGACGCAGTCTCATCTGGGCCCCACACGCGAAAGTTCTTCGCCTCGGCATTCAGGTTCATCACGTCACGCAGGAGTTTTCCCAGAACCCGAGTGGCTTCCTGCGTCTCCCTGCCGGGCTTCGGGACTGCTACGGCATACTCGCGAAAATCCGGCATCGCGAGATCTTTGAGCAACAGCCCGCCGTTCGCATGCGGATTGGCACCCATCCTGCGGTTTCCCTTGGGCGCGAGCTCCGCCAATTCCGGGATCAGCTTTCCGCTCGCATCGAACAACTCCTCCGGCTTGTAGCTCTTCATCCACTCTTCGAGAATTTTCAAATGCCCGGGCTTTGACGCGAAATCCGTAATCGGCACCTGGTGCGCTCTCCACGTATCTTCCACCGGCTTTCCGTCGACGAACTTCGGTCCCGTCCATCCTTTCGGTGTTCGCAGTACGATCATCGGCCACACAGGCAGCCCCGCCGATTTGCCCGCTCGTGCCGCGTTTTGGATCGCTTGGATTTCCTCGATGACCGTGTCGAGCGTGTGCGCCATCATTTGATGCATCGTCTCCGGCTCGCGGCCTTCCACGAAATACGGCCTGTAACCGTAGCCGGCAAAAAGCTGAGTCAATTGCACGTCGTTCATGCGACCGGGAACGGTTGGGTTTGCGATCTTGTATCCGTTCAGATGAAGGATCGGAAGCACAGCACCGTCGCGAACAGGGTTCAGGAACTTATTCGCATGCCAGCTGCCCGCCAGGGGACCGGTTTCGGATTCACCATCGCCCACCACACAACACACGAGCAGATCCGGATTGTCGAAAGCGGCGCCATAGGCGTGAGAGATTGAGTAGCCCAATTCGCCGCCCTCGTGAATCGAACCGGGCGTTTCGGGAGCGACGTGGCTTGGGATTCCTCCCGGAAATGAAAACTGCTTGAAAAGTTTGCGCAGGCCTTCTTCGGTCTTCGAAATATGAGGATAGAGTTCGCTGTATGTGCCTTCCAGAAACGTGTTCGCCACCAGCGCGGGTCCGCCATGGCCGGGACCCGTAATGAAGACGACGTTCAGATCGAGCTTTTTGATCAACCGGTTGACATGAAGATATGCGAAATTCAATCCCGGCGAGGTTCCCCAATGACCGAGCAGACGCGGTTTGATGTCGTCAAGCTCTAGCGGCTCTCGCAAAAGAGGATTCTTCAGAAGATAAATCTGCCCCACGGAGAGGTAGTTTGCGGCCCGCCAGTACGCGTGCATCTTCCGCAATTCCTCCGAGGACAATGGTTTGTTCGATTCGGAGGGACTTGTCGAACCTGCGAACGTCGCCGAAGCCATAACCCTAACCTCCTGCCCGCCGGTCGTATCCGTCCGTCAAGGAGGTCGCCGACGATTCCCGCAGCCGCTATTCTAACGCACTCGCCTTAGTCATGCAGTTACACGCAATATTGGTCAGAATCTTGCACTAAATTTTTGGCGTGGTTCGCGAACCATCAGGTACAGTTTTTCGGCACCGAAGCCGCCTTGGTTTCACCGTAAGCGCGGGCGATTGCCTGCGCGGATCCGTTCGTCTCTGGTCGCCAGAGGAATGGCTTTGGCTCACCCGTCGCTCCGATGAGCCGATCGCAGGGATCGCCAGAATACAAGAAGCTCACATCGGCCCCCCAAGCTACTTACGTTCGATGAGGAAGCCTGCCTCGATGACGTTTGGAATGCTGATCACGAAAGGCTATTTTCCCTGGATAGACTCGAGGTAATCGCAAAGATTTTTGATGCGCTGCCGAACCGCCGCTTCGTTGTGGTTTTCAAGGTATTCAAAGATGGGGCCCCACACGGGCATCTCGGCAGAGCCGTGGGCAATGAAGCCCGGGCCAAATCTGAGGACGCTCGCAACGTAGTCGTAGGGAAATTTTCCGTTGTGGCGTTTGGCGAGGGTGGTGAGATCTGGCAAGCGAGTGTTCAAAATGGGGGTCGCGGGGCCGCGACCTTTGCCGTCTGCGCCGTGGCAGGCGGCGCAGTATTCTTTGTACATCGTTTTGCCTGAGGGGATGTACGTGAGCGGGAGTTGCGATTTGCGGGGATCGTCCGCTGACGAAGAGGGCGGATTTTCTGGATTCGATTGCGCAACCGCGGCGACAGTGAACAGTAAGGCAGAGAGTGGTCTCGAAAGGCAGCTGGTTACAGAAACCAGCGCGGCACACGATATGAGCAGATTGCGAATGATCTGGATCATCATCGAAGACCTCCATGTGAAGTCTGGAACACGTGTCCGATAACGTGAGAATACTCTACCTGTCCGCGATATCTATTAGGAAGCTCGAATGAGCCGACAGGCCGAACCTCGCCGCTACTAGCGTGGCCGTGTAGCCCTCGTTCACCATCTCTCGTGCGAGGGAGTGACAAGCAAAACGGATGAAGGAGCTGGAGCGAGAGAACGCGAAGTTGAAGCGTTTAGTGATGGAGCTGTCTTTGGAGAAGCAAATTCTGAAGGATGTGGCAGAGAAAAACTTCTGAGGCCTTAGCGGCGGCGTTGTGCGGTGAAGCATGCGCGCGAAAAGTACGAAGTGAGTGAGCGACATACAACACGAAGCGGCCACACTCTGCATTCGGGTACAGGCCGCCTGCCCCCGCGGCCCGTAGCCCAAGGTTGTAAATCCGACTTCACAGCCCATGGCTGTGGTATAAGAACCCCCTCACCTCTTTTGGACTAACAAATCAGGCCGGCCAGTCGGAATTGGCAGAATCATAACCACCGAACCATTGGTGATTGCGAATGCCGCTTCTGATTCCGAAAGGAGTCGCACATCGTGGCAAGGGAGAAACTAAGTGCCAGGCTTCGTCGCGCAGAGATTCTTGTCGTGGACAGAGCAGCCATTAAGACAAAACATCTTGTATATCTCCCTGTTGCGGATATGGTTTAGCACTAACGGAGCGCGCATCCGTTCGCTGGGAGGGAAACAGGAGGACCTCGCACAAATGGTTGGACTTTGTCGTGAAACCACGAGCCGCCTTCTCGCTCGCCTTAAACAGAGACAAATCTTGGATTGGGACTACTCCACTCTCGTCGTTCGGAATTGGAGCGCTCTCTAGAAACTGGCGGGGCTGCCACAGCGACCTCGGTCACGAGAAATCTGATAACAGCTACATATGAATGGGATCTTCGAATCGAGGCATGTGATTTACGTCACAGCTAAGACAACCCCACTATTATACAAGAACACGTGCACCCGTGAACTCGGCAGGAAGAAATAGCGCCCGGAGGATTCGTGATCGGGATTCTCATAGTTCAAATCATCCTCAGCATTGTACTGGCCTTGATCCTCTTAATCCGGCCTTCCGTGACAAAGGCCACCGGGTGGAAAATCGTGGCTTTCGTTGGGCTGTGCGTTCTTCCCGCTCTTTGCATCATGGGCGGAATGAACATGCACATGCAGCGCTCCGAACAGACCAAATTCTGCATTTCGTGCCACGCCATGGAAAACTACGGAAAGAGCCTGAACCTGAACGATCCCAAATACATTCCGGCGCAGCATTTCCAGAGCCATCGCGTGCCGCCGGACATGGCCTGTTATTCCTGCCACACTGACTACACGATCTATGGCCCTCTCAAAGACAAGCTAAAGGGCCTGACTCGCATTTATATGCAGTACGTCAGCACCCCGCCGAACCCGATCACGATCCCGGGCGGATTCAAGAATGCTCAATGCTTGCACTGCCACGCTGGCGCAAGGGACTTTGAGGAAAACCCCGTCCACTCTGCGATGATGCCTACGCTTACTTCGAACCGGCTGTCCTGCATTTCGAGCGGTTGCCACGATTCGGTGCACGACGCATCTCAGGTGGATCATCTGAAAATGTGGAGCCCCGGCCAATGAAACTCAGCCAAATTGGAATCGAGCGGCTGCTCCGAATTGCGAGTGCTCTGATCACTTTGGGCTTGGCCCTCGAAATCATCAGCCTCCTGTGGTTTCATCCCCTGTCGTTCGTCTTGTTTGCCTTCGTCGCCGCGTCACTAATAGTGTTGGGGATATTGGTCTATCTTGCGTCGCTCGTTTTCGCTGTTTCCCCGCCCGCTGAGAACCGTAGATGAGCTGCAACAACCGACCACCGAGCTTTGTACCACGGCGAGTTACTAGGTTAGTAAGAATCGGGGACTGAGCAAATGGTGGGCAAAAGGAAGAAACAAGAGAATTTGGTCCAGCTTCAGAATGATATCAAGCGAATTACGTCTAAGGATGGTTTCTCTCGAAGAGTTCTGCGGACCGCCCCGGATAGCCGGCTAATCGTAATGAGCATTCCGCCGGAATACGAAACTGGCGAGCAAAATGAAGAGGCTACCGACAAGGTACTATTCATCGTCACGGGAACGCTAAGTCTGTCTTGAACAAACGAATTCAGAATGTCGCGAAGCACGATGTCATCTTTGTGCCGGCGGGAAGCCTTCACAATCTGATGAATACCGGACGCCACCACCTGAAGCTTTGTCTCATGTACTCGCCACCTCTTTATCTGGTCGGCACCATCCTCCGAACGGCAGAGGATGCGCCAGAGGTCAGGAGTGAGAAATTTGCATACGCTTGGGAACAATACGACAGCGCCATCGCCTGGGCAGCAGGTCACGCCGCCCGAAAGGCCGCTTCGCCGCGATCTGCGTCCAATTGAGCAAATTCCAAGACTTAGCACCGAGAATTCATCTCCATTGCACGAGAAGAAGCCAGGGGCCGACCAAAACGTATCAGATTCATCAAATCGGCCCCTCTCGATCGTATGGGCAAAATTTCAAGAGCAATTACCTCTCGGCCTCGGGTACAGCGGATCGACTCACGAAAAATAAACGGCCACTTTGCACCAAGTTTTTGCCGGGTGAAATAGGTCCGGTTAGTCTAACCATCCAGAGGAGGTTTCTATGAGTGCTCCATTAATTGGAATGCCTTTTGCTTCTTTCGTAGTTCTGCTGATTGTGAGCGGAATCGCCGGGGCGATCATCCACTGGGGTTTCCGTTACCGCTTGTTCCA
The DNA here is from genome assembly GCA_049797655.1 of Candidatus Acidiferrales bacterium. Taxonomy (GTDB): domain Bacteria; phylum Acidobacteriota; class Terriglobia; order Acidiferrales; family UBA7541; genus Palsa-295. The sequence goes on along the minus strand of JBARFX010000055.1, from coordinate 7,533 downwards.
CGGAATCGATGGGTGCCTGGGCCAATGGATGGTCGCGTGGGTAGGCGCGTGGCTCGGGCCAGCGGTGCTGGGCCATTGGTTTGACTCCGCGATGGTGGCCAATATTTATATCATTCCTGCGTTCCTTGGTGCGCTTGCCGGCGCATTCGGCGGCACGGTTAACGCCAGGGTGCTGGCAGGAATCACATCGCAAAGGGGAGCGTAGTCCTAAGCAGGATCCGCCTGGCACTTGCGGCCGGAATTCAGGGCAACGGCAGCTGGCGATCGAGGAGGAGTCGGCCGCTCAGGCCATGCTTGAAGCTCGGCAGTTAAGAACTCCGTCCCGAATCCAGTTGTCTAAGTGCGACGATTCTGATTATCCGGGGCTGACTAGGGCAGACTGCGCTAGGTTAGCCTGGGCTTACTTTTCGGCGAGGGAGAACGAAATGTTCAGTAACCAGAACGCTGAAGTGCAGCTGACAGCGCCGATGCCGACAACACTTTGGTTGAGGAAGCATACAGCAGTTTTGTATCGGCTCGTGAGTTGGCTGTTCACGCGCAAAGCGGTCAGTGAAGCGGTCGCAACGCGGGTCCGCTTCAACGCCAGCCCGGAAGCGGTCTGGAATCACATCATGTTGTATGAGGAAGTTCCCGGACGCCCGCCGTTCCTTCTTCGCGCGTTGTTGCCCCACCCAGTCCGAACCGAGGGCGTCAAGACCCGCGTTGGGGCAACAGTGCGCTGCGTGTACGAGGGAGGGGATTTGGTAAAGCGCATCACGACAGTTGACCCACCGCGTTTCCTCGAATTCGAGGTTGTTGAGCAGCGATTGGGGATCGAGGATTGCATCCTCACGGTCGGCGGTTCGTACGAGATTTATACCTGTGGCGATGCAACCCACGTGATGCTGATCACGAATTACCAGGCATACCTGCGTCCCCGCTACCTGTGGCGTGCTCTGGAAGCACTCCTGGTACGACAGCTCCACAGGCACATCCTCCGCGGCGTCTGCGCCGAAGTTCTTCACAGAAATCCCGTCGTGCGCCCGTTTCTTGCGGAGTCCCTCCCATCACGGAATCCCCCTCCAGGAGGTCTTACGTGCACAGCATCGCAATCGCGTTTCCGCCGTTAGCCGTCGTACGCGCCAGCGTCGCGGCTGTTTGGCTATACGAGGGGCTATGGTGCAAGATCCTAGGCCGCGTGCAATTGCAAGCCGAGGTGGTCGCGGCAGTGCCGCGGCTAGGTCCGCGGATCGGATCGACTTTCCTCAAGGCACTCGGCATCGTGGAGATCGCGCTCGCTGCCTGGGTAGTGGTCGGAATTGCTCCAGGCGCTTGTGCGATCACGCAGACAGCCTTGCTCATCGTGCTCAATGCGAACGGACTGCTTTGGGCCCGGCGCATCATCCACGAGCCTGCCGGCATGGTCATCAAGAATATCGCCTTCCTCGTGCTGGTCTGGGTGTGCGGTGCCCATTCGGGAGGCCGTCCGTGAAGTCGGAAACATCGTGGCAGGCGGGGCGCCTCGATTCGTCGAGCGGCCCTCGTCGGCTGCTCTTCGGGCGCATGTACGAAGACGCAGAGATTGAGCGAGCGGCGTTCCAAGGCAAAGGCCGCGTTTTTTGCATCGCCTCTGCAGGATGCACAGCGGCGCGGCTCTGCGATCACCATGAAGTGGTGGCTTGTGACATCAATCCTGTGCAACTTGCCTACGCAGAGCGCCGGGTCCAGGGTGCTGCCGTAGAGGTCGGCGACGCCGAGCGGGTCATGAATTTCGCGCGCGCCTTCGTGCCGCTGGTGGGCTGGCGGGCAGGAGTTGTGCGCGCCTTCCTTGCTCTGTCAGACGTCGCCGAACAGTTGGCCTTCTGGAGGAAGCATCTCGACACTCGCCGCTTCCGCGCAGGATTCGACATTTTGATGTCCCCCGCCATTTTGCGCGCGGTATACGCACCTCGGTTTCTTTCATTCATACCCTCTAAATTCGGCGCGGTTCTTCGAAGGCGGATGGAGAGAGGCTTCGCCAGGCATCCGAACGACACGAACCCCTACGCGCGCGCACTCCTTCTGGGTGAATCAAACCACGAGGCTCCGCCAAAACCTCTCCGCATTGAATTCGTGCTGGCGGACGCAGCTTCCTACTTGGAGTCGTGCACTGCCAGTTCCTTTGATGCATTTTCTCTCTCAAACATTCTGGACGGTGCCGCACCTTCCTATCGCAACAGGCTCTCGCGGGCGGTCCGCCGTGCCGCGACGAGGAACGCTGTCGTCGTGCTGCGAAGTTTTGGAGAACCGCCGCCTGAACTCGCTACGAATTACGCCGGATCGGAGCGCGCAATGCTTTGGGGAACGGTGGACGTGCGCAGCGCGCACTCATTCTAGTTGACGAATCAACCAATTCTCAGAGTGCTTGAGATGGACGGGGCGTTTCGGATTGCTGAAAATCGCTGTACATCTTTTTCTATGCCGATGTAAGCGGTGGCCTGTTATTTGCGCGATATGGATGCGGTAGACGACCGGCACTAGCGGGCGTTCTGTTCCAGATAAGGTTGTCTTAGCGTAGCCAGGTTCCCGCCACGCTGCCTCCTTTTGTGGCAGTTGGGGGGCTAACCTGCCCTCGGTCCGCCACTCCGACAGGTCGGGAAGCTCTTCGAACCGACCGAAGATGATGACACTTGCCCAATGCTCCGTGTTTACCACCTCATCCGCTTGGAGGCAGACCAGCGGGTTGGCGCGCATCCAGTCTATTTTTTGTCCAGTGGTGGAAAAACTGTAGAAGCAGGTATCGGCGTAGGCGAAATAGGTAGGAACGATATAGGGTTGACCTTCTTGAGTGCATCGTAATCTTCCAAGATCCGAGCGGGCCAGTAGGTCTAAGCTGCCTTGCCTCGCCATCTCCTGGATCAACACAGCAACCTTCCATGATCTCTACTAAACCGACCGCAAGACCACTCTGGGACGGTCGAGCCTCGTCATTTTGTGAGCGGTATCACTGTACGACGTGACGGGCTTCACTGCGCTTGTTGTCGGAATAGGCCGAGGATCAATTGTTGAACGCGAGAGTCGGTCATGTTGGCAACCGAATTGATGTCGAAACCAGTTGTTTGCTGCACGCCGTGGGACACGGCACAAACAGCTGCAAACCTGATGAAGGCACACGGAGTTGGGGCGATCCCGGTGGTTTTGGACAGCGCAGACCCATTGCTTGAGGGGATCGTGACGGACCGCGACTTGTGCTGCAACGTCGTCGCTGGCGCGAAGAACGCGGATGCTATTCAGATCGCGGAACCGATGACCCACGTGCCTGTAACCTGCGAGCCTGACGACACCTTGGAATTCTGCGAAGAGCTGATGCAACAAAACCAAGTCCGCAGAATCCCCGTCGTGAACAAGCGAGGGTGGTGCGTCGGAATTGTGACGCAAGCTGACATCGCGCTCCACGCTCCCGCGATCCAGGTCGCAAAGACGCGGAGATTTCCAATCCTGCGAAAGCGGTACGGGAACTGGATTTCGAGGATGGCTATTTCTATTGCGAACAGCCGCACGAGGTCGACGAAATCTTGTTACTGAATCGGCGGCGAGGACTGCACAAACAGGAAGGAGGTGCGAACATGATCTTCGTGAATCGAACTGAAGCCGGTCAAGAGCTGGCACGGAACTTGAGCAAGTATGCGAATCGTCCCGATGTCATTGTTTTGGGAGTCCCGCGCGGAGGGGTCCCTGTCGCCTTCGAAGTTTCCACAGCCCTCGTAGCGCCCCTAGACGTATTTGTGTTGCGCAAGCTTGGTGTTCCCGGCCACGAGGAGTTGGCGTTCGGAGCAATTGGAAGCGGGGGCGTCCGCGTTCTTGACCCCGATGTCATCGAGGGTTTGGGTCTATCCCAACTGGATATCGAACTCGTTACCTCAGCGGAAAAACAAGAACTGAAGCGCCGCGAACGAGCATATCGAGGTGGGCGACATCCGCTCGACGTGCGCGGATTGACCGTCATTCTCGTCGACGATGGTATCGCCACAGGTTCCAGCATGCGGGCTGCGATTCGTGCCCTACGTCAAATGGATCCTGCGCGGATTGTGATCGCGACTCCGGTGGCTCCCGCTTCAACCTGTAGTCGTTTGAGATCTGATGTTGATGAACTGGTCTGCGTGGAAACGCCGGAACGCTTCTTCGGAGTCGGCCAATTTTATCGCGACTTCTCGCAAGTTTCCGACGAGGAAGTAAATGAGCTGCTGGATCGCGCTTCTCGCCAGTTCGTCGCGCCAGTGCAGGCCGACGCGGAACCGGTCCCGAGAGGAGCACGCTAATGATTCCTGGCCGAATGTCCAAACAGAACGGCATCGAGAGCGAAGTTTCCATCGATTGCCGCAACGCACTCCTCGAGGGGACGCTGGTTGTTCCCCAAGGGTGCACAGGTGTTGTTCTTTTTGCTCACGGAAGCGGCAGTAGCCGTCGCAGTCCGCGGAACCGCTACGTTGCGCGAGTATTGCAGTCCCAGGGAATCGCGACTCTACTGTTCGACCTTTTGACCCGGGCTGAGGAATCGGTCGACGAGTTTACGGGAAAACTGCGATTCGATATTCCGTTCTTGGCAGAGCGGCTAATCGGTGCGACCCACTGGGTGACACAGTGGCCGGATTTACAAAGCCTCCCGATCGGCTATTTCGGCGCCAGCACTGGGGCGGGCGCGGCGCTGGTAGCAGCCTCGAAACTCCCTGGCATTGTGAGCGCGGTAGTTTCTCGTGGTGGCCGGCCGGATCTTGCAGGAGTTGCCCTGCGCGCCGTGGAAGCTCCCACGTTGCTGATCGTAGGCGGAAATGACGAGCCGGTGATTGGTATGAATCAAACGGCGCTAGCAGAGCTCAAATGCCCTGAGAAGAAATTGGTCATTATCCCAGGCGCAACGCACCTCTTCGAAGAACCTGGGACCTTGGAAGAAGTTGCTCACATCGCAGCGGGTTGGTTTACCCAATACCTTCCGACAGCCAGCCGAGCCCACGCTTCTGTCGGGCGGCAGCGCTGAGTTCGCTTGAGGATAATGGTGCGACGATGCCTATTTACGAAGACCACGAAGTTCTACACGCAGTCCGCCAGTCGGCTCACCGGCTCACGGGAGAATCCGCAGACTTCGATCCCTTGCTCAAGAGGATCGGCAACGCTCGATTCGTTCTGATCGGAGAAGCCTCGCACGGCACCCACGAGTTCTACCGCCTACGCGCGCAGATTACCAAGCGCTTGATCGCAGAAAAAGGATTCAACGCGGTCGCTGTCGAAGCAGACTGGCCAGACGCATATCGCGTCAATCAATTCGTGCGCTCCGAGGGCAAAGACGAAGACGCAGTGGATGCGCTTGCGGGCTTCGAGCGATTTCCGGCATGGATGTGGCGCAACGCGGACGTCCTCGATTTCATTGGTTGGCTGCGCAATTACAATGAGCACCGTCACCCCAAACGCGTTGGTTTCTACGGATTGGACCTATACAGCTTGCATGCATCCATCCGCGCCGTTTTGGATTTCTTAGATAAAGTTGATCCCGAAGCTGCACGCCGCGCTCGCTATCGTTATGCCTGTTTCGAACATTTTGGCGAGGATACTCAAGCCTACGGATACGCGGCTAGTTTTGGGTTGGGCAAGAGCTGCGAGGATGAGGCCATCAGCCAATGGGTGGAAATGCGCCGCCGCGCTGCCGATCTTTCCCGCCGTGACGGCCGCGCGTTTCCGGATGAATTCTTCTTTGCTGAACAGAATGCGCGCCTGGTAAAGAATGCCGAAGAGTATTACCGGTCGATGTTCCGCCAGCGAATCTCGTCGTGGAACCTGCGTGACACCCATATGGCCGAGACGCTGGACGCACTGGTGCAGCACCTCGGGTCCAAAGACGCGAAGATTGTCGTCTGGGCGCACAATTCTCATCTAGGTGATGCCCGCGCTACGGAAATGGGTCAGCGAGGTGAATTAAATTTGGGGCAGCTTGTGCGACAGCGGTACGGCAAGGAAGCGGTGCTCGTTGGTTTCAGTACTTACACGGGGACGGTGACTGCGGCATCGGAATGGGATGCCCCTGCAGAACGCAAATACGTGCGGCCCGCCCTGACTGAGAGTTATGAATCACTCTTTCATCGAAGTGGCATTCCCAATTTCCTACTGATCCTCGATGACGACAGGTCGGCGACACCCTTCTTGCGGCATCCACGCCTGGAGCGCGCAATCGGCGTGATTTATCTGCCGCAATCGGAGCGGTTGAGCCATTACTTCCACGCCCAACTCCCCGATCAGTTCGACGCCATTCTTCACTTAGATGAAACCCGTGCGGTTGAACCTCTGGAGCGGGCGGCTGTTTGGGAGCGAGGGGAAGTGCCAGAAACTTATCCTTCAACTCTGTAGAGATCAAAAAATGAGGAAAGCAATGTACAAGGATATCCTGATACCGACCGATGGTTCAGAACTCGCCGGGAAAGCTGTGCAGCACGGTATTGCTTTTGCCAAGGAGATCGGCGCCAAAATTACAGTGCTTACGGTGACCGTGCCATTCCATGTTTTCTCGCTTGACCCACAGATCGTCGAAGACACGGCTATCCAGTACAAGAAGCAAGTTCAGGAGCACGCCGCGAAAATGCTCGGTGCTATCGCCAACTCAGCACAAATGGCGGGTGTCGCGTGCGAAACCATCCAGGTCGAGCACGAACATCCTTACAGAGCCATCATTGACACCGCCAAGTCCAAGGACTGTGATCTTATTGTGATGGCCTCTCATGGCCGCCGTGGAGTTTCAGCAATCGTACTCGGGAGCGAAACCGTCAAAGTGCTCACACACTCGAAGATTCCGATTCTCGTTCATCGCTGATTGAAAGGTTCATTGTATGTAACGGCGAGCTAACAACGGTCCTGGTCACTTCGGGCTGGTCAGTGGGCCTCCTCCACTCGCCCTCGCGCTGTAATCTCAATTCGGACCAAGCTAGAAGACGGAATTTGAACCTCATCGAAACGTAGACTTAGATTTGCCGGAAACGACTCAAGTAGAGGATCGACTGCCCAGTCGTGTTCCGTCCATGTTTGTATTCCGCCATCGGCAAACATGAGCTTCGCGGCCAACACTCTCGCTTTAGTAGGGCACTGACGCATGATTACGAATCCTTAGGAAATGGTCCGAATGTGACCGCCCGCTGGGATGGCTCCTTTCAATGGTTCGATGTGTTCAGCAGGAGCCAAAAGCTGAAATTGAGCTTTCACTTTCGGGAGCATGGCGGCGTAGCTTGCAGTGGCAAGCTCGTTGTCGTCGCTATCGGTACAACCAACAATCATCTCGAACGCGACGATCGGCGATCGAAATCTGTTCCAAAACGTAATGATGCCCGGCGAATCTTTAAGAACGGACGATATAAACGTGTGATTCGTGATCGTTGACTTTAGGGCGTCGGTCGGTACGGAGGTTGGAAGATCATTTGCTTGACACAAATAGTAGTTACGTCCGTTCTCATGCTGGGGATAAAGCCCCACGCCGGATAAAACGAAAATTAGAACCGCTTGCGTAATATCCCTTGTCATCAGAAAGCCACTTTACTT
>JBARFX010000054.1:0-32500 GCA_049797655.1 Candidatus Acidiferrales bacterium | reverse complement strand
CCGGCGCCGGACGCTACCGCCTCCAAGTTAACTCGACGCTTCGCAAAGCCGCCCGCGCCGATGTGGGCGAAGTGATCGGCATCTCCCTGAAACTCGATCTCGCGACGCGCGAGCTTCCCGTCCCGCCCGAACTCGAAGCCGCCCTAAAATCCCGTCCGCGCCTCAAAAAGGAATTCGACCGCCTCACCGTCGCCGGGCGCATGCAATTCCTCCGCTGGTTCTCCGCAAAATCCCCCGAAGTCCGAAAGAAGCGCCTCGCTCGCGCCCTCGAAGTCCTCACCGAACGCGCCCTCAATCGGAAAATGAATTCTCGGCGCAGATAAGCTAAGTGCCGGTGCCGGATTACCAGCTGTCATCCTGAGCGAAGCGAAGGATCTCAGCGCCGCTCGCTTCGGGCGCGCTCCCGAGCGGCACGATGGTTCTCGCCCAACTCCTCGTGCTCATCGCCCGCATCTGCGCTATCGTTATTACGATAATCCATGGAAGCTGCCGGCATTCACAGCGTCGAGTTCATCTTCCTCCTCCTCCTGCTCTTCGTCGCAGGACTGGCCGCCCTCGCGAAGCGTTTCGCCACTCCCTACCCAATCGTCCTCGTCATCGGCGGCCTCATTCTCAGCTTCTTTCCACGCGCCCCGCACGTCGCGCTGAATCCGGACATCGTGTTTCTGGTCATCCTCCCGCCGCTTCTTTTCTCGTCCGCATTTGTCACTTCTTGGCGCGAGTTCCGCTACAACTTTGTCAGCATTTCCATGCTCGCGCTGGGTCTCGTCCTATTCACGGTTCGCGGCGTCGCTCACATCTCGCAATGGATTCTTCCCGGCTTCGATTTCCGCCTTGGACTCGTGCTCGGCGCGGTCGTCTGCACCACCGACGCGATCGCTGCCACTACGATCGCGAAGCGTGTCGGCTTGCCGAAGCGCATCACGGACGTCGTCGAAGCCGAAAGCCTCGTCAACGACGCCAGCGGCCTCCTCGCCCTCGATCTCGCCGTCGCGCTCGTCATCACCGGACATGCTTCCAGCCCTGTAGTACAAGCGGAGCGCCTCCTTTATCTGATTGCCTCGAGTATCGTGATCGGTCTCATCGTCGCCAAGCTGATCTACTACTTCGAAACGAAAATCGACGACGCACCCATCGAAATCACGCTCAGCCTCATCGCTCCCTACGTCGCCTATCTCTCCGCCGAAAGCGCGCACTCCTCGGGAGTTCTGGCCACCGTCGTTTGCGGACTCTACCTCGGCCACAAGAGCTCGCTCTACCTTTCAATTGGCGCGCGTCTCAAAGGCTACGCCGTATGGGACACCCTCACGTTCATCCTCAACGGCTTCGTATTCATCCTGATCGGCCTGCAGCTTCCTTACGTTCTTGAGGGAATCCGCGAATACACATTGGTCCACTTGCTCGTCCTGGGGGGATTGTTCAGCGTTGCCGTCATTCTTCTCCGGCTCGTGTGGGTTTACCCGGGAGCCTGGGTGTCGAATTTTATTCGCCGGCGCCTGCTACACCAGCCTGAACCGCTTCCCAACCCTCGATCCATCTTTATCGTTGGATGGACGGGCATGCGCGGTGTCGTCGCTCTCGCCGCCGCCATATCTCTGCCCGAATACCTCAACGACGGTTCACCCTTTCCGCAGCGCAATCTGATTATCTTTCTCACGTTCTCCGTGATTTTTGTCACCCTCGTGTTGCAGGGACTCACGCTCCCTCCGCTTATTCGCTGGCTTGGCCTGGCCGGCGCCGATGTTAAGAATCCGGAAGAAGAGCAGGCCCGCCGCAACATGATTGAAGCCGCGCTCGCCTATCTGGAAGCAGCTCGTGAAAACGATAGCTCCGAGTTCGAGCCCGTCTATGACGAACTCATCCACTCCCAGCGCCACCGCCTGAGCCGCCTCGAAGGAACGGACGCCGGCGACTCCGAGCACGATCCCAGGCACTACGAACGCTACCTGGAAATGGCGCACAAACTACGCGCCCTCCAACGCGCCACCATCCTTAACCTCCGCAATCAAAATCAAATCGGCGACGAAACTCTCCGCAAGCTCGAATACGAACTCGACCTCCTCGACGCGCAATCCTCCACAAGTGGGACGCCGGCCCGATGAAACTCATCGCAGCCATCGTTCTCACGCCTGCTCTCGTGTGCAGCGCAGTAACGTTTGCCGGCCCTGCCCAAAAGCAATCACCCCACACACGGGCCGCATCCGCTGATCGTCTCGGCCTCACCTGCGCTCAGATTTTGCAAATGTCTTCCGCCGACTGGGTGAAGAAATTCAACGCCGCAACGGACGCGACTCCGCCAGGTACGATCCGGGCACTGGCCGCCTACGGAAAATGTTACGACGCGCGCACGAATCGCCTCACCGCCGCTCTCGGCAAATCAGGAAAAGGCCCGTTGATGGGCGCGCGCGCTAACTTCCGCGACTTCGAACAGGCGCTAAGCAATTTTTCTGCGAAAGCCCTCGCCGCCACCGACCCGCCGGCTGATGAAGTAAAAGTGGCCTACGCTGCTCTCTATGCCAAGCAGTTTCGCTCTTCATTTTATGGGGACTATGTGGAACACCTCGATCATCGCGATATTTTGTCGGGCCCTCAGGAAGACGCGGGTGACATTGGAAAAGCAAAAAATCACTTTGGTGAGCTACTTGGACTATTACCAGACGATAAGATGCACGAAGTTCACAAGTCCTTCGCGGAAATTCTTGATAGCGCTATGATCGACAGCGATAGGAGACTTCAACTGTATCGTTACGCTATCTTTCTCCTCGAATCACCTGCGGAAACGCCGTTCTCTCCGCCACCATTTTAGATGCGGGGTGGCGTCGTCGACGAGACTTTGGTAGCCTCCACATTCTTGACCCAGGAGACCCAATGACTTCCCGCAATCTGGTCGCGCTTGCGATTCTGGTGTGCTTTGCGATTTCTGCATCGCTGCGCGCGCAATCTACCGACGCGACAACTCAGTTCACAGCCACGAACCAGCTCGCACGCGACATCTACAAGCAGCTCATCGAAATCAACACGACTGATTCGGTGGGCAGCACCACCGTCGCCGCCGAAGCGATGGCCAAGCGCCTCCGCGATGCGGGATACCCCGAGAGCGACATCTACGTCGGCGGCCCGAACTCACGAAAAGGAAACCTCGTCGCGCGATTGCACGGCTCAGGCGCGCGCAAACCGGTCCTCATGATCGGCCATCTCGATGTCGTCGAAGCGCGTCGCGAAGACTGGTCGGTCGACCCTTTCCAATTCATCGAAAAGGACGGCTATTTTTACGGCCGCGGCTCGATTGACATGAAAGCGGGCGACACGTTCCTCATGATGACGATGATTCGCCTGAAACAGGAAGGCTTCAAACCGGATCGCGACATCATCCTCGCTCTCACTGCTGATGAAGAGGGCGGCCAATCGAACGGTGTCGATTGGCTCCTGAAAAATCATCGCGATCTTATCGACGCCGAATACGCGCTGAATCCTGACGGCGGAACCTTCCAAATGGTCGCCGGAGCGAAATCCATGGCTGCAATTCAGGCCAGCGAAAAGCTCTACGCGGATTTCGACGTCAAGGTCACGAATCCGGGCGGCCACAGTTCCCTTCCTGTCGCGGACAACGCGATTTACGAGCTCGCAGAAGGACTCACCCGTCTCGAGCGCTACAAATTTCCGTTCGAGCTCAACGAAGTGACCCGCTCGTATCTCGATCACATGTCTATAATTGCCGGCGGAGAGATTGGCGCCGACATGAAAGGCGTCCTCCAGAATCCGCCGGACGCCGCTGCACTCGAACGGTTCTCGCAAAAACCTTTCTACAACGGCATCACCCACACCACTTGTGTCGCCACGCGACTCGACGCCGGCCATGCCAACAACGCTCTACCGCAAATGGCGCGCGCCAACGTGAATTGCCGGATCTTGCCGGGCCACAGCGTGGCGGAAGTTCAGGCCACGCTCGTGAAGGTTCTCGATGACCCGAAAATCTCGGTCACTCCCGTTCTGACAGGAGGCATCGTCGCAAGATCGAATCCTCCGTCACCGCTGCGGCCGGACCTGATGGCGGACCTCGAAAAAGTAACGAGGCAGATGTGGCCCGGCGTTCCCGTTGTGCCGGTGATGGAAACGGGCGCCACCGACGGCGCGTTTGCGCGAGCCGCTGGAATTCCAACGTACGGAATTTCCGGACTGTGGATGGATCCGAACGATGACCGTTCGCACGGCCGCGACGAGCGCTTGCCCGTTTGGTCCTTCTACACGGGCGTTGATTTTTATTACCGTTTTGTGAAGATGCTCGGTTCGAGTCGATAAATTCAGCATGAGAGAGCGTAACGAATGAGCTTGATGCGACGCGCGATCTTGATGGCTTCCGCGAGCCCGTGGATGCGGCAACACGCGCCGCGTTATGGCGTCCTGTGCCGGACCGTTACGCGTTTCATGCCCGGCGAAAGTGTGGACGCCGCTCTCGCCGCCGCTCGGCAGCTTGCGGAAAAGCAAATCGCCACGGTCGTCACTCACCTCGGCGAAAATATCGCCGACCGCGCCGAAGCGGAATCCGTCACGGAGCACTATCTCGCCGTTCTCGAACGCATCCGCGCGGCGGGATTGCCCACCGAAGTTTCCGTGAAACTCACGCAGCTCGGCCTCGACCTCGATCGCGAGTTCTGCTACGCCAATCTCGTCAAACTCGTCCAGGCCACTCCGCCGGACAAAACGCTTTGGATTGACATGGAGCAAAGCCCTTACGTCGACGTGACTCTCGAGATTTATCTTCGCGCGCGAAATGCGTACGCGAACGTCGGCGTTTGCGTTCAAGCCTACTTGTACCGCACGGAAAAAGATCTCGACTCACTGATCGCCATCGGCGCCGCCGTCCGCCTTGTGAAAGGCGCGTACAACGAGCCCGCCGAAATCGCCTTCCCGAAAAAATCTGACGTTGATGCCAGTTACATGGAGCTTGCGAAACGGTTGCTCAGCCCCGAAGCTCGCAAGGCGCAGGTGCGTGCCGCCATCGCCACTCATGACCGCGCCTTGATCGCAAGCCTCATCGAATGGGCCACGGCACAGGGAGTGAAGAAAGACCGGCTCGAATTTCAAATGCTCTACGGCATTCAGCGCGCCGAGCAATTGCGCCTCGCTCAGGAAGGCTATCGCTCCGCCGTCCTCATCTCTTACGGCACGTTTTGGTATCCGTGGTTCATGCGCCGCCTCGCCGAACGCCCCGCCAACGTCCTATTCCTCGCCCGCAATTTCTTCGGCAACTGACCGCCATTCCCGTGAAACTGAACATTCCGGCAGCAGGCTGCGTACCTCTGTCAACACCCGAGGTGCGCCGATGAAAGATCTATGGCAGGACGTCCGCTACGGAATCCGCATGCTGGCGAAGAGCCCCGGATTCACCGCCGTTGCGGTCTTGACTCTTGCCGTCGGCATCGGCGCGAACACCGCTGTCTTCAGCGTTGTAAATTCATTCCTGTTCAATCCGCTTCCCGTGAAGGATGCGAACCACCTCGTTGTAGTCGCTTACCACGATGCTAAAGACGACGATCCGCGCGAGCTTTCGCATCTCGATTTCAAAGACCTCGAAGCGCAGAACAATTCCTTCACCGACATGACCGCATTCATGATCCATTTCGCCGGCTTGAGTGCTGGCAACCGCAGCGAGCGCGTCCTCGTCACCTACACGGAGGGAAACTATTTCTCCTCGCTCGGGATCCGGCCCGCTCTCGGCCGCGTGTTTCTCCCGAATGAAGGTGACTCGCCGGCACAAAATCCAATTCTAGTTCTTGGTTATTCGTACTGGGTGAAGCGGTTCAACAGCGATCCGTCGGTCATCGGGAGAAGCGTGGACTTAAATGGCAGCCCTGTGACGATCGTCGGCGTAGCGCCACAAACATTCCACGGGACCTTTTATATTGTGGAGTCGGATGTCTACGCCCCGCTCGGTTCCGTCGTCAGGCAACTGGATGCATCGAAAACGCTGACGAATCGGGCGGATCGTCAAATGCGCGTGCTCGCCCACCTGAAGCCCGGCGTGACGATCGTGCAAGCGCGAACATCACTCCAGACCATCGCGAACCGCCTCGAGAAAGAGTATCCGGACACCGATAAAGGGCTGCGGATGGATGTGATTCCCGAGACGCTGGCGCGGCCGGAAGCGTCATCCGCCAGCATGTGGCCCGTGATCGCCACAGTGTTTCTGGGGCTCGTCGGGCTCGTCCTCATCGTTACTTGCGTCAACGTCACGAACCTGCTGCTCGCTCGCGCCTCCACGCGCGCGAAGGAGATGGCTATTCGCGCAGCGCTCGGCGCGGGCCGCATTCGCATGTTCCGCCAGTTGCTGACGGAGAGCTTGTTGCTGTCCGTGCTGGGTGGAGCGGGCGGCGCGGCAATTGGAATCTGGATCATGAAGTGGATTGAAGCGATCCGGCTTCCCGGAGATTTTCCGCTGCGCACCGATCTGCCTTTCGACTGGCGAATGTTCGCTTACGTCGCGTCGATAACGATCGTCGCGGGGCTGTTCGCGGGCCTGGCGCCGGCATGGCGCGCGTCCAGAATGGACCTGAATGTGGCGCTGAACGAAAGCGGCCGCAGCCTCACCGGCGCGGGACAAAATCGACTTCGCAGCATTCTCGTCGTGGCACAGGCGGCGGGCTCGCTCGTGGTTCTGATTATGGCCGGACTATTTTTGCGCAGTCTGGAGCGCGCGCAAAAGATGGACTTGGGATTCAAGCCCGAGCATGTATTTAATTTTACGATGGATGTCTCAGAGCTCGGATATGACGAACAGCGAGGCGCGAGTTTCTATCGCGAGGCTCGCGAACGCGTCCGCAGCTTACCCGGCGTCGAATCCGCGAGCCTCGCGTATTCCGTGCCGCTTGGCTACTACAGCCATGGCGCTCCTACCTGGAAGGCGGGCCAGGAGGGGTTGCCCGAAAGCCAGGTTCCCCGGATTGGTTACAACGAAGTGGGGCCGGATTATTTTCGCACGATGGGAATCGAACTCGTCGAAGGCCGGACCATCGAGGACCAAGACCAGGCCGGCTCCCATCGCGTAGCCGTCATCAGCGAGGCGATGGCGCGCGACTTCTGGCCCGGACAGGATCCCGTCGGGCAACATCTCCGCTTCGGAAACAATGGCGCTGCGGAATCGCAAGTGGTCGGCGTCGTGCGGGACAGCAAATACAATTTTATCGCCGAGGATCCGAAACGCCACTTTTTCGTTCCGCTCTCGCAGAACTACAGCCCGGTTCGGGTGCTGCAAGTACGCTCGAGCGTTCCTCCCGGAACGCTCGTCCGGGTGATCGAAGATCAGATTCATTCGATCGATCCGAACCTTCCGTTGTTTGAGGTCATGAGCATGAACGAAGCGTTGGAAGGTGGAAACGGATTTTTCCTGCTGCGCATTGCTGCGATTTTCGCAGGCGGTTTGGGAGCGCTGGGACTGTTGCTGGCGGTCGTAGGCGTATACGGGGTGATTTCGTACGCCGTGAACCAGCGCATCCACGAAATTGGGATTCGAATGGCTCTCGGAGCACAGCGCGAGAATATTCTTGGACTCGTGCTCTCTCAGGGATTGAAGCTTGTCGTGATCGGCCTTGCCGTGGGACTTGCAATTTCTTCGGCGGCCACTCGAATCGTCGCGAATCTCCTTGTGAACACGGGAGCGTTCGATCCGGTCGCGTACGCGGTTGCGACTTTCTTGCTCGTCGCTGTCGCCGCACTCGCTTGCTACATTCCGGCTCGTCGCGCGATGCGCGTGGATCCGCTCGTGGCGCTTCGGCATGAATGATCCGATATGAAGAGCGAGGTAGAACTTCTTTACGAAGTCGGTCTGAGTTGTGTAACCAGTTCGGTCAGCCAGTTTTCCAGAATCGAGCGCTGATTGGGCGTCATTTCGGTAAACGCAAGGCCCATTCCGAATCTTCCGTCGCTGTACGCCACCCTGGCTTTGGTTTCGAAGACGCCGCCGTCTCGAAGAATTCGCAAATGGACCAGCGTTCCTTCCGGGAATGGGTTTAGCGTGTCAACGTAGCAGCCTCCCAAACCCAGTTCCGAGATTCGCGCCGAGAGTTTCGCGCTCGAACCGGAACCGAGTTCGATCACGTCAGCGGAAGCGACAAGCGAGCAGCGGAGAACGGAGCGTCGCGTGGCCGGTTGCGATTTTCTTTCGGTAAGAGACCTGGCGCTCACTGGCCCATAGCCTTCCTAAGGCTTGGCTTCATCTGCTTCGGTCATTTGCGCAGGAGCTACAGGTTCAACGTGGATCGGAAGTTGCGTGGAAACCTGCCGCACGGATTGCGTCTTCGGTTTCGTCGGCGCCGGCAAACCTGCCGTCAATGATTGATTTACGTTCAACACGGTGTCGCCGTGGATGACGACGCGAAATCGTTTGTCCGTAGCCTTGATGGCCGGTGAGCCCTTGCGAAATTCCGAAACGAAAAACGGATAGCCTTCGAAACTCCGCGTTCTCTTATTATCCGGTTGCTTGGCTGCAAATGTTACAGGGATGCGATCGCCGGTGGTGGCGACGATATCCTGCATGAACCAGGCAACTTCTCCGGAACCGCCATGCGCGCCCGGCTCTTTCACCGCGAGAATTCGCGCGCGCGCGGTCGAACCTCGCACGACGATGGGAACTCCATCCACGACGAGATCCTCGGCAGCAGACATTTCCACGACTGCGCCGTCCAGGGCTTCCTCGGAAGAAACATTGCCGCTGAGTTCGACCTCGATGGCGGCGCCATCAGGAACTTTCACTTGGACGGTCTCCGCCGAGCTCCGGTCGGCTGCAACGGGCGCGACTGGCGCTTCGAGCATCGCGAGAATTACTTTGTCGGAAAGGCCGGACGCCTTGAGTTTTTGCAGCGCCTCTGTAGATGTGTCGAATGCACAGCGAGACGATCCGATTTGTTTGAGAATAAAATCTGAACCGGGGTGCTGCTTGTGCATCGCCAAAATGTCGGCATTCTTTAGCGTAGAAACAAGAGGTTCTGGGGCGACACTGGGCCGATCAGCCACGACGGTGGCGGGCTTGGCTACTTCGCTCAGGCCGAAAGTAAAGGTTCTTTGGGGCGGCGGAGGCGTGTCGGAGAGGTCGGCGGAGCGCACCCAACCGAGTCTGCCGTCGACCGTGCGGATTTGCGAGTAGCTACCTGAGCGACTGAGGACTTCCACTTTTTCGCCGCAGCGCAATTTCCCGAGCTCTTCAAATCTCTCGGTCGACTTGTAGACCAAGAGATAGGCGTCGTAAGTGCCGCACTGTGCGTAGCTAACGGAATCAGCCCGCACCGAAGTGGCTGCGGCGACGAGAACACAAAAGACGAGAATTCGAGCTTTCATCCTGTGCCCCAAGTCCGGGCAGCTGTGAAAAATGCGCGCTCCCGGATTCACAAGAAATCAGACGGTAACTCTATTTTTGCGGAACGCTCGATTTTCACCAATAGTACTTTGTACCAGACTGGCCTGGAAGGCTAAGGAGTGGCGAAGGAAGGGTTCCCTGCATAAAAAGGGCGGGGCGTTCAGCGCTTGATCCTTAAAAACTGTCCTAAAGGACAGTAGACTTCCGGCTTCGAGACTCCTTAGAGTAGCCTCTCCCCCAGCACCTCTCAGGTGAAAGCCCCGGGAAATCCCGTATTGAGGGCGGAGAACGCAATGGAGAAGGCCGAACTCGATCTCGTCGGCGAGTTTAAGCAGGGTCTCAGGGCGCTCAAGAATGGTTATCCTCAGAAGGCACTCGTTCACATGCGGACGGCTTTTGAATCCGAGAAACACAATCCGTTTTATATTTCATTTCTGGGGTTATCGGTCGCGCGTGCCGAACGCAAGTGGGATCGAGCCGCAGAGCTCTGCGAAATAGCAATACAACTCAGGCGCAGCGAGTGCCAGTTTTATTTGAATCTGGCGGAGGTTTACGCGCTCGCCGGCCGGCGGGAAAAGGCGCTGGATACCCTTGATTCGGCTCTTGCGTTGTTCGTCGGGGATGAGCGACTAAAGCGCGCGCGAAGCAGAGTGGAGAAGCGCCGCACTCCCGTATTGCCGTTTCTGACGCGCGACCATTTCCTCAATCGCACATTTGGCAAAGTTCGACACCGCACCTTGAAACGCCTCGGCAAACAAGATCTCTAAATCGAAGCCTCCGCCATCGGTTCGGGTCACGCTGAATAGCGGCGCACGATCAGCGAAATGGGAAGGCCGACGCAGACGATGTGCGTGATGATCGCAATGATGGACGCCGTGACTGTATGCGTCGGATGAAACCTCGAGAGCGGCATGACAATCCAGTACATTACGATGTAAACAGACACGCCGTAGAGCGCGCCCGAGAGGACCGGATGGTGGAGCATGAAACTGAGCTTCCGGCTCGCCAGGTAAAACACGGTTGCTGCGGAGAACGCGATCAGGAAGTGTAGCGCTGCGCCAAGGACGGCGGTGGCCGGTCCTCCTTGAAACGATCTTGGGCCAATCAGCCCATACGCGATTCCCTGGAGAATTCTGACTGGACCGATCCCCTGAATCGCCCAAGTAACAAAGGCGGCAGTAATGTCCATAGCGCCGCATACGAGGCCGGCGAAGAAAACCGCTGCAACTGGTCGCGACACGTGAGGGGACACCGTATTGAAAGTCGACGCGTTCAACTCAGATCGCCTACGGAACTAAGACAGTTAGACGCTTCGACTCGAATTTCGTTTCTCCTCGGGGGAGTACACGAGTTCGAAATCTGCTTGGCGGCTCTCGAGGAAGAGCAGCGCTTTCTTATTGGAAAGCCCCCCACCGTATCCCACCAGGCCGCCGTTGGCCCCGATTACGCGATGACAAGGAACGATGATCGGTATTGGATTCGAGCCATTGGCCAAACCCACCGCCCTCGAGGCTCTTGGATTCCCAATCCGACAGGCCAATTCACCATAAGTAGTTGTCTCGCCGTAGGGGATGGTTTGCAGGGTTCGCCAGACGCGGAGCTGAAAGTCAGTGCCGACAAGTGACAACGGCAAATCAAAGTGTTTCAACTCTTTCTCAAAATAGGCGTGTAGTTGGCGGATTGTTTCCTGGAAAGGCGCAGAATCTTTGCGCCAGTCCGGCTGAGGAACCTCAGGCCGCTTCGCTGCGGCGAAACTGATGAGCCGCAATCCGCGTTCATCAGCTGCGAGCAACATCGTTCCCAAAGGGCTTTCGTAATGCGTATAGAAAATTGGGTTCATCGGACACCTTTTACTGGCCGTTCAGCGTACCGCACCCAGCACTGTTCACGCCATCGGTACCCGGACGCAGTCTAAACAATTTTTCGTGACTTCAATTGGATGCAGTTCGCGACCCGGCGGATTGGCGGCTAAGGTCAAAAGTGGCGCTCGACGCCGGCGGCAGAACGCGTGCGATAACTATTCGCCACGATCCTACACTGATGACCCGATGGCAAAACAAATCGCAAATTGACAGACTCGCAGTACCTATGGGACGTTAATGATTACTCGCCATCGGGAATTCATTCTGCATGAATGCATCATCAGGTGCGGCGCATTCGGCCCGCACCACCGGCCATCTGATGAATAGAAAACAAGAGGAGGATTGATGCGAACTCATTACATTCGTTCACTATTGCTCGCGGTCGGGATGCTATTCCTCTCGACCGCGTCGTTCGCGCAGGTCAGTGTTTCGATCACGATAGCTCCACCGGAGCTGCCTGTTTACGAGCAGCCTGTTTGCCCTGGCGAAGGATACATTTGGACGCCGGGATACTGGGCCTGGGACGGAGACGATTATTACTGGGTTCCGGGAACGTGGGTGGAGGCGCCGGAAGTGGGTTTCTTCTGGACGCCAGGATATTGGGGATGGGGCGGAACCGGCTATGTGTTCCACGCAGGTTATTGGGGTCCACAGGTAGGATTCTACGGTGGGATTGACTATGGATTCGGTTACTTCGGCCATGGATATGAAGGAGGACGCTGGGAAGGCGGACACTTTTTCTACAACCGCGAAGTGAACAACGTAAATGTGACGGTGATCCACAACGTTTATGAGACAAAGGTCGTCCACGAAACGCGGGTTACTCGCGTGAGCTACAACGGCGGCCACGGTGGAATCAACGAGCGTCCAACTCGCGAAGAAGAAGCCGCCGAACACGAAAGGCACATTGCACCTGTGGCCGCTCAAACCCGGCATGTGGAAGAGGCTCGCTCGAATCGCGAGCTTCGAGCCTCGGTGAATCACGGAAAACCGCCAATCGCTGCAACTCCAAGACCGGGGGAGTTTAAGGAACGCGGAGCCGTGCCGGCGAAGGAGGGAGGACATTACAATGCGCCTGCCCGATCGGAAAATAATGCCGGCCGTTCGAATCCTGCCGTCCATCCGAAGGATCTCCCTGCTGCGGAGCGCCCCGCTGCGCCGAACACAGGAAATCCCAAAGCAGACCAGAAATACCAGAAGCAACAGGAGAAGCTGAGCACAAAACAGGATCAGGAGCGGCAAAAGCTCCAGCAAAAGCAGGACCAGGAACATCAGCGGCTGACAAAACAAAAGGCCGATGAGGCCAAGAATCAGCAGGTTGAACAGAAGCACCAGCAACAGACGCAACAACTCGAGCAAAAACACACTCAGCAACAGCAGAGGTTGCAACAAAAGCAGCAGCCGAAGCAGCAGCCAGCGCACCAGGCACCGCCGAAGGAAAAGCCGTAATCGCGCGTTGATATAAAGCCGGGCGAGGTTCCTGCTGGTGAGCAGGCGCCTCGCCCGAAACAGAGCCGCGCCGCTGTGATCAGTGCATTGCGATTCTGCGAAGGTCTTCCGCGCGGCGACTGCGTCAAGACTTCTTCTTCGGGACCTTCGCGCCTTTCTTCCTTGCTTCGGAAAGTCCGATAGCAATCGCTTGCTTGCGGCTGGTTACTTTACCTCCTTTGCCCCCTTTCCCGGAACGGAGTGTCCCGCGTTTTTCCCGGTGCATCGCGCTCTTTACGCTTTTGCCGGCAGCCTTTCCGTATTTTGGCATCACGTCTCTCCTTCTTCTTATATTATCAGGCTCAAAGGTTCAGGATGACTTCGCGGACTGCGCGGCAGAATCCTCTGCCCGATAGGAAAGCGTAAATTCGTCCACTTGTTTCTCCGCGGCTTCTTTCGCAATTCCATATCGCTCCTGAATTTTGCCCACCAACTGCTCGCGCTTGCCATTAATGGCAGTCAGGTCGTCGTCGGTCAGTTTTCCCCACTTCTCTTTGATCTTTCCGGCGGTCTGATCCCATTTGCCTTTGATCCGGTCCCAATTCATTTCGAGCCTCCTGGATTGAGTAACTCGCTGCGCAGACATCATCGATTTAGGTGCCTCCGGCGGGAATACAGCGCAACGTGTACAAAGAGCAACATTGCGCCGTAGGTTTGTAGCAAGGCGCAATCGGCGGGTTCTGCAAACAAACGTAGGCTCCTTCGCAATTATTGCTGGGGCTATCTACCCGAACTGCGAGGCTCGGCTACAGGATTTGCGTTATGGCGGGAGCAGGGCGCGAAGCCTAGGCTGGCAATGGAACTTTACAAAGTTTACCGGCCAGAAGAGGCCTATAGAGAGATTGCAATGAAAGGAAACACTCTTAAAGCACTTTTCGTGGATGAGCTCCGAGATACCTACAACTCCGAACAGCAATTAATCAAGGCGTTGCCGAAGATGGCAAAGGCAGCCCATTCAGACGATCTACGCAGAGGTTTTGAGGAACATCTCAAGCAAACAAAACTGCACGCCACACGAATTGAACAGATCTTGAGCGGCCTGGGCGAGCCGGCCAAGGACAGGAAGTGCAAGGGCATGGAAGGCATCGTGGCCGAAGGAGCTGAAGTAATGTCTGAGGATTACGAGGGCGCAGTGATGGATGCGGCTCTGATCTCCGCTGCGCAACGCGTGGAGCATTATGAGATCGCGGCGTTCGGATGCCTGCATGCCTTTGCGACGCTGATGGGAGAAACCGAGTCGGCCACCTTGCTGGAGCAAACGCTCGGAGAAGAAAAGGAAGCTGATCAAAAGCTTTCGGAGCTTTCGAAGCAGATAAATTCCGAAGCGTTTCAAGCCGATGAAGCAATTGAACTGAACCAGCCGCGACCAAAACAAAAGGCGGCCAAGGCCGGGAGTGCTCGTTAGCTCGTCGCGCGGGTGGGAAGGGCGCGATCACCGACGTACTTCCCTGGCGCGCAAATTGAAAGGAGAGAGATGCTACCGATTATCTTGGCGGTCGTTCTGGTGCTAACCCTGCTGGGCAGTTTGCCCGCATGGCCGCGAACTCGCGGGTCAGGATATTATTCGAGCGGGGGGATCAGCCTGGTTCTTCTCGTGCTGTTGATTTTGTTTTTGATGGGGCGACTATAGAGCGTGCCACTAAGCGGCGATAGCAATAATTTTGGCCGCAATCGGATCGTAAACGAAATAATCGCCCGGACGTGTTTCGCGAAGTTCCGTAAGGCGCGCATGCGCATTCTTCAAACCTTGAACAGCTTCAATCCAAATCGGTCCGCTGTCTGGAAGGTCCCTGAAGATATCGTAGGTGGCGTCCATTGCTCTCCTCCGTGTGCCCCGAACAAACCCCAAGCGCAGGATTCAGGCTGGCGGGTTCGGGAAGTGCAATCCAGCGGCCACCGACGACGAATTTATGTTAGAACAACCCACCTGTTATCTATGTTTTATACATACGCAACCCGGAGCGAGGCAAGCGTCGTTCCGATACCGGGTAAAATCTCAAAATATCAGGTATATATTTCCAGAATTCCCTGTAGGGATGGTTTACCTTTAGACTTTGCCGGGAGAACTCCGATCGTCGGGGCGTCACCTCGTGCTTGCGAGGATTGAACGTGAAAGGCATTGCAGTTCAGCAGTCCCGGGATAAAATGAGAAGGAATTGATGATGGCGGGCCTTCGGATTTTGATAGTCGACGACGAAAAAGCGGTGCGGTCAGCCCTGGGAAGGCTGTTGAGCACACATACTGAATGGAAGGTTGTGGGCGAGGCCTCCGATGGAGTCGAAGCCGTTGGCAAGGCAGAAGAGCTGAAACCAGACGTCGTGATTATGGATGTTACGTTGCCAGAAATGAGCGGCCTTTTGGCCACGCCCAAGATCAAGAAAGTGCTACCGAATGCCGAGGTTCTGATATTTACGCAGCACGACTCCACGCAGATGGTCCGGGAGGCTCAGAATGCAGGAGCGAGCGGCTACTTGCTAAAATCTCAGGCAAACTGGCTACTGGCGGCGGTCGAGGCGATGAGCCAACATAAGCCGTTCTTTCAAGGTAAGAATCTATAGAAGGATCCATAGATTCTGCGAATTGCGACCAACTTTTCTTCCCAGCAAATGGAATTTCGCCAGCCGGAGTAATTCCGGCCATCCGACAAAGTTGCACGGCATCCATTCGTAACTCTTATGACGATTGATGACCGAAAAGCGCAGGTACTCGCATCGCGGCGCTATGCTGAAACATTGGCCGAAACAGTACGGGAATCCATCGTGGTTCTTGATGAAGACCTGCGGATCCTGACAGCCAATCAAGCGTTCCTCGAAACGTTCCACGTCAAGCGCCGCGAAATCGAGAATCAGCTACTCGACGAAATCGCCGGCGGCCAGTGGAACATCCCCACCCTGCTTGATTTACTGAGAAGAATTCTCCCGAAGACATCCGAGTTGACGAATTTTGAACTGGCTCACAATTTCTCCGGCATTGGCGAGAAGACCCTTCTCCTGAACTCTCGCACAATCGCGAGCGAGAACGGTTCAAAGCCTTCCATTCTTCTTGCAATCGAAGATCTCACCGTGCAAAGACAAGCGGTGGAGGACCTGAGAAAGCAGACAGAACTGCTGCAGCTTGCTCACGACGCAATTATCGTCCGCGATGTGAACAGCGCGATTGTATTCTGGAATCGGGGCGCCCAGGAAACATACGGTTGGTCCGCCGCGGAGGCCTGCGGGAATGTATCGCACGAATTTCTGAAGACAGAGTTTTCCGAACCGGTCGATCAGATGCATGAAACGCTATTCAAGCGCGGATCGTGGGAAGGCGAGCTCGCCCACTCGACCCGGGATGGAAAGAGAATCACCGTTGCAAGCCGCCACGTTTTGCAGCGCGACCAGCAGGGCAGAACGATCGGCATTCTCGAGATCAACCGCGACATTACCTCGCGGAAAGAGGCCGAAGAAGCTCTCAGGAATCTCTCCGCTCGCTTGCTTCAGCTGCAGGACGAAGAACGGCGTCGAATCGCGCGAGAACTGCACGACAGCACGGGCCAGAGTTTGGCCGCACTCGTTATACAACTCTCTGCGGTAAATGCGAGAGTTTCCGAGATCGATCCGGGCGGCGCTGAATTACTCCGCGAAGCGATTCTGTTGTCGCAGAAGGCGTCCGATGAAACCCGGACGCTCTCCTATCTCTTGTACCCTCCGACACTTGACTACGCTGGACTAAGATCTGCGTTGGAGTGGTACATCGAGGGTTTCACTCAGCGGAGCAAGGTGAAAGTAGATTTGGACGTTTCGATTGGCCCGGATCGCCTTGCTGAAATCGTGGAAAGAACACTCTTCCGGGTTGTGCAGGAGAGCCTGACGAATATTTTCCGCCACTCCGGCAGCGAAACGGCGAGCGTTCGAATTGCGTTGGAGTCAGGAGCCGTGCGCCTGGAAGTGGCTGACGGCGGCAAGGGGATACCTGATGAAGTACTGGCTGCCCTCAACAGTAGCGGCGGCCAGTTGGGCGTCGGCATTCGAGGGATGAGAGAGAGGGTAAGACAGTTGGGCGGCTGGCTTCAGATCAGGTCTCGACCGAACGGAACGACAATCATTGTGAGCCTTCCTAACGTCGAATCCGCGCATGACAAGAGTCAAACGTTTGCATCCGGTTCAGATCGCTAAGATCGCCCGCCCGGATGCGCGGCATGTGAAGATACTTCCGAGCATTTCGTCGAAGTCGATCCCGACGCGCGCTAAGAACTGTGGTAGCTCCCCTTTATTAATTGAGTGCACCAGGTAGAAAGATCGCGGAAACTTGGACAAGCGTCCATGTTCCCGCGACTTATCACTTATCAGGCAGTCTTCGCGTGGGGAGAGGCTTTGTCGAGCAGGGAGATCAGGGTGTGAGCTGCATCGGGCGTGGCCGGAGCGGGACCGAGGACGATCTCGGAAGCATGGATCTTCCTTCCGTAGAGCGCCTGATTTGCATCGTCATCCGGACGCAGCGTGGAACCTTCCAGTGAGACGCCTGCAAATAGCCCGCGAGAACGGGAATAGGTCAGAATCTCAGCCCTCATCGCGACGTCGGTATCCGCTTCCGCATCGCGGCCCACCGGACCAGCCGCTACGGTTGCGTCACCGCCAAGCTTTACTTTACTGTGCAAGAGGCTTGTCGCGCCGCGCTCGTTCATGATCAGAAAAACGAAATCGGTAGCCTGTGCACCAAGCTGCAAGCCGAAGCTTCCGCCTTCCAGTGCGTACATCGCCGGCGGGCCCCATGGCCCGGTAAAATTCTTACCGCTGCGGCACACCATGGCTCCCCGTCCGTAAGCGCCGCCAACGATGAAGGCCGCTTTGAGAACCGACGGGATAACCACGATACATCTCGTCTTATCGAGAAGATTTTGTGGAATGTTGTCCGGAATGTTCAGGATCTCTCCCATCACTTGACCGGCGGTTTGCAAACGGTCTTCTTGCTTTCTGCGGTCTTCCGTGTCAGCCGCCAAAGCTGATGTCGCGATTAACAGCACAGCAATCAGCACCCCGTAAGGCTTACGCATGATTGTTTTCTCCGTATTTTGGGAAATATCTGCAACTTCTTTGCAGATTTCATTCAGCCCTTCAGTGGCCCGTTTCATCCGGCCGCGGCGACGCGGCCCTGAGTTCCGATCGTTCACGTCTGTTCCAATTTTCCGGTCGGCATAGGGGCGAGCCAATACACGCTCTGGAGTATTTTGGCGGGAAGCTTGGTGTAACCCGCCGTGCCTAGGATGCTAAGATGCTTTGTTTCATACACCTAACGGAGTACAGGAATATACCTAAGTCGGCTACAGGATGACTCCGATAGGCTCGACTGGCGACGCAAGGTACGGTGGCTAAGCGTGTTGTGGGTTCAAGTCGGGCACATATTAATTAAATTCATTCTTCATCGAATTCATTGGCTCGGCATTCTCGATGCATTTTCGACGCTTTTCCAATGACGAACGGCAACGTTAACAGACGGGGCTTCGGCCTCTCGACAACCCAATCGGCGTCGACCCCGCGCCGATCAATCGCTTTCGCGACCGCATTGTGGGCCGGCCCTGACTCTATGCGTTCAAGCTTGCTGTCTATTTTCTCTTGTATACTTGGGAACGCGATCCTTTCTCTTGGGAGAACAATATGAAAGCGCTCCGTATCTTGATTGCCGACGATCACGATCTCATGCGGCGTGGTATCAAGGGGATGCTGCAATCACGCCCGGGATGGGAAGTTTGTGGGGAAGCCCACAACGGACGGGAGGCTGTTGCGAAGGCTCAAGAGCTTAAGCCGGATATCGCGATACTGGATATCAGTATGCCGGATTTGAACGGTGTGGACGCTGCGCGAAGAATCCGCAAGGAATCGCCTAACACTGAGATTCTGATTCTATCGGTCCACTACTCGGATCAATTGATTCGAGATATCCTCGAAGCCGGCGTGAGAGGTTACATCGTGAAATCGGATTCAGACCGGGATCTACTCATCGCCGTCGAAACCCTCGCAAATCACAAACCTTTCCTGACGCCTCGCGCGACTGAAGTGATGCTCACGGATTTCAAGGAGGGACGAACGCATTCCGAGCTCCCCAAGTCACTTCGCGACAGGCTCACGTCGCGCGAGCGAGAAATTGTCCAATTGCTCGCGGAAGGCAAGAGCAGCAAAGAAGTGGCGGCATCGCTTTGTATCAGCGTGAAGACCGCCGAAACGCACCGCGCCAATATCATGCGCAAACTACAGCTGCATACCGTAAGCGAATTGGTTCGATATGCGGTGCGAAATCAAATCGTCGAAGCGTAATCCGTTTAAATCACACGAGCCTGCCGCAACTGCAGGTAATATCTGACCCTCGAACATTCGCCGACCCGGAACAATGTTCATAAGCGAATTGGGTCGCCGGTTCGCGGCACATCTGTTCTTCGGCTCTCTCTCCCGGCACCAGCATTCCTACAGCAAGTTTCCCGGCACCTTAACGCCTAGTCTGTATTGTTGGGAACTGATGTTTTTACGAATATAACTTCACGGGGGGAGGATGGAAGTCGGGAAACCTTGTGAAAGCAAGGTTAGCAGGCTGGGCCGATTTTCATTCTCCTTCTCGTCCACGATGGAGAAGCATTGGCGATCAGACAGTCGATACTTGCGGCCGGAAACTCTGCCAATGTCGCACCGCACATCTGGCAGCGAGTATCTTCACAAAATGAACCAGGAAGCGATATGAAGACAGCTTCGCGGGACGAAGACGCCGGCCACGCGCGGGGATTTTGGACGTGCGCGGACCTTATGGCGCTTGCGAACGCGCTGTTCATTTTGATTCATGGTCTCGTCCATCGGAGAAGCTAGCCGCAAGAATCTCTAGTGCCAAAATATACCGTGAAGCCCTGCCGCTGCCGATGTACTCTTCTGAAGGAACCGAAAGCCCTCGCAAACCATCCGCGCTAGGTCTAGTTCTGTAACAGAAGTTACTCTGAGGGAGAAAGGGCCATGGCCCGTCCGCCGCTGATTGTGTTTCCTGAACTCGACGCGCCGATTCGCGCCGAGCTTTTTAGCATCGAGCGTCTGGAGCAGCACGCGGAGACTCTCGCTGCCGCTCAGACGATCACGGAGACTCCCGACGAAGGCCGTCCACTGATTCCGCGGGTTCTGGAGAACGGCCGAGTTCTGCTGGAATATTACCGCGCGACCGCCAAGGCTATTTCGCGGGAGCAGGTCATTACTCCCGCTGCCGAATGGCTGATCGATAACTTTTACATCGTCGAAGAACAGCTCCGCGAGATTAGAGACGACCTGCCCCCGGGCTTTTATCGCAAGTTGCCGAAGCTTGCCGCAGGTCACCTCAAAGGCTACCCGCGCGTCTTCGGCGTGGCTTGGGCGTTTGTGGCGCACACGGATAGCCAGTTCGACCCCGAAGTATTGCGGCGCTTCGTAGCTTCGTATCAGCGCGTTCAGCCGCTCACGATCGGCGAGCTTTGGGCCGTTGCGATCACCTTGCGCGTGGTCTTGGTGGAAAACCTTCGCAGAGTGTCAGAGGGGATCGTGCGTGGCCGTGTCGCACGAATGGAAGCCGACGCTCTCGCCGATAGCCTGCTCGGCGCCGGCGGTCCACCCCAGATTGCGCCGGCATCGGTACTCAGGAGTCTTGAAAGCAAGCCTTTGGATCGAGCCTTCGCCGTTCAACTCGTGCAGCGACTCCGCGACTTGGATCCGCGAGTGGGCCCGATCCTGTTGTGGCTCGATGAGCGTCTCTCCGCGCAAGGCTCGTCCGCCGACGAAGTGGTGCGTGCCGAGCATCAACACCAGGCAGCGATGAGCGTCACTGTGCGCAACATTATCACGAGCATGCGTTTGACCTCGGCGTTTGATTGGCAATCCTTCTTTGAAAGCGTGAGCCTGGTGGACGAAATTCTCCGCGACGGAAGCGGATTCGGCGAGATGGATTTTGCCACACGCGACCAGTATCGCCATGCCATCGAAGACCTTTCGCGAGGATCGCGTCACACGGAAATCGAGATTGCTCAACGTGCGGTGCATCGCGCCAAGCGAGCTCGTGCCGAGCCGCACGGCAACGGGCAGCCCAGCGAAGAAAAGCATTCAGAGCCAGGGTATTATCTGATCTCGCAAGGACGCCAGGCCTTTGAGCGAGAGCTGAATTTCCATGTTCCTTGGCGGCGCTGGCTCTTGCGTCTCTACGTGCGCGCTGCGGTGCCCGGATATTTGGGAACCATCGCGATTCTGACCGCGATTATTTTAGCGATCCCTCTTACTCACGAAGTGGAATTGGGGCTGAGCGCAAAATACCTCGTTCTATTCGCTTTGTTCGCCCTGGTTCCCGCGTCGGATCTTGCAATCGCGCTCGTCAATCGCGTGGTAACTGATTTACTCGGACCTCGCACCTTGCCGCGCCTCGAGTTGAAGGCTGGCGTGCCCGCGGAACTCCGCACGATCGTGGTAGTCCCAACACTCATAACCTCGCAGGAGTCGATCAAAGAGCAGGTGGAGCGATTGGAAGTCCACTTTCTGGCGAACCCGGATGGAGATCTCCGGTTCGCGCTGCTCTCCGATTGGGACGATGCGGCAAGCGAGAATCTTCCCGGTGACGATGAGCTTCTGGCCGCAGCGGTTGACGGGATCGCGAAATTGAATCAGCGCCATGGACCCATCGATGGCGGAGGTGAGCGCTTCCTCCTGTTTCATCGCAGACGTCTCTGGAATGAAAGCGAACAGAAATGGATGGGGTGGGAACGCAAACGTGGAAAGCTGCATGAGCTGAATCAACTTCTGCGCGGTTCCAGCGCCACATCCTTTATTTCAACCGGCGGACGGCCCCCGCAAACAATACCGGGCGTCCGCTACGTGATTACGCTGGACGCAGACACACGGCTGCCTCGCGGCACAGTCACTCGTTTAGTGGGGACCATGGCCCATCCGCTGAATCGACCGCAGTTCAGCGCCACGGACGGCCGCGTCATCGAGGGTTACGGGCTCGTCCAGCCCCGTATTACGCCATCACTGCCAGCGAAGCAGGAAGGCTCGCTTTTTCAAAGAATCTTTTCGGGCCCGAGTGGAATTGACCCGTACGCATCCGCCGTTTCAGACGTCTACCAAGATTTATTCCGGGAAGGGTCCTACACCGGAAAGGGAATCTACAACATCGACGTTTTCGAGGCGGCCCTCGCCGGCAAGGTGGGCGAAAACACGTTGCTGAGCCATGATCTCTTTGAAGGCATTTTCGTAAGGACGGCACTGGCATCCGATATCGAGCTCTTCGATGACTTCCCGTCGCATTACGAGGCCGCAGCCGCTCGGCAACACAGATGGGCACGAGGAGACTGGCAATTGCTGCCCTGGATCCTCGGCCTGAAGAGCGCACCCGCAGAAAAGGGCCGCAAAGTCAGGATGCCGGCGTTCAGCCGCTGGAAGATGATTGACAATCTTCGCCGCACCCTTTCAGCACCGTGCATGTTTCTAACGCTGCTTGCCGGTTGGTTGGTAGCACAGCGATCCCCCTGGACGTGGACAATTTTTGTTCTCCTGATGATCTCGATTCCCGCTCTGATCCCTTTCCTTACGGGATTGAACACGCGCCTCAGCGGAGTTTCCAAGCGAAGCCATATTCGCAATGTTCTATCGGATCTCTTGCTCGGGACGGCTCAATCTGGCTTGACGATTACTTTTCTCGCCTACCAAGCGTGGCTGATGACGGACGCAATCTTGCGCACTCTGGGCCGAATACTGATAACGCGAAAAAATCTATTGGAATGGGTGACCGCGGCACAGGCCAGGCATACAGTTGATTTAAATATCTACGCAACTTTCATGCGCATGAACGGCAGCGTCTTGCTTGCTGCCGCTGCCCTTGTCGCTGTCGCGTTGGAAAATCATAGAGCTTTGCCTGCCGCAATCCCGTTTGTGCTTCTCTGGGCCGTGACGCCCGCAGTAGCCCGATGGATTAGCTTGCCTCCTGAGCAACCTCTTCTAGAGGCGCTCACGCCAGCGGACGTGAACGCGCTCCGATCCATTTCGCGGCGGACATGGCGCTTTTTCGAGACTTTTGTTTCAGCCGCCGACCACTCACTTCCCCCGGATAATTTCCAGGAGGATCCAAAGCGCGTTATCGCCCACCGCACTTCGCCTACCAATATCGGCCTTTATCTGCTCTCCACGCTTGCGGCGCGTGATTTCGGCTGGATTGGCGCGCGCGACGCCGTCGAGCGGCTGGAGGCCACGCTCCGCACGATGGCGCAGATGGACCGGTTTCGCGGTCATTTCTACAACTGGTATGACACTTCTGATCTCCGTCCTCTCGATCCAAAATATGTTTCCTCCGTTGATAGCGGAAATATGGCCGGGCACTTGCTGGCTCTCAGCAACGGTTGTCGCGAGTTGATTCAGAGCCCAGCCATCGAAGCACGTCTCCTCGACGGAGTGAGAGATACGGCCCATCTCTTGGCAGAGGCGCTTTCCAAAACCACCGATACTCGCCGGACTCAGGCGGTTACGCGAAAGCAACTGAGTAATGCGGTAGACGCGCTGTTTTTCCTGCTCGACCGGGCGCCCACCGATGCTGGCGGCTGGGCAGCGCGGTTTGTAAAGTTGCGGGAACGCGCACAGACGGTTGCTGACATGGCGCAAACCCTTGCGCAGGAACGAGGGGACGCAGTCGACTCCGAAGTACGCGTCTGGGCTGACGCCGCACAATGGTGCATCGAGAGCCAATATCGAGATGCAGCGATCTTGATTCCCTGGCTGCGCCTGGAGCCGCAGGAAATTACGGCCCTGGCAGAACGCACTTCTGGAGATGCTCCGGAATGGGTCGCGATCGAGCCGTTCTTTCGCACCCTTCCGACTCTGGAAGACGCCCCAGAGCGTTTCGAAGCTGTGCTTCGCGCACTGAGTACGCTTCGCGCGGGGATCACTCCCAGCTCACCCGAAAACAGAAAATTAATTGCTCGAGTCGACGCGCTCCTGCGCGCAACGGAGACA
Organism: Candidatus Acidiferrales bacterium; assembly: GCA_049797655.1. Taxonomy (GTDB): domain Bacteria; phylum Acidobacteriota; class Terriglobia; order Acidiferrales; family UBA7541; genus Palsa-295. Next base: position 8,831 of record JBARFX010000054.1, on the reverse strand, counting down.
GCAAGTGAAGATGCTGTTGCCTTGGCGAGGCGTCTCCAGGTGATCGTTCAGACTTCGATGAAATTCTTTAACGAAATGGATTTCGGCTTCCTCTTCGATCAATCGCGTAAGCTTTTTGCAATTGGCTACCGGGCCACGGACGGGAGCCTGGATCCGAACTGCTACGACCTGCTTGCCTCGGAAGCTCGACTGACGAGCTACATAGCCATTGCGAAGGGGGACGTGCCGTCATCCCACTGGTTCCACCTCGGCCGCGCTCTCACTCCCGTCGGCCGCGGCTCTGCACTGATTTCATGGTCGGGGTCAATGTTCGAGTACCTCATGCCGGCGCTCGTGATGCGTTCGCCCGCCGGCAGCCTCCTCAATCAGACCTATTCGCAGGTTGTTCTTCGTCAAATCGAGTACGGTGCGGAACGCGGCGTTCCGTGGGGAATCTCGGAGTCTGCGTTCAGCGCAAGAGACATCGATTTTACGTATCAATATTCAAGTTTTGGCGTGCCCGGACTCGGCTTGAAACGTGGCTTGAGTCAGGATCTTGTCATCGCACCCTATGCGACTGCGCTTGCAGCAATGGTTGATCCTGCAGCAGCCGCTGAAAATTTTGTGCAGCTGTCTCTTGCGGGTGGACTGGGAACCTATGGTTTCTACGAGGCACTCGACTATACGAGCGCCCGGTTGCCGGAGGGAAAGGACGTTGATGTGGTCCGCGCTTTCATGGCGCACCATCAGGGCATGTCGCTCGTAGCGATTGGAAACGCGCTGAAGGCTGGCGAAATGCGGACTCGCTTCCACGCCGAACCGATCGTGCAAGCCACCGAACTGCTGCTACAAGAGCGCACGCCCCGCGACGTGCTTGTGGTACGTCCTCGTGCGGAAGAAGTCTCCGCTTCGGCCCAGGTGCGGGAATTTGTTCCTCCTGTGGTGCGCCGGTTCAAGTCTCCCCACGATGCGACCCCGAGAACTGAGCTGCTTTCCAATGGCCGCTATGCGGTGATGCTTACAGCGGCGGGCTCGGGATACAGTCGCTGGCGCGATGTCGCGATCACGCGGTGGCGAGAGGATCTCACGCGGGACTGTTGGGGCACATACTTCTACCTTCGTGACGAGCAGACCGGCAACGTGTGGTCCGCCGGCTACCAGCCCAGTGGCGTCGAACCCGATGACTACGAAGCGATCTTCCACGAAGACCACGCCACAATTACCCGGCGCGACCGCTCACTGACGACTTCGCTCGAGGTCGTCGTATCGTCCGAAGACGATGCCGAGGTCCGCCGCGTGTCGATCACTAATTTGGGCGTGCGCGCCCGGAATATTCAGGTTACTTCCTATGCCGAGTTGTCGCTAACCTCGCAGGCCGCAGACGTGGCGCACCCCGCTTTCACCAACCTGTTTGTCGAGACGGAATTTGTTCCCGATATCGGGGCGCTCGTTGCCACCCGCCGTAAGCGCTCTGAAGATGAGACGGCTGTGTGGGTCGCGCATGTGCTTGTTTCAGAAGCAGAGGCTGTCGGTGAGCTGCAATACGAGACGGACAGGGCAAGGTTTATCGGCCGGACGCGCAGTTCCCGAAATCCAGTCTCGATTTTTGATGGCCGACCGCTATCAAACACGGTCGGCTCCGTGCTCGACCCGGCAATGTCCCTGCGGCTCACCGTGCGCATTCCGCCGGGTAAGACCGCGCATTTGATCTACGCGACCGTAGTGGCCTCCACGCGCGAGGAAGTGCTGGCCCTCGCCGATAAACACCACGATGCACGAACGTATGAAAGGTCTCGCACCCTCGCTTGGACACAAGCGCAAGTACAACTTCAGCATCTCGGAATAAGCGCCGACGAAGCGCATCTGTTCCAAAGGCTGGCGAATGCAGTGCTCTATTCCGACGCTTCGCTGCGTCCGGCCTCGGATGTGTTGAGCGCCGGCGCTCTCGAGCGTTCCACATTGTGGGGACTGGGGATTTCAGGCGATCTACCGATCATTCTGGCGCGCATCGATGACGTAGATGATTTCGACCTCATCCGCCAATTGCTTCGGGCCCACGAATATTGGCGCATGAAACAGCTCTCGGCCGACGTCGTGATCATCAACGAAAAAGCGCCATCGTACGTTCAGGAGCTGCAAGGTTCGCTCGAGACGCTCGTACGCGGAAGCCAATTAAGACTTTCTCCGGATTCGAGCGCGGCAAGCGGAAAGATATTCCTGTTGCGAGGCGACTTGCTTTCTCCGCAAACGCGCGCCCAGCTTCAAATCCTGGCGCGCGTGGTCCTGCTTAGCCGCCGCGGCACGCTCTCTGAACAGATTTCGCGGTCGCAGCATCGAGAGGAACCTGTCCTCCCGCCGGCAAAGCCGGCCCGCTTCACAAGATACGTAGAGGCAGCGACGCAGCGGGAGTCCCTCCAGTTTTTCAATGGATTCGGCGGTTTCGCAGAAGATGGCCGGGAATATGTGACGGTCCTCGCCGACGGACTGCGAACGCCGGAGCCCTGGATCAACGTAATCGCAAATCCGTCCTTCGGCTTCCTCGCGTCGGAATCCGGTTCTGGATTCACTTGGTCGCTCAACAGCCACGAGAATCAACTCACGCCGTGGTCGAACGACCACGTGGTCGACCTTTCGGGCGAAGCGGTTTACGTACGCGATGAAAGCACGGGTGAGGTCTGGAACCCAACAGCCCTGCCCATTCGCGATGAAACCGGAACCTACGTCGCGCGGCACGGCCAGGGGTACTCGCGTTTCCAACACGGATCGCACGGCATCGCTCTCGATCTCCTGCAGTTTGTCCCTCCGGATGACCCGATTAAAATCTCTCGACTCACATTGCAGAATACTTCCGGCCGCACTCGCCGTCTTTCGGTTACCGCATACGCCGAGTGGGTACTTGGAAGCTCGCGCAGCGCATCGGCGCCGTACATCATGACGGAACTTGATCCGTCGTCGGGGGCACTCTTTGCGCGCAGTGCATGGGCCGGAGAGTTTGGCGGGCGCATCGCTTTTGCTGATCTTTGCGGACGACAGACTTCCTACACCGGAGATCGCGCGGGATTTATCGGGCGGAACGGCGCGCCGGACCAGCCGGCGGCCCTTGAACGTGGTGGCCCGCTCGCTCAACGAGTCGGCGCTGGTCTCGATCCGTGCGCAGCCTTGCAGACTACGTTTGAGTTAAAGCCCGGCGCGCGCATGGAGATCGTTTCGTTTCTGGGCCAGGCGGAAAATCGAAACCAGGCGCGCGATCTGATACTCCGTTACCGGAAGGCAGATCTGGACGAAGTGTTCCGCGGTGTAACGGGCCGCTGGAACGACGTTCTCGGCGCGGTTCAGGTAACTACGCCGGATCAAGGCATGGATTTGTTGCTCAATCGCTGGCTCCTGTATCAAACGCTTAGCTGCCGTGTGTGGGGGCGTGCCGCGTTTTATCAGCTGAGCGGCGCATATGGTTTCCGCGATCAACTTCAGGATGTGATCGCCCTGAACGTCGCCAAGAGGAGTGTGGCCCGCGAGCACCTACTGCGCGCCGCCGCGCGCCAATTTGTCGAAGGAGATGTCCAGCACTGGTGGCATCCCCCGTCGGGACGGGGTGTTCGCACGCGAATTTCCGACGATCTGCTGTGGCTTCCCTACGCGGCCATCCAGTTCATCGAGGCCACCGGTGACACAACCGTCCTCGAAGAACTCGTGCCCTTCCTCGAAGGCGACACGCTGGCGGAAGGCCAGAAAGAGTCGTACTTCGAGCCGCGCGTATCGCAAACTCGCGCTACGCTCTTCGAACATTGCGCTCGGGCGCTGGACCGTAGCCTCACCGCCGGAACTCACCGGCTGCCGTTAATGGGCACCGGTGATTGGAACGACGGAATGAATCGCGTCGGCCAGGACGGCAAGGGGGAAAGCGTCTGGCTTGGCTGGTTCTTGCACACGATTCTCTGGGAGTTTGCAAAGGTGGCGGATGCGCGTGGCGAAGGCCAACGTGCGGAAACATGGCGATTGCACGTGAGCGCGCTGAAAGCGGCGCTCGAACGCGAAGGTTGGGATGGCGACTGGTACCGGCGCGCGTATTTTGACGACGGCACTGCGCTCGGCTCGGCCCAGGATGCAGAATGCCGAATCGATTCGATCGCCCAAACCTGGGGAGTTATGAGCGGCGCTGCTGAACCCGGCCGCGCCCTGCGCGCGATGGCGGCTGCGGAAACCCAACTCGTCCGGCGCGCGGATGGATTGATTCTGCTTCTAACGCCGCCCTTTGACCACACGGCGCACGACCCTGGCTACATCAAAGGCTACCTGCCCGGGATCCGCGAAAACGGCGGGCAATACAGTCACGCTGCTGCCTGGATGTCGATCGCGTTTGCGGCGCTCAGCGATGGAGATAAAGCCGCTGAACTTTTCCGCATGATGAACCCGATTCATCGTACAAGCTCTCGTGCTGGCGTCCAGCGATATAAAGTGGAACCATATGTCCTGGCTGGCGATATCTACGCCGAGCCTCCGCACGTCGGCCGTGGAGGCTGGACGTGGTACACCGGCTCGGCCGGGTGGCTGTATCGCGCCGGCGTCGAGTGGATTCTCGGATTTCGCCTGCGTGGAATGGCGCTCGCAATCGATCCCTGCATTCCCCGAAACTGGCCGGGCTACTCGATCGAATTCCGTTATCACTCCGCAACCTACAAGATAAAAATAGAGAATCCCTCGCGCGTAACGCGCGGCGTCGCAATCACCGAACTCGACGGAAAGTTGCAGGCAGGTTCGACGACTATCCCGCTCGTCGACGATGGCGCCATCCACACCATACGCATCGTGATGGGTTAAGCTAGGGTTAAGCACACAAAACCAATGATAACCGACCGGGCACGTAAGGGGCCTCAGTCCAGAAACGACCCTCTGGGTCAGTCGCGACGCCGATAACCGCCTAAGCTTCCTTCGCTCCGGCCATCATCAATACGATCCCGCCGACCAGCGCAATCCCTCCGAGAATCGGAGGCAGCGGAATTGTCTTATGCTCTTCCTTGGTCGCCTGAATCGGTCCAACATCCAACACTTTCTTGTGCGTGGTATAGGTGATGCCTTGATAGGCTAGAGCTATCACGCCGAGTACAATCAACACCAAGCCAGCTACGGAAGCTGTCTTCATAGATTCTCCTTCGTTCGCCGCAGGAAGAGCGCAGACAAGCTCACGCTCGCCGCGATAGTCCGCCGGCTAGCGACACCAGAAACAGAACTAGGAACACAAAAAACAGAATCCTTGCAACTGAACCCGCCGCAGCGGCGATACCGAAGAAACCGAAAACCGCCGCAATCAGCGCTATCACGAAAAATGCAAGCGCCCAACGCAACATGGAGCCTCCCAAAGGTTTGAACTCGAGTGCCGCGCCCACCGAAGATTACGGCAGACGCTGCGGTCAGCTTATCCTTTTCTATGTTGTTAGCGGTCAGACGACCATACATTCATGCGACTAGTGCGGGAGAAGTTTCCCTGTAGGCCTAGAGCCATGTTTTCGCGGCAAATAGGAACGCGATGATCCCGATGACATTTGGACGCTCCGCGAATCCAGCGCTGATACCGCGCCTCATCCGGCAATCTACGCCTTTCTTCGTATGGCCCGCGCAACCGATTGCCAATACTGTGTCGCGAGAGGTTGTAATTAACTTGAACGTCTTCGGCCATTAGAAAAGTGTCCGCACGGCAGTCAAGCGCATCGAGATGGCCAGCGAGGTCGTGACAGCGAAAGCTGGTTCCCGGAAAGACATCAGCAACAGCGACGGATTCATGAAACAGGGGAGTTAACCATGTCAGGAAAAAAGACGGCTGTTTTTGGAATATACTCGACGCTACCGATCGCGGATAGCGCCACCGACACACTCGTACGCTCCGGTTTTCCTCCATCCGACATTTCTGCTTTGCTTCCGGACGACCTCGGCGCCAAAGAAATCGGCACCGAAAAAAGCACCAAAGCGCCTGAGGGAGCGACCACCGGAGCGGGTTCTGGCGCAGTCCTCGGCGGAACGCTTGGTTTGCTCGCCGGAATTGGCGCGCTGGCGATTCCGGGCGTGGGCCCGTTTGTTGCCGCGGGACCAATCGTGGCTGCGTTGGCGGGAGTCGGAGTTGGCGGCGCCGTCGGCGGACTCACCGGCGCGCTGATCGGTTTCGGCATTCCCGAGTACGAAGCGAAGCGCTACGAAGGACCCATGCAGAAAGGCGCAATCCTGCTATCCGTTCACTGCGACACCTCCGCCGAAATCAAGCGTGCGAAGGAGATTATGAAGAACACTGGCGCTGAGGACATCTCCGCCGCCGGCGAATCTCCGGCTGATTACCCATCCTCGGAACAACAGGCACGCGGAACATCTTCCGGAGCCGGCGGATAATTTAATCCTGAAGGGAAGCTTCGTCTTCGCTGCCCGGCGTTGACGGCTTCGCCGCAGCGGCTCGCTGGCTCAACAGCATGAATTCCTCGGTACCGCATTACCGCCGCTCACGCGCTCGCCACATTCCACACGTAGAGGAAGCTCTCGTCCGTGGCGGTCGCCACCGTTCGTTTTCCCTTTCGTGCGGCGCGATTTAACGCGGAGCGGACGTTTTCCTTGGAGTCTCCCAACTCCCCGAGGGGCACTTTGATCGCAGCACCTTCCTTCAATTGATCGAGGTCGCGAAGTATCAGCGAAACGATCTTCTTGTGCTTCCCGTTACGGGAATGGGGCACGTCCAGTTGCGCCAAGGTCTTGAAGTGAGCTGCCGGTCGAATTGCGCTCATAACCCACCTCCCTCTAACGTATAACTAACGAGAGAATATCCTAGCCAACCGCGGCAATGCGTGTCAATAGAGAGCTGCTAAAGTACGCCACCGTATGCATAGTCTGCGGTTCATTGCGGCGACCTGCAAACACTCCCGTACCCACCGTATTCACGGTCTGAATCCCACTAACTGATGCGCTCCTCTCAGCCGGGATGCGCTAAAGATTCTCCCCGTATCAGCGCAACCCTGCTACGGTGCCTGCAGGTGATGAAATAAGTGCGAACGCATTTCGAACAGATTCCAGTCGTCGTGATTGAGAGAATCGTCGCGCAACAGGCTACGCCCGCTGAAAAGCAATCCGCGAACGATCGCAAGGTTGCCAACCCGCCTGCCGGCAAGGCGCAGCCTGCGGTTTTGCATTCGCGCGAGGTCTGAAGGTAGGCAACAAGAATTTGCCTTCAACCGGGCGAGACAGACATATCGGGACGAGGAGGTCGCAGGAGATGGCTATGCCTGAGATGGGATCCGGCGGGAGAAATCAGTCAACGGGGAGCACAGCGCGGGAGAACCGAATGGATGCTCCAAACGATGTTATTTTCGAACTTCTTGAACAAAATACGAAATGGTGGGAACGAGCGGCGCTCACCTGCGAGCACCTCGCCGCTCACTCTGCGTCTGCTACTCCGGAAGAATGGCAGCTGATGGGCGCCGTGTATCGCGAGCGTGCCGAGAAGCACGCTCGTCTTATCGACCAACTGCGAGAGAGGGGTAAGGCTGCAGGCGACTAGACGAGACTTTCGTTTTGGAATTTGACTGCGAGTGCGTGCAACTTGCGCGCCAATCCTTTACGTTCCTTGCACAGATTCCCCGTAGGCTCAATCAGCGATCGCTGTAAGCGGTCAAATCCGGCGCCTTCCAAAACACCCCCGAAATATACAAATGATCGCTTGGTTTTCTCCAGGTCTGTATCCAGCCGCTAAGCTTGCTGGCGGGCGTATCGACCGGAATCATAATCACGACGAGGCCACTATCGAGAAGCTGGCGGTAACGCGCTTGCGCCTTCGCGGTGGCTTCCGGGCTCTTCTGAATGTTCGGGTGCCATGGCATTTCGAGCGCGATGCCGTTGTCGCGGCCCACCGCCTCTATGAGTTCGCGCGTATCCTCATCCGAAAGCAATGCGACGTGCATGGCGATATTGAAAATCACTCGCGAGCCCTGGGATTCGGCGATTCTGCGAATCTCCCCCATATTTTCGCAGTACGCTTTCCACGGTTCGCCGCGGCCCAATGCGGGATGCACGGCGGCATTGTCGACGAATCGAATCGGCGCTGGCACGCTTTCCCACAATTGCCGGAGCCCTTTCTGAAACGCGTGCCGCGTGGCCGGATCGGTCACATCAATAATCTTGCGATCCGGCTGTCCGGGCCACGAACTTGTATATCGCGCGCTCGCCGGCATCTGCTCGATCGCAACGCTTCCCGGAGGATACGAGGTTTGTTCCGCAGCTGGCCCGACGGTTCTTCCCGAGGTGTAAGTCCCGACGTAAATACCACGCGCTTCGAGATCGTGTCGCAACTTCTTGTACTGTTTTGCGGCGGCATCCTCGTTGGCGGGATCGACTTTCTCAATCGCCAGGTCGGTGATGATCTTGTCCTGAGCGAACCATTCTTTGGGCCGGTTCCCGATGTACTGATTCACGTTAACCATCACGCGCCAGTAGTGACTCGAGTCCGGCCACTCGAAACCCGTCGGACGGCTGGACCATCCGGCCAGCGCAGCCATAAGGGGAACAAGGAAGAGTATTGCGGCCTGTCGCGAGCGCATGCATGCGCAAAATCTCTGAATGCAAAATCCCTGCGAAACGCAGGCCTTAGATAGTTGCGATCGAATCATAGAATCTCGCTCCTACGCGATCAGGTGCTGCTCGCGTCCAGCCGTCGCGCTGGCTTTGATTTCGGACGTGTGCGAATAGTCCATGAGCCGCTGGAGGATTTGCGAACTCGGATTGTAATCGGCCACCAGTTTCTTCAAAACCAGGATCAGACGGAAATCGCGCCGCTGGCACATTCGATGCGTCTCTTCCATCCAATCGCCGGGATCGGAAATGCG
>JBARFX010000053.1:0-52801 GCA_049797655.1 Candidatus Acidiferrales bacterium | reverse complement strand
GAGAAGGCGAAGGATTTCCTGGTGGGCTTGCTCGCCATGATGGTTTTCGAAAACCTGCACGTCGACGCTGGATGGGTAATCTTTGCGGAGTTGCGCGGCGAGTTGGACGCCGCCGTGAACAGCGTTGTCGTGACTGATGAAACCACCAACGAATCCGATAACGATCGCGGGAGGGGTAGCGGAGGCGCTGGCGGCGCCGGCAGGCAGCGCCGACAGGGTCTGTCCCAAGCTGATGGAAAGCGAAACAACGAGCAATAGATCTAAAGCAAAGATTCGCATCGAATACACCAACGACTAGCGAATCATATCAGGAATGAGGGTTTCGCGGGAACCCGTGGCGAGATCGAAAAATGCGAAACAGGAGCCGTGCAAAAACTGGTTGACCGGGTCCATCGATTAATCCAAGTGCACAAGACGGGCTGTCGGCCACGCCGCTACCGAACGCATTTGGCGCCGACATTCTTGCAGGGGTTGAGCCCCGAGACAGTGCAGGCGTCCCTACCGGATGCCTTCAAGATGAGAGGCCGCGCGCCTCCGCAAACATCAGGGTGGGCCCTATTCGGCGCCGCCGGCTGGTGTTGGTGCAACCTGGCCGTGAAACTCGGGGGACTCCCCTGTTGCTCTGGCAGCGGAAATCCGCATGCGGGCGTACTGGAGAAGCGCCCAATCTTCCTTGAATTCAAGCATCGTTTCGCGGCTGTGCTTGGGGCTTTTCAAGACGTAGGCAACGCGCGCAAGTAGGAGTTCGAACGCAAGGCGCGGGTCGGAACCCTGGGCGAAAATATTATTTACGCTCAAGCCGACTTTCGAAGTTCCGTTGGCATCTGAGATTTCCATCCATATACCGCCGTCGGGGTCAGCTGTGGGTTTCCCAGCGTCGTCCATACGCTTGAAAATGCGGCTTACGTAATCGCGATTGGGAATGATTTCATCGCGCACGGCGTCGTCAACGAGCGAAGCAAAGGCCTTGTTATATTTTTTCCACTCCGCGGGCGTGCCGAGAACCTCCTCGCGCTCCTGAATCTCGACTGCCTGCAGCCGCTCCGTGCTTGCATGGTTATTGTCGTTGGCACCGGGCGTGCGCGCGGGATCGCTAATTTGAATTGGTTCAACAGTCGGATGCTGTTCGAATTCATGCTGCGGGTTGAAGCGGCCCGTGATCAGATAAGCGGCGGCGACAACGGGCAATTCGTGGTCTGCGAAAATGACCATGGGGATCAGGAGCTTTTTTGAGTGATAGAGCTGCTCGGTGCCGCTGCGCGCTTCGGTGCTTCGCTTGATTGTGCCCGGCAACTGTGAAAAGTGGAGCACGCGGAAATGCGATTCCGGATGATTCTGCGCGTAGTGCGAGAAAGTCCGGGCGACGGCTTTTGGGCTCGTCATTCCAAAGTCGTTGATGGGGTCGCGGTGCGCCGAATGCGGGAAATAAGTGTCGATAACGTCTTTGGTGAAATCGGCGCAATTTTTGGTCATTCCATTGAAGTGATTTTCATTGGGCAGGGCGTTGAATTTGGCGATTATGTCGAGATCCTGCTCGACGGTGGTTTCAACGACGAAGATGTACATGCTCCGCGACATGCTGGCGCCGACCATTTCTCTCCACTCGGCTTTGTCGCTCGTCATGCAGTTGCGGCCGGTGCAGTATCGAGACAGCGCTTGCTCGCGGTACCTTTCTTCCAGGAGGGTCTTGATCTTGTCCGAGCCGAACACGGGGCGATAGCGAGTGTCCTGGACGCCGTAGACGTACATATTCAGCGGAGCGATATTCCACTCGTAACGCTGATCCTCGCCGAGGTTGATGTAGTTGCTCATTACCGAGCCTTCTTCACCGGGACGGCAGAGCCGAAGTTTCACGGGCGAGTCGGGGCAAATGCGCGAGAAATAAACGGCCGTGTGGCCTGAGCCCGTGACGCGTGCGACGCTGGTGTCGAGCGACTCGTTGAGAATCACTCCGACGTCACCGTAGGCTCGCGCCGAACTGAAACTAGCGAACAGCGCGGCGAGCGCGAGTAACCGGAGGAAGGCTGCAATGGTCGGTTTGGTCATGAGTTTGGCTAGCGCCAGTCCATTTCGTTTGAACATCACAATCCAGCTGCCGCGCCTCTTACTTAGAAGGCTCGGAGTGCGGGATGGGTTGGTCTAAGCTCCTTGGCCGAATGTCAAAAGCGAAAGCGGCGCTTCGAGAGAGCGTATTCCGCGGCCCGCGACCGGTTCGTGCCGATCGCGGGCGCTCAGAATGCATCGCCTTCCGTCAGCTACGTGCCGAGATAAGTGACGTGGACGTAGGCTCCCGTTTCGCTGTTGTAGGCCAGGTACCAGCCAGGATGATCCGGATCCTCGTAGATGACGAAATCTTCTCCGCAGTTCCAGCACCAGTCAGCAGCCACGGCCCAATCCCAAGGAGCGACCTCGAAAAAGAAGCCTCCTGGCAACCAGAAGCGGTGAGCATGAACGTCAACACGAGCGACGCGATAGCGGAACGACGGACCGAAATGTTCGAAGTGCCCATGCTCGAAGGGATGAGCAAGATGGAACCGCGGATCGTTTGGTTTGTCGTGCCCGTACCAGTGGTCGTTGTTTACGTGTGGCCGGTCGTCAGGACGGCCGCCCTTTACGGGTTCGGCCTCGCGTTCAGCTTTCTCCGCATGACGAGCCGCGGGAGGCGGCGGGATGCGGCCTCCATTGGCGTGGGGCTCGGCGTGTGGAGCGGGAGCCCGACCGTGTTCTTGTGCGAATAGCGGCAGCGCAAAAAATAACGCCGCAGCGAACGGCAGGGCCAATAATTTTTTCATGGATGTACTCTCCTAAGAGTTGGAATGTGGTAGGCCTCAAAACCTCGACTTCCTATCCATTTATGAAGCGCGCGGCGCAATCGTGGTTACACATTTTTCGCGCGACTCATCACGAACGGATATGCGAGGAAGCTGCGTAGCCACCTTCCAACGGAAATACTCTCGCGGCGCGGCGGTGAAACCGGCTGTAAGCGCCTGCCAGCTGTTCGAGATCGGCAAGGGCTCTGTCAATGTCCGCCCAGAGCTTTTCGCGGATCGGACCTTCGATATGAGACGTAATGCGAATAATCCAGCCGAGGGCCGCCTGCTTTACGAGCAATTCTTCCAACACTTCGCGGGCCGGTGTTTGATCTGCAAACAACAAGTTGCACGTGGAATTCGCGAATCCGTCAACAAGTCTAGCGAGCTCTTGAAGGCGATCTTTGATTGCATCCTCGACCAGCATATTTTCGGCGACATGCGGGAGCTTCGAAAAGTGTCGATCTGGATCGAATCGTTGTGCTCCGGTCTTGTTCATTTGTGTTCTCCCCCCGAGCGCCACGCCGACAACCGTAAACGAGGTTGCGCTCCAGGAATCGCGCCAGCACAATCTTGTTGCCTGGTTCCGGCCTAGACCATCGGGAGAAGCATTCATCTTGCCAAGGATTGACGAGTAGCGCTAAGAGAATGCAGGACAATGAGTTAAGGTCGATTGTGGGCTTGTGGCAAGCGCGATTTACCAAGTACTAGAACTGAGAAGATATTACTCCACATTTCTCTCTGGGCAGAACGGCGACGTGGCGCAGTGAACGCAGTAAGAAAAGCCTGATGGAAGCATCGTATGCCGCGGAGCAAACAAGCCAACAACCGACTCGACGAGCGCGCCGATACATCAATACGCGACGGTCACCGCTACTCGGCGCGAAGAGCGTCGACAGGATCTACCGTGGCGGCGCGGCGCGATGGCAAATAGCAGGCGAGGTAAACGGTGGCGATCACGCCGACAGTGACAGCTGCGTAAGTGATCGGATCGACCGGGCTCACTTTGAACAGGAGCGACGACATCAAACGCATCACGGCGAAGGCTGCGGCCAGACCAAAGGCGATACCGATTCCGGCAAGCCACATGCCGTGGCGCACAAACATCGCGGTGAGAGTTTTCTGCTGAGCTCCAAGCGCCATGCGAATCCCGATTTCGCGGGTGCGTTGCGAAACCGAATAGGCGATCACGCCATAAATTCCCACGATACCCAGGAGGAGCGCCATGCCGCCTGCCACTCCCAACATAACGAGCGTGAAGGAAGTGCGCGCCATCGAATTCGTGTACAAGTATCCGAGCGTGTGAACATCTGCCAGAGGAATATTCGAATCGACGGACCAGACCGACTGGCGGACTTCCTTCAAGAAGGACTCCGAGCCGGCCCGCGGGCTGCGGATGGCAATGGCGAAGCCGCGGCGGACCATTTTTGCCTGGCCTTCAAAACGGTCCATCATGACAGGCCAATAAACGAAGGTCGGCGCAGGTTTATTGGCGCCATCGTCGTGCACGTCGGCGACTACGCCGACGATCTCGCGCCAATCGTCGATGCTACCTACCCGAATCCGTTTGCCGAGCGCGTTGTTTGCGTCATGCCAATATTCACGCGCAAAATTTTCAGAAATGATCGCAGCGGGAAAGTTCTGATAGATATCGCTCCAAGTGAGGTCGCGGCCGGCGATGAAAGGAGTACCGAGCGTGGCGAAAAGTCCCGGAGTGATAAATTTGAACCGGCGCAGCGGCGGGAGTTCGCCTTCAGCGTAGGTGCGGTCCTGGGCGAAAACAGGATCGTTCGAGTCCCATCCATCCATCGGAATGCCGGTTGTACTGCTGACGGAAGCTACCCCAGGGATTGCCGCGAGTTTCGTCATGATTTCTTCGTCCATACGGATGACGCGTTCGCTCTCGGAATCTGGAACCTCGGTTTCGGGAATGTAGAAGTGGAAGGTTTGGACAGAGTCAGGCGCGGTGAATCCCGGTGGCACATGCATCAGGGCGCGGAAGGTACGTACCATCAGGCCCGAGCAGATCAGGAGGACGAGAGCGAGCGCTACCTGGACGACTACCAAGACGTTGCGCGCGCGATGTTGCTCGCGGCTCTGGCTCAGCGAGCGTCCGCCCTCGCGGAGGCCGGTGTTTAAGCGTGAGCCGGCATACTTGAAAATAGGAATGGAACCGAAAAGCAGGCTCGAAAAGAGAGCGATTCCCAGAGTGAACAGCAGCACCGGAACGTCCATACCGATCTCATGGATTCGAGGCAGCCCGGTTGGCGCGATCGCGACCAAAATGCGCAAGGCCCAATACGCGAGCGCCAGGCCAAGCGCGCTGCCGAGCAAACCTAGAATCACGCTTTCAAATAGCAGATCGCCTGCGATTCGTTTCCAGCCGGCGCCGAGTGCTCCGCGGATCGCTAGTTCCTGGCGACGCCCTTCGACGCGCACGAGTAGAAGATTGGCGACATTCGCGCAAGCGATCAGTAGAACCATGGCGATCGAGCCCATGAGGACCCACAGCACATTGCCGATGTCGCCGACAACGTCTTGCTTGAGCGGCCGCAGGTTGGGTGCGAGCTGCGCTTTTTCGAAGAGCTTGATACTGAAGCCTTCCGGAGCAGGAAAGCTTCGAATGGAGATCGGAAGCATGCGCGCCACATCTGCGCTGGCTTGCGCCATTGTGATTCCCGGTTTCAAGCGGGCGAGCGCACGGTAACTGAAGTTTCCGAGGTGTACTTTGCTGCGATCCCACTTGAAGGGTACGATGAGCGCAGGATCCTCCTCGTCGAGAAAATGAAATCCTTGCGGCAATACGCCGATGATCTCGCGCGGCTTGCCGTCGAGCGTGATTGAGCGCCCGACCACGGACGGAGCGCCGCCAAATTTCTGGCGCCAGTAACCGTACGACAGGAGTACGGTTTCCGGCGTTCCGGGCAAATCGTCTTCGCGCGTAAATAACCGCCCCAACACGGGCTTTACTCCGAGAAGAGGCAGCGTTCCATCGGTCACGTCGAGGCCGCGCACCTGCTCTGGCTCGCCTGCGCCAGTCACGCTCAGCGAATCGTTTGTGTACGCACCGACATCCTGGAATGAGGTGTTTTGTTCGCGGTCGATGAAGTACATGGACGGCGACATGTTCAAGTCCTTGATGCCGATCCCCGGGGCGGTATGCCACACACCGATCAATTGCTCGGGATGCGGATAGGGCAACGGCTTCAGCAAGACGCTTTCGAGGACGCTGAAGATTACGGTGTTTGCGCCGACGCCTGCCGCGAGCGTAATCAGCGTGATCGCGGTGAAGAGCGGGGTGCGGCCAAGACGCCGCAACACCTGCCTCAATTGGTCGCTGAACATTTATTTGCACTCGGGCGTGCGCCCGGCCTCCCGTATCAGCCGCATCACGTGATTTCGCGCCTGTGCGCCAACTCGGATGATCGAATGCTTCCGCGTGGACGGCGCAGTTCCGCTGTGATTGGTACGCGGACGAGAGGCGAAAAGTTCCGGGAGATCTGCGGCCTGGACTGCGGTAAGAAAGCAGCGCCTTGCTGACCGGTCGAGAGGGCTCGGCCCCCCTGAGGCGGGTCTTCAACGTGCCGCGAGCGTACGGAGAATTCCTGCGAGCTACGAGGTTGCGGTTAATTTTTTCAGGGACTCGGTGAATGGAGCTCGGGCTACGCCGCGTTCAGTGATGATGGCGGTGATGTAACGCGCTGGCGTGACGTCAAATGCAGGGTGGGCCGCGTGGACGTCGTTGGGCGAAATTTGAACGCCGGCAAGATGCGTCACTTCAGCAGAGGAGCGCTCTTCGATGGGAATCTGTTCGCCGGAAGCAAGCGACATATCGAGTGTGGAAATCGGAGCGGCGACGTAGAAAGGCACATTATTTTCATGAGCGAGCACGGCGATGCCGTAGGTGCCGATCTTGTTTGCGGTGTCGCCGTTGCACGCGATGCGATCGGCCCCGACTATGACGGCGTTAACGCCACCGGTCTTGAGGAAGTGGCCGACCATGTTGTCGGTGATGAGCGTGAGCGGGATACGGTCTTGCTGCAATTCCCAGGCGGTGAGGCGAGCCCCTTGCAGATAGGGGCGCGTTTCAGGGACGAGCACTTCGATGCGGTAACCACCTTCAACGGCCATGCGAACTACGCCGAGCGCCGTACCGATGCCACCGGTGGCGAGCGCGCCGGCGTTGCATTGCGTCATGACGCGGCCGGACTTGCCGAGAAGCTCCGCGCCGAATTTCCCGATGCGGCGGTCGGCTTCGCGACGTTCTTCGTGAACTTTCTGCGCTTCTTCGACGAGGGCGGCGCGCAGGTGCGCGAGGCCGGCCGTTTCGTGGGACGCTCCGTCGCTCGCGGCGGCGGTTGCCAATTCCTCAAAGCGGCGTTTGAAACGGTCGATTGCCCAGAATAGATCGACAGCGGTGGGGCGTGTCCGCGCCAGCGTGTCGCAGATGGTTGCGAATTCGATTCGCAATTCCGAAAGCGATTTCGATTGGGAGCGCTCGACGCCTAAAGCGGCGCCCATCGCGGCGGCTACGCCGATGGCCGGGGCGCCGCGGATGATCATTTCTTTGATCGCTTTCGCCACATCGCGGTAGTCGGTGTAGGTGTGATAGACGACTTCCCCGGGAAGGCGCAGCTGGTCGAGGATTACCACGCCTTCGGGCGTCCAGCGGATTGGTTCGAAGTTATGCAAGCGTATGGCCCTGTGCGTCAAAGACGCGGCGCAATGCGGCGTCCGGCGTTCCATTCTAACTGATTCCAGAGCGGTGCATCCGGCGTGGAGCGAAATCCTTGGGAAAACCTGCCGGGCTTTCAGATCTAAGACATCTATTCGCTAGGATCGCGGAAACCAGCGCCGTGAAAGTGGCGTTATAAATGCCCAGGCCCATCATCAAGGGCCTACGGGGAGATGGCGAAGGCCGTGCGATGCAACGAGGAACGCGATAAACAGGAAAGAGTTGTAGCTGACGTGGAGGAAGTAACTGGCGACCACCGTGCGCGAGATGGCGCGTGCAGCGGTGAATACGATGCCCACGACAATGAGAAGTGCGATCTGGCCCCAACCGCCCCAAAGTTGCGGGGCGTGGAGGAGGCCGAACATGGCGCCCGTGATCACTACGCCGGCGCCAACTCCGAAGCTTCGCGCTATCACGGGATAGATGTAGCCGCGAAAAATCGTTTCCTCGACAAGTGGAGCGATTAAGACTCCCATGAGCATCAGCAAAAAAGCGCTGCGACGATCCTGGAAGAATGTCTCGATGGGCATTTTGGTCTTGTTCTGGAAGGCCGCCGAGGCAAGCTGAATCAATAGCGACAATGCGAAGCCGCCGAGAATGAGACCGAGGTAGACAACGCGGCGAGGAATTCCACCCGTCTCGAGCGGGCGCCAGCCGATCGTTTGCCAGAAAGGCGACTGAAAACGGAGGCGGATTTGCGTGGCGAGATAGGCGAGAAGTCCTAGCGATAGAAGCGTTTGATTGACGATGAGGAAAAGGCTCCTCTCGCCCACCGATTTTTGCAAGGCGCTGGGCGTCATTCCGAATGCAGCAAATCCGCCTACAAGAAAAATACTGACGATAAAAGTTCCGAAGAATGTGATTGCCACAAGCAACAACAAGTCGATCCAACCCCAGGGTGCGCGCAGATCTTCGGGATACTGGCTATACGAGGGCGGTGGGACGCGGGCTGGCGGAAGAGCGGCCCGGCCGTTCGGCATATCGATCTCCCGTGCGTCGAACGCCGGGGGGAGCGGCGATGAGGGCGGTTCCTGAAAGGCTTCGGGTGGGATCGGGTTGGGGTCGTCTGGAGTAATTTTCATCGATAATCAGACGCGAGAGAGTCGCATTCAGCTTGTGCGGCTACCGTTAGTGCCGTTTCCATTTGCGGCGCTCAGGGCGCGTGTAAGAATTTGGCCCGTGAATGACTTCTTCACGCGCGCGACCTGCTCGGGCGTGCCTTGAGCGACGATCCGGCCGCCCTCGTTGCCGCCTTCGGGGCCAAGGTCGATGATCCAGTCGGCTTGTTTTATGACGTCGAGATGGTGTTCGATAATCAGCACGGTATTACCGAGAGACACGAGGCGATTCAGCACGTCGAGTAACTTCCTTACGTCGTCGAAGTGAAGGCCCGTCGTGGGCTCGTCGAGAATATACAGCGTGCGGCCGGTCTGGCGGCGCGAAAGTTCGCGGGCGAGTTTTGTGCGTTGAGCTTCGCCACCGGAGAGCGTGGTGGCGGACTGGCCGAGCTGAATGTAGCCGAGGCCGACGTCAACGAGGGTTTGAAGCTTCTGCTGAATCGCGGGGATATTTTCGAGCGCCTTGAGCGCTTCCTCAATCGGCAAATCGAGGAGATCGGAAATCGAAAGACCCTTATAGCGGACCGAAAGCGTTTCTGCGTTGTAGCGTTTTCCGCGGCACACTTCACATGTGACGTATACGTCCGGCAAGAAATTCATTTCGATGCGGCGCTGGCCGTCGCCCTGGCACGCTTCGCAGCGGCCGCCCTTCACGTTAAAGCTGAAACGGCCGGGGCGGTAGCCCCGTTCGCGCGATTCCGGAAGCATGGCGTAGAGCTCGCGAATCGGAGCGAAGACGCCGGTATAGGTGGCGGGATTCGAGCGCGGTGTGCGGCCAATGGGGGCCTGGTCGATCTGAACCACTTTGTCGATGTGCTCGATGCCCGTGATCGCGCGGTGCGCGCCGGGCTTTTCCATCGAGCGGTAGAGCTTCGCAGCGAGAGCGCGGTAAAGAATGTCATTGATCAGCGTGGATTTGCCGGAGCCTGAAACGCCGGTGATGACTGTGAGGAGGCCGAGCGGAAATGCGACGTCGATATTTTTCAGATTGTTTCCGTGAGCGCCGAGGACTGTAATCGCTTTTCCATTGGCAGCGCGGCGCACCTCAGGCACGGCGATATTCGCGTGGCCTGAGAGGTATTGCCCGGTAAGAGAAGCCGGATTCGCGGCAATTTCCTCGGGTGCTCCGGCGGCGACGAGGTAGCCGCCGGCGCTGCCGGCCCCAGGGCCGAGGTCCACCACATAGTTCGCACGGCGAATCGTTTCTTCATCGTGCTCGACGACGAGAACGGTATTGCCGAGGTCACGCAAGGTTTCGAGCGTGCTGAGCAGGCGGCCGTTGTCGCGGGCGTGCAGGCCGATCGAAGGCTCGTCGAGAACATAGAGGACTCCGCGCAGGCGCGAGCCGATCTGAGTGGCGAGTCGGATGCGTTGCGCTTCCCCGCCTGACAGCGTGGCGGCCGAGCGATCGAGCGTGAGATAGCCGAGCCCGACAGCGAGCAGGAAATCGATGCGTTCGGCGATTTCCGTCAGTGGACGCCCGGCAATCTTTCGCTGGCGTAGCGTGAGGTGGCCGCGAATTTTGTCAACGGCGGCGCGAGCTTCGGTGAGCGGGAGCGCCGTGAAATCGGCGATCGAGAGGCCGGCAATTTTGACCGCAAGGCTTTCGGGGCGCAGGCGCCGCTCATTGCACGCCGTGCAGGGCGCCGGAGACATATATTGCGTAAGCCATTCCCGGTAGGTGTCCGAATTCGATTCTTCGAGACTCTTCTCGAGGTGCGTCAGCACGCCCTGAAAGTTGAGGCCTTTTGCGCCATTGCCGTCTTCTGGATTGCCATGGAGGATCAAGTTCTGAACCTTGCGCGGAAATTGTTCGAACGGCGTATCGAGATCGAATCCGTGCGCGGCCGCCGCAAGCTTCATGGTGCGCTGGACGAACGTCGAGCCCGACCCAGGGCCTAGGCCGCCTTCGAAGAGAGGCTTCGACCAGTCGACGATTACTTTCGACGGATCAAAATCATATTTCGAGCCCAGTCCGTGGCATTCGGGGCAGGCGCCATAAGGCGAATTGAAGCTAAACGAGCGAGGCTCAAGTTGAGGAACCGAAATGCCGCAATCGGGGCATGCGAGCTTTTCGGAGTAGACATGCTCCTCGCCACCAACGACTGAAATCGTGACCAGGCCGTTCGTCAGCCTGAGGGCGGTTTCGATGGACTCCTCAAGGCGCTGGGCAATGCCGTTCTTCAAGAGCAACCGGTCAACGACAATTTCGATGGTGTGGTTCTTGCGGCGGTCGAGCGGAATCGGCTCGTCGAGATTCATAAGGTCGCCATCGACGCGCGCTCGGACGTAACCATCCTTCGCATACTTCTCAAGCTCTTTCTTATATTCGCCTTTGCGTCCACGGACGACAGGAGCGAGGACCATAATGCGGTCGTCGGGCTTCAAGGCGAGAACGGACTGTACGATCTGCTCGGTGGATTGCCGGGTGATGGGCTTGCCGCAATTGGGGCAATGCGGCGCGCCAATCGCGCTATAGACGACGCGCAGATAGTCGTAAATTTCAGTGATCGTACCGACGGTCGAACGCGGAGAGCGCGTAGTGGTTTTCTGCTCGATGGCGATGGATGGCGAAAGCCCCTCAATCGAATCCACTTCGGGACGCTCCATTTGGTCAAGGAACTGCCGCGCGTAGGCGGAAAGCGATTCGACGTAGCGGCGCTGGCCCTCGGCGTACAAGGTGTCGAATGCGAGCGAGGACTTGCCGGAACCGGAGAGACCCGTGATGACAGTAAGCGAATTCCGGGGAATCTCGAGACTGATGTTCTTGAGATTGTGCTGCCGCGCGCCGCGGATGACGATTTTCTTGAGGCCCATGTGATGTCGGAGACGAATCGCCTGCCTCCTACAGGCAGGCGTTGCAGACACTGGGTAAATTGCGCCCAGAATAATCTTTAAACATAGCAAGTGTGGCGAATGGGGTCAAGACAGCAGCGCAAGTGGTAGGGCGAAAGGGGGCAAAACCCGCTCCCAAGATTTTCCTTCGGAGATTTTACCGGGGAGGTTGGACTTTTTACACCTCAGGTGATTCTGAAGCTATTTGTTTTCAGCTAGTTACTTTGGCTTCTCGCGTGCGCTAGGCATTTCCGTCAGGGGGAGGAAAGCCGAGAATCCCTTCGGGGATTGAGGGCTGGGCCGGCTTCCTTCCCCCGGCCACCTACCGTCGCTCCCTTTATCTCCTACCCCTCTGATATCGGCGGCGGGGGTGCGTTCATCTGAATTACGCGGTTCCCGCGGAGTCAGCTCGTCGCCCCACGCGTCGCACACCCGAGCTAGCTGTTCAGCATGCCAGGCAGAGTGCGCAATCCGACCCCGCCCGGAATCATTGCTCTCGCTTTTCTTCTTCGAGTTCGCCTACCCACGCCCGAAATGGCTAGCCCCGTAATTTGATGCAAATCTTCGCCGCGCCAGCCAGAAGTCGAGGGGGGCGTTGCGATGCACGCCAGTCTAGATTCAGGTGCGCTGAAGTAGTATTGTAAAACCTCGTTTGAGTGAGGCCGCCCGGCCCACGTACGTTCCCATGCCCGAGCCGACAAACTGCATGCGCATTCTGAAAGTAGTTCAGTCTTACTTTCCTTTCCAGGATCGCGGCGGGCCGGTCTTCAAGGTGCGCGCACTTGCGCGGGGACTGGCGAAGCGGGGCCACCACGTTACGGTTTTGACCGCCGACCTGGGGTTCGGCAAGCGGAACGGCTTTCACATGGAGATCGAGCCTTCTCGCTGGGGTTGGAGAGCGGTGGATGAAGGCGTGGAGGCTATCTACCTCCCGACGGCGGGGCACCATCGCGCGGTAACGTTGAATCCGCGTGTGGTAACATTCTGCCGGGAATCGATTCGTCAGTACGAAGTGGTTCACTTTTACGGCCTCTATGATCTGTTGGGCCCTGCGGCCAGTTACTTTTGCCGGCAGCAGGTCACACCGTACGTCGTCGAACCAATGGGGATGTATCGCCCAATTGTGCGGAGCCTCCGATTGAAGCGGCTGTATCACAATCTTCTGGGGCGTCGGTTCGTCGAAGGGGCGCGCTACCTGGTCGCCACGTCAGAACAAGAGAAGCAGGAATTGGTGGAAGGCGGCATCGACCCTGCTCGTGTAGCAATCCGTCGAAATGGGGCCGAACTTCCATTGAACATTCCGCCGCGGGGTGAATTTCGCCGCGAGCGGGGAATTTCAGCTGACGCGAAGCTGATTTTGTTTCTTGGGCGTCTCGTATCCAAGAAAAGCCCAGACTTGCTGCTCGAGGCGTTCTCGCGTTGGCACGACAAATCTGGCCGCGGCCAAGACGCTGTACTGGTCCTTGCCGGTCCGGACGAGGGAGATGGATTTCTGGCAACGCTTCAATCAACCGCCAATCGCCTGGGAATTCGAGACAGGGTACTCTTCGCCGGACCGCTGTATGATGATGCGAAATGGTCAGCCTATCGCGATGCGGACTTGTTCGTGCTGCCCTCACAGAATGAAAACTTTGGGAATACAGCGGGGGAAGCGGCTGCTTGCGGGACTCCTGTGATCGTTACCGACCGCTGCGGGATTGCGCCGTTCGTCGGGAGAGCCGGCGAGGTGATCCCGCACGATGCCGCCGCGCTCGAGAATGCCTTGGGAACGCTCCTTCAAGATCCGAAGCTGCGCCAAAATCGCCAGGAGGGCTGCCGTGAATTTGTGGACAGGCTTTCCTGGGACGGGCCTCTCGATGAGACCGAGCAGATGTACCGGCGATGCATGACGGCGGAGGCGCTTCGATGAAGCAGCACTCGCTCTACCGCATGACCTGGTACGCCGTAAACGTCGCGCTCGCAATTGCGGTAATTCTCGCGGTGTACTCGATTGGGTGGGAATACTCGACGCGCCGTTACCTGAAGGGATTCTCGGACGCCGTAATACCAGCGTCCGATTCGGCTGAAAAGAAAGTGCAAGCAATCCTGGACTGGATGGCACACGGGCCGGCGCGTCAAACCGTAGGCGCTCCCGATGCATCGGTTCCGGATCGCGATCCAACCGAAACCCTGAACTACGATTCGCTGCTGCAAGTGTGCGGTACGGCTACGAACGCATTCGTGAATCTTGCCGATAGTGGCGGGCTGGAAGCGCGGCGCGTGCTGCTGCTGGATTCCAGGAATTTGACCAAGCATGTTTCGGCAGAAGTACTCGTGGACGGACGATGGATCGTAGTCGACCCCACGTATCGAACGATTTTTCGGGGTGCGGACGGTAAGAGTGTCACGCGCAGTGAGTTATCCGACCCCGCAGTGTTTGCCGCAGCCATACAGCGGGTCCCCGGTTACAACGCGGCCTATACGTACGAGCGGACCGCACACCTGCGCAAGGGACGGCTCAGCGTATTTGGGGCTCCGCTTTTTGTAATCCTCAACCGGCTGGCACCGGGATGGACGGAAAGTTCTACCGTGAGCCTGCTTGCGGAAAGAGAATCTCTCGTCGCGGTGCTTGCCTCGATTCTGCTGCTGATGTTCCTGTTCCTCTTACGCGTTTCGCTTCGATGGTATGGTGAAAAACGATTGGGCGTGCGAACAAACAGGGTCCGGGAGCAACTCGTTCGGGCTTGGAGCGCGTTTTTGAGGCCGGCCGATCCTCCCGGTGTTTCCAAGCTCTTTCCAGGCAAGGGCCCGACGAACTGAGACACGTTCGATGACGCGAATAACCTTCGATGGGCATGAGACGACATGACGATTCCGAGGTTCCTTCCGGTCGCTTCGCTTATTGTTCTACTTGCGGTGGTTTGCCCGAATCCGATGCGAGGACAGGAACGGGGTGAGCAATTCGCTGCGAGCGACCGGGCGAACGTAAACGTAGTAGCGTATGGCGCGAAAGGCGACGGCGTCACCGACGATACAAGAGCAATTCAGGCCGCTATCGATGCGGCCTGCCGGATCTCAACGGATGGAGGCGGGGGCAGCGTTTTTTTCCCACCGCCTAAGACATTCTACAAAGTTTTGCAACCGCAGCTTCCGTCAACCGCGCCCGTCTTCTCAACGCCGCCTTCACAATGCATCGGTCTCCATTTGCTGGGCGGAAACACAGCGAGAATCCGCCAGTTGCAACAATTTGCGTTTGCTCCGATGGTCGCCATCGTCGTGGGGGCTGGCGCACATCCCAACAGTGCCCCGGCTTTTTCGTTGCCGAGCTATGTAACAGTCGAGAATCTATCGATCCTGGGAGTCAACCAGGCAGTTTCGATCTTTAAGACTATTAACGTGTCTTTCAGGAATGTGTGTCTCGCCGTTTCCGGCACAACCGGCATGCCAGACAATACCCCGCTCAAGATCACCAACAGCTTCTGGATCTGGTACAAGGGCGGCTGCTTGATGGCGAACGGCAGCGCCAAGACCCCGATCGTAATTTTCTCGGGCGAAAAGCCCGCCAAAGACGAAGCGCCACTCGATGGGTTGATCACGATGGAGGACGTTACGGGTGCGGGGGGCGGAATGCAGTACATCCAGCGAGTGAATCAGTTCGGAACGGCTGGAAATTTTGTATTCCGAAATATCACGATCGAAGATGCAGCAACGGATGTCCTCGCCTTCTCCGCCGAGAACGGTGCAAAATTCGGGGCCTTCACCAGCGTAACATTCGACCACGTCAATACCTCAGATGCCACCAATCCCACGACGGCCGTGCTCTCCGTGAACGCCGAGAGCCTTAAAATCCAAGGCGTATTCATGAATCACGTGTCTACGGGTGGCGGGCCGGCAGCAGGCGCGGTCGCGGTCCGCGAGACAGCAGGCCGCGTGGACAATATCTTCATCACGAATTGTGGTGGATGCGTAACTTCGGTGGTCGACGGCGAGGGAAATGTCGCGGGAAATGCGACAGCACAAAACAGCAACGGCTTCGACTACTTCGTAAACGTGAACGACCACAATGAACGACTGCGCACGGACACGGGTTTGATTCGAGACACCGACGGCCTTCCGTTTCGCAGCACGGCTTCGGGAAAGAAGTTTGCTTCGATCGGGATCGATCCCGTCGCCGGCTTTCTGCTTTCAGATGGCGCCAGTTTCGGATTCAACGCGCAGATTTACGAGGCCACGAAAGGCGCGATCGATATCGGATTCGAGAGCGCGCTCCCGCCCGCGAACGTGGTGACCAAAGCAACGAGTGGCGGCAAGCTTCCGCCAGGGACTTACTACTACTGGGTTCGTTCCGCTGCCGGTAACAATTGCAACGTCGAGTCCGCTCCTTCCGTGTTTTCTGCCGGCACAAAAGTAGCTAACGAAAACAACGCTGTGAACGTAACCTGGACGCTGCCTCCGCACGGTATCGCAAAAATTGGTGGATACTGCGTCTTTCGTAATACAACGCCGAATTTTCGCAGTGCGCCGCGCAGCATTTTCGTTCCCGGGGGCTCGACGACGGAGTTCACCGATACGGGTTTTGCGGGCTGCTGCGACACGAAACCGCCGATCAGCGCGATGCAGTCCGTTCACCGCTTTACCGCGACTTCGCTCGGCGTGAATACAACGAACCCGCGAGCCAATCTCGACGTGAACGGCACAGGCCGATTCGCCGAGGACGTGGAAGCGGGTTCACATGTGAATCAGGCTGCGGCCAATAGCGATTTCGGCGGCACCATTGCGATCAGCAGTGGGACGAGTGCGAAACATTTGTTTACGAAGGCCTTTACCGGCGTCGATTCTCCGATTTGCACGCTGACGCCTACATCGGATTCAACGGCGGTAGGGGCTTACTGGGTGACATATCACGGCAATCGCGGAAACTGGACCGGGTTTACCACCAACATTCACACGGCCGGTTCTATTACGTTCAATTATCGATGCACGGGCAACCCGAACTAGTATTTCGAGCTGGCACCGTTCTGTGCGGCTCCTTAGGATATTTCTAAGCTGCTATGCTCGGCGTTCACATGGCGTCTGCCGACCGGAACACTCCTAAGCCCGACCGAGATACTTCGGGGTTACGCCGGCGATTATTTGAAATCTTAATTGTCCTCTGGTTAGCCCTCGTGAATTGTTTCTATTACCTTCAATTCAAGGCGCTCATTGTTGCTCGACTCACGGCGTTGAAGCATCGATGAGCTTCTTAGTCTCGCTTTCCGCATGGGCAGCTGTCGCAATTGTTTTTGCGGCCGCGCAGTCATTCGGATTTCGTATGCTCAAGTTACTGGGCTTCGAGATCGACGACGCATTTGAGTCGGGATTACTCGCCGCTGGAATCTCGATTCCCCTGATCGGTTTCGCTGTGTATGGGCTGTCGATCCCGGGATGGCTGGGATTGCGCTCTGCGTGGGGGCTGGTCGCGTTGCTCGCGATCGCTGGATGGCGAGGGGGGTGGTCCCGATCTGGTGGGTGGGCCAGGCTTGTGTTGAAGCAGACTCGCACTCGAGTGACGGATGGAGGACTCGCGCGCCGGGCTGTGCTCATGTTTCTGGCTTTCACGGTCTTATTCGAAGCTCTCGTGTCGATGGCGCCTCTCACGGGCTCGGATGCAATGACGTACCACTTCACGGTTCCACTACTTGAGTCGGTGGGACCTTTGCACCCGATCTTCTGGCTGACACCCAGTTTTCTGACGGGCCAGGCGCATCTGTTGATTTCTTTGGGCATGGCGCTCGGGAGCGATCGAATTTCGCTGGGATTGATTTTTACCGGCGGACTCTTGACCGCGGCCGTACTGTTCACAATTGCTCGCCAGCTCATGCCTTTCGACTGGGCTGTCCTTACGGTCCTGACATTTCTAATTTCACCGATGGTTTTCTGGCAGATCACCACTTCCGGCTCGCCGGACATCTGGATGGCGTTCTACACGGGACTCGCGGCGATTGCGGCGAATCGCGGGATTCAAAGCGGCGACCTAAAGTTCGTGCTCTTGGCTGGATTCTATGCGGGCGCGGCTGCGGGTGTGAAATACACCGGATGGATTGTGCCTTTCGCGATCTGCGCATACGTTTTGTTCGAGCGCCGCTCATGGAAGCCTGCGTTCTTGTGTGGTCTCATCTCGCTCATCGTCGGAGCCCTGCCTCAGGTTCGGAACTTCATTTGGACTGGCGATCCCTTCTTTCCGTTCCTGATGCCCATGTTGAATTCTGCAGCCGTCAATTGGCACGCTTTGCACAGCCTCTTGGCGGAAACGCGTGCGCTCTCCTACTCCCGGGACTTGCTCCATCTGCTCGCGTTTCCGTTCACGATGGCTCTTTATGGGGATCAGTATGGACTGGGTCAATACTTTGGCCCGCTGATCCTCGCTTTCGCGCCGCTATTGCTGTTTGCGCGGTGGAAAAGCCACACGGCAAGACTTGGCGGAGTGATTTGGGTGGCGATGCTTCTCGCGACCGCGTTGAGCACGCAAACGGGCAGGTTTTTGCTTCCCGTTTACATCTTCGCGCTCGCACTCGTTTTTTCTGGGCTCGCTGAAATTTTTGAACGCAATTGGAAAATCGCGGCGTATGGTTGCGCAGCCACACTCGCCGTTTTTCTGGGCTTCGCCGCGTTTTCGGATTCGCTCTACGCCCGGGACTTCTTGCCTCCCGTGTTGGGGCGTGAGAATAGAGAGGCGTTCCTCCGAAGGACGGCGCCTGAATATCAGTTTGCGTCGTTTATCAATTCCGCGCTCGGTCAAGAACCTCGAAACGGAACTGGCCGCGCTATGATTTTTCTGCGCCACTTGTACTACGTGCGGGTTCCGTACGTTTATGGCGATCCGAAATTCTCCTGGGCCGTGGATCCTGCAAAGTGCAGCGAACCCGGAGGATTATTGAGGCTCCTGCGAGAGTTGGACGTAAAGTGGGTCGTCAAAGATCCAGGCTATCCCCCCGCGTTGGAAAATTCCTTCCGCCAACTGGAAGATGAAAAAAAGCTGATCCCGATCGCATCCTCGGATCTCGAAACCTTGACGGGAATTTCAAGAATCTACCAGGAAAGACAGACGACTCGAGTGACGCTCATGAAGTTGGTGGATTAAGGGAAGTCGCGAAGAAGACGTGCTGCAAGGTCCCTCCGCTAGTAGCACGCCGCAAGCTAGCTGCAATTCTCGATGCGGGAACGCATCGAATCGAAACGACGACCGACCTCTGCTTCCGCGGCCTGCCGTCAGCGGCTCGCAGCCGCTACAAATCGGAAGGCGTCCTCGACGGTCTTGAGGCCGGCTTTTGAACCCAGCGAGTTCGTTTCCATCTTCGAGAATTGATATTGACGGTGCGGCGAGAAGCTTGCCGGATCGAACGTGCCCTTTTGAAATTGAAATATCCACACGTACTCGCGGCGCGCTTTGTCCGCTTGTGATTCAGGAACCAGAGCTGTGTCAATGGTAGTCATGGGCGTAAAGTCCGAGAATCCGTTGCTCTTGTGCACCAGGTCGGGCATGGTCGCGCTGAAGAAGTCCACGTCGTGCGTAAAAATAATCACGAAATCCACTTTCGAGGGCGCGGGCGCGGGACAAACATTTGAGAAAACCTTGTCTCGGTTTTGGGCGATCCATTTCGTCTGGCTGGGCGTGAGGCCATAGGCGGAAAAATAGCTCTGGCAGCCGAGGTCCCCGCTCTCACGTATCAATCGTCCATCAAGAGAATGATCGGAATCACCCACGGACGTTGCCGAAACCGCTGATGGGCTTGGTGTTTCAGGCTGTGCCGCCGCAGCGGCCGATCTCTCCGGCGGAGGAACGGCGCTTGAAAGTGCCGGCCGAGCGGCAGGGGCTACAGCCTTGGGAGCCACGCTCGCTGGCGTCGATGTCACCGCTGGCGACGCCGGCGATAGGTTCGGTTCGGCGAGCACAGTGGATGGTGAAATGGAGATGGTGGCAGGCAGCTTCTTTTCGCCCGTCATGCTCGATGGAACCACGGCGTTCGTAGCCGAAACCGGTGAAATTTCCGAGTAGTTCAAATTAGCAGGAGCGAGGGCGGTCGCATTCGCGGCCGCTACGGCAATTTCCCTCGCTTGCACTTGCTTCGCGGCCAAGCCGACGTCATGAGCTGCGTCGCGATAAGGCTCGTAGACCGGAAGGCCGGAGACGGCGTCCTCGGGCACATAACCTTCGACGCCGCTTTGAGCGCGAATCTTCACGTAGCCCTGAACTCGTCCGATGACTTCCACGTCCTCGCCGCATTTCAGCTTGGAATCTACGTTAAACGTGGTCAGCGAGTCGTAGACCCAGATTTGATCCCGGCTCGAATTGCACTTCAGAGTGGCGGTGTCGGCCGATGCCGCCCCTGCAAGCAACGAAATGCTCATAGCACCGGCAACCAGCAAAATCCACCGCGCTCTCCGGTTCATAGAGTCCCCCCTAACCTTGGCTCGACGGTCTTTTCAGCAGTCTAGTACTTTGGGTCAGGCGAACAACTGGACGATAGTACAGAGAAAGGACAGGTAGGGACAGCCCTCAGTCCAGGCACAAAAGCCCCCCAGTACGACCGTTCCCTTCTGTGGAGCGCATGAAAGGTAGAAGAGCGACCGAAATCGGAAGCGAACTCGTCCCGCTCGAGTGTAGAATGATTTCGCTGAACCGCAGAAGCGAGGGTCTGGTCACTTTGAACTATCTGCTCAAAACGGAGCCGTCCGAATACTCTTTCGTAGATCTTCAACGCGACGGAGTTACGGTTTGGGACGGCATCTCGAACCCTGCTGCGTTGAAGAATCTCCGAGAGATGAAGCCGGGCGCCCGGCTGATTGTCTACGAAACAGGAAACCACAAGAGCGCGGTTGGGACGGCGTCCGTCGTTTCAGTTGACGCTTCGGATCCGAGGAGTCCGGCAGTGAAAATTAAAGCTGGGAAAGCGATCGCGAAACCGGTGTCGTTACAGCAAATTAAGGCGAGCCCTCTTTTTGCGAATTCACCGCTGGTTCGTCAAGGACGACTTTCCGTCGTTCCTTTAACCGACGCCCAGTACAAGAAACTGACCGGCGATTAACAACATTTACTTGTTTCGCTTCTCGAGCTCCGCCCACCTGGCATAGAGGCCGTCAATAATCCTTTGCAACTGTTCGATTCGAATACTCGTCCGTTGAAGGAGCTGCGCGTCCGCCATGACAACCGGGTCTTGCATCGCGGCCCACTGCGCTTCGAGTTCCTTCTCGGAGCCGGCGATGCGCTGCTCGATCGTTTCGAGCTCCCGCGTTTCTCCAAACGAAAGCTTCGGCTTCTTTGCCGTGGGCCGGGCACTGGCTTCTACCGGACGCAGGAGGTCAGAGGCCGCCCCGCCTCTTCGTGCGTCCTTCGTCTGTTGCGACCGCTGCCAGGCGTCCCACTGCGAGTAGTCGGCGAAACGAGCGGCCTCGCCGAGACCGTCAAGTCCCAGCACGATGGTCGAGACGCGATCCAGCATGTAGCGATCGTGCGTGACCAGAACCAGCGCACCGCCAAATTCCAACAAGCTCTCTTCCAGAATTTCCAGGGTGGGGATATCGAGATCGTTGGTCGGCTCGTCCAGCAGCAAGACGTCCGCCGGCTGCACCATCAGCTGCGCGATCAAGATGCGTGCGCGCTCGCCGCCGGAGAACCGGCCAACCGGGCGATTGAGATCTTCCCCCGTGAAAAGGAATCGCGCCGCCCATCCGGCTACGTGAATCACGCGCCCGCGATAGATCACCGAATCGCTGTCGGGCGCGAGAGCGCGGCGCAGAGAAATGTCCGGCTCAAGCTCGCGATTCTGATCGAAATAAACGACGCGCAATGACTCGGCTTTGTGAATCGCGCCGCGGGCGGGTTTGATGTCTCCCCGCAGCAGACGGAGCAGCGTCGTCTTGCCGCTGCCATTGGGGCCCACGAGGCCCACGCGCATCCCAGGCGTAAGAGTGAAATTGATGCCTTCGAAGAGTTTGCGATTGCCAATGGCATAGCCGACGTCATCAAGGCGGATGAGTTGTTTCGTCTGGCGGTTCGTCTCGGAAAAGTCGATATCGGCCGTGGCCGTGCCACTCCGGGCGTTCATTCCCGCAAGTTCACCGATCATCTTGTGCGCCTTGTCGATTCGGGACTTCGATTTAGTCGTGCGAGCTTTCGGGCCGCGGCGCAACCATTCGATTTCGGTGTGGACGCGATTCTCAAGCGCCTCCTGCCGCTTCTTTTGTGCGTGCAGGTATTCTTCTTTCGCCTCGAGAAAGGCGCTGTAGTTTCCCCGGACGCGTAGAAAACCATCCGCGTAGGCGCGATCGAGTTCCACCATATCGTTCGCGACATTTTCGAGGAAATACCGGTCGTGCGTGACCACGACCGATGCAAACGTGGCGTTCTGAAGCAGCACTTCGAGCCACTGAATTCCGGCAAGGTCTAAATGGTTGGTCGGCTCGTCGAGCAGCAAAATATCCGGGTCCTCGACCAGAGCCTCGGCGATTGCCAGGCGCTTGCGCCAACCGCCCGAGAGTTCAGCCGCGGAAGTTTTGAAGTCCTTGAATCCAGCCCGGCCGAGCGTCTCCGCCAGTTTGGATTGGCGCTCGGTGTGACGCACGCCGACTCGTTCTAGGGCGTTCTCGATCACGGATTGCACCGTGGCGCTGGAAGCGAATTCAGAAACCTGCGCCACGCAGCTCACACGCGCCCCCTTGCGTATCGCGATCTCTCCGCTGTCTGGTTTTGCGCTGCCGTGAAGAATGCGCAGAAGAGTGGATTTGCCCGAGCCGTTCGGGCCAATCAGTCCGATCCGGTCGCCTGCAGAAATTGTGAACGAGATATTCTGAAATAGGGGAGCAGTTCCATATCTCTTCGAGAGTCCCTGTGCACTGATGATCGGCGCCAAATTGATTCATCTTCTCCTATGGCGAGTTTACACTTGATGAAACTCCAGGGCGACATTTGAACCGGCATGGCGATTTTACACGACGATGCGATTCCCCGGCGCGATGTGGCGTGGCGGGACTTGCGAGGGTATTCTCTTATAGGGTTGATTTCGATCGCGAGGACGCAATGAAATCGCTAGCTGGCGAATGCGCGGTTTCCAGCTTGGGTCGAACCTAGAGGGCGCGAAGAGTCATGTGTGGAATTTGCGGAGTCGTAGGAATCGAATCGCGCGAGGCGAGCGAAGCGCTTGTGCGCCGGATGATGGCCGCGATCATTCATCGCGGCCCGGACGAGGAAGGCATCCTGGTCGCGCCCCCGGTCGCCGCCGGCAGTCGTCGTCTGAGCATTATTGACCTTTCAGGAGGAAGCCAGCCCATCTGGAACGAAACCGAAACTCTGGCGGTTGTCTACAACGGCGAAATCTACAACTTTCGCGAATTGCGCAACGAACTTGAATCTCTTGGTCACAAATTCCGCACGAATTCCGATACCGAAGTGATTGTCCACGCCTATGAAACGTGGGGCGACAAATGCGCGGAACGGCTGCACGGGATGTTCGCGTTTGCGATTGTCGAGATGCCGGAGGGTCCGGGCAGCCGGCCAGTGCGAGTATTCATCGCCCGCGATAAATTGGGAATCAAGCCGCTCTACTACGCCGTCGTCGACGGCTGTCTATTTTTTGCGTCGGAAGTCCGCGCGCTTCTCGCGAGCGGAGCGGTTCCGGCAAAATTGTCGCGGGCTGCGGTTTCGTCTTATCTCTTGTTTGGTTCGGTGTGCGAGCCGGTAACTCTCGTAGAAGCCGTTTCGTCACTTCCTCCCGGTCATTTCCTCGATGCACGGATTGGTATTGAGCGGATTCGCGCCGTCGTGCCGAAGCCTTACTGGAGCGGCCCCACGGAACGTGCGCAGGTGGGCGGCGCTTCGGTGAATAGTGACTCTGCCGCTACGTCGGCGTCACGAGTACGCTCACTATTGGAACAAGCTGTGGCTAGCCACCTTGTCGCGGACGTGCCCGTCGGCGTCTTCCTTAGCAGCGGGCTGGACTCGACTGCGATCGCCGCGCTTGCCACCCGGGCGCAGAAAGGGATTCACACATTTACGGTCGCTTTTCCGGATGCCGGATTCAGCGAAGCGGAAATGGCCAGACGGACGGCGAAACACCTCGGCGCCAACTATTCAGAGTTCACTCTTTCGGGCGAAGATATGCTCGCGCGGCTCGACGAAGCCGTCGCGTCGTTCGATCAGCCCAGCATGGACGGCATCAACACGTATTTCGTTTCCTGGGCGGCGCAGCAGGCGGGATTAAAGGTCGCGCTTTCCGGTCTCGGGAGCGATGAATTATTCGGCGGATACACCTCCTTCCGTGCGACATCGCAGATCAAGCAGCTCGCGGCGGCAGCCCGTTGGATTCCAAAGCCGATGCGGAAAATCATCACACCTCATTCAGCAGCTGCCAAGCTGCCAGGTTCTTCGCCGGATAGGCTGCGGAAAGCAATCGCAGCTTGGCTCGATCCTCTCGTGTTGCCGCATCCGTACTTCTTTACACGCTTGCTATTCACTCCGCAAACCGTTTCCGGCTGGTTGCGAGAGGATGGCAGGGCATGGATGGCGACGCCCTGGGGAGAATGGCTCACCGAAGCGGTGCTCGAAACTCGAGCGACGGACGAATTCACAGCTGTCTCCTGGCTCGAACTGCGTTCCTACCTCGTGAATACGCTCCTACGTGATACCGACGCGATGAGCATGCGCCATTCGCTCGAAGTGCGCGTCCCGTTTCTCGATTCCGGGCTCGTCAAGTACGTGCTTTCGCTGCCGGAGTCGCAGAAACGCAATCCCGCGCAGCCCAAAGCCCTGCTGATTGCAGCCCTTGGCGATCTCCTGCCGCAAGATCTTGTTGCACAACCGAAGCGAACATTCACGTTTCCATGGGAGAATTGGATGCGCGGCTCGCTGCGAGAGCGGATCGCCGCAGGGCTGGCCGATTGGTCTCCGGCTCTCGAAGCCGTCCTCGCCGGGGACAATGCCTGGCAGGTTTGGACCGACTTTCTCGATAGCCGGACAACCTGGTCGCGACCATGGAGCCTCTACATCCTGAACGGATGGGTGAAGCGGAATCTGGGCGGCGATCTTGCAAAGAATACTGAACCCGGGAAGGCTTCGGCCGTTTCGGTGGCCTGAAGCACAATCCAATTGCGCGGCACGCCAGACATCCTGAAATGATCATCCTTGGCGTCAACGCCTATCACGCGAACGCTTCGGCCGCCATCGTCTCCGATGGCCAACTCCTCGCGGCCGTCGAAGAAGAGCGCCTAAATCGTGTGAAGTACGCAGCAGGTTTGCCGATGCGCGCGATTCAATATTGTCTCGAACGGGCCGGTGTGAAACTCACACAGGTGGACCACATCGCGATTCCCCGCGATCCGCGGGCTCGCCTCGCGACGAAATTGCGCTTCGCGATGCGCATGCCGCGCTTTGCGTTCGAACGCGCGCGTGTGATGGCTCGCTTTGCTGGAATCCGAGAGGATTTAGCGGCGGCGTTTGAAGTCGCCCCGGAAAGCATTCGCGCACAATTCCATCGAATCGAACACCACACGGCCCACCTCGCCAGCGCCTATTTCGTTTCGCCGTTCGAGCGCGCCGCCGTTCTCTCCGCCGACGGCCTGGGCGATTTCGCGAGCTCCATGTGGGCCCTCGGCGAAGGCCAACGCATGCGGGTCCTGGGCGACATCCGGTTTCCACATTCGCTCGGGATGTATTACACCGCCCTGACCCAGTATCTAGGCTTCTGGAAATTCGGTGACGAATACAAAGTGATGGGTCTGGCCGCTTATGGCCAGCCGGAGTTCCTCGAGGAATTCCGCCGAATCGTGCGTTCTGACGGCCCTCTCTCGTTTCGCCTCGGGCTCGAATACTTCACGCACCAGAATCGGGGCGCGGAAATGTCCTGGCGCGATTCAAACAGCACGCCCGTCCTCGGCCGGCTGTTTTCCCCATATCTTGAGAAGCGTCTGGGACCTACGCGCAAGGCGGAAGAACCGCTCGAGCAGCGGCACCACAATCTGGCCGCGAGTATGCAGGCGGCACTTGAAGAGGTTCTTGCGGCGCACTGGACGGCGCTAGCGAATAAGACCGGCGAAAAATCGCTCTGCCTTGCAGGCGGCGTCGCGTTCAATTGTCTGGCAAACGGGAAAATCTTCGATCGCTCTCCCTTTGAACGCGTATACGTTCAACCGGCAGCCGGAGACGCAGGACTCTCCGTCGGCGCGGCATTTGCCGTCGAGCATCAGATTCTCGGTCACCCGCGCGAGTTCGTGATGAATCACGCAGGGTGGGGTCCTGAGTTTTCGCACTCCGAAATTCGAAACGCGCTCGAAAGTGCTGGCGTTTCGAATGGTGATCTGCAACTCGCCGAACTGGATGAGAATTCGCTCGTCCAGTCGACAGCGCGTCACATCGCTGCCGGAAAAATCGTCGGTTGGTTCCAGGAGCGCGTCGAATGGGGCCCACGCGCGCTCGGCCAGCGCAGCATTCTCGCTGACCCGCGCCGACCCGAGATGAAGGACATACTGAACCGGCGCATCAAGCACCGCGAAATTTTCCGCCCGTTCGCGCCGTCGATTCTGGAAGAGGCGACCGCCGAATACTTCGAGCGAACGCACCCTTCACCGTTCATGACCTTCGCGTATTCCGTGCGCCCGGAAAAACGCTCGGCGATTCCTGCGCCCACGCACGTGGACGGCACGGCACGCCTGCAAACCGTCAGCCGCACCGCCAATCCGCTCTACTGGAAGCTACTGCGCGCGGTCGGCGATCTCACGGGCGTCCCGGTAGTCCTCAACACCTCGTTTAACGACAACGAACCGATCGTCTGCCGCCCCGAAGAAGCGCTCGATTGCTTCCGCAGAACGCAGATGGACGTGCTGGTGATGGGCAGTTTTGTTCTCGAGAAGAAATCGGCCGTCGCGGCGGGAGCGGCTAACGCGGATGGTTTAGCCGAGCCGTTAAGGTAGGAATTGAAGTAAAATCAAACAAGTACGAAGCGTAAGCGCAATTCTCGTCGCTACCGATCGCCCAGCTCGCGACGAACCTGAAGTACTAGGCCGCTCATGCACATATTGCTCTTGAACGAATACTATCCGCCGGACACTTCTGCCACCGCGAAAATGGCTGCACTCGTCGCCGAATCACTCGCGAAAAAACACCAGGTAACGGTCGTCGCTGGCCGGCCCTCCTACGATCCCGACGAATACTACCCGTTCTCATTTCTACGTAGCGACACGCGCAACAAGGTCGTTGTCGAGCGCGTGGGCTCAACCGCCTATTCACGTCACGAGATGCGCCGCCGGGTTTCCAACTACTTGTCGTAT
Source organism: Candidatus Acidiferrales bacterium (assembly GCA_049797655.1). GTDB lineage: Bacteria > Acidobacteriota > Terriglobia > Acidiferrales > UBA7541 > Palsa-295. Next base: position 26,027 of record JBARFX010000053.1, on the reverse strand, counting down.
CTTGCGCTGGCTGTCCCGCGCGCGCTTGCGATCCGTCCCGATGTTGTCCTCGCGATGACGGACCCACCAGTGGCGGGAATCGCCGGCGCATTCATTGCGCGTATGAGCGGCCGGCCCTTTGTCTACAACATCCGCGATCTCTACCCCGACATGGCCATCGGCGGCGAGATCGTCCGCGGCAATTCCCTGGTCGCGTGCTGGGAACGGATGCATCGCAGCGCATTGCGTGAAGCGGCGCGCGTGATCGTCCTGGGCGACGATATGCGCGACCGAATTCTCTCGAAAGGCGTCGCATCGGAGCGAGTGGTCGTCGTGCGCGACGGCGCGTCACCTTCTACGCCGTTGCCGGATCGTGCTCACCCCGCTGTGCAGGAAGTACGGTGCGGATTCCCGTTCGTCGTCTTACACGCCGGCAATCTCGGCTTTTACGGTGCGTGGTCCACGCTGCTGAAAACTGCGGAAATTCTGCGCAACGAAAACACGGGCCTCGTGTTTATAGGCGACGGAGCAAATCGGGCGGCGATGCAGTCTTCGGTCAATGGTTCGCCAAATGTTCGCTTCCTGCCGTTCCGGCCGGCTAGCGAAATTCCGCACGTGATGATGGCCGGCGATTTGCACGTTATTACCGTAAAACGCGGCCTCGAAGGCGTCGTGGTACCGAGCAAGCTTTATTCGACGCTTGCGGCAGGTCGCCCGGCGCTTGTGGTGGCGCCTCCCGAATGCGACGCGGCTCGAATCGTTCGCGAATCCGGATGCGGAATCGCGGCTGATCCGGACGACCCCAACGCCGTAGCCGCCGCCATCCGCGAGCTTCGCGACGACCCGAACCGGCTCGCCGAGATGGGCCGCCGGGCACGGGAAACAGCGGAGAAATATGCTAGAGTGAATGAGTTGGAAAAATTCGCATTTATCCTGGAAGAAGCCGCGCAAGAAGGGTCTGGAGGGCGTCATCTGGAATAATAAGAAAGTACTCGTCACAGGTGGTACATCCTTTATCGGTTCGCATCTCGTTGACGCGCTGCTCGAGCGCGGCGCGCGAGTGCGCGTTGTTGATGACCTTACGAGCGGCCGCCTGAGCAACATCGAACACCACCTAAAGGGCGGGCACGTCACGTTTGTGGAAGCCGACCTCCGCGAGCCAGGCGTCACGCGCTCGGCCATGAACGGCATCGAAGTCGTTTTTCATCTCGCTGCCGACCACGGCGGTCGCGGCTACGTTGACCTCCACCAGGCAGGTCCCGCTTCGAACTTGTTCCTCGACGGATTGGTCTTCTGGGAAGCGGTGAAAGCAGGCGTCGAAAAAGTTGTGTACGCGTCGTCGGGCTGCGTCTATCCCAACTACATGCAGAGGGATGTGAATAAGGAAATTTATCTTTGCGAAGAAGATGTGAAGCCGCCACACGACGCAGACAACATGTACGGCTGGGCAAAATTGATGGCCGAACTTACGTTGCAGGCCTATCACCGCGAGCACAAACTGGGCGCGGCATCGTGCCGCTATTTCACGGTGTATGGTCCGCGCGGCGTCGAAAATCACGCTGTTATCGCGATGATTGCACGCGCTTTTGTCGGCCAGGATCCGTTTGAAGTCTGGGGCGATGGCACGCAGATTCGCAACTGGACCTACGTGGACGACATCGTCAGCGGAACGATTCTCGCCGCGGAAAAGATTAACGACGGCACCGCTGTAAATCTCGGCACGATGGAGCGCATCCGCGTGATCGATGCCGCGAAAATGGTATTGGAATTCTCCGGTAAGAAGGCTGAAATACGCCTTCGTCCCGACATGCCCACCGGCCCCGCCAATCGCGTGGCGGACAATAAGCTTGCGAAGAAACTGCTGGGCTGGGAACCGAAAACCCTGTTTCGAGATGGCCTGAAGAAAACAATGGACTGGTATTTCGAAAGCAAGAAAAAAGAAGATGTGCGCGGCGTCCTAGAAAAAATGCTCACCGCGCGCTGACCGGGACAAATCTGGCTCAATCATGGCGATTCACGCGGATCTAATTGCTTTCTGTGTGGCGCTGTTTGGCTCACTGGTCCTCACTGTGCCGGTGCGTCATTTCGCACTGCGGATGGGACTCGTCGATCATCCAGGGCCGCGCAAAGTTCATATGAAGCCGATACCGCTACTCGGCGGTATTGCAATTTACCTGGGATTCGCGGCTGCGATCTTGCTGACGCAGCAGGGAGTAATGCAAAGGCAAACGATCGCAATTCTCAGTGGTGCCACTCTTCTCGCGATCGTAGGATTCCTCGACGACGGCGGGCTGCTCCATCATCAGGTGAAACTCTTCGTCGGCATGCCTGTTGCAGCGCTGTTCCTGCTGGCATCGGGCATCCGAGCGCAGCTATTTTCCCAACTTATCCCAGGCACCTTAGGCGTGATTCTCGATGGCTGCCTTACCGTTGTCTGGGTTGTCGGCATCACCGCGTCTTTCAGTATTCTCGACCATATGGATGGCCTCTGCGCCGGCATCACTGCGGTTGCCGCCGCGTTTTTCACACTTTCTGCGTACATGAATGGCCAGTCGATCGTTCAGACGCTGGCCGCTGCGACGCTCGGCGCAGCGCTGGGATTCCTCCGGTGGAATTTCAATCCCGCGAAAATCTTTATGGGCGACGGCGGAGCGATGTTCCTCGGCTTCCTGATGGCAACTCTGGGCCTGAAAATTCGGCCCGACGGCGCGCCGTTTCCTGCCGGATGGCTTGTCCCGCTGCTGATTCTCGCTATGCCGATCTTTGATACGACCCTGGTTTCAATTTCACGTGCGCGTCGGGGTCTTCTGCCGTTCACTTCGCCCGGGAAGGACCATACCGCACACCGATTATCGAATCTGGGCTTGGGACATCGCGGCGCCGTGCTCGTGTTGTACCTGTTGGCGGCCTTATTCGGTACGTTGGCCTTGTTTGTGCCGCGTTTCTCGACGGGCACGATTTACGCACTGGTGGGCGCCTTGCTGTTGAGCGGTCTCATTGCTGTCTTCTTCCTTGAAACCGCTCCTTACGAGAAGCAAATTAAACTGGAGAAGTCCTCTTCCCCTTCCTAGCGGATTTCATCCGGTCGCCTACCGGCTTCTTCTTTGGTGGTCATTCGGCGGTAGGATATACTTTCTCGCCTGTGTTTCCGGGCATATAGGCACCCCGGCCGGTGCTTTCGGCATCGATAGATGAAGCGGAAGCGCCGCGTGTTCGCCTTCCAGTACCATCGCTTGCGGGATATGCCAAACAGATGAATTCGACCCCGGCTGAGGAAGATAGTGCTCGAATCGCGCATGGCGAAGAACAATTCCAATTCCAGCTCGCAAACAGTTAACCGGAACGTCGCGGTAATCGGCGGGTCTGCCGCGGGACTTTTCACAGCTTCTCTTCTGGCGCGCGGCGGAGTGCCTGTCCGGGTTTTCGAGCGCATCGAAACTCTCGAACCGGCGGCCCGAACCCTGATCGTCACCCAGCGAATGAGGAACCTTCTGGGTCGCGCCGCAGAACGCAGCATCGTCAACGAAATCCGCCGCTTTGAATTGTTCACCGACGGCCGCGGCGCCAATGTCGCGCTGAAATATCCGGATCTGATTATCGAGCGGCGATCTTTGATCCAGGGACTCGCGGAGGAGGCCCAGAGCGCTGGCGCTTCGATCGAACTTGGACACCGTTTTCATGCACTTCATCCGAACGGCCGCGGACTCGTACTTGAAGTCGAGCGTTGCGCGAACGGCCAGCGTGAGGAGGTCCACTCACCCACCATTGTCGGCGGAGACGGAGCTTCCAGCCGCGTTGCGCGTGCGGCGGGCTGGTCGCCGCTCGAAACTGTCCCGCTGGTGCAGGCAATTGTCTCGCTGCCGAAAGACATGTCGCCCGATACGGCGCGCGTGTGGTTCGTTCCGCAGGACACTCCGTATTTCTATTGGCTGATCCCCGAATCTTCCACCCGCGGCGCGCTGGGACTGATCGGTGAAATCGGACCCGAGACGCGGCGGCACCTCGAACGCTTTCTCGAAAAACGCAAGCTCGATCCGATCGAATTTCAGGGCGCACGCATCCCGGTGTACACAGGCTGGGTGCCAGTGAAGCGACAGGTCGGGAACGGTTCGGTGTACGTTGTGGGCGATGCTGCGGGCCAGGTGAAAGTTACGACCGTGGGAGGCATCGTAACGGGATTCCGCGGCGCGATGGGTGTCGCTGAGGCGATTCTCCACGGCGGTGCCAGCCGCGAGCTGCGTTCATTGCGCCGGGAACTGAATCTTCATCTTCTGTTGCGCCGATCGCTCCATGACTTTCAGCAATCCGATTACAGCCGTCTCGTGGATTTGTTGAATGCGCCGGCGATCCAGTCGCTCGGGGAGTATTCGCGGGACGAGGCGTGGAAAATCCTGTGGCGCGTATGTATGAAGCAGCCGCGACTGGTTTTGCTTGGTCTGCGCGGATTGTTGACACGCGGCCGGCCGCTTTACCAGCCGCGTAGTTGACTTCTTCGCGTCAGCACCTTCGAGGTAGCTTAACACCCGGAGCCATTCCAAGGTTCTCCTGCTATTCTGTGTGACTGGAAACCGTGAATTTCTGCACTTTGCGGTATAGGCGCGTACCGAAAACCAGGGAAATTTTGGAGCGCAGCGAATATGTACATTCTCGGCCTCTCGGCCATGGAGCACGGCCCGGCCGCCACAATTATCGGCGATAACGGCGTGATCGCTGCGATCGAAGAGGCGAAACTCGCGAGGGCGCGCTCCGTGGGCGGCATACCGCGCCTCGCCATTAAGTTCTGCCTGGATCGCGTTGGTATCAAGTGGCAGGACGTCGATCGAATCGCCATCGCGTCCCGGCCGGCGCGGGCATGGTTTCGCAAGGCGATATTTCGCGCGAAGCTCGCGCCGCTCGCGCCCATCTCAAGCGTTTATTTTCTGAATAAGGCATCCGGCGAGCTGGGCCGCGAGCTGAACAATTTTCGGATTGTGCGAGAGATGGCCGGAGGCCGACGCGATCGCGTGCAAGGCCTCGATCACCACCTGTGTCACGCAGCCAGCGCCTATTTCGGTTCGCCGTTCGATCGCGCGCTCATCGTCACAATGGATGAGCGGGGCGACGGACGCTGCGGATTCGCGGGTAGAGGCAAAGGCGGACAGATTCACGAACTAGCCGGGATTGCCTTCCCGCACTCGCTCGCCTGGGTGTACACACAGGTCACGAAGCTTATCGGGTTTCGCCCGCACGGCGATGAACACAAGACGCAGTGGCTTAGCGCGACGGGCGATCCCATTTTTGCAGACCTCTTTGCGAGGATGCTCCAGCGATCGCCACAATCCCCACCGCATTTGAATTCGAAATATTTTCAGCGCGATTTTGCCGGTGATCTCTCGTTCAGCGACGAGTTCTATCGAAGCCTGGGGGTCGCCCGTGAAATGCAGCCCCACCTGGATGACAAGCTTCGCGCAAACATCGCCGCCAGCCTTCAGCAGGCTTGCACCGGGATTGCGGTCGAGTGGCTCGAAACTTTGCGGAAGCAGACCGGTGAACGGGCCCTTTGTCTGGCCGGGGGCTTGTTTTTGAACTCGCTTCTGGTCGCTGCCGTTGAGGAGAAGGCGGGCTTCGAAAATATCTTCGTTCAACCCGCTGCCGGAAACGAAGGAGCCGCGCTCGGTGCGGCGTGGCTGGCCTGGCATCAATCGCCGGAAGCTGCGCGGGTCTCGCCTCTCACGAGCCTTTACCTTGGCCCTTCGTACTCCAATGAACAGGTCAAGCAAGTCCTCGACAATTGCAAAGCTACCTATCACTGGTGCAATTCGGAAGACCAGAAGATCGACGAAGCTCTGCGTCTGCTACAAGCGGGAAAAATCGTCGCGTGGTTCCAAGGCGCCGCGGAATTCGGGCCCCGGGCGCTCGGGAATCGCAGTCTGCTTGCCTCGCCCTGGGCTCCTTACGTGACTGACAATCTGAACGACTTCGTGAAGCATCGCGAACCCTACCGCCCGTTCGCGCTTTCGATCCCACAGGAAGACTGCCGGGACTATTTTGAGTGCACCACGAACGGCCGGTTCATGACAACGATGGCGTCGCCGACGGCTAAGATGCGCAAGTTGCTGGAATCGACTCCATCCGGGTTTGTCGCGCAGGACAGCGTGCGGCTGCACGTCGTGGCGAGAGATGACAATCCCCTATTCTGGAAGCTGTTAAAGCGCGCGGGCGAAAAAGGGTCCGCGCCCATCCTTGTAAATGCATCCTTTAATCTTTTTGGCGAGCCACTCGTGATCACGCCGCGCGACGCGGTTCGCAGCTACTTCTGCTCCGGCGTGGACGCGCTGATGGCTGGAAGTTTTCTCCTCTCGAAGCGATAAGTCAGAGTGGCAACATCCGGAAATCCCGTGCAGGCACGTAGGAACAGGAAAACTCGCAGAAATCGGACGTTCCTCGTCCTCACGATGCTTTTGGTTCTGGTCGCCGCTGCCGTCGCCGGATTTCGCGGAGCAGGACGTTGGCTCGTGCGCGAGGGCGCAGCCGAGCCTGCAGACGTAATTGTCGTTTTGAGCGGAGGATTGCCTTATCGCGCGGAAGAGGCTGCCGTGCTTTACAGGAAGCAGTTTGCCCCGGAAATTTGGGTCAGCAGGCCCGAAAGTGTTGCGGCAGATATGGACGCACTTGGCGTTCATTACGTCGGCGAAGAAGAGTACAACCGGCAGGTCCTGATCGCGGAAGGTGTGCCAGAATCCGCAATCCATATTTTCCCAGATACCATCGTTGATACGGAACAGGAAATCGAAGAAGTCGCACGCGAGATGCGCCGCAATGGAAAATCCCGGGTCATCATCGTAACTTCTCCACAACACACTCGCCGCGTGAAAGCGTTGTGGCGCAGTCTCGCTGGTAACGATCCACACATGGTTGTCCGGGCGGCGTTTGAAGATCCATTCGACGCCGGCCACTGGTGGCGCAACACTCGGGACGCGCTTTCTGTGGTGCGTGAATTCCTCGGATTGTTCAACGTATGGGCGGGACGGCCGGTGCGTCCTCACGCTCGTTGAATTGCCATCAATGCGTTTGCTCAGCACCGCCGTTGGTGGATTGGCGTCCTGCCACCTGTAGTGCCCTGTGGAATCCTGTCGCGAGTGGGGTAACATATAAGAGAACTGATTGCCTTCGTTCTTCCCATTAATTTTCCGGGGGTTCTGTTGAAGATTTCGGTGATTGGAGCCGGCTACGTCGGGCTCGTGACGGGCGGTTGCCTGGCGGAGATCGGCCACGAAGTGATTTGCACGGATAACGATGTGGCGAAGATCGAGACGCTCGAAGCCGGGCGCCTGCCCATTTTTGAGCCCGGACTCGACGCGGTCATTGCGAAGGCGCGCAAGGAAGGGCGGCTGAAGTTTAGCGCGAATCTGGCAGACGCGGTTTCTGGCGGCGATGCAATCTTTATTTGCGTGGGCACTCCGCCGCTGCCGAATGGGGATGCGGACCTCAGCGCGATTGACCATGTGGCGCGGCTCATCGCCAGCGAAGCGCGCTCGCCGAAGCTAGTCGTGGAAAAGAGCACTGTTCCGGCGCACACAGGGCAGGAACTGAAGCGCGCTCTTTCGGTCTACGGACGCAAGAGCGGCGTGACGTTCCGCGTGGCGTCGAATCCCGAGTTTCTTCGTGAGGGCACGGCCGTCGAAGATTTCTTACATCCCGACCGGATCGTGGTGGGTGTCGACGATGAGGCTGCCGAGCGCCAGCTCCATGAGATTTACCGTCCGGTTCTAGAGCGGAAATTCAACTGTCCGATGCATGGTCCGGCGCCGTGCCCCGACGTGCCCCCGCCCGCCTGGCTCGTGACGACGATCAACAGCGCCGAGCTCATTAAGCACGCGTCGAATTCGTTTTTGGCTTTGAAGATTTCCTACGCCAACATGGTGGCCGATTTGGCGGAACGGCTGGGAGCGGACATCGGAGAAGTGACTCATGCGGTGGGGATGGATTCCAGAATCGGGCGAAGTTTCCTGAATGCCGGACTTGGCTTTGGCGGATTTTGTTTGCCGAAGGATCTACAGGCGTTCGTGCATCTCGCCGAGCGCAGTGGCGTGGATTTTTCATTGCTGAAGGAAGCCGAAAAGATCAATCGCAAGCGAATCAATCACATCGTCGAAAAAGTCCGGCGCGCACTCTGGGTGGTGAAGGGAAAACAACTTGCTGTGCTGGGTCTGGCTTTCAAGGCGAACACGGACGACATCCGCTTCGCGCCGGCGATCGATCTGATCCAGCAACTGATAGCCGAAGGAGCGCGAATCCGCGCCTACGATCCGGAAGCGATGGGAAAGGCGCGGGCGCTAATGCCGCAGGTGGAAATGCCGGAGTCCGCATACGAAGCTGCGAAGGACGCGGAGGCATTGATCATCGCGACGGAATGGAAACAATTCCGGGAGTTGGACTGGTCGCGCATGCGGGATGTGATGACGCGGCCCCTGATCGTTGACGCGCGAAACTTGCTCTCGGGGCGCGAGATGAAAGCACTTGGATTCGAATACTATTCGGTTGGCCGCCCGGACTAAGAATCGAATCGGCCGGAGCCTGCGGTCACCGAGCTGGCTCGGCTACTTTTTTGCGGAAATACTCGTAGGTTCGCTTCAAGCCCTCCTCAAGATTTATCTTCGGCTCCCAGTTCAAGATGCGACGAGCTTTTGCTATGTCTGGACAGCGCTGCTTGGGATCGTCCTGCGGCAGCGGCCTGAACACGATCGGCTCTTTCGAGCCAACGAGCGCTCGAACCCGCTCCGCGAATTCGAGAATCGTAATTTCGTGTGGATTGCCTATATTGGTGGGGTCATGCTCGCGTGATTCAAGAAGCCGGTATATTCCGTCGAGCAGATCCGATACGTAGCAGAAGCTTCGCGTCTGCTTGCCATCTCCGTAGACTGTGATGGGTTCGCCGGTGAGCGCCTGGTAGAGAAAATTCGGAAGAGCACGGCCATCGTTGAGTCGCATGCGCGGGCCATAGGTATTGAAGATTCGCACGATACGCGTGTCGACGCCGTGATAACGATGGTAGGCCATCGTAAGCGCTTCGGCGAAGCGTTTGGACTCGTCGTAGACACCGCGCGGGCCGATCGGATTCACGCGGCCCCAGTAGGTTTCCGGCTGCGGACTGACTTCCGGATCTCCGTAGCACTCGGAAGTAGATGCCAGAAGAAATTTCGATTTTTTTGCTAGCGCGAGGCCAAGCGCATTGTGCGTGCCGAGAGCGCCGACTTTCATCGTCTGAATCGGCATCTTCAAATAATCGGGTGGGCTAGCGGGCGAAGCGAAGTGCAGCACGGCGTCGACAGGCCCGGCGACTTCGATGTAGCGAGTGACGTCCTGGCGGGCAAAACGAAACTTGGGGTGTGGCAGGAGGTGCGAAATATTAGAGTCGCTCCCTGTGACCAGATTGTCCATGCAGAGCACTTCCCAGCCTCTCTCGAGCATCAAATCGCAAAGATGGGAGCCGAGAAACCCCGCACCGCCGGTTATGACCGCGCGCAAATGATTTTCTCCCTTCGTGGCTGCGTCGTATCGGCGTCATTTTCCGCCGCTGCCATTATCGCTTGAATTTTCTCATGTCGCGCACGCATTGCCATTGTCATTTGGACACCGGAGTGATCTGTGCGAACGCCGTGGTGTGGTCAACGACAACCCGCCAGCCTTCCGGGAATTTTCTGAGATTCAGCGTGAAGATGCCGGAGGGATTGTCCTTCTCGCGCTGGAGGTGATATTCGCCGATGGCGTAGGCTGAGGTAGGACATTCGACGCGGATCTCCAGATTCGAAAATGTAAGGTGGCCCATCGCTTTGCGGTTGGGATAAGCGCGGCGGTAGCGGTCGAGTAGAGCCTGCCAGCCGCGCGAAATTCCTTCGGCGCTGACGAACTCGGTCTGGTCCGAGTGCCAGTAGCCACCCATGAAGCCTTCGATATCACCACGATTCCAAGCGGCGGTTTGATCTTCGAGGAGGGAGCGGATAGATGCCGCATCGGTTGATTCGGGCGGCAGGGCGGCGGTGGACGGGGAGGACGCGGCGAGGGCGATGAGAGCCGCCAACGCGAGAATCGAACAGTGGGCCGGACGGTTCGATCGAAGCAACTTCCGAATCATTGGCATATTCAGTTGATCCTTCGAAAATTCGCTTCTTCGATCAGTGTACGCGCTGAATCGGAAACCCCTGTTTACCGGTGATTAGACTGGACCTCCGGCTATTGTTTTCAATGAGTTGCGCCATTTTCTAATCGCGAAACGGGGATTAGAAATCCGCTGCAGGCGTTGTAAGTTTCGAGCCCCGGTCTAGTGGAGAGGGGCAGTAAATCGGTTGGAGAAAGCCCCAAGGAGCCGCGTTCTTTTTTAGCGATGCTTGTCCGTCCGCTGGCTTTCAGCACGCCCCCCTCCGCACGACCTCAATCGCAAAGCTCACGCACGAGTAACCCTCGCACGTTGTGAAGCGAAATTCAAACGGTTGTTCGCCTGGAGATATTGAGGAGATCTCAGTTGCCAGCTGGACCGTCGAAATGCCGATAGGAAACCGATTCAATGATGGTACGGTCGTTCCATTGTGCTCGGCGGAGGCGGGAGGCAAAATGGGGATGGTCAAAAGAGATGTTCATTTCGATCATCATTCTCGTGATGTCGCTGGCGGCGCTGATTCAGTTCGCCGCGTTCACCTGGCGCGCTGCTTTCCTGAGCGTTGCTACGGCACAGCTTCCCGAAGATCGTGCTAAGTACTTCTCTTTGAATGACTTCGAGGAAGCTTCGGCGTACGACCGGCTTTGCCCTGAGCTGGGCGCGGGTGGTGGTACGAAGCTCGGGTCTGTGAGCTTGTACCATTCGTTCCTGCAGTTCGTTACCTCAATTGGCGATGCGATTCTTCCTCCGGCGGCTGGATGGGCACACCGCGAGATGGCGCTTTGCACGCGTTTCGCGACTGTGGCGTTGGCGCAGCGGATGGAACGAAATCAGGCTGTAGCCGCTGAGCTTGCCTCGTTTTAAGCCCTGCCTCGATTCGATAATTCCGGAAATGCAAATCACAGAAATGTTCAAGCAGGCCTCAGTTGCCATGTGGCATTGTGCGACGCGGGCCATTGATGCTTCGCGTCTCAGGGTGACGGGATCGTGCGTACTAAAACAAAATGGCGGGACCGCCGGCGTCCCGCCATCTTTGTTTGTGCGACGCGTAGGTTAAGCCGAAGCTGAGCGCTGCACGTTCAAGAATCCGAGGAGTTCGGCGTTGATCTGATCCTTGAGGGTGGAACACATGCCATGCGGAGCGCCCGGGATAACTTTCAATATGGCCCCCTTGACGATCTTGGACGAGAGCAGTCCCCCGGCAACGATGGGGACAATCTGGTCGTCGTCGCCATGGAGGACGAGCGTCGGCACGTCGAACCTTTTCAGATCTTCGGTAAAGTCCGTTTCCGAGAAAGCTTTGATGCAGTCGTAGCAGGCTTTAATTCCAGCGAGCATACCCTGCAGCCAGAAAAAATCGCGGAGGCCTTGCGAGACCTTTGCGCCGGGACGATTTGCGCCGTAAAACGGGGCGCTTAGGTTTTTGAAAAACTGAGCGCGATCGTTCTGAACACCCGCGCGGATCTGATCGAACGCCTCGATCGGCAGGCCCGCGGGGTTCGAAGCGGTCTTCAGCATCAGAGGCGGCACGGCGCTGATGAGCACGGCCTTCCCGACACGCTTCGTGCCGTGGCGTCCGATGTAGCGAGCCACTTCGCCGCCACCGGTTGAATGGCCGACGTGGACAGCATCTTTCAAGTCAAGTTTTTCAACGAGCTCGGCGAGGTCGTCGGCGTAGGTATTCATTTCGTTGCCGTCCCAGGGTTGGCTCGAGCGGCCGTGGCCGCGGCGGTCATGCGCGATACAGCGGTAACCACGGTCGGCGAGGAATAGCATCTGGTCTTCGAATGCATCTGAGCTGAGAGGCCAGCCGTGGCTGAAGACTACCGGTTGTCCTTTGCCCCAATCTTTGTAATAGATTTCGGTGCCGTCTTTCGTGGTGAATGTCGCCATTGCGTCTTCTCCTTTGTTTCAAACTTCGTTTAGGTGCTTCCCCCGTTTGGCGAAATCGTATGCTTTGTTTGGTGAAGTGACAACGGGGCTGTTCTTCGACCCTTGCATCGCTTTGCTGAGGGTCAAAACCGTAGGGTCCCGCAGAAACGCCCGGGATCTCCGACATGCCGTGCACCTACCGACAAGGATGCGGACGAGCTGTCGGTATACGGTCCGCGGCTTCGCGGCATATAGCGTAGCATTTCAGAAGATGCAAATTGCGGGCGTTGCGATTCTCAAAGATGCGTTTATTGGGGAAACGGGCGGCAAAATCTGCCGCGTTTGTCATGCGTGCGGGGAAAGGGTTGCCGAATCAAGTCCAAAGTCGGTCGGTTATCCGTAGACGTTCTTCAAAAGTCGTTTGTTATCAGCGGGAATGTTGATGGGGGTGTGGTTGTTCACGCGAGCGCAAGTGGCAGGCCGCTTGCACGCTTGTGCGATGCGACTATTTTGGCGTACGAAAACGGGAGCACGGCTTAGGAACAGAGTTGTCTCGCGCCGGTTCATTTCAGGATGGTGGCGGGTCGGACTTAAAGTCTCACGGGCACGCACCGATGATGGTTGGTAGAAGCAACGGTGGCGAGAAAGCAGCCCGATTTATTATTTGAACTTAGGAGGAGGTACGGAATGGCGATTGGAGCGATATTGAATAGCGTGCTTCAGAGCGCGCTGGCACCAACAAACGTGCCATCGAAATTCAAACAATTCCAGCAGGAGTTTCAGCAGCTGGGGCAGGACTTGCAGGCGGGAAACCTGGCGCAGGCGCAGGCCGATTTCGTGACGCTCCGGCAGAATTCGCCGAACCCGCTGGCGAGCACGACGGCAAGCAGCGCAACGGCCGGTGCAACTACTGGCGGCGCTGTGAGTGCCGGCAACAATCCGATTGCGCAGGCGTTCAATCAGCTGGCGCAGGATCTGAAAGCGGGAAACGTAACCGCGGCGCAACAGGATTTCTCCGCGATTCAGCAGGATTTTCAAAACGCGCGAACCCAGGGCCAAGGCGGCGGACATCACCACCATCACAACTTCATTTCGAATCAGAATTACACTTCGGGTTCTCCGTTCGGCCAGCTGTTCTCACAGCTCGGGCAGGCGCTGCAAACGGGAAATTTGTCGAGCGCGCAGCAGGCCTACAGCACGCTACAACAGGACTTTCAGAAGTTCGCAGGAGCAGGCGGCACGAGCGGCGGATCGAGCGGGATCAGCGTGACCGCTTAGTCCGGCGGATCGAGTTCTTGACTTGCGGTTTGGGCGGTGGAGATTCACCCCATCGCCCTTTTTATTTTGGCGCGATGGTCACGTGAATGAGGTTCGCTACGCTTTTGGGGGTCATGGGGCGTGTGCTAACATCGGCAGTTTGGCGGGACGTTGTTTGTCGCGTCGAACACCCGAATGCCAACCGCAACGATGAAAGCTTTGCGCAAGATGCGCCCTCAACGGGGTGCACAGCTTGAAACCGTAGGTATCCCCACTTTCGGTCCCACGGACGTCCTTGTACGAGTGCGGGCCGCTTCGATCTGCGGCACCGACCTCCATATTTACGGTTGGGACCGCTGGTCCGCGTCGCGGATACATCCGCCGCTTACGTTTGGCCACGAATTCTGCGGAGTGGTCGAAAAGGTGGGAGACGAGGTGACGACCATCCGTGCCGGCGACTTCGTGAGCGCCGAGATGCACGTGAATTGCGGACATTGCCGGCCGTGCCGGATGGGACAGCCGCACGTTTGCCAGAACGTGAAAATTCTGGGGATCGACGCGGACGGTTGCTTCGCCGAATTCGTCCGGATTCCGGCGCGAAACGTCTGGAAAGTGGATCCCGCGATTCCCGAACATTACGCTGCGATCATGGACCCGCTCGGAAATGCTGTGCACACAGTGCTCGCAGGAGAAATCGCGGGGCTGAACGTAGTGGTGACAGGAGCTGGGCCGATCGGGCTGATGGCGATTGCGGTGGCGCGCGCGGCGGGCTGTGCGACGCTTTTCGCCACAGAAGTGAACGCGCACCGGCGCGAGTTGGCGCGGAAAATGGGGGCGGATGAAGCGCTCGACCCCTCGCAGGGAGATGTGGTGAAACATGTGCTCGATGCGACGGACGGCGCGGGCGTTGACGTAATGCTGGAAATGAGCGGCCACCCCGACGCAATTCACAAGGGATTTCAGATGCTGAGGCCGGGCGGGCGCGCGTCGCTGCTTGGAATTCCGAAAGATCCGGTGACACTTGACCTCGTGAACGACGTGATTTTCAAAGGCGCCACCGTGCAAGGAATTTACGGGCGGCGGATGTTTGAGACATGGGTGCAGATGACGGAACTGCTGAAGCACGGGCGGCTGAATCTAGAGCCGCTGTTCAAAGAGCGAATGCCGCTCGAAAAATTCGATGACGCGTTTTCGCTTCTGGAGTCCGGCCAGGCCGGGAAGATCCTGTTCTATCCCAACGGTTCTGCGAAGTAACGCGCCGCTGAAGCTGCAGCACATTTCTACTCTGGGGGAATCATGGCTACGACTGGCACGCGTCCGCAACTTCAGTACCTGCGGACAGCTCTCGACGAACTAAAGGCGAAGAATCAATATTTCCATTTGCGCGTCCTCGAAGGCGAGCAGAAGCCTGTCGCAATATTTGACGGCAAGGAAGTAATCAACCTCAGCTCGAATAATTACCTCGGATTGACGACGCATCCGAAGCTGCGGCGCGCGGCGATCGACGCGATAAGAAAATATGGCGTCGGCTCAGGCGCGGTGCGGACGATTACCGGCACGATGAAGATTCACATGGACCTTGAGGAGCAAATTGCGCGATTCAAGCAGGTGGAAGCGTGCGTGGTATTTCAGTCGGGATTTGCGGCAAATGCCGGAACGGTCTCCGCAATCTTGGGCAAAGAGGATTTGATTATTTCGGACGAGTTGAATCACGCCTCGATCATTGATGGGTGCCGGCTGTCGCGGGCGACGATTAAGGTTTTCAAGCACAAGGATCTGGCTGATTGCGAGCGCGTGCTGAAAGAGACGGAGAACTGGCCGGGCAAAAAACTGCTGATCACCGATGGCGTGTTCTCGATGGAAGGCGACATCGCCGATCTTCCGGCGCTGTGCGATCTGGCCGAGCGTTTCAACTGCATCATGATGGTGGATGACGCGCATGCGTCGGGCGTGCTGGGCAGCCGGGGGCGCGGCACGATCGATCATTGCGGAGTTCATGGACGCGTGGATATTCAGGTAGGCACGCTTAGCAAGGCGATCGGCTCGATCGGAGGGTACGTTTGCGGCTCGAAGGACCTGATCGAATTTTTGTATCATCGCGCGCGGCCGTTCTTGTTTTCCACTTCGCATCCGCCGTCGGTGACGGCTACTTGCCAGGCTGCATTTGAGCTGCTGGATTCCGAGGCCGGCGACAAGCTGATCAAAAAGCTGTGGTCGAACACGAAATTCTTCAAGCGCAAGCTGAAGAAGCTCGGCTTTCAGACCGGTAAAAGCGAGACTCCCGTCACGCCGATCATGGTGGGCGACGCGGGAAAGGCGTTTGAATTTTCGCGCGAATTGTTTTCAGAGGGCGTGCTGGCGATGGCGATCGGCTTCCCCACCGTGCCGGAAGGCAAGGCGCGGCTTCGTACGATCGTGACGGCCACGCACAAGCGCGCGGATTTGGAGCGCGCGGCGGATATCATCGGGCGCGTGGGCAAAAAGCTCGGCGTGGTTTAAGGGTGCTGCAAGGCTTGAGCGCTGAGATCCTTCAGGCATCCTGGCCGGATGCCTTCAGGATGACAGAATCTCGTTACCACAGCCGTACTTCAGGGGCTAAAGCCCCTTGGCTTCGACTTTTGTTTTCCCGTGGTTGAAACCACGGGCTACACACACGGAGTCCATTGGCCGCTCGCATGATTCACACCGTAGATCACGCGGCTGCGGGCGCGTAGTGCGGGCGCATGTACTTGTAGAGAGTGAGGACGAGCGCCCCGAGGCCCCACACGAGCACGACCGCAGCGACTAATACTCCGAGGTAAGGGATCATGCGGAGCGCGCGGATGATGGCGAGGCCGAGCGCAAGCCGCCCAAGTGCAGGGCCGATTCCCACGCCCGAACCGAGAAGTCGTTCTCCCAGCCATGTCCCCACGTAGACCTGCGCCGAGTACAGGGCAATCAGATAAAGAAGCAAAGCTGCGATCCCCACGGGAATCCCCACGATCGTGATGCAAACCAGAATCGCCGCAACCGGAGTTGCGAGTAGGAACAAGACGCCGAGGCCGGAGGTTGGGCCAACCCGTTTGCAGGTGTTTGCAGCATCGTAGAAAAATGCCGGTGCCATGAGAAGTAATGCGAGGCCGAAGACAAAACTCGCGCCCCAATGCAGCAACTGATGCCAATAAAACATTGGAGTGGCGCGGTCTGGTCCATGCTTTCGCTCGACGAATACGATCGGGCTACCGAGTTTTGCGCCGGACGCAACGTCGGCCGGGTGCGCGCCTTCGAATTTCGTTGCGCCGACGATTTCTGCGCCAGAGCCGACGGAAAGACGGCGGCCCCGAATACGGACATTGCCGCCGATTGATCCGTTGAGATCAAGCGTCCCGAGGAATGCAAGGAGGTCGCCGCCGATGCGTCCGTCCAGTGTACCGTCGCCAGCGCCTAGAGTTGCCGTGCCTCCCACTTTGGCCTTGTGATCGAGATTTACGTCTCCGCTCCAGGTCATCAGGTTCTTGCCAACGGATCCTGCAACTACCAGAGACTGGCAGAACGTGCGGACATTTCCGTCAACCACGCCGTTGACGTTGACCTGTTGGCCCCAGGCGATGACGTCGCCCTTTACGTGGCCGTTCACCGTGACGCTGCGCGACCAAGCAATTAGATCGCCGTCAACATCGCCATCGATGATGGTGCGATCGGCGGCGACGATGAGATCCGTTTTGATCTCTTGCCCGGCCGCGAGCGTGTAATTCGGATGGCCGTGCTCGGTGTCCGCTGCAGCGGCAATTGGAGGCAGCGCGAGCGCGCACACGACCGCTCCCATCACGACGGCGAACGTCGTCGCGCGCCGGAAGTGGCGGCGCAAGAGCCACATCACCACGAGTCCCAGAGTCGCTACGGCCATGAATTCCATCGCGCTTCGCATTGCGTCCCATCCTTTCCAGAATGCACCGCTGAAGAAAAGCATCGTGAGCAAATTTCCCTGCGTGAAACCGGCCTGCGCCGCTTCTGTGCGCCAGGGCTCGATGAACCCACTCCAGACTGTGTAAGCCCCGCCGGCTCCTAGACCGAGAGCAGTGAGCCAGCCCCACGGTGCGGAACCACGCTCGGGCGCTGCGATCAGGCGCGCGGGAACGGACTCGTCTTCCGCGCCCAGCGATTCGCGAAGCCAAACGCCTTCGCTTTCGAGCGCGCCGAGAAGAGCACGACACGCGTCGCAGGACGCAGCGTGAGCTTTCACTTCTTTTGCGCGCTCGCTATCGAGCTGGCCTTCGAGATAGAGCAGCACAGTCATCTCGTCGAAATGGTTCATACTCTTCTCCCCGCAGCGGCGCCCACACCGCTCGACGCACCGCTTCCCGCCTCGGCCAATACTTCGCGCAGCTGGTGCCGCGCGCGCAACAGCAACACTCCTACGAACGCGCGGCGAACGCCGAGCGTTTCCGCAATTTCGTCGTAACTCATGTCCGAGTAATACCGCAGGACGAGCGCCATGCGCGCGCGATCCGGCAGCTTGGCAAGACCCGTGCGAACTTCCTTGCTGCTGTGCTCGGCTTGGAGGCGCTCGAGCTGGCTGGGATCGGGATGTTCGAGCGGCATCGACTCGATGTCGCCGGTCTCGAGATCCTGGCGGATGCGGCGACGCCGCAACAAGTCCCAGCAGTGATTGCTCGCCACCTTGTAAAGCCATGCGGTGAATGGCCGCGAGGAATCGTACGTGCCGAGTTTTTGCCGCACCTTCATGAAAATTTCCGTGGTCGCGTCCTCTGCGTCTTCCGGCGTCGGAAGTGCGCGCCGGCAAAAGCGGAACATGGCCGGGGCGTACCGGCGGTACAGCTCTCCCCAGGCCTCCGAGTCACCGGCCCGGACGTTCGAAAGCACCTCCGCCAATTCCGCGGCGCTCATCTCTCCGGTGATGTTTCGCCTCTCCATTGGTTAATACGTAGGGTCCAGGGAGAATATTTCACAAGTATTACAAACAGACGGGCTTGGGTTCGGACGCCGCCTCCCCAAGGCTTGATCTGCCTACGGCAGGCTCGTCTTCATCGGGTCAGCGCACCGCGGCATCTGTGCGACCGGCTAGATGGAGCCTAGCAAATACGCACGACCTTTTGGAATGCCACAAAAAAGAACCGGCCCGGCAGCCGTTGGGGCCGCCGGGCCGCTGCACGGTCGCTCGTCAGAAAGCGAAGACCTATCAGAACAACAGCTTCAGACCAAACTGAATACTCCGCTGACCGCCCCCGCCCAGTACGGGGTTTCCGAGGCCCACATCCGAAGTGGCCGTGATGGGGTAGAACCCCAGGCTGCGGCCATCGCCTCCGATGCCGTTGAAACCAGCGTCGGCGAAAAATGCGGGCAGCAACGGATTCGCAAAGTTAGGGTGATTCGTCAGGTTGTAGAAGTCAGCGCGGAACTGAATCTTGAACCGATCCGAGATAGAAGTGATTTTCGAAATGGCAAAATCGAAGTTGCGATAGTCGGGCCCAAGAAGCGAGTTACGCCCCATATTTCCGAAATGCCGTGTCCCGGGAATGCAGGAATCCGCGAAACCGTCGAAGGGTGCCTGCATCGTACAGGGCGTGGCGAAGGAGGTCATCAAGAGAAATTGTGAGGGATTACTACGGTTGTAAACAATCGGTCCGACAACGTCCGGGCGATCAAAGAATTCTCCGCTTCCACTGTAGTCGTCTTCAAACGCATAGTTCAAATTGAAGGGGTGGCCAGACATCAGCGTCAAGACGCCGCTGAGCGACCAGCCCTCTCCGAATTTACCGATGGCTTGCCATTTCGGCAGATCATACGTAGACGACCAAACGAAACGATTGCGGGTGTCAAAGTTCGACGGCCCCTTGTTGCTTCCCGGGATCGTGCTGTCGTTCGGCTGCGCTGCGTTCGGAACAAAATCCTGGCCGTCGCTTGCCGTATCAATCGAATGGGACCATGTGTAGGCAATCTGATTATTCCATCCATGCCAATTTCGCTGCGCGAGAGAAACCTGGAACGAATTGTAGTTGGACGTGGCTTCGGTCTCGAGCTGATTGACGTACAACGGGATATTGGGGGCCAGCGCACTGAGTGGCGTTGTGAATCCTTGCACTGGTGCGCCCGCGCACTCCTCCGAGCCGCGGGCGTTCGGATCGTCCACGGTGCCGCAAAACGTGTCGATCGCCGTAATCTGCGCCTGACTCGGCTGATTGATGTCGCGGAAGCGAAAGAGTTTCCTTCCGGCAGAGCCGACATAGCCGACCTGAAGCACGGTATTGCGAGCGAGCTCTTGCTGAACGTTGAGATTGTAGTTGTAAATGTAAGGTGTGCGCAGATTTCGGGCCACTGAAAATGCATCGGTCGACGCGTTTCCGGGCCCCGGAGACACTGAGACAGGGTCAAAAACGGGAACGCCCGGCTGGATAATCGAGTTCTCATTGGCATCGATCGGGAGGGCTGGGTTCAGGCTGAAAGAAATGAAAACAGGTTTCGGACCGATGGCGTTGTATGCAGGGCCGGTATTAAACGTATTTTCCGCCAGCTGCCCGGTAAAGAAATCCTGCGAGAACCCGTCATAAAAAATACCGGCGCCCGCGCGAACCACCGTCTTGCCTTTGCCAAATACATCCCACGCGACGCTGGCGCGCGGGCTGAAGTTATTCAAATCCTTCGGATAGAGTTGGTTTTTCAGCACGAGGCCGGCATTAGGGTCGTAGATGCTGAACTGGCTCCCGTCACTGATTACCCCGAAATAGTCCCAGCGAAGACCGAAGTTCACAGTCACCTGGCTCGTGACGCGAAAACTGTCCTGCGCGTAGAACGCATGCGAGTTCTGAGTGGTGAAGCGCGAGGTATTTCCCGAAACGAGTGTACCGCCGCTCATCGCGCCAGCCAGGAAATCCTCCAAGCCGGAAAATTTCAGTGTTCCGCGCTCGTTCAAATCATTGAACGAATCCACGGTGGTTCGCCTGAACTCGTAGCCGAACTTGATAGCATGGCGATTTAGCGTCCACGTGAAGTTATCGAACGCCTGCCAGTTGCTGTCGACACGGTTGCGGGGGTTCGCAAACGCGGAGGAGCCCAACGAAGCCAATCCGCCCACCTTGATCGTCGGAAGACCAAAGTCGCGAGGATCGGTAATCAGGGTATTCAAGCCCAATGTAGCGTCGGGATTCCCAAAAATGCCGGCATCTTCTGGGAAGAAGCCGTTGCGATAGCGGTTCCAACCAAAGCGAGCCTCGTTCGTCTTGTCGGGAGACACGTTTTTTATCCAGCTCAGTGAGACGAGCTGGGTGCGAATGGGAGCGTTGGTGTTCGTATTAGGCAGATTGTTCCCGCCTCCTACGCCCAGTGGGAAACTCTGATGGCTATTGCCGAAGAAATAGCGGCCGGAAATCTGGTTGCTTTGATTCAGGTTGTAGTCGATCTTGGCGATCAGGCTGTCCAGGTTATTGGTTGCGGGGCCGCCGATCTGAGTGGAAGTGGGCCATACGTTATTTTGTCCGGAACAACGGCCATTCGAGTCGCAGAGATCATAGAGGTTTTTGACGACGGGGTTGACCACAGCTGCGTTGTTGTCGATACAGGCGATGATCGTGGTCGTGCAGGCCCCCGGATTTCCACCGAGATCTGCGATCGCAGCTGAATAATCGCCGAGCTCCGGAACGGAGTTAATCGAAGTAATGGCCATGCCTTCGCGCTGGCCTTCGTACGAAAAATAGAAGAACGCCTTGTCCTTGATAATCGGGCCGCCGATTGCGCCGCCGAACTGGTTATTGCGAAACGCATCCTTCGGCTGATCGGTCGTATTGAAATAGTTTCTGGCATTCAACACCGCATTGCGGAAATCTTCGAACGCTGCTCCGTGGACGACATTTCCTCCGCTCTTCGTAACAATGTTGACGACTGCGCCGGAATTGCGGCCAAACTCGGGCTGAAAATTCGACAGCACGCTTAATTCCGCGATCGAGTCTTCTGGCAAAATCGTTCCCGGCACGCCGAATACACCGCCCTGGTTAATCGCAGGCAAATTCCGATAACCGTCGTTCATGTCCGTGCCGTCAAGCAGGTAGTTGTTGGAACGGCCGCGACTCCCATTGGCACTGAATAGACCGTAGGAACCCGGAGAATCGCCACCACCGTTCGGTTCGCCGACGGCGCCCGGAACCATGATGAGAAGCTTTGTGTAGTCGCGGCCATTAATGGGCAGGTCTTCGATCTGCCTGTTTTCGATCGTGCCGCCGAGTGTGTCCGAAGTAGTGTCTACCTGGGGCAGAGTTTCACCCTCGACAATGACTTGTTGACTGATTTGGCCTGGCTTCAGCGAAGCGTCAACTCGTCTCTCGGCAGCGATGTCTACCCTCACGCCCGTCGTGACCGACTTCTGAAAGCCGCTCTGTTCGATGGTCACGGTGTACGTGCCGACCGGCAATTCGGGGACTAGGTAACCGCCATCCGCGGTGGTCTCGGTGCTGCGCTCGATGCCGGTGTCGACGTTGCGAATCGTAACTTTGGCATTCAGGATCGCGGCGCCGCTTGTGTCGGTTACGGTACCGAGAATCGTTCCGCGAAAT
This sequence comes from Candidatus Acidiferrales bacterium, assembly GCA_049797655.1. GTDB lineage: Bacteria > Acidobacteriota > Terriglobia > Acidiferrales > UBA7541 > Palsa-295. The sequence goes on along the minus strand of JBARFX010000053.1, from coordinate 4,241 downwards.
GTTTGCGCCGAAGCTGTCGTAACTCCCAGCGCGATCATTGCCAATGCAGCGCAGAACAATATGGCGCGTACGGCCCAACCATGCATTTTCCTCATGGCTTTACTCCTTCGAGATTTGAAGACATTTGAAGACAAACGTAGGGTTCCGGCGCGAGTGGGCCGCAGGCAATCTTCCGCCCACGACGGTCGAATCCCTCAGTGCCAATCTCTTGCGGTACGACATCGCCCCCAGCACCCGAAAAATCGATGCAATAGCTATAAGCGCAAGCAGATAGGGAGTCAAGCCTACTTTCTCTTATTCAGACTATCAGCGCGCCGGAATCGCTGCGAGCCGTCTGCTATACTCGATTGCTCGCACGCGGCCAGCCCGAATGTGAGAGCTTTGCGGGCGGTGCAAGCCGTCAAAATCCCGAAAACTCGATGCCTGCCGAAAATCCAAAACGCCTGTTTCTGATCGACGCGATGGGCTACATCTTTCGCGCCTTCTACGCTCCCATGCCGATGCGCCTGCGAAGCGCCTCCGGCATCCCCACCAACGTCCCCTACGTCTTCGCGAACATGATTCGCAAGCTGCTGAAAGACTGGAAGCCCGACTATCTCGGCGTGGTATTTGACGTCTCCGCGCCCACCTTCCGCGACAAGCTGTTCGCTGCCTACAAAGCGCAGCGCCAGCCAATGCCTGAGGATCTCGCGCTGCAATTGCCGTTCGTTCGCCGCTATTGCGAAGCGATGCGGCTGCCGATGCTGCAATATCCCGGCTACGAAGCGGACGACGTGATCGGCGCGCTCGCAAAGCAGGCGGAAAAGGAAGACCTCGACGTCTACATCGTCACAAGTGACAAGGACCTGATGCAGTTCGTCGGCGGACGCGTGCTGATGCTCAATCCCGCAAAAGGCGATCTGCTGATCGACGCAAAGAAAGTGGAAGAGCTGATGGGCGTGCCGCCGAGCCAGGTGGCCGACGTGATGGCGCTCATGGGCGACTCGATCGACAACATTCCCGGCGCGCGCAATCCGAATGACAAACCGGCGCCCGGTGAGCGGCGCAAGGCCGGGATCGGCGAAGTGGGCGCGCGGCAGTTGATTCAGCAGTATGGCAGCGCGGAAGAAGCGGTGAAGCACGCGGGCGAAGTGAAACGGTCGAACTATCGCGAAGCTCTCGAGAAGTGCGGCGAGTTCGTGAAGCTCAGCAAACAACTGGCGACGATTCCTACAGACGCGCCGGTGCCACTCGTTCTCGACAATCTGAAAATGCCGCAGCCGGATCTGAATGCGCTGCGCGAGCTTTTCGGCGAGCTGGGGTTTACGTCGCTGCTTCGCGAATTTGCCCCGGTGGGCGACGAACGCAAGACGGATTACGCGACGTTTGAATCACATCTCGCGCTCGAGAAATTTCTTGGCGCGATTCCGCGCGGGCACGAGACAGCCATCTGGCTGAAGCTCGATGCCGAGGAGCCCGACGACGAGGGCTTCGGCACGCGGGTGCTTGAAGTCGAGGTTTCAAGCAAGCATGGCGTGGCTCGCATGGTTGCGAACGATGTGCAGAACAAGGCGCTCAATGCAATGAAGAACTGGCTCGCCGATCCGAAGCGGCCGAAGATTGTCCACGATCCGAAGCTTTTCCACCTGCTCGCCGCACCGGAATCGCCGGCGGACAGCAATGCTGTGGCCGGAATTCGCCACGCGACGATGCTGTATTCCTACCTGCTGAGGCCCACCACGGCCAATCACGCATTCGCAGAAGTGGTCTTGCGTCATTTGAATTTCACGCTTTCCGGCGCCCCGGGCGAACGGGCCGATTTTCTGATGCGCCTCGCGCCGATTCTCCGCTCCGAAGTGGACAAGCAAGGGCTGCTTCATCTCTACGAGAAAATTGATCTGCCGCTCGCGCCAGTGCTCGCCCGGATGGAAGCGGTGGGTGTTCGCGTCGATCCGAAGGAACTCGACCGCATCTCCGCGAAGATGCAGGAGGAAATCGGAGCCCTCGAGAAAAGTATTTACGAGCTTGCCGGATTCGAATTCAAGATCAACTCGCCGCAGCAGTTGGCCGAAGTGCTTTTCGATCGCCTGAACTTGCAACCGCCACGCAAGGCTCGCGGCAAAGCGCGTTCGACAGCGGTGGATGTGCTCGACGAACTCGCGCTCGTCCACGAACTGCCGAAGAAAGTACTGCAATATCGCGAGCTCACAAAGTTGAAATCCACCTACGCGGACGTGCTGCCGCGGCTGATTCATCCGCTGTCCGGCCGGCTGCACACGCGTTTCAACCAAACGGGGACGGCGACGGGGCGGCTGAGCTCGTCGAACCCAAACCTGCAGAATATTCCGGTGCGGTCGGAGTTGGGGCGCGAGATACGCGCCGCGTTCATCGCATCACCCGGAAATTTGCTGCTCTCGGCCGATTACTCGCAGATCGAATTGCGGATCCTCGCGCACCTCTCGAAGGATCCGATTTTGATGGAAGCGTTTCGCCGCGGCGAAGATATCCACTCGCGGACAGCACAGGAAGTGTTCGACGTGGCGCCTTTTGCGCAGACGCGCGAGCATCGGCGCGTGGCGAAGGTAATCAATTTCGGAGTAATTTACGGACTTTCGGCGTTCGGCCTCGCACAGCAGCTCGACATCGATACGAAAGAGGCTGCGAAGTTCATCGCCGCCTATTTCGAGCGCTATCACGGCGTAAAGGAATATCTGGATCGCCAGATCTCCGAGACGCGCAAGGCGGGCCACACGAAAACGCTTTTCGGCCGCATCCGCGAAATTCCGGAGATCAATTCGCCCCAGCCGAACCTGCGCAATTTCGCCGAGCGCACCGCCATGAACACGCCGATGCAGGGAGCCGCCGCCGATTTGATCAAGGTCGCGATGATCGAGCTCCACAAACGGCTTGAGGACGGATTCAAATCCCATATGATTCTACAGGTCCACGACGAGCTCCTATTCGAAGGGCCCGAGAAAGAAATCCCGCGCCTCCAGAAACTTGTGAAGGAAGTGATGGAAGGCGTGCACGAGCTCAGCGTGCCGATTGTCGCGGAAACCAAAGTGGGCCCGAACTGGCGCGACATGAAGTGACTCGGCAACAGCGCTGGGCGCCCTGCTCGCCGACGCACAGACTCGCCGCTCCGCGATCCATTCTTCGTCTGCCATTCTGAGCGAAGCGAAGAATCCCCGGGCGCCTGTGCCTGGCGTTGCTTTCGCTGTTAGCCCTGCTGCATTGCAGCGCACCGTGTGATAAATTTTGCATATTGAATCGTAATCGAACCGAGAGGTGAAGAATGGCGGATCATCCCGAAGGTTTTCTAAGGCTCGTGAAAGAAGCGAAGACGCGCATCAAGGAAGAAGACTTCCGCGATATCAAAAAGAAGCTCGACGCCGGAGAAAAAATGATTCTGGTCGATACGCGCGAAGACAACGAATGGGCCCGCGGCCACATTCCGAATGCGGTGCATCTCGGAAAAGGCGTGATCGAGCGCGACATCGAAAAGGCCATCCCTGACAAGGAAGCCACGCTCGTCCTCTACTGCGGCGGCGGTTACCGCTCGGCTCTCGCGGCGGACAACTTGCAAAAAATGGGCTACCGCAACGTGATCTCGATGGACGGCGGCTGGCGCGGCTGGACCGAAGCTGGTTTTCCCACGATCAGAGACTAGCTCAAATGCCGAGCGAAAATTCCAACCGGAAATTTGGCTGGGGCGGTTGGACTCGAACCAACACCGTCCTCATTAACAGTGAGGTGTCCTACCAATTGGACCACGCCCCAACCGGTGCGCCTCAATTGTAGCTGCAGCGCGATACGAATCGAAGCACAACAACTGTAGCTGATCCTTCCAGCGCGCGCTCGAAAGTTTGCAGAGGTAGGAACTCGTCTTTGTGTTCCTCCTATTGGTGCCAGCTAATCGAAAGCACGTTTCCGTCCGGATCCTTGAACCACGCGACCTTGTCGCCGGAGGGTGCGGTCCAAATACCCAGGTCCTGATCCTGAACGAACGGGTATTTCTCGAACACGACGCCGCGTCCGGTGAGCCATTTCACGACGGCATCGATGTCTCGCACTTCCCAGCCGAGTACGGTATACGGGGCCGGAGTGAAATCTTGAGCCTTGGCGACACGAATCATCGTCCCGCCGGCGTTCATCACGAGCGCAAACTGATCATCACTTACAAATTGAAACCCAAGTTTGCCCTCGTAAAACGCTCTCGCTTTCGCTGAATCCCTAGTAGGCACAAATCCAATCATCTTGCT
>JBARFX010000052.1:0-2849 GCA_049797655.1 Candidatus Acidiferrales bacterium | reverse complement strand
TTCGAAGAACTCATCATGGTCAGCAAGGACCGAAGAGATGTCTGGTGGGCAACACCGAGACGATGAAGGGAATGGGCCGAGCTAGTCGGGTGAACGTGGAGCAGAAGGAAGTAGAAATCGCGCGAGCCATCAGCGAAGCGCTGCTGCGCAGACAAACGGGTGTGCGCGGGAAAAGCAAAAGCTAGAACAAAACGCTCTTGACGGAGCCGACTTCGTTAGAGATGTTCTCAACAGTTATTTGAAAAAGTGCGCCTGCTCAGAAATTGAGTGGGTTACTTCCGAGTGGCCCGTCATACGGGAAGGACTCGTAAATCGTTTGACCCGCAGTATCGGGAAAATACGAAACCGCGTTCCGGCACGCGAGCGGGAAAGACGTTAGGGAGTAGGAACGCTGGCAGTCGGTTGGGGTTGGTTTTCGAGTTGAGCCAGTTCTTCGCGCAGGCGCGCCGCTTCGGCGCGATACTTTGCCGCCTCGGCATGGTACTTGACGGCGGGGACGCTGCCCATGGCATTGAAAATCTTGGTAATGGCGTCGTTCTTGCCTTTGCCGGTGTGCTCGAGCTGGTCGGCAAGATCGTCCTGGTCTTGAGCATCGCCCTCCAATCCGGCAATGCGGCGCTGAAGATCCTGGATATTGGCCCAGCGCTGAGCGCGGGCAATGGCAGCATCGATGACGGTGGTGTTGGCGGCGTCCCAATTTCCCGGGCCGCGAATCTCCAGCACATTCTTGAAAGCGTCGAGATTGATGGCGCCGCGCCGGTTGCCCAGATCGGCAGACATGCGGTACCAAGTCACGGCCCTGGCGTCGTCGGGCTGCACACCTTGGCCGAATTGATACATCCAGCCGAGCTGATTTTCTGCGTTGCTGTTGCCGTGCGCGGCAGCTTCGACGAACCAAAACATGGCCTTGGCATAATCGGTTTGCACGCCGAGGCCATTTTGAAACATATAGCCGATGTTTTCCTCGGCGTCGTTGCTGCCATGTTCCGCGGCTTTGTAAAACCAGGAAAGAGCCTCGGAGTAATTCTTCGGCTGGCCCCATCCTTCTTCAGCGAAGAAGCCTAACTGGTTTTCGGCGTCGGTGTTGCCGTGTCCCGCCGCGCGGAGATACCAGGCATGCGCTTGCACATAATCCTGCTTCACTCCATATCCGCACTGGTAAAAGTAGCCGACTTGCTTTTCCGCTTGCGGCAGATTTTGGTCCGCCGCTTTGCGGTACCAATCAAAGGCGTGTTTGTAATCACGCTTGACGCCGAGACCATCCTCGAACATGCCGCCCACATTATATTGCCCCAGAGCATAGCCCTGCTTCGCCGCGGAACGATAGTAGGCTACGGCTCGCTTGTAATCCCGCGGCACGCCAAACTTATGTTGATACATGTAGCCTAGTTGATTTTGAGCCGGAGCAAAGCCCTGGTTCGCGGACTTCGAAAACCAGAGGAGCGCCTGACCGTAGTCTTGAGGAACGCCGACGCCGCTAAAATAATGGTTCCCGAGAGCGAACTGCGCCTGCGCATCTCCCGCAGCGGCGGGCTCGCGAACAGAATAAAAGTCCGGCGGAAGTGCTGTCGCCTGGGTCGACGTCTGGACCGGTGCCTGCGCTCGCGCCGCGGAAAGCAGTGCGAACACGAAGAAAGCAGCCACCGTGGCCCTCGTTAGAAAGCTCATGGACGCGTCTCCCCGTTGAGAAACTCCAGAGACAATAACCAAGAAGGATAGGAAAGGAATGGCAGCTCGCTACCCGATTCGACTCGCTCCGCCGCCGCTTTCCGCTATGCACCGCAGTCAAATGCCAACGCCAACAGCCTCGCAGGCGGAAGCGCGTATAGCTATGGGCCACTAGTGCTAAAGGGGCAGAATGTGCCCAATATCGTATATGCGGGCAGCCATTAATGTCAGGATCCTACTATCGCCATTGTGGGAAGGGAGACAAGAGTTTCTGAGCAAGCGGTCGGCAAACCTTACCTTACCTGATTACGGAAGGGTTGCCCGTAACCTAGAAGAAATCCAGAAACAGTCCTAGACTGCTTTGCAACCTAGCGTGAAGCGGCTGGCTTTGCAGGCTGCCACAATTCGATCGGATTTCCCTCAGGGTCGTGCACGCGGGCGAACTTGCCGGTGGGATCGGCCGGGTAAATCTTCACCTCAATTCCCGCAGCTTGCAGCTGGGCCGCCATTTTGTCGAGGTCCCGGACTCGAAAGTTCAGCATCCAGACCTTCTGGGGATCCCCGAAATAGTCGCTCGTCTCCTTAAATGGAGCGAAAGCGGTGGGTCCGGCCTCTTGCTGCCAAGGGGAGTCCTCGGAGCTCGTTGGTATGACCGAGATTCCGAGGTGTTGTTGGTACCAAAGCCCCAGCGTTTTCGGATCTTTGGCTCGAAAGAAGAATCCTCCGATTCCGGCCACTTTTTCCATTTCCGTTCCTCCAGCGATCCCATCGCGAACAGCGGCTCCTGCAGGGGGAGGAGAGACCTTTGGCTGCGTGGTTGTCTGCGCGGCTATCCCGAGTTGGTTTCGGCTCAAGATGAAGCTCGACCCGAAAGCAAATGACAGAGTTCGAAGCAGTTGGCGTCTTTGAAAATGCATCCCATGCTCCTTCCGAGAGGATCGCGAATCCGTCTACGATACCTTCGCAAACGGGGTTCTGGGAAGTGTAAAGATTAGGTTCTGGGCGAGTTGTCGGCCACTCGGAAGTAGTCCTCGGTCACTCCCGGGCAGAATTCGGATAGATGTTGATAAATCCTGTGGCTGTTGAAAAACTCTTCGTGAATGCGAACTGAAGTGTTGGCAGTGACGTCTATATGAGCAAGCGTTCTGCCGATGCTCTTTTTCATCACCATTCACGGAGGC
>JBARFX010000051.1:0-94392 GCA_049797655.1 Candidatus Acidiferrales bacterium | reverse complement strand
TCGGCCGTGGGGTGGGGTTCCGCGCGGACCGCGCCACCGGTGGAAGCCCATGCTTCGCAACACGCGGACCGCAGCAGCAGCTCGGTGGTGATCGAAGCGGCGCGCCAGAACAAGGGGAAGCTCGCGGCGGTCGCGCTTCTCGTCCTAGCGCTGATCGCTGCGGCGGCGTACGGAATCTACGCTCTGGTGCGCAACCGTGGCGTCACGCCGTTCGAAAATTTCACAATCACGCAACTCACGACGGGTGGAAAATCGACGCTCGCGGCCATTTCGCCCGACGGAAAATATCTGCTCAGCGTGGTAAGCGACAAAGGGAAATCGAGCCTGTGGCTCCGTCACATTCAAACGAACAGCGACACGCAGATCGTCCCGCCCGCTGTGGCTTTCTATACGGGGCTCGCCTTCTCGCCCGACGGCAGTTACATCTATTTCACCAAGACGGCCAAAAACAATGAGGTCGATCTTTTTCGCATGCCGGTATTGGGCGGCATGCCGCAGATGCTCGCGAAGGACGTGGATTCGCCTCCCACTTTTTCTCCGGGCGGCGATCGCATCGCGTTTGTACGTGCAAACGACCCGGAGCTTGACAAATACCTCGTGATCGCAACCAATCCGGATGGGTCGAACGAGAAAGTAATCGCCCGCGGCCCGTATTCCGCCGTGCCTGCAGCTGTGGCCTGGTCATGGGACGGGAAACAAATCTTCGGGATCGTTTCGATGCAATCGGGGGCGGCGCAAAGCTCCATCGTATCGTTTGAGGTTGCGTCGGGCGAGGAGCACTCGCTCGTTACGCTGGAAGATGACCTCATTGACGTCGCCTCAGCCCCGGACGCGCGAGGGCTGCTTGTTCTCTATCGAAGCAAAACCTCCGGTTTCCGAACAACGCAGATCGGGTATGTGTCGCTCGCTACCTCAAGACTCCGGGCCATCACGAACGACACAAACAATTACGCAACTCTGACGCTCTCCTCCGATCGAAAGACCCTCACGACTGTGCAGCAGAAGAATGAGCCTGCGCTCCAATTACTAGCGGCAACAGATTACGCAGAGGCTTCTTCCCGGCAGGTTCTCGCCCAGCAAACTGAAATCTACGATTTCGCCTGGGCGAGCGATACGGAGTTGTACATCAGCCGCTGGACCAGCTTATTTCGCAGTGCCATCGACGGCGGAAGCAATAGCCAACTGGCAAGCGACCCGCGCGCCAAAATTTCCCAGGTGGCAGCTTGCGGTCGCGGGAGCTTCGCTGCTTTCGCATGGTCCGGACATGGCGAGAGCCACAATGTCCAAAGCCTGTGGCGTGTGGACGCGGAGGGTTCGAATCCAAAACAAATCACCAATGGAAAGTTTGACGCCCTGCATGTCTGTTCTCCCGATGGAAAGTGGATCTACTTCCAGGAACCCGAGGCCAGTGGAATCTTTCGGGTTCCCTCAGACGGCGGTACGAGTGAACTAGTCGCGGGAACGAAGATTTCTGGCTTAGAAGATTCCGGCGGAGAACCAGATATCTCTGTGGATGGCAAATTTCTGGTGTTCTCGGTAGGCAAGGCAGTGCCGGTACGCCTCGTCGATATTCGATTCGCAATTGTGGCTTTGGGCCCGGAAGCGGGACCCGTTCGGATGATCGACGTCGAGCCCAACATTTCCGGCCCACCGCGATTCACGCCCGGTGGAAAATCGCTGGTGTACGCGATTATGGAGAATGGAACGGAAAATCTGTGGCTGCAGCCACTCGATGGCTCACCGGGACGCCAGATCACGAGCTTTACCGACGGCAGGATCCTGCGAATTCATTTCTCACCGGACGGCAAAACCCTGGGCGTCCTGCGCGCCCGCACCGAATCCGACGCCGTCCTGCTGCACGACTCAGCCGCCCAGTAACCAAATCCGCGCGCACACCGCCGCCGATAAGTAGGACGCCCTTCGTCGGATTGACGGCCCACCCGCAGCAATCACGCACAGTAGCACCGGCTTCAGTTTAGCCGCCGCCTACTGGCGTTCCTGTGACTCGCCGGAGCCGCCCCAAGCAATCGCTCGCATTTGGGTAGTCATTGGCGTCACCGCTACCGCGCCTATACCTGGTTCCGCGCCGCCCGCAGAAATTCGTAGCACCATCGCGTCGCGAGCAACCTCCAGCCTCAGACGCTCAAGCCTGTGCTACGGAACCCGCATCGCGGTTTACGAAACCCGAATTGCGTGGTCCCAAAACCCGCCGCCGCGCGCGCCTTACTACGCGCCGGCCGCCGCTGCTTGCGCCTTTTCCTCGGGCGGCAGGAACGCGCGGCTGGCGAGTTCAACCACCTGCTTCAAGTGCCACCACTCGCGGGCGTTCATCGGTCGTCCTTCGTTGTTCGAGAAATAGATCGATGCGTAGCCCTCTTCGGACAACGGCACGCGAATCACCAGGGTACTTTTCTGTTCAGAAAATTGACTATCGGCCACGGCTATCCTCCCCCTCAGATAGAGTACGACTATTACTGCCGAGTGACGGCGGCGCCATTCTCTCTCGAAGGGGCGGTTGCGGCAAGCGTTTGAAACCAAATCTGCAGCCGGCGCATGCGCGTTCGCAATCTTGAATGTTTGTGGCTTGGCAGATTGTATGCGCGTACGGCAAACGAGGTTCGGAGAAAGGGCCCTTCATTTCAAGCAATCGTTTTCGCCGCTGGATCGTCGAAAAACTGGGCTCGGTTGACGTCGAGAATATAATGGCGCCCGGTGGACTGATTGACCATCCAACACCGGCAAACCTAACGGAGGATCGGAATGCGTCTTTTTCTTGCGGTGGTAGTATTTTCGCTCGTGATGTCCGGCGAGGTGTTTGGCCAAACAGCAACGGATAAGAAACAGGCCGAAAGCAAAAAAGCGGAGCAAACGGCGGCAAAGGCAGCCGAGAAGAAGCCGCCGGAGAACGCTACGACCACTCCCGAACCGCCGCCCTCCCAAGAGCAGAAACCGACGAGGGAGGGCTCGGGCGAAAAAGAAAAAGAACTGCATTTCGACATGGCCGAAGTTCCGCCGGTCGTAACGCATCACCAGATCGCCGTGACTGGGAAGGCGCTGAAGTACACGGCGGCGGCCGGGCGTCTCCCCATCAAACGACCGGACGGGAAGATCGAAGCGGAAATGTTCTTTGTCGCCTATTCGCTCGACGGCGAGGATGCTGCCAAGCGTCCGCTGACATTTGCATTCAACGGCGGACCGGGCTCCGCGTCCATTTGGCTGCACATGGGAGCCCTGGGACCGCGCAAAGTGGTGCTTCAGCCCGATGGATTCCTGCCACCTGGTCCCTACCGCGTGGAAGACAATCCCTACACTCTCCTGGACAAAAGCGATTTGGTGATGGTGGACGCGATTGGAACGGGATTCAGCCGCGCGGCCGATTCCGAAACGTTCAAGAAATTCTGGGGAGTGAAAGGCGACATCGAGGCGTTCAGCGAATTCATCCGACTGTACATCACCCGCAACGAGCGTTGGAGTTCGCCTCTATTTTTGCTGGGCGAAAGCTATGGGACCACGCGCGCCGCGGGAGTCTCGGGATATCTCGCCGACCGCGGCATTTCATTCAACGGGATCACGCTGCTTTCGACCGTCTTGAATTTTCAAACTCTGATCGACAACAAGACGAATGACGAGCCGTTCATCTTCCTGATTCCCACGTTCACAATGATTGCGGCGTATCACCACAAACTGCCGGCCGATCTGGCGCAGGACGTGAATCGCACGCGGGAGGAAGCGGAAAAGTGGGCGTCGGGAGAATACGCGCAAGCGCTCGCGAAGGGTGACGCGCTGGCGCCGGACGAGCGGCAAAAGGTGATCGAGCAGATGTCTCGCTTTACCGGATTAAGCAAAGATGTGATCGATCAGGCCAACCTGCGGATTGACGTCGCCAAGTTTACGCACTACCTGCTCATCGACCAAAAAGTCCGTGTAGGACGTCTCGACGGGCGCTTCACGGGACCTGATCCCAACGGCTTGCTCGACACTCCCTTCTACGATCCAACCGGCTCCTCGACGCTGCCGCCGTTCACTTCGGTTTTCAATAATTACTTGCGCACGGAGCTTGGCTACAAGACGGACATGCCGTATTACACGTTCGCGCAGGACGTGGGGTTCGACAAATGGGATTGGGGAACGGCGATCGGCGGATATCCCGACACCGCGTCGGCAATGCGCCAGGCAATCGTGAAGAACCCGTATCTGAAGATATTGGTGATGGAGGGCTACTACGATTTGGCAACTCCTTACTTCGCCGCGAACTACACGGTGGACCACCTGAACCTGCCGCAGAAGTATCGTGACAATATTATGTTTACGACCTACAACGCGGGCCACATGGTTTATTTGCCGCTGGAAGGTTTGAAAAAGATGAAAGAAGACCAGGCCAACTTCATGGGGAAATCCGGAGGGCAATGAAAGCGGCAGGCTCAAATGGCGCAGCACTCGAGATCGAGGAGATTCTGATGATTCCTGGGCGCCCTGTTTGCGCGCTACGAGAAGGATTCGCCCCTTTCGACAGCGATTGACCCGGACGGCAAACACATCTTGTCTTTAGCGCCGCAGGCTCTTGAGATCCTGTCCACTCGCGCGAACGCTTGGATTTTGGTTGCGTTATATGCGCTCGTCGCGCTTAGATAGTTTGTCTGGGGCCGGCGCATCGGTTAAGGGCATGCGGGCTGGAAGATCGCGACGATTGCGTCAGGCTCCCAGCCGAGAACTACCCAAGGAGAAAAGGTTGCAGTTCCTGAAGCGTGCTAGTGCTTTCCTGATCGTCGCCGTTGCCGGCATTAGCGCGATGCACGCGACGGCCCACACCAAAAGCAAAGCGAAGACGACACCCGCAGATCTCGCACCGGCGGATAGCTTGTTTCAGGCAGGAAGGTTCGCAGAGGCGCAGAAGATATATGCACAGGTCGCCGAGCGCGACCCGAAGAGTTTTTCGGCGGCGCTGCAGCTCGGATACATCGCGCTGCTCTCGAACAAACTCGATGACGCCGAAGCGTGGCTCCGAAAAGCGCTCGACCTAAAGCACAGCGATGTGGATGCGAAAGTGATGCTGGCCGAGACGTTCTATCGCCGCAACGATTTCTTTCACGCCGGAAAGGAGATCTCCGGTCTTGGTCCGCAGGACGCCGGCAAGCTGAAGAACTATTCGACGCTTAATGCCGCCAAACTCGAGAGCTTTCGCGACGATGACCCTTACAAATTTGAAAAAGGGGCGGGCGAAAGCACGAGGCTCCCATTCGTGAAGTCCGACCCGCTGCCGCTGGTGCGGGTGCGCGTAAACGGGGGGGCGGAAGCGATCTTCTTCATCGATACGGGAAGCTCCGAACTGCTGCTCGATACGGAATTTGCGCGCGAACTGAAAGTGAAGCCGATGGGTGCGGTGCAAGGAAGCTTCAGCGGGGGGCAAAACGCGGAAGTTCAGAACGGAAGAGTCGATTCAGTCACACTCGGTTCGTGGACGATTAAGAATGTGCCGGTGGGCATGCTGCCGTTGCGCTCACTGTCGGGCAGCCTGGGTGTACAGCAGATCGACGGCTGCATCGGAACGAACGTGCTGTACCAGTTTCTTTCGACGATTGACTTTCGAGCCGGCGAATTAATTCTGCGCAAGAAGACGGCCAATAACGTAAAACGGTTCGAAGCTGCAGACGATGGAAAAGGCTACGTGGTTCCGATGTGGATGGCGGGAGACCACTTCATTCTTACGTGGGGACAGGTTGATACCTTGCCGCCGTCGCTTTTCTTCGTTGACAGCGGGCTGGCAGGCGCGGGGATCAAGCTGGCGGACTCTACGATCAAGCAGTCAGGAATTAAGCTGAATGAAGCATTGGCGGGCGAAGGCCGGGGCGGAGGAGGTCAAGTGAAGGTAATTCCGTACACGGCGGCGTTGTTTTCCGTCGGTGCGATGAGGCAGCAAAACGTCGCGGGACTTTACGACGGGCCGTTTCCGTGGGAAGACGACTTTGGATTTCACCTGGCAGGAATGTACGGCGGCGATTTTCTGAACCCTTACTCGGTGACGTTTGACTTTAGCGGGATGCGCATCATTTTCCGGTGACAATCAGGGGCCGCGCCACGCGAAAAACAATCGAAACGGTTTCACGCGGGCTGCATCAAAGGGTATAGCGTGTTTAGCTGGCAGACCGGGGGCGCCTTTGCGTCGCGAATTCCGGTGTGGCATCCAGCTGCTTCCACTTCATCGCGTTTTTGGCTGCAATGACGAAATGCGCTAACGTAGTGACTGGTGTCTTGCGTGGAAGAGGTTCTCGAAGGTGACTGTGCGGGCTAGAGCGGCTTTCGGAGGTTAGCTTGGCGGTGAATTCGAAGCGTCCGATCGGAATTTATTACGAGCACCCGCGCTGGTTTGAGCCGGTGTTCGCGGAACTGGATCGCCGCGGCGTTCCGTACGTTCGGCTTGACGCCGCCCGGCACCATTTCGACCTGCTGCCAAACGGCAACCAACAATTCGGCCTGGTTTTTAATCGCATGAGCCCCTCGGCCTGGACGCGCGGAAACGCGCACGCAATTTTCTACACGCTTAGTTACCTGGCGCATCTGGAGCGGATGGGAATTCGCGTCGTGAATGGCAGCGAAGGTTTTCGCAACGAGACCTCGAAAGCATTGCAGCTTTCACTGTTGCAAACGCTCGGCCTGCCGTATCCGCGTTCGGTGGTGATCAATCATCCGAGCCAGGCTGCGGACGCGACGAAAGGGATGCGGTTTCCAATCGTCGTGAAGCCCAATATTGGGGGAAGCGGCGTGGGGATTGTGCGTTTCGACTCGCCGGAACAGATTGAGAATGCCGTACGCAACAACAAGCTCGAGTTCGGGCTCGATTCGACCGGAATCGTGCAGGAATTTATTCCCGCGCGCGGCGGACACATCACACGGGTGGAAACGCTCGGCTACAAGTATCTCTATGGAATTAAAGTGTTCACGGCGGGCGATACGTTTGATCTGTGCCCAATGGACATTTGCAAAACGACCGATGGCGCGAAGATCGAAACGGCGTGTGTGGTGGAAGGGCCGAAGACGGGGTTGCGTGTGGAGGGTTACCGGCCGCCGGATGACGTGATCGCAGCGGTAGAGCGGATTTTTAGTGCGGCGAAAGTGGAAGTGGGAGGCGTGGAATACATCATCGACGACCGGGATGGCCAGCTCTACTACTACGATATCAATGCGCTATCGAATTTCGTTTCCGATGGACCGCGCGTCGTCGGCTTCAATCCGTTCGAACGGCTCGTTGACTACCTCGTGCAGGAGGCGCGCTGACCCAGTAGCACAGGCAATCCTGCCTGCGCCCCCAGCATCAGGCGGCAAAAACTGCAAATGCTTGTCAACGCCCGCGCCACGGTTCTTTTACGTAGTTAACCACGAGCAATCCGCGTGGTCAGCAGGAAGCAAAAGTTTGCAATGGGAGGCGCGCGAATGCGCTACGGATACTGGATGCCGGTCTTCGGCGGCTGGCTGCGCAATGTCGAAAACGAGCAGATGGAGCCAAGCTGGGACTACGTTTCGCGTCTGGCGCGCCGCAGCGAAAAAATCGGCTTCGATCTCACGCTGATCGCCGAGCTGAATTTGAACGACATCAAGGGCGTGGATGCGCCCTCGCTCGATGCATGGTCCACGGCCGCGGCGCTCGCGGCCGTTACCGGATCGCTCGAACTGATGGTTGCCGTGCGGCCCACCTTTCACCTCCCTGCTCTGCTCGCGAAGCAAGCGGCCAACATCGACAACATCAGCAACGGCCGCGTTTCGTTGAACGTGGTTTCGTCGTGGTGGGCGGAGGAAGCAAAAAAGTACGGTGTTAAATTCGATCAGCACGACGATCGCTACGCGCGAACTTCCGAATGGCTCGATGTGGTGGACGCCGCCTGGAAGAAAGACCATTTTTCTTACAGCGGCAAATATTATTCGGTGGACGATCTCGTGCTGCAGCCGAAGCCGGTGTCGAAGCCGCGGCCCGTGATTTACGCGGGCGGTGAATCCGAAGCGGCGAAGGAACTGATCGCGCAGAAGTGCGACGCCTACGTCACGCACGGCGACCCGCCCGAGCGAATCGCTCCGAAATTGCGCGACATGGCGGAGCGCCGCGAGAAGAAAGGCCTCGGTCCGATGAAATATGGCGTCGCAGCATACGCCGTGGTGCGCGAAACGGAAGCGGAAGCGAAGAAGGAAGTGGAGCGCATCACCGACGTGAAGCAGAATGCCGCTGGATACAAGAACTACGAACAGTGGCTCGCGGGAACGCAGCTCGAGCAGCGCGTTTCACTCGAAGATTATTCAGTTTCTAACCGCGGCCTGCGCTCGGGCCTGGTCGGCACGCCGCAACAGGTGGCCGATCGCATCGGCGAGTTCGAGCGCGCCGGCGTGGATTTGCTGCTGCTGCAGTTCAGCCCGCAAATGGAAGAGATGGAGCGGTTCTCCGAGCTCGTCATCAAGCCCACCGCGATTGCCAGTCGCGCGTAACAAATTTCCAGGCGTACTAAAAGCTTTCGCAACTCCCTACGCTCGAGTCAAATGAGCCGGCGAGACGCCGGCGGTACGAAATTGCCGATCAGCCGCCGGTACGCGCGCATCGTACAGGATCGTTTCCGCTGATTGACACAAAGCGATCTGCGGGAGCCCCGTTTACCGTAGATTAGAACCGTCACTTTTGTTGCAACGACAGGGGTTCGGGGCAGTTCTAATCGCGGTACAGTAGATTAAAAATCAGGGTCGAAACACCAACTTCGCGCAGCCGCCGAAGCGAATAGATGAGAGCAACCGCCCGCGATCAGGCCGGACCAGCCAATTGTTCTGAAACCCTCGCTTTTGCCGTGCGTTGACTATCGTGGGTGCGTCCACTACCATGCAGTTCGTGCGAAAAATATTTGGAAGTTGCTTGATGTCTGCGCCCGATTGGGCCGCCGGAGCGTTTCGCAAGGTGATCGAGACGGATGGCTGACGCAGACCCCTTTATTGGAAGAATCGTCACGCACTACCGCATCCTGGATCGGGTGGGCGGCGGGGGGATGGGTGTGGTTTACAAGGCCGAGGACACGAAGCTTCGGCGGCAAGTGGCGCTGAAATTTCTGCCGGCGGACGTGGCGGCGGACGCCACGTCGCTCGAACGTTTCCAGCGCGAAGCGCAGGCCGCATCAGCGCTCAATCACCCGAACATCTGCACGATTTACGACATCGACGAGGACGGCGGCACTCCGTTTATCGCGATGGAATTGCTGCAAGGGCTGACGCTGAAGAACAAAATCTCAAGCGGTCCGCTGCGGATAGAAGCAGTGCTAGACGTAGGCATCGAAGTGGCGGACGCGCTTGACGCGGCGCACTCGCTGGGCATCATTCACCGGGACATCAAGCCCGCGAATATCCTTGTGACCGATCGAGGCCAAGCGAAAATTCTCGATTTCGGGCTGGCGAAGCAGATTGCGATGCCGCGAAAGATCGGCGAGTCGTTGACGGTGACCGCCGGCGCGGGGCTGCTTGAAACCGACCCAAATCTCACAAGCCCCGGCACGTCGCTCGGCACCGTGGCGTACATGTCGCCCGAACAGGTGCGGGGAGAGAAGCTCGACGCGCGGAGCGATCTATTTTCATTTGGCCTGGTGCTTTACGAAATGGCAGCCGGTCGGCAGGCGTTCCCCGGCAATACGCCGGGCGTGATTTTCAATCAGATTCTAGAACGCGAGCCGGCTCCCCTTTCGCGGATTAACCCGGATGTGCCGCCCAAGCTCGAGGAAATTATTGAGAAGGCGCTCGAGAAGGACCCGAAACTGCGGTATCACACGGCTGGCGACATGCGCGCCGATCTGCAACGACTGAAGCGCGCCATGGAATCGGGCCGCTCAGGTTCCGTTCGATCGCAAAAGGATTCGGCCGCAGAAGATTCGCGAACCGACGCTCGATCCGCAGACACGGCAGAAGCGGAAAGCGGATCGGCGTCGCGCACGGGCGCACGGTCGATTTCACAAGCGGGCGGGGCCGCACGCCGTACGACGGAGTCCGGAAGTTCTACGGTGGTGGAGGCGGCACGAGCGCACCGGGGGAAACTCATCATCTCAGCGGTAATCGTGTTGCTGTTGGCGATCGGCACGGCGTACGGAATTTATTCGATGTTCCGGCGTTTAGCTCCGACGCCTTTCCAGAATTTTGCGATCACGCAAATCACCAAAACCGGTAATTCCATCGGCGCTGCGATATCGCCGGACGCCAAATATGTGCTAAGCATCGTTTCGGACAAAGGAAAAGAAAGCCTGTGGCTGCGCCATCTTCCGACGGACAGCGATACGCAGATTATTCCACCCTCGGATGCGCATTATTGGGGGGCGATTTTTTCGCCAGACGGGAATTACATCTATTTTCTAAAGCAGGAGAGCGCGGCGGCAGAATCATCCGACCTCTACCGCGCACCTATCCTGGGCGGTACGCCTCAAATCAGCATTCACGAAGTCGATAGCCCAGTCACATTTTCGCCGGATGCGAAGCGGATCGCCTTCGTTCGCACCGGTCATCCGGAAGCGGGTAAGTTCAGTTTGTGGACAGCACAGCCGGATGGAAGCAGCGAGAAAATGCTGCTGGCCGGACCGGTTGCAGAGCAGCCTTTTTCTCCCGCCTGGGCGCCCGATGGGAATTCGATTGAAGGATTTATTTTGCAGGTGGGGAGTGCGCTCTCGCGCCTGGATCGGTTTGACGCGGCAACAGGCGAGCGGACAACGTTTGCGTCATTTGCGGACTCTTCGCTGGAAGAAGTTCTCTGGATGCCGAACGGACATGGCCTGATTGAGACGGGCGAGACGCGCGGGTCGGGCTTCCTTCGTCTCCAAATCGGCTTCATCCCCGCTTCGGGCGGAGCGATACGGCCGGTGACGCAAGACACGAACAGCTACGAGGCGCTTCGTCTGTCCGCGGACGGAAAAACTCTGTCGGCTGTCCAGGTGAGGCACACGCAAAGCTTCTATCTGTTCCCTGCTTCCGGCGGAACGGCTGTTCCCTCGCCTGATTTAGCTCTAACGCAAGAGCGCGATCTCTATGGGTTCAACTGGACACCGGATGGAAAGCTCTACGCGGGCGATGACGGGAAACTGATCCGAATTGCAGCGGATGGCACGGGTTCTTCCACACTGCTGAGCGAGCAAAATACTGTTTTGGGGTTGCCGGCGTCGTGCGCCAACGGGAAATACATCGTCTTCACGTGGGCAGGATATCGCGGGAGCCCGTTCTCGAATATCTGGCGCGTCGACGCCGACGGATCCGATCCGAAGCAGATTTCCGACGAGCGGAATATTCGCGAACCGATCTGCTCGCCCGACGGCAAGTGGGTGTACTTCCGCGACTGGTTTAGCCATGAGATCAAGCGCGCATCGATTGATGGCGGTAAATCGGAAGTGGTTCCCGGCACAAACATTGCCGAGGCTGAGCTGGATACGACGGAATTGTCCATTTCGCCGGATGGAAAACTTCTCGCGTTTTCAATTCACGTCGAACCCACGGGCACAGAGACGGCGCATCAGACGAAAGTCGTTCTGCTTAGCCTTGATTCGGGCGCGAGCCCCGCGACGAAGATCTTGAATCCCGATCAACGGATTTCCGGCCATGCCGAGTTCACGCCGGGCGGGAAAGCCGTAGTCTACCCGGTTCGCGAGAACGGCGTTGACAACCTATGGCAGCAGCCGCTCGACGGATCGAGCGGACGTCAGATAACGAATTTTACGGCAGACGGAATTAGCGCATTCCATTGGTCGCTCGACGGCAAGAAACTGGGCGTGTTGCAACAGCATGTGGTTTCGGACGTGGTTTTGCTTCGAGACAAGGAAGCTGCAGCTCCGTAGAATTACGGATCCCGCGCCGCTCCGAGTTTGTGAATTGCGCCGCTGACGACGCACCCTTTCACGCATATCTATTTTATTTACAGAAGGTTACCTGGCCGTACCCGAGTACTATCGAGGTCTGCCACCCACGTACTGCGCGAATGTGACTTTCCCTCTAATGCTCGCGTCCATCCCAGCGGCTATCTTTAGTCCTGGCAGGGCATATCGGAAGAGGGTCTTCCAAGCAATGAACGATGCTAGCAATTTTTGTCAGCCGCAATCGAACCAGGAAGAATACTGCTTGAATGATATTGTGGAGGCATCGCGTCTCGATGGCGAGCGCAGCGGGGAAACCGATGTCGCCTCGCTGTCGGACGAGTCGAGACCGATCAGCGCGAAGGAGAATTCCCGCGCGCAAGGTGCGTCAGATGGTCCAGGTTCCGCGCAGCCCGCTGATCGCCGGCGGCGCCGCCGCGCGTTGATTTCTGCCCCCGTGCGGGTGCGAGGTATCAACGTCACGGACGCAGTGGTTGACGAAGTCTCGACAACGATTGACGTTTCGCGATCCGGAATTTTGTTTGTATCCTCGAGCCCGAACTACAGCCAGGGTATGGAGGTCGCGGTCATTTTCCCGTACAGCAGCGCGCCAACCGATCTTCACGCTGAACAGCCGGGACGAGTTGTCCGCTCATTCGGAATGGAGGATGGGCGCTATTCCGTTGCAATCGCGCTCGGCGAGGGCATTGGTGAGGACATCGTAGATTCCTGTGGGCGGAAGATCGTCAACGCGCCGGCGCGACTTCCCGAGCGAGGGGAAGCAAGCACGAAACGGCCGCTCGTTCTGGTTGTCGACGCCGTTGAAATGGTCCGAGATTCGCTGAAAGCCTACTTAGCGACGGAAGGGTATGAGGTGATGGCGGTCGGCGATTGCTTGGATGCGCGTGAAGTGCTCAACATGTTGACACCTGCGTTGGTGATCGCTGAAGTCGAGGGCGAGGGCTTGCCGGGTTACGATCTGTGCGCGCACGTAAAAGCGACTCCGCGGCTGAAACACATTCCTGTAGTGCTGACGACGAATTCCGGGTATCCGAGCGACTACGCGAATGCGCATTCCCTCGGTGCGATCGTCTGCATGACAAAACCGTACAAACAGGAACGGCTCGGCCACGTTGTGCGCCTTCTTGCACCGCCACCGCCGGAGTTTCGCTCACAGAAAGCAAACGCACCGCGCCCGGCCGATCCAAGCCGCCGGTGTGGCTATGGAATCGGTGCCCAAACGAGGTCCTCATCCAATGGTGCGCGTCGATTCCGGTTTCCCTCGTTCCGGTAGCCGCGCGCGAATAACGACATTCACCCCGATCGCGGCGCTGTCCTCCGCCCCCTGTACTCGCGGCCAGTGTTATCGTTGAGGCGCAAGCGGCGTTAGCGGACCCGCGTCTTTCTCTTCTTCCCGTTAGAATTCAAGCATGAGCGGTCCAACTGCGGGGAAGCCCGGATCTGCCCCACTTGTGGCAGGCAAAGCCGGGGCGGGCGGGCGTCAACCCGTCGAACCAGCTGACCTGGCCACGAATACACGCTGGCCCACGGTTAAATGCCCGAAGTGCGGCTCCGACGTGCGCGAAGTCGCTCGCTTCTGCCAGCGTTGCCACCACACCATGCGCTACGAATGCCCTGCCTGCAAACATCAGCAGCGCGAAGGGGGCAAATGCGAGAAATGCGGAATTGACTTCCTGAAATTCATTACAGCCGTCGTCAGCCAGAAACAGTCCGAAGCCGACGTCGAACATGATCGGTTCGAACAGCGGTCGAACTTCCTCAAGAATTTGCTGTACCTGCCGTTTACGTTTGGCTTTCCGTTGATTCGAGACTATTTCGTAAAGCGCGACCGTCAGAAGTAGTCCGCAGCCGTCTGGTGAGCCGCAGAAGCGACGAAGCTTGCGGCGCTCCAATCCCCCGTCCGAAAATACCGCGATGGAGGAAACAACCCGGTTCGCGAGAGCTCACGTCCAACGGCACGTTTCACTTCCGCCATCCAGTAATCGAACGTCCCTTCCGCGACGCCCACCAGCGAGATCGCGCGCCGGTATTCCACGCTTTGAAGGTAATAAGTCTCGAAGAGTTTCAGCCTTCCCTTCCACTCAGGCCGTCGCAGAGCTTGGCGCCCGATTCGCTCGTAGTCCGCAACATACTCGGATGCCCGGCCGCGCGCCGGCCTCCACTGATAACCGGCTAAGGGTGACTCCATATCTAGCGCTCGGATTTCCCCGGCCGACTCAGCGAGCCATTCCCGCAAGTTGCGGTAACGCCCCTGGCAAACATCGAAAATCTCGCTCGCCTTCATTATTGCCTCCGGTTACGACGCTCGAACGCCAAGAACTCCACCCGGCACATCGGGTCGATTGCGATTGGTCACGCGATCAATTTTCTTGCCGAGGCTTTGTGTCACTTGACAGCCACGCGCCGACGTCGTGCCATTCAGCCGCGTTCCCGATTTCGTTTTCGACAACCTCGAGACACGCCTGAAAGCATTCGCGCCAACCCGACATGTAGCCCTGCGAATATTCTTCCGCGAGGCGTTCTCTTTCGCGATGGGCGCGCTGCATTTCAAACACCTGTGCGCGCTCAATTCCCGGCGCGTGAATGGCCAGTCCCAGGCGATACCTGATCTCCCGAAACGTGCGAATCACCCAATTAATTGGAACCGGATAGTAGATTCCAAGGCGGCGCGGCGGCTCGTACCAGGCCAACCGCCACCCGGGAGTCACGATTCCTCCGTGGCCAACCTCTCGTCGCATGCTCTTGAAAAGACTCATCAGCGTCTTACCTCCGGGCCAGTGCCGACTCTCAGCTCGCGTTGCACCGCTTCTTGACGTTCCCGGCGGAGGAGACGTTGTAAGTCGCGCACCTCGTAGGAGAAACTTTGCTCTTCGGCGTACGGGCGGTCTTCGATTTCTTCATCCGTGATGCAATCGGTTGAATTCGTTTTTGGTGTTTCTTCTAAACCGGAAGAGCGTTGCAGGCGCCTTTGTCGCTGACTGTGGAATTCTTTGTGGAAATGCCTGTGAATTGTAGATGTTATGGTTCTGTCTTTTATTCTTGCTACAGATGAACTACCCATCCTGTCCGGAACTTGTTCAGTCGACGGGTTTTGGAGTCCAATTGGTACGCAGATCTGCGTGGACGCCCCCGCGGATTCGCGTGGACTCCACGCAGATCTGCGGGGAGTCTGTGTAAATTTCTTCGCCTTCATGATGCGTATCACGACACCGCCTGACGCGGCTGTCGTCTCGATATAGCCGCCGCGGCGTAGTTTTCTGAACCAACCTTCGAGCGTGCGCCGATTGAAACCGGTCTCTTCCTCAATCTCCCTATAGCTGACGGGCGCTCCCCCCAGAACCCAGCCGATCGAGCCCGATTGATGGGTTTGTCGAAGAACCAACCAGGAATAGAGCCAGATGGCGGAACCCATCTTCACGTAATGCCCAGAATCGAGCAGCACTCCTCGCACGCCCGTGTTGTAGTTCTTATCGCGCATCAGGCTCCGTTTGCTGATCTGTGTTTTCCACTACGAGGTCCTACGTGAGTCAGCATTCTCCACAATATGGAATCAGCACTTCTTGGTAGCCGCTCGGCGCAAATTCGCAGACTCGCAAGCGAGCGACTTGTCGCACGGGACGTCGGCTGCCACAGATTGCGCAGACCGGCTGACCGGCAGTGTCGCTCAGCATTTTTTGCCTCTTCTCGCACCCTTGCCGTCGCTTCTTCTTTTGATATCGCGCCAGACGCAGGGCGCGCTCGCGCTCGTGACGTGTCTTATCGGATCGCCAGCGTCGCATGTACGCACGCTTGGCTCGGCGGCGGACCTCGACCGATATGGGGGCTGTCGAAGGCGACCTTCCTGAGAAGCTATCAACTCGTTTCTGCGGCATGTGGAGTCTCCAAAACGGTTGACCGTCGACCGCGCAAGTATTCGAGGTTTCTGGTCAGACCTGGTGTTACTACACGATTCGGCAGTACGGGATTGAACGCTGCGGTACTGCTATGTCCGTACTCTATAATGTAATAACTAGTCGGTTATCTTAAATCGTTCATGCCTCAGGTGGCCGGGGATTCGAAATATGTTGGAGGTTCATTTAGGGGGCCCGCACCACTGCCCCTGAAATACTTTTGCACGTCTTCCGACAGCTCATTGGAGTCCTTCGAGCTCAGTCGCCTGAATGCGATTTCCAATCTCCGAAAAGAAATACGCGACGCGCTGGCGGAGTGGGTTGAAGCTGAAATCCAAGCACGGCTCGCCCGTTGGATGGTTCAGTTCGGAAAGTTAGGCCAGGTTGCCTCAAATCGCCAACGGAGGACACGGACACATCGTCGTCCATTCGCTTCTCATGGTGCATCATTGAGATCGCGATCTGCCGAGTACACTCGCGATTCGAATGACGAGAATGATCAACCAGTCGTAACGGCCGTAACCGAGGTCCGATATAGGCGGACTGAGTTGGTAGGCTGGCGGGAGGACAATATTCAAGGCGCGGCGATTCTGTCCAAGTAATGCTTTGCGATCCGGATGCCGAAGCGCAAAAAACCGGCGCCTGCATGCAGTCCGCTCTACAAGTGTGGAACTCGTCGTCCCTATGCCATCTATGATCTTCACGAACGATTAATTCCCGTGAGAGATAACTACAAGAATGGCCCCCCGCGCGGACTGATCCGGCAGTGTGCCATTTCCCTTCCACACCGTTCAAACGCGCGCGCAGTATGAATCTGATTGCTTCTCGATGTAGTAGCACTCCGCTCTCTCTGCCTTCAATCGTGCTGCCGTCAACTTTCGGCAATTAACCCTCCACGCGCCGCCCATCGGTTCCACACCAGGTCCCGAATTGGATCGTGCTGCGAATGCCGGAGCCGGAGGGCGATGCAGTCACCCTCCACCTTTGCAAGGCGCACTTCCGTTCCTCGCATTCCCACCTGTCGTAACATACGCTATTCATTAGCGGGACGATTTAGAGTTGCGGCGTTGAAGCGGCTTGATGTCGTGTTGGCGAAGACTTAATTACTGATGGTTTGTAGTGTCGCAGAGGATCTTCTCAGAACTGATACCGGTAATTGTGTGTCGATCGGGGGGTATTCCTGGATTTATGGTGGAACGTCTTGAGGAATTTGTCCCCTTTTGTGGAGCTTTCTTGCGTCGGGCGAGGTTGGCTGTGGCGTGTCGCGCTGAGGGGAAGGATTGCTCGGTGCGGGTCATTTGCTTAGAGGGATAGTCTAACCACACATGCGAAGCGAATTACTTCTGGTTACCGGGGGATTCGACCAGAACCGGGGCCATGGCTGGGCCGGTGGCTGAGGTGTCGGTATCGATCTGTCTGCCCGGAGGCAAAACTCGGGTCATGGAGGAAAAGAAGATGAGGAACGAGGCGTGCAGAGTGTATCGGTACCGATGGGCTGAAGCATGCATGCCGTTGCGCCGGAGGCTGTCGGTGAGAACGCACATGATAACTCCATCGCATCACGCGTCACGCGAGTGACCCCTGCGATACGGGAGTCGTGGGATTTAGGAGGGGGGTCGCAGCTGGGCGGGGGGCCAGGGCTCCAGAAGTTGTTCCTTGCGGTAGATGAGGGCGTTGATATCGTAAGGAGCGAGTTCGATGTCGTGTCCGTGCGTTATGGCGTCAGTGGGGCAGGCGTCGACGCAATATCCGCAGAAGATACAACGCGAGTAGTCGATGTTGTACACGCGGGCATATCGCTCGCCGGCGGAAATGCGATTGACTTCGGTGTTTTCGGCGGCTTCGATGTAGATGCAGTTTGCGGGACACGCGGCGGCACACAGAAAACAGCCAACACATTTCTCGAAGCCGTTTTCATCACGTTGCAGGACGTGAATGCCGCGGTAGCGCGCAGCGACGCTGGCGGGAACTTCCGGATAGCGCTCGGTCGTCGTCTTGCGGAACATGGTGCGGAGCGTGATGCTGAAGCCTTTGCAAAGCGTCGAGAAAGTCTCACCGACTTCGCGGATTATGGATGGCATCGCATGTCCAATGTAGCAAAGTCCTGAGGGGCGGGCAAATCGCTGCCAGCGTCCCACGGCGCGTCGTAATGCGGGCGTCTCGACGACCGGAGTTTCACCAGGGCCGCCGAGCCAACCGAATCCGCAGTCTGCTAATGGTGTTGAATAAGCTTCAGGATGTCGCTGTACATTACGAACCCGAAGATCCCCAGAAGAAAGACGAGGCCCACCTGGACGAACCGTTCTTTCACCGTGATGCTTAAATCGCGGCGCAACGAGCCTTCGATTGCGAGCAGAAGCACGTGGCCGCCATCGAGGATTGGAATCGGAAGCAGGTTGAGCAGTCCAAGGTTGAGGCTGATGATAGCCATGAATTCGATTAGCCGCATCGGACCGCCTTTAGCGGCGCGTCCTGATTCGCGCGCAATGCCAACGACACTTTGCAGCTGGCGAATTGAAACTTTTCCGGTGAACAGGCCAGCAAGAACATCGAAGATCTGGCGCATCCCACCGACGGTAGCTAGGCCAGCGTCCTTGACTGAAGCGGAGAAACCCGGACGATGGTAATCGTCATTCGTGCGGGGCGAGACGCCAATCTGCCACACGGACTCGCCGTCGCTGCCCAGTCCATGCGTCGGCGTGATTTCGAGGGGAATATCCTGGCCATCACGCCGGATCACAAAAGGGATCGGACGGCCGTCTGAAGCGCGGACGACCTCGACGAGCTGCGGCCAAGTGACGACGGTCTTGCCATTGATCGATGTGATTGTGTCGCCGGGCTTCAATCCGGCCTTTTCAGCCGGAAAGCCGATGGCGATTTCGTCTGCCACGGGAGCCATTGCCGGATAGCCCAGCACGTTGGACGCGTCGGATTTTAGAGATGGCACCACCACGGTCACCGCTTGTTCAGAGTTGTTGCGAGACACCGTAATGAATGCTGAACTTCCCGGCTTGGCCTTTCCGAGTCGATCGAATACTTTGTCCCAGCTGGGCGTCTTGACGCCGTTCACGGCCACGATTCGGTCGCCCGGCTGAATCCCGCTGCTGATTGGCGGAGTTTGCGGGACGGCGGCCACGACAGGCGCCTGCTGCAAATATTGCGGCTCGGGCACGCCGACCATCCAAAAAATTCCCCAGAAGATCAGGAAAGCGAGCAAGATATTCATCGCAGGTCCGGCAATAGCAATCAGGACGCGCACCCATCGCGGCTTGGAGAGGAACTCATCCGGTGCGCCAGTGCGCTCTTCCATCGGATTATCGCCTGCCATGCGAACATAGCCGCCGAAAGGGAGCGCGCTCAGCCGATAGTCCGTGTCGCCGCGCTTCACTCCGAAAAGCCGCGTGCCGAACCCAAACGAGAAAACTTCCACGCGAACGCCAGCCAGCTTGGCGGCAATAAAATGCCCCCATTCGTGCACGAAGATCATGATTCCGAGCACAACGCTGACTGAAACCAGCGCTATAAGTCCGTTCTGCAAGTTCACCATAATTGCCTCAGTACAATTGTACAGCGTCGTCGGTAAGCATGCGAATCAGCATTCCGGCAGAGTCGCGTGACCATACGTCCTAAAAACTCAGCATCGTTTCTTGTGTCGAACTACTTCTTCGCGAGCGAGTCGCCGCGCTTCTAGGTCCGCGGCGAGCACGTCTTCAATCTCGTCCATCGCCGCTCGCGGCATGCGTTCAAGCACCCGCTCGATCACTGCAGCGATCCCGAGAAACGGCAGCTTCCGCTCCAGAAACGCTGCGACGGCGATCTCGTCCGCCGCATTCAAAGCGCACGGCAGAGGGCCTCCCTGCCGTAGCGCCTCCTTCGCGAGGGAAAGGCACGGGAACTTGCGCGCCGGAACGTCCTCGAAGTCGAGCTTGCGGAATGTAGACCAATCTAGGGCGCATCCGTTCGACGGAAGCCGCTCCGGATAGGTTAGCGCATATTGGATTGGCATGCGCATATCGGTTGGGCCGAGTTGTGCCAGGATTGAACCATCGACAAATTCCACCATCGAGTGAATCGTGGATTGCGGGTGGATCACGACCTGGATTTTGTCCAGCGTCATTCCGAATAGCCAACGCGCCTCGATCACCTCGAAGCCTTTATTCATCAAGGTGGCGGAATCAATCGTGATTCGCTGACCCATCTTCCAATTAGGATGAGCGAGCGCCTGCTTGGGCGTCACTTTGGCGAGGTGCGATACGGGAGTCTTGCGAAATGGCCCGCCGGACGCGGTGAGGACGAGCCGCTTCACTTCGCGACGTTCACCGGCGCGCAGGCACTGATGGATCGCGTTATGTTCGCTGTCGACCGGCAATAGCGCTACGCCGTACCGGTTCACAGCAGCCATCACCACTTCTCCGGCGGCAACCATCACCTCTTTGTTTGCGAGTGCGATGTGCTTGCCGCACTCGATCGCCTTATACGTGGCAGGCAGCCCTACGACGCCTACTGCAGCGGAAACCACGATTTCCGCGTCCGGGTGGGTCGCGACGCGCTCGATTCCCTCGGCGCCGAATAGAATCTCGGGCGGCGCTGCCCCGCGAAGACTTTTCAGCGCGTCGCGCAGGTCGCGCGCTCCCGCTTCCGTGCCCACCGAAACGACCTTTGGATGCTGGCGCGCCACTTGCTCGGCGGCGAGAGGCACGTTGGATCCGGCTGCGATGGCGACCACTTCAAACCGGCCGGGAAGCGAATCAACGACACTCAGGCACTGCCTGCCAATTGAGCCGGTCGAACCCAGAATTGAGATGCGTTTCATGTGTAAGCAATTTTATAGAGGATTCGCGGATATTGCGAACGTCGAAGGACAGGTTCGTGACAATTCGCGACGAGGCAAACGGCATCCAGGTGCACGGTATCTGGCTGGGCTGCTCCTCCTGGCTCGTTAGCGCCAGTCCGGCGCCGTGTTGACGGTTGGTACGCCATACCTTGATATCGCGCGCGGCCGGGACTGGCGGCAGGTGTAAACTCTAATTGGGGGTAGGACGTGTTCGCCGCGCCAATTGGAGTTTCCGCGACGTTCCCCTCGCCAGAATTGGGAGATGCTTGATGGCTGAGATTAAAAGCTCTGCATCGGGAGCCAGCGAAAGCAGCGGCTCGGAGCGACGCCGTACGCAGCGTGTTCAGATTGCGATGCCCGTAATCGTGCGCGGGAAGACCGGCACGCAGAACTTCGAAGAAGAAACCTACACGGTGGCGGTGAACGCGAACGGCTGCATGATTAAGATGACGAATCGAGTGGCTCGCGCGCAGCAGATCGCGATCGTGAATCCGAAGACAGCCGAAGAGCTTCCCTGCACCGTTTCTTTCATCGGCCAGAAGGATGCCGGCAAGATGGAGGTCGGAATCGAATTTTCCGAGCCGTCGCCGCTCTTCTGGCGGATTGCATTTCCGCCTGAAGATTGGGATCCCTCCGAGCGCAAGCGCGCGTCGAACTCGCCGGCTCCGAAGTTGCCGACGACCACCACTCCTCGCCGCTAAGTCAGCAATTCCCTGCCAAGAGCGCTCCGATGGTCGAGTTCGTACGCGAACCAGCGACTTAAATTTTCCCAGTGATTCTTCGTTCGTTATTTTGCCAGCCATTGGTACACCGCCCATACGACCGGGCTTGCGAGGATCAAGCTGTCGATGCGGTCGAGCACTCCCCCGTGGCCGGGAAGCAAGTTACTCGAATCCTTTACGGCGGCGCCGCGCTTGTACGCCGATTCGATCAGGTCGCCCATTTGCCCGGCGATGTTCGCAAGGCCTGCGATCACGAGCATCTCGAGCGCTTCCATATGGAGCCACTTCGCGCAGAAAACGCCGACCAGGAGCGAAGCCAGTATATTGCCGAGCGCGCCTTCCCATGTTTTCTTGGGGCTTAGCGCCGGGGCCATCGGCACCCGTCCGAGTCCTTTGCCCACGAAGTAGGCGAGGATGTCGCCGGCCCACACGAGGCACAGGGTGAAGAGTACGAGTTCGCGCCCGACAATCGTGATCTCATTCAAGCGCACGAGATAGCTGAACGGCAGTACGACGAACAACAGGCCGGCCGAGCTGATCGCGATGGCGGGCAAGACTTCGTGAAGCGGCCAGCGCGTGGCGAGCCCGATTCCCGCGGCGCCAAACACAAAAACCAGCAACACGGCATCGATCGACAGGATTCCGCCTGCCGCATTCCGCACGATGGAATAACCTGAGGCGAAAGAGTGTGTTTCAACCAGCCCTTGCGAATATTGGGCGTAGAACACGCCGGCGGTGCAGACGGTGGTCCACTTCCTGAACGGGCGCATGCCGACGCGTTCGCCGAGGTCGAAAAATTCGACGAGAGCGAGAATTGCCACCAGAGCGGCTACGGCCGCGAGCACCCAGCCAGGTCCCCACCAGACGAGCGCGACGACAATCGGGATGAGGACGAGAGCGGTGACGATGCGTCGGAGCATTCGGCGTCAGCCCCGGGCCGCCGACGAGCGTTTGCCGTGCGCGGCGTGGACGCGTTCCGTGCGCGGGGAGCCGAGGCCGCCGTAGCGGCGTTCGCGTTTCTGGTAATCAATCAGGGCTTCGATCAGGCTCGTGCGGGAAAAATCGGGCCAGAGTGTCTCGGTGACGTAAATTTCCGCGTAGGCAATCTGCCAGAGCAGGAAATTACTCACGCGCATTTCGCCACTGGTGCGAATCAAGAGGTCGGGGTCTGGCAGTCCAGCGGTGTAGAGATGCGAGGCAATCGTTTCCTCGTCGGCGCGGTATTCCGACTGGCCATTGGAGCGAGCCTGTTCGAGTATGGCATTGAAGGCGTCGACGATTTCGGCGCGGGCGCCGTAATTGAGTGCAACCACCAGATTCATCCCGGTGTTGCGCGCGGTGAGGCGCATGGCGTGGTCGAGATCTTTGCGTACGCCGTCGGGCAGGTCGGCGCCGCGGCCGATGACGACCAGGCGAATGTTATTTTTATGGATCGAGGGCAATTCCCTTTTCAGATATTCGCGCAGAAGGCGCATCAGAAAGTCGACTTCCGCTTGCGGTCGGCTCCAGTTCTCGCGGGAGAACGCGTAGAGAGTAAGGCAAGGCAGTTTCAGGCGCGCACAGGTCTCGATAACCTCGCGAGCCGCTTTAACCCCTCGCTGGTGGCCTGCAACGCGCGGCAGGTGCCTGCGTTCGGCCCAGCGGCCGTTGCCATCCATGATGATAGCGACGTGATGCGGAAGGAGCTTATGGTCGAGTTTTTCGAGGAGCTCCGCTTCATCGCGGTTGGCCGGCTTCCAAAGCTCGCTCGTTTTCACTGGGAAGTCACTCGAGGAGTGTCCGCGAGCGAAAGTAGCACACGCGGTGGTGGGGTGCAAGATTGGGGCGAAATGGGTATGCGCGCGAATGAGGCGGATTTCTGGACCCCCCTTTTACCGTAGATTAGAATGAGTCGCGGAGCCATGTTTTCAGCAGGTTACGCGAAATTCTAATCGCGGTACCGTATATTAGAAAAATGGCGCGGTGCAATGTACGGCCGGCACTGGACTGTATATTTCGTGGCCGGGTTGGGTCCGCGTTCGATTGTGTTGTGTCGAGTGACATAGAAAAACAGTGAAAGGTAGCGCAGTCTTGGGGTGCTGGGAATCCGTAGAACTACGTAAAGCTGTGGAAAAGCGAAGAACGGAAAGTAAAAAATTAAAACTGGGGCTGGCGGCAGCGCGGGTAATGCCTACCGCGAACCTCGCCTACGAGCCCGTTGGGACCACTCCCGCGCCTTCGATCATCAAGATCACCGTCTTCTCGGGCGCTCTTGTGCGGTGGACAACCCCGCGCGGGACTGTGAAGCCTTGCTTCGGCATCAGCTCGATGGTGCGGCCTTCGAGGTCGATCAGGAAGCGGCCGTCAACTACGTAGAAAAATTCGTCTTCGTTGTCGTGTTTATGCCAGTGAAATTCGCCCTGCATGATGCCGAGGCGGACGACGCAGTCGTTCACCTGGCAGAGGGTTTGGTTGTACCACTTGTCCTGGCAGGCTTTGACGAGCGGATCGAGATCGACAAGTTCGAGCGGGGCGAATTTTGTGTTCAGGTTGATCGAGTAAGCCGATTGAGCGGCCATTTTGGCTCCCTTTGCTGCAACGCCAACCCGATGATAATCCCGGAGCGCGTCTGACCGCCACCCGTGAGATCCTTCAGCCCGCAGGCCAATACGAACTGGGGCAGGTGGCCGCTACAGGGTCGAGTGCTAATGGTGGAACGGGTGGAGTAGCGATCCAGAGAGGCCGGCGGAGTTGGGCTGGACGATTGTGGCGTACACGAGGACGATTGTGAGGGCGATCATGATGATGCTCATCGTCCAGGCCACTACGTTGAAGCTGAGGGTGTTGACGTGCTCGCCCATCAGGTCGCGGCGGTTAATCAGTAGGAGGATAAAAATCAGGACTACCGGGAGCCAAACGCCGTTGGCCACCTGGGAGAGGACGAGAATCTTCAGTAGCGGCGCTTTGGGAATGAGGATGATTCCAGCACCGACGACGATGAGGGCCGTGTAGAGCGAGTAGAACGCGGGGGCCTCTTTCAACTTGCGATCGATGCCCGCTTCGAATCCCAGGCCTTCGCAGATGACGTGCGCGGTCGAGAGCGGCAAGATTGAGGCGGCGAAGAGAGAAGCGTTGAGGAGGCCGAAGGCGAAGAGCGCTCCGGCCCACTTCCCTGCTACGGGCGCGAGAGCTTTGGCGGCCTGGGCTGCGTCGCTGATGTTGGTGAGGCCGTTGGCGTGGAGAGTGGCGGCGCAGCAAACGATAATGAAGAAGACGATGGCCATGCAAGAGATGCTGCCGACGAGAACATCGAGTCGGGCGTGTTTGTACTGGCGCGGGCCAACTTTTTTCTCGACGAAGCCTGCTTGCAAATAGAAAAACTGCCAGGGAGCGATCGTGGTACCGACGAGCGCGGTGAGCATGAGGAGATACTCGGCGTTGAAGTGGAGAGTGGGCGCGACGGTTTCTTTGGCGGCGAGTAGCCACTCCGGTTTCGCGAGCACCGCCGAGATTACGTAGGAAAGGTAGAACGCGCAGGCGATGAGAAATATTTTTTCCACCTGGCTATAGCTGCCGCGGACGACGAGCAGCCAGACAGCGATCGCCGCGATTGGCACGGCGACATACTTGCTAATTCCAAAGATCTGCATCGCGGCGGCGACTCCGGCAAATTCGGCGACCGTATTGCCGAGATCGACGAGCAGAGCCGCAGCCATGACGAAGAACGTGGAGCGGAAGCCGAATTCCTCGCGGATAAGGTCGGAAAGGCCTTTTCCTGTGACGACGCCCATGCGAGCGCACATTTCTTCAGAGACGTAGAGCGCGATGGTCATGGGGATGAGCGACCAGAGAAGCGTGTAGCCGAATTGCGCGCCGGCGGTGGTGTAAACGGTGATGCCGCCCGCGTCGTTGTCGACGTTCGAAGTGATCAGGCCCGGGCCGACGACGGCGAGAAGCAGCGCGATGCGGTTGCGCATGAAGCGCGTGCGGCGGTTCAACTTCTTGCCGCGCTGCTTCAGGCCGGCGAAGGTGCGTTCGATTGTGAGCCAGGTGTTCATTTTGGTGATGCTTGCATTGATCGCTGAGATCCTTCAGGCATCCTGGACGGATGCCTTCAGGGTGACAGGGAGCTCAATGGGCGGCACGTTGCCGCCGGTCGAGCGGGCACGGTTCCGTAAACTCGTCCGAGATCTTCGACGTGCCGAGCCCCGTTCTGAAAAATTCAATTCGCCGTCGCGCTTATAACTTCGCGTTCATTCGGCTTACGATGTCGTCTACCGTGATTGCTCCAATTGGGCGGTTCTCTGCGTCGACGACCGTTAGACCGCGCAGATTGTACTTGTCGAACAGCTCGAAGACTTCTTTTTCGTCGGTATCGGTGCGCACGGAGAGAATCGGTTCGAAGCGAAGTTCGTCCATCCGCTGCTCGGAATCTGCTATCACCAGACGCGCAATCGGCACTGTGCCGGAGAGCGCGCCGTAGTGGTTGATGAGCACTACGTTGTCGAGCTGGTCGGGAATGATTTCGTTGAAGCGGATGTAATCGACTACTTCGCCGCGGGTGGCATCTTCGCCGACTACGACGAGTTCGGTGTTCATCATGCCGCCGGCGGTGTTCTCGTCATAACGCATCAATGCCTCGACTTCGGTTTTCTCGTCACCTTCCATCTCTTGCATCACTTCTTTGGAAGTGTCGGGCGGGAGGCTGGCAATCAGGTCAGCGGCTTCGTCGGGGCTCATCTCTTCAAGAATGTCCGCGGCTTTTTCGGGATCGAGTTTTTCGACGACTTGCGTCTGGAGGCGCTTGTCGAGCTCGGCGATGGCTTCGGCGGCGGTGTCCTCCGGCAGCGAGTCGATGATGCCCTGACGTTCGGCGGGCGAGAGCTCCTCCATGATTTCGGCGAGGTCGGCGGGGTGCAGCTCGGTGAGTTTTTGGCTCGACATGCGGAGCTTGACGCGGCGCAGCGGGTCGGGCTCGATCAGGTTCACGAATTCCCAGCGGATCGAACGCGGCGGGAGTCTCTCTTCCAGACGGCGGATGGCCATGGGCGGTACAAGACCCTGAAGGAGGCGACGGATGGCGCCTTTTACGCCGACGTCGACCTGGGTGATGCGCATTTCAACGTTTCCGTTAGTGCGCAGCTCGGAGAGATCGATGTCGTTCACGCGGACGACTTTGCGTCCGTTGGTGTCGATAATTTGCTGATCGAGGAGATCCTTGCGGACAGCGAGCCACGCCTCGTTGGGGTGGTACAGCTCGAGGGCGGACTCGTCGGTCGTGAGGAGGACCCGGCCCGGAGCAACGGAGGCGATTTGGTCGTAACGCGCGACGATAGGGCGATACTGCCCGCGGCCGAGGAGGAGGCGGGCGACGCGATTGGGCTGGTCGGCGGGCTCGATGAACATTTCTTTGACGCGACCTACGAAGTTGCCGGCCGAGTCGTAGGTTTCGGCGCCTAGAATTTCTGTGGCGTGAAGCATGGTGACTCCTTGCAAAAAGAGACGGAACAGCTTTACGGATGGCCGAGGAGCCCGAGAAACCTTCTCCGATGTGAATTAAGACGCATGGGCAGCGCGCCGCTTCGGGCTGCGCGGGCGGGTCCCATTGATGCATTCGGGACGCAAACAACGCGTCTGAAACCCGCCCCTACTTTCGTGAGTCCCTTGCGAGCAAAAAAAAAGCCCGAGACCGGCGACGCATCCGGCCACGGGCAGAAACTGCCGCCCTCGGATTAAATCGGGCCGGGCCTCGCCTCCCTGCTCCCACGTATCGGCTGGGAGCAGCGATCGAATGCAGCCGGGAAGGAAAAAAAAGCACGCCGGGCGCAGGTGAGATGCCGCGCGAGGCGACTACTTCCGGGTTCCAGATTAGACGAACGCTCTTGCATTGCTTGTGCGCTTGTCCCCGGATTGACTAGTAAAGGGATACGGAAATTTTGTCAAGCGAAGAGTGCGTGTTTAGCGAGATTTTTACTAGCCGAAGACCATATTTCGCGGAGTGCGGCCACGTCGGCGGCAATCGGCGGCGTAAACGTCCCAATAGGTACCGCGGTAGTAGTCTCGCGGAGCGAAGCCGAGGGCGCGAGCGGCGCGATCGATGAATTTCGGCGCGCCTTCGAGCTCGAGGAACGTTCCGGCGGGGGTCTCGTCGAGATCGAATGCGAGATTGGGAAGGCTCCGGAGGCGGAAGGTGGTGCGGTATTTCTCGTAGCGGAAGGCAGGACGGAGGCCGAGAGCGCGGAAAATCTGGTGCCATCGGGATGGAGAATTGGAAACCACGAGTTCGCGTTCGAGCTTTTCTTTGTATCGCCGATCGTTAGGGGACCGGGGGCGCGCGGGGGCCTTGGAAGTCAGGATCGTGCGGCCGGCTTGCCCTGCGGCGGGTTCCCCTGATCGAGGAGCGGGTGTTTCGATGCGGATACGAAGAAGGGCGCCGCGCTTGCGGAAGGCGGAATCAGGCGTGTCGTAAAGGGTGTTCCGTTCGAGGACACGGCTTTTGCAGGTGGCGCCCAGATTTCGGAGCTCGCAGAGGATGATTTCGACGTCGGGGACGCGGAGTTTGACTTCGATTTCGCGATTCGTGTGGCGGTGGGCGGGCATGACGGTTGAGTATAGCCTAGGGCCGTGAGGCGGGAACGATGTTGCCAGAGGGGGCGGGAGCCAGCATAATCGCTTCCCTACCGCAACTTCATGCACAGATTGCCGCGAAGATGACTGAGCCGACGACTCCACTGATGCAGCAGTACCACGCCGCGAAGAAGCAGCATCCTTCCGCGCTGCTGCTTTTCCGGCTGGGGGATTTCTACGAGCTGTTTTACGACGACGCAAGGGTGGCATCGAAGATCCTGCAGATTACGCTGACGGCGCGGAACAAAGAAAAGGGGCATGCGGTGCCGATGTGCGGAGTGCCCTATCACGCCGCGGAAAACTACATCGCCCGGCTGATTCGCGCGGGGCACAAGGTGGCGATTTGCGAGCAGATGGAGGAGCCAGGGCCGGGGAAGAAAATTGTGCGGCGCGAAGTGATTCGCGTGTTAACGCCGGGAACCGCTACCGGCGCGGGCCTGGTAGAGCCGAAAGAGAATAATTTTCTGGCGGCGGTAGCGCGGAGTTCTGCGGCGAGCGCAGCGGTGGGCGCTGGGGGGCGTTCTTCCTCGCGCGGCGGAAGTGGGGCTGCGGCTGGCGCGATTGGATTGGCATTTGTGGATTTGTCGACCGGTGAGTTTCGCGCTACCGAATTTGCAGGGGACAAGGCGGAGGCGCGTTTGCGCGATGAGCTGGGGATTTTGCGCCCGCGAGAGGTACTGCTGCCGCAGCCTGTCTCGCTATTCCCTGCTTCGAGTGCATCTGCCGCAGAATTGAACGGGCTGGGGGCGGTTGAGACGCGGCTCGATGATTGGATTTTTGAGACGAACTACGCGGCGCGAATACTGCAGGAACACTTTCATGTGGTGGCGCTCGAAGGATTCGGATTGAACGAGCATCCGCAAGCCACTGCGGCGGCGGGAGCGTTGGTTCATTATTTGCGGGAGACGTCGGCGATTGGAGCGCGGAAGCCGGAGGACGCGGCGGTGGTGCCGTCGATGCGGCCGGCTGGGACCGGACTCGAGCACCTCGACCGGATTGAGTACTACGAGCAGCAGGACGCGATGGTGCTGGACCAGGTGACGGCGCGGAATCTGGAGCTGGTCGAGGCTTCTGCGGGAGATGATTCGCGGGCTACGTTGCTTGCGGCGATTGACGAGACGGCGACCGGCATGGGGGCGCGTCTGCTTCGCAGCTGGGTGCTTCGGCCGGAGATATTGATCGAGGAGATTGAGGAGCGGCTCGAGGCTGTGGCCGAGCTGAAGTCGAGGACGATCGCGCGGGAGGAGATTCGCAAGGAACTTGAGGGGATTTTAGATCTCGAGCGATTGACGAGCCGTGTCACGTTGGGCGTGGTGACGCCGCGCGATTTGCTGGCGCTGCGCGGTTCGCTCGAGAAGATTCCGGCGGTGCGAGCGCAGATTGTCTTCGAGAAGCGCGTACAAGGGGGGGCAGCGACGAGCGCCCCTACTCCCAGCGACGGCGTTAGGGCAAACGATGCGTCGCGGCTGGCGGCAATACGCGAGCAAATGGATGAGATGGCGGACGTCCGCGATTTGATCGCGCGCGGGATTTCGGACGATCCGCCGGCCATGGCGAACGATTCCGGAGTGATCCGGCGCGGCTTCCACGCGGAGCTCGACGAACTGCGCGACATCACGAAGCAGGGCAGGCAAATTATTGCGGCGATGGAAGAGCGCGAGCGCAAGCGCACAGGAATTGCGTCGCTCAAAATTCGTTACAACCAGGTGTTCGGTTTTTATATCGAGATTTCGAAAGCGAATCTGCATCTTGCGCCCGGCGATTACGAGCGGAAGCAGACGCTGGTGAACGCGGAGCGGTTTACGTCGAGCGAATTGAAGGAAT
The DNA here is from genome assembly GCA_049797655.1 of Candidatus Acidiferrales bacterium. Classification (GTDB taxonomy): domain Bacteria; phylum Acidobacteriota; class Terriglobia; order Acidiferrales; family UBA7541; genus Palsa-295. The sequence continues at coordinate 64,655 of JBARFX010000051.1, read as the reverse complement.
ATGAGCGGAAGGTCCTTTCGGCCGAAGAGCGCGTCCTTGAAATCGAACGGCGGCTCTACGGCGAGATGCGCGAGACGATCGCGCGGGAGGCGGCGCGGCTGCGGCGAACGGCGGCTGCGATCGCGCAGCTGGACGTGCTGGTGAATTTCGCGCGGATTGCGGCGTCGCGGAATTACTCCCGGCCGGAATTCACCGATGCGGGAGCGGGCGCGAAGGCAAAGCGGGGCACGCTGCTGATCGCGGGCGGGCGGCATCCCGTGATTGAGAAGCTGCTCGAAGAGCGCGGCGAGCGATTTGTGCCGAATGACCTGTATCTGGACGACGAATCGCAATTCTTGCTGATCATTACCGGGCCGAACATGGGCGGAAAGTCGACGTACCTTCGGCAAGCGGCGCTGATTTCGATTTTGGCGCAGATGGGGTCGTTCGTGCCGGCGGCGCAGGCGAAATTGCCGGTGCTGGATCGCGTGTTCACGCGCATTGGCGCGTCGGACAATCTGGCGCGGGGGCGGTCGACATTTCTGGTTGAGATGAGCGAGGTGGCGGCGATTTTGAATACGGCGACATCGGCGAGCCTGGTGCTGCTGGATGAAGTGGGGCGCGGGACTTCCACGTTTGACGGATTATCGATCGCGTGGGCTGTCGTCGAGGCGCTCCATGCGGGGGCGCGGCCGAAGACGCTCTTTGCGACGCACTACCACGAGCTGACGGAGCTTGAGACGTTGCTCGCGGGCGTGAAGAACGTGCATGTTTCCGTGCAGGAAGCCGGAAGCGAGATCGTGTTTTTGCGGCGCGTGGAGCCGGGGAGCGCGGACAAAAGTTACGGAATCGAAGTGGCGCGGCTGGCGGGGTTGCCGAATGCAGTGATCCGGCGGGCGCGCGAGATTTTGCGGAAGCACGAAGAGAGCGAGGACAAGTTGACAGAGCAACTCTCGCCCGGAGCGGCGCCGGTGGCAGCCGAGCAGGTGAGTTTTACGGCGATTGACGAGAGTGTGCTGGAATCGCTGCGGGAGGCGGATTTGAATAAGTTGACGCCGCTGGAGGCGCTGAATCTGCTGGCGGCATTGCAAAAACAATTGAAATGACAACTCAGGCGCGAGCGATGCGAGTGCTGGGGATGATGTCGGGGACGTCCGCCGACGGGATCGACGTGGCGCTCGTGCGGATTTCGGGCGCGCCGCCTCGGATATCGGCGAAGTTCGAAGCGCATCATCACGCGCCATTCCCTGCTGCGGTGCGCGACGCAATCCTGCGGCTTGCGAATGGGGCTTCGACGACCACTGCGGACATCAGCCAGCTTAACTTTTTACTCGGAGAAGAATTTGCGCGGGCGGCGATTGCTGCTTGCAAGAAGTGGCGGGTGCCGCTGCGCCAGGTGTCGCTGGTCGGGTCGCACGGGCAAACGATTTTCCATCAAGGTATTGGCAGGCGTTTTCTCGGGGGGTGGCGGATCGCTTCGACGCTTCAGATTGGCGAGCCGAGCGTGATCGCCGAGCGGACTGGCGTGACGACGATTGGAGATTTTCGTCCGGCGGACATGGCGGCCGGCGGGCAAGGGGCGCCGCTTGTGCCGTTCGTTGACTATCTTTTGTACCGCCATGCGCGGCTGGGGCGGGTGGCGCTAAATATTGGCGGGATTGCAAACGTTACGGTGATTCCGGCGGGCGCGCGGCCGGATGAAGTGTTCGCGTTCGATACGGGACCGGGAAACATGATTGTGGACGCGATTGTGGAATCCCTGACGCGAGGCCGGCAGCGTTTTGACCGCGATGGGAAAATCGCTCTGCGAGGAAAGACGATTCCGGCGCTGCTTGAAAGGCTGATGCGCGCACCGTATCTCCGCGCTAAGCCGCCGAAGACAGCGGGGCGCGAAGAGTTTGGAAAGGCGTACGCGGAGAAATTGCTGGCGTGGGCAGAATCGAGGCGCGCGCATGCCGAAGATTTAGTGCGCACCGTGACCGTGTTTACTTCCCTTTCGATTGCCGATGCGTTCTGCAGATTTATTTTGCCGCGAGCGCGGGTGGATGAATTGATTGTAGCCGGCGGCGGCGCGCGGAATCCGCTGATGATGGCGCAACTCGCGGCGGCGTTGCCGGAGTTCGATATTGTGCCCGCGAGTGAGCGCGGGATTCCCACCGATGCGAAGGAAGCATTCGCGTTTGCCATACTTGCGTATGAGGCCTATCACGGGAGGGTGAATAATTTGCCGGGGGCTACCGGTGCGCGGCACGCGGCGGTGCTCGGAAAACTGGTGCACGGGCGGGCGCGTTAGGATGAGGCTGGCGGGGCGAGTTGCAATCGCGTGCATGCTGCTGGCAGCCGGCTGCTCGTCAAATCACAATGCCAAAGAGCCCGGCACGGTGAATTTTCTTATCGAGTCAATGCCCGCGAATCTCGACCCGCGGATCGGCTCCGACGCTCAATCTCAGCACCTCGATAGCCTGATTTTCGATTCCCTGCTTGCACACGACGCGCAAATGAATATTGTTCCGGACCTCGCGGAACGCTGGGAAGCACGGGATCCGTTGACATACGTGTTTCATTTGCGGCAGGGTGTGAAGTTTCATGACGGCCGAACGCTTACTTCCGCAGACGTGAAATTCACGTTTGATTCCATCCTCGACGGAACGGTGAAGACTCCGAAGCGCGGGGCGTTCCGAACCGTGACGTCAATCGAAGCGCCCGATGATTCGACAATTGTGTTCCATCTGCGCGAACCGTATGCGTCGTTCCTGTGGAACCTGACGCGGCCGGGCGTGGGGATCGTGCCACGCGGAGCTGGGCCGGAAGTGTCGCAGCGTCCGGTGGGGACGGGGCCTTTTCGATTTGTGAGCGCGATCACGGATCAGGAGATCGTGCTCGAGAGGAATTCCGGATACTTTGGAGACCGCGGTGTGCCGGCAGCGGAACGAGGCAACGTGGAGCGCGTGCGATTCCGGATCGTGCCGGATGCGATTGTGCGGGCGCTCGAACTGCGAAAAGGTTCGGCGGACGTGGCGATCAACTCGCTGAGCCCGGACATGGTGGTGACGCTCGCGAAGGAGCAAGGGATCATCGCCGACGAACAGCCGGGGACCACGATCGCGTATATCGGATTCAACCTCGACGATCCGATTCTCGCGCATCGGGAGGTTCGGCAGGCGCTTGCGTACGCGACCGACCGGGCGACGCTGATCAAGTATTTATTGCGCGGACAGGCGCGGGCAGCGTCGAGTTTACTGCCGCCGAACCACTGGGCGTACGCTCCGGATGTGCCGCAATACGATTTCGATCCGGCGCGAGCGGAGCGGCTGCTAGATGCGGCGGGATATCCGCGGGGAGCGGATGGTGTGCGGTTTCACCTCGAATTCAAGACATCGACGGAGGAGTCGTCACGGCTGATCAGCGAAGCGATTGCGGATCAATGGAAACGGGTGGGAGTCAAGATCGAACTGAGGCCGCTTGAGTTTGCGACGTTCTATGCGGATTTGACGCGGGGGAGTTTTCAACTGTCGACGCAGCGCTGGGTTGGCGGAAATAACGACCCTGATATTTTCGAAACGGTTTTCAGCTCGAAGAAAATTCCACCGAACGGGTCAAATCGCGGGCACTACCGGAATCCGAAACTCGATGCCCTGCTCGATCAGGCGCGCGTGGAGATGGACCGCGAGAAGCGCAAGGCGCTGCTCTGGGAGATCCAGAAGATTGTGGCCGAGGACGAGCCTTATATTAATTTGTGGTATCCCGATAATGTTTGCGTTCATCGCGAGCGGTTGACAGGAATCGTGATACCGCCTGCCGGGGATTATGATTTTGTCGAGGGGGCGAAACTGCAGTAACGAAGAGAAATCTCAGTCGGTGGTGGCGTCGAAGAGCGACGCTACTGCGTGCGGACGCGCTGCAGGATGCGTAGGAAGTCGGCGCGTTTGTTGGGCCCGGCGCCGGCGTAGGCGAGATGAATAATGGGCGAGTTTTTTCGCGCTGGGTCTGTGACAAACGGGTAGGGGCTGGCAGCGCCGACAGCCCAGAAAAAGTCCGCATGCAAGCCTTGCATTTCGACCGGTAAATTGAAGTAGTGAACCGCTTTCTCGCTAATCTGTTCGTGTGATTGCGCCTCGAAGACGAAGAACGTCATCCCCGAAAAATCCACCTGCTCCATCGGCGGCAAATCCAGATTCTTGAAATCGCCGTAGGCGCGCGGGCCGTTGAGCGCCTGGCGAAAGGTGATTCCGGTGGTGAGCTGCTGCGAATAGAAATCAGAGAGCGTGGGCGAGTAGGTGCAGGTGTAGGAAACCTGGAGTTCGGATTGGGAAAACTCCTTGCCGTCGGTCTTCGGAGCGCGGCTTGCTTCGGTCAGCTTCGCGAGGACGTCGTCCATGCAGGAGTGCGTCGGGGGCAGGAAGAGAAAGAAAAGATAATCGGGGAGACTCATTCCCGTACCGTTCATCGAATGCATCTGAGTGTCGAGCCAGTACGCGTCGTGGCCGACGAGCGGATTGTCGGACGTGGCAAGCTGCAGTACCGTGTACCGCTGCTGGTTCGAAAGAAACAAGATTTGATTGAAATGGAATGGCGGGGCGTAGGGGCCGAGCCCGCCCGGAGGTGGCGCGCTGGCGGCGCCTGCCGATTTCCAGTTGGGGCCAAGTTCGATCGATACACCGCTCTCGAGAGCGAAACGCTGGAGCTCAGGAGCTTGCTGCGGCTGCGATTGCTGGTGCGGTGGTTGTTGCGGTGCGGCGTTGAGGAATGCGCCAAAAGCTGCCAGCATTGCAAGGATGGCCGCCGCAAGCGCTGACCTGGCCGCGTGTCGCTGCTTCCGTGTTGCTTTCACTGTGACGGCTGTTGCGTTTGCGCGACGCTCGCTCGTAGCCATGTCTTGAATCAGTGTAGGGGCGAACGAGGGGGACGCTCAAGGCTAATCGTGGCGCTCGGTGTCGAGCCCGAGACCTGTGCCGATCGAGGAAATGGCGAAAGAGCGCTCCGCGATTTCTACGGTGTGGGGCGCACGCTGAGCCATGCCGCCGTTCGGGTCCAAGCCTCAGTTTCGAGCCATCTTCGCGTTGCCACCTGGCAAACTCAAATGTCTTGTGAGCTTGCATCGGTGGAGACGGCGCGTAAACTCAAATAAGCCCGCCCGGAGATGCATTCAGCCGAGTTTTACAAGAGGATCGTATGATGACTCTCTTTCCCCTCGTTCGCCGGATTCTTGCGGCCGCGGGGGTGCTCTTGCTCGTCGTCTCCGCAAAGAGCGACGAAGCCACAACGTATCCCGAGCCGGAGGATGCAACGGTGAAGAACGGCGTATTTCAGGCTGACTATTTTGGGCTTCGCTATCCGCTGCCCGCCGGCTGGAGCGAGGACTTGAAGGGGCCGGAGCCGTCCGACACGGGCTACTATTCGCTGGCTGCGCTGAAACCCGAAGGCGAGATGATCGCGACGATGCAGATCTCGGCGCAGGACAACTTTTTCGTGTCTGACCTCGCGGGCACCGCGACGGATTTTCTTGCTGGAATGAAGCAGCACCTCGATCCGAGCCTTTCCGCGCACGGGGCGATTGCTTCGGTAGAGCTCGGAGGGCTACATTTTGCGCGCCTCGATTACAGCGGCGCGGGATTGAACCACTCCGTGTTTGCTACGGAGATCCGCTGCCACACGGTGATCTTTTCGATTACCTCTGGCAGCAAGGAAGCGATCGACGGGCTTACGCAGTCGTTAAAGAAAATATCCTTCTCAGCGGAGGGTCGCCAGGCAACCGCGTCGCAAACAACTGCGCCAAAGGCAGGATGGCCCGTCTGCATCCGGGACGATGCCTATGCCGGCCACATCGTCCGCAAAGTGGATCCCGTGATTATCGGACCTCGTTACGCGAGCGTGCCGGTGCGCCTGATCATCGGAGCGGACGGGAAAATCGAACACATCCACGCAATCTCCGGATACCCGGAGCAAATCAAAAGTGTCACGGATGCGTTATCGCGATGGGAGTTCAAGCCGTACATCGTCGATGGCAACCCGGTGGAAGTGGAAACGGGACTCTTGTTCCAATTCCCGAAGGCTCCACAGCAGCAGAGTCCCCGCCGGTGACGCAGCCAAACGACAACCGGCACGCAAGACGAACTTCCGGACGCGCGGTACGTAGATCCAGAAACCAGATGCCGAAAGAGAGAAGGCCGCGGAGCGCATGGGGGCTCTCTCCGCGGCCTTCTTCTCCAACTCCGCCAGGGCAGTTAAAGCATCCCGAGTTACAACTCTATAGCGAGCGCAGGAACGCCAGCAGAGCCGACGCGTGGCTTGCGGAGAGTTGGTTGAAGTTGTTGATCACCTGGTTCGCTTCCGAGCCCTGGCTGCGATGCGCTTCAATCGCCTGGACCAGATCGGACGTCCGGCCGTCGTGGAGGAAGAAAATTCGCTGCCCAACTCCCCACAACGGCGCCGTACGGAATTGCATCCCATTTGCCAGGCCCTGGCTCACCTGGTCGGCCAGCCCCGTCCCCATGTTGTGGACGAGGAAGTCCGAATAGGCGTTCACGGGAACGTTGGATAAACCGGTGCCGTAGAACATGCTACCGGTGTTGATCGTCGGCGAATGGCACAGGTTGCAGCCGATCTGGCTGAAGACTTGCTGCCCCACCAGCGTGACCGTGGTTGCGGGAGCGGGAGTGGGCGGCGCCGAAAGCCGCATGAACGCCGCGAAGTTGATCAGGTCCGAGGAATAATCCGAAGCGGTAGAAGCAGAACTTCCGTTCGGAGTGAGCACAGTCGAGTCTTCCGGCAGAGCGTTGATCATGCAGCCGGGAGTGTCGTCTCGCTCGTTCGGAAACAGCTCGTTGGTCACGCCCTGTTCCACGTTGTAGGCCTCGCCCGCGAACATCACGAGCGATTTGTTTTGCGCCTTCCACCCGAAGCGCGTGATTGTGCCGTCGTTACCGCTGCGGTTCGCCAGGCCGGAAATGCCGAACGCCGATTTGTGGGAATTTGCGGCATTCTTGAGAATCGCCGAGTCGGTGATGCTTTCCACCATGCCGGCGCCGAACACCGGAGTCGGGATGCGGAAGATCACGTTGTTACGTTCCAGCGCTGTTTCGAAGTCCGGCTGAGCGATGTTGCAGGTGGGAGCGTCGGACCGGCCGGTTACGACGAAAAGATCGTGAACACCTCCGTCCGGGGAACCGTCCGGATTGCGAATGAAGCGGGCTTCGCGCACCGGGCCGTTAGCGGTGATAAAGCGCGGGATCTTGTTGGTTGCGCCGTCAGCTACGGCCATCGCGATCTGGGGATTCACTGCGGGGCTCGAGCCGCCGATTGCCGGGAAGGCGTGGCAGCCGCTGCAACTCGTCGCGTTAAAACGAGGGCCCAGTCCTTTCCCATCTTCGTTTGTCACTTGCCCGGACACGGAATCAACTTCCTGAAACCGCGCAAGGGCGGCGGTGAAGAAATTCTGATAGTCGGTGCCCATGCCGGCCAATGAACCACCCACGCCGGGCGGGCCAGTTCGGACGCCGGGATCCTGCACGCGGGTGCTCGTGCTGGATGCAGGGTCGCGAACGTCGCGGCCATCTCGATTGTCATGAAGTTGTGCGAACGCCACCGTCGTTCCGAAGCCGAACACAGCGGTGACGAGCGCGGCTCGACAGACTACCGATACCCAAACACCTTTTCTGCGAATGCCTGCCATAACACTCCCCTTCCCCTCTTCCCAGGAACCGAGGGGCTAACATCTGAATTGAGTTCAAGCAAGGGACCGAGGTGCAGTCCCCGGAACTGAGCAATTGGCGGGCGGGGCGTGCGCGAACGAATCGAACTCACCAAGAGCTGCTGGATACGCCTATTGCCGTGCCGCGAGTAAACGCTGGGATGAGCGTTTCGACAAGTCCAGAAAGGGAACAGGGGTCGTCGGCTGTCCGGCGGTACAGGGAAGGTAAAACGTAGAGATGCCGCGGGGCGTGCGGCGTGATTTTTGCGCATACAGCGTTATTGCCCTCTGTTTGCATCGAAGGCTGTATGGCGGCTGGTTCGCTCCGAGATTAGATTCTTACGGCGTAACTGGATGAATGCCGCGCAGTCTGCTGTTCCATTGGGTTCGACTCTGGAAGAATAGGAAGCTGAAGAAATGCAATCTAGGGCCAAACGGCCGTGTCCGAATTGCAAGAGCGGCGAGGTTTTTCGCTCACATCGGCGCGGCGCAGTCGAAAAATACCTTCTCCGCGTGATCGGGATGCGGCCTTATCGCTGCGTCAATTGCGACGCTCGATTCTATGGTCTCTCAAACTCCGGCGAAGACCCGTCACCCGACCTCAAAGCTGCGTGAGCAATCGCACCTCGAGAGCCGCGGACTTTACGATGGTCAACGCGGATCCGTGTGACTGCGCTGCCGATCAAGCTAGCCGGGCTGTCCTTTGAATTACTTCAGCGCTGCGTGAATCTCAGATTCCGGAATCGCGCCCTCGCGGACGATCGACCACTCTTCGCCGCTTACGCGCACGATGGTTGAAGCGAGGATTGCGCCCGTGTCGCCGGAATCGAGGATGAGCGGCAAGCGTTCCCCGAGTTGCTTCACGATTTGTCCCACATTCGTGCAAGACGGGAAACCTGAGAGATTCGCGCTCGTTCCGGTGATCGGCCCGCGAACGGCTTCAATGAGCGCCGATGCGATTCGCGAGTTCGGCCACCGCAGCGCCACCCGGCCCGTATTCCCCGTCACCTTCAGCGGCAATCGATGCGTCGCTTCGACAACAAGTGTAAGAGCGCCGGGCCAGAATTTGTGTGCGAGCACGAGAAACGATTGTGGGACGTCGCGGGCGAGCGTAACGGCTTGCTCGATCGAGTGGACCAGAATCGGCAGAGCTTTCGTCTCGGCGCGGCCTTTCACGCGAAAAACATCCTCGATCGACGAGAGATTGAATGGATCGGCGGAGAGGGCATAGAACGTGTCGGTGGGCATTCCTACGACGCGGCCTCGACGAATGAAGTCAGCCGCATAGTCCACGACGCTCGTTTCCGGCGCATCGGGCGAAATTTTTAGGACTTCAGCGGGCAAATTGATCGCTCACGGCGGGTCACGCCCCGGTTCTGGGTCGGCGGCAACGTACCATAGCCGGAGCGAGGGACGCAAGACACAGGCGTGCTACGTCGCGGAATGCCGTCCGATGTTCGGCTACAGCCAAGCTCCTCCGCAAAACTGGCAAAAATCTTGACTCCGGTCGGTTGTAAACCTAACATGCGGTGCCCAAAGAGATTTTTTGCCGGACACATCTCGCTCCTGTGACCGCAGATTCAACAGACTTACAGAAGAATTACCCTGGAGGAACCTGATGCCCCGCTGCCTGCGCATGTTGACCGCCGTTCTGATCGTGTTTGTCGCGCCTCTTGCTGCGCAAACTGGTCCGGCAAAGCCGCTGGTGTTCGAAATTTCTTTTCCGAAGGAACTGTCTGTGACGGCAGTGGATGGCCACGTCCTGTTAATCATTTCCAAGGATGACGGGCAAGGACCACGCCGGGACAGCTTTGGCGTGGTGGAAGGCATCGAATCGCAGCAGGCATTTGGGGTGGACGTGGATGCCTGGCAGCCCGGCGCCATCGCGCGTGTCGATGCGTCGACGCTTGGCTATCCGCTCGAGAGCCTGCGCGAGTTGGTTCCCGGCGAATATACCGTGCGCGCCGTGCTGAACGTCTACGAGACCTTTCACCTCGTTAACGGCAAAGTGGTGAAGCTTCCGCCGGATAAGGGCGAAGGCCAGCACTGGCAGACCAAACCCGGAAATTTCCTGAGTAAGCCGCAAACCCTGCATCTCGATCCGGGAAAGTCAGGGATTATCCGCGTGGTCTTCGACCACAAAATTCCGCCGCTCGAAGAAGAACTCGCCGAGGTGGAAACGCACTTGGACTGGCGCCCCATCGAGCATATATCGAGCTCCGAGGACAACAAGTGGGAAAAGCATATTCGCATCCGTAGCGAACTTCTCAGCAAGTTCTGGGGACGCCCCACCGAAATTGGCGCTGTGGTGCTCGTGCCGGACGGGTGGGAGGAGCATCCCGACGCTCGCTATCCCGTTCTGATCTCAGAGGATCATTACCATCGTCATTTCTTCCCCGGATTCCGTACGACGCCGCCGGACCCGGATGCTTCAGAGCGGGAAAAAGACCTCCAAAACTCCGCCTGGAGATTGTTTCAGGATTGGACGAGTGGGCGATTGCCGCGGGCGCTAATCGTCATGCCGCAGCATGCGAATCCGTATTTCGACGACTCCTACGCGGTGAACTCGGCCAACCTCGGTCCCTATGGTGACGCGATCATGCACGAGCTGCTGCCGGTGATCGAAAAGAAATTCCACGGTCTCGGCCAGGGCTGGGCACGGACGACGTTCGGCGGGTCGACCGGCGGGTGGGAAACGCTCGGCGTTCAAGTGTTTTATCCTGACGAAATCAATGGCGCCTGGGCTGGATGTCCTGACCCGATCGATTTCCGCGCGTATGGTACGGTGAATATTTATGAAGACAAGAATGCCTATTTCCATCAGGGGCCGTTCCTGAAAGTACCATTGGCAGAGAAACGCAAGACGAACGGAACTATCGAAACGACGATGGAGATGGAAAATCGTCACGAACTGGTGCTCGGCACGCACGGCCGTTCCGGGGAGCAATGGGACATCTGGCAGGCCGTCTTCAGTCCGATGGGCGAGGATGGCTATCCGAAACCGATCTGGGACAAGCGCACCGGCGAAATCGACAAGTCTGTGGCCGACTACTGGCGCGAGCACTACGATCTGAGCTACATCATGAAACGCGATTGGGCCACGCTCGGACCCAAGCTCGCTGGCAAGCTGCACTTTGCTGTGGGTGACATGGATACCTGGTATCTGAACAATGCCGTGCATCTCACCGAAGGGGTTCTCACCGACCCGAAGCTGTTCCCACCGGCGAATGCGACGTTCAATTACGGGCCGCTACAGCCGCACTGCTATCAGGGTGTGCGTCTGGACGCGCCGCGCATCGAACGCTCGAACGCATTGCCGATGCTGATCTGGCAAATGGTGAAGCACATCGAAGACACCGCACCTGCTGGCGCTGATTTGAAAAGCTGGAAGTACTGAAACCCCGTCGCGCATCAATTGGCTCCGCACCGGAGGGGTCTTCCCTCGTTTACGCGAATGAGTTCGTTTGTTACGCTTGCGGCATGGTGCAACATTCGACCCGTGGGTTTGAACATGCCGATCTCATCACAAGCCGCGAAAATCGCTGGTTGAAACTGTTTCGTGCGGCGCTGCGCGGAACCGGCCCCGCGGACGGCGAGGCCATTGGCGTCGAAGGGCCGAAGCTTGTGGTGGACGCGCTGCGCTCAGGTTTGGAGGCCGAAGCGTTGTTGCTGAGCGAATCAGCGGAGGGCGAACTGGAACCGATATTGCACGCGGCGAGCGGGAGCGAAGCCGGGGTGCCGCGCTCGCGTATTCTGCGCACCACGGATAAATTATTCCAGAGCGTAGCGGGTACGGAAACACCGCAAGGTGTAGCCGCACTGTTTCGGGCGCCCGTGTGGGAATTTGACGACGTGCTGCGCGGAACCGCTAGTGCAGAAGGCGCCTTCGTGGGCGGCTCCGCGCTCGTCATCGTGATGGCGGGCGTGCAGGATCCCGGCAACGTGGGCACCATCGTGCGCTCGGCGGAGGCGTTTGGGGCGACGGGCGCAGTTGCCACCCGCGGCACCGCCGATCCCTGGTCGCCTAAAGCTCTGCGAGCTTCGGCTGGCTCAGCTCTGCGCTTGCCTCTGCTTCGTGGAATCGCGATTCCGGTGCTGCTCGCGCAACTGAAAATGGCGCGCGTGAATATTTATGCCGCGAGCGGCCACACCGAGGAATCTTCGTCGCCCTCTAAATCGAACACCGGCGCCCGGGCGAACCCGGACTTACGCGAGCCCGCCGCAATCTTCATCGGCAACGAAGGCGCGGGGCTTCCCCACGAGGTTCTGCACTCCGCCGACGGCACGATTTCAATCCCGATCCGCTCGACCGTCGAATCGCTCAATGCCGGAATCGCCGCGTCGATTGTTCTCTTCGACGCGGCTCGCCAGCGCAGAAGCAAGACGTGAAGGCGCGATTGGGCCGCGACCTGGTTGCGTTCCTGACTCCGCCCCTGCTCTCGCCCGGTTCCGTTCCTACCGTACTCTGATTTGCACAGCCATTCTCGCCGCCAGACGGTGGCCTGAGCCGGACGCACTCGACGGCAAATAGCATACGGTGCCATTGTCGACATATCCCGGGCCAAAGCTATTGGTGCAATCGTTCGTCGAAAGCATCAAGTTATGGCTTCCCGCGACGATATGTAGTGCCGTCAGCACGATCGGTGCAAGCGGAGCAAGCCGCCGCACAACACTGTTCGGCGACATTCGAAGGCGTTGGTGCAAGTATGCCGTCCCAACATCTTCGATCGAACCAAACAGGATCATGCGCGGCCACGTTCCGGCAAGCGTGCGCACGACATTTTCTGGTTTCCGTTCCGGCTTCATCGCCCTCACCCCGCGCAGACGTGTTGCATTCACGCTGCCAACAGAATTCGGACGTGTCACCGAACGCGCTTCGCACATCGCGTCGTTGATTCCCTGCTGAATGATTGAAACTGCACGGCCTTCGGGATGGGCTCAGATATTCGCGATTGTGCTACGTGTTCCCGCGAGTGCCATTCCAGTGCTCGCGAGTTTCAAAACGGGAACGCGTGCCGATTCTCGCGACGTGCTTATTGCGTCGAGAAGACCTGCGCTTCCGCCGCGCGGCGAAGCTAGGCGTGCCGGATGGGCAGGGATCAACGCTGAATGGTGGTTGCGAAGAACGCTTCGGCGAGGTGATCGCCCCAGGCTTCCCGAACTTCGAGTGCAATCGCGTACGGAAGGTACTCGGCTTCGGCAGCAGGCGCCGCAGCAGACGAGCTCAACCGCTCGAGGCGGTCCCGCTCAACCGACTCAAGGAACTGGCGAAACCCCTCGATCGCGTCGAGTGTCGCGCGTCCTTCGGGGGTCATGCGCTTGAGGAAGGGCGCCCAGATCAAATTCACCAGCGCCAGCGCCGCAACCATCAGCGCGAACGCGGGTGAAGCTCCCAGCGCCAGCCGCTGCAAGAGTAAGCCGAAAAAAAATCCAAAAACCCCCGTCGCTGCTGTCGCCGGCATCAGCTTCGTCCAGCTGCCCGTGCCGCGGAACACCGCCACCCACGCCGGTATCAGTCCGGTTTCGGCAACGGCGCCGAGAATCAACGCGCAGAACAGGAGCCACGCCGTCATGAAGAACGCCGCGCTCGTATCGCGCCCCTGCGCGGTTGCAGCAAGGCGGAACGCAATCACAAAAGTTGCGAGCACACCCAGAGCGGTGTATCCGAGATGCCGCGTGAAATAAACGCCGTCGAACCGCTTCGCGAGATCCCCTTGAATGTCTGCGACATAGCGGCTGTTGCGCGCGCTATTCGCCTGTGACATGGACGGGCTGATTTCCGCCGTCGGACCGTCCTCAAACAGAAATCGCAATGCGTGCGTTTCTTCCTGCGCGAGTTTGCTCTCTTCGGTGGGATTGGCAGCCAGGCGCGTGAGTTTGTAAGTCCCGCCGATCGCTTCGATTCTCAGGCAATCGTGTGCCGCGAGCGAGGCAATCACCGCTGCGAGCGTTCGGCCGTCGGTTCCGGTCGTTGTCAAATATCGCGCCGCGGCAGCGGAAATTCCCGCCGGCGGCTCATAACGCACCACCACGGTGCCCGGTTTTGGCGCCCGCCCGATGCGGAGCCACGCCAGGAAATAGTAGAGGCACAGGGCAACGGGCGCCGCGAGATACCATTTGTCGCGGCTCCAGATACCGAGCGCAGGTTTTTGCACCGCGCCTGCCGGCCATGTCACCACCACGCTAAGGCTTTGCAGCGGCTGTAGCCCGTTTGCGATGTATGCCGCGCCCGCAGACCCGTCTTCGATTGCCTCGGCGATGGCAGGCGGCGCGCCTCCGTTGTTCGAAACCCCGCGTCCGCCTACGCGCGCTTCGCTTGTCACACTGGACGCCTCTGCGACACCCGCCGGAAAATGCACAGTCACGCGAGCCGTGCCAACAGGTAAAGTCCAGTAGTGGCCGATCGCATTCCAGTAGAGCGTATCGCGAGCGGCGCCAAGCCCCACCGCCCCGTCAACCGTGTATCGAATCACGTAGTGATGATCGCCACGCTCGAGCGGGACGTCGATCGGCCCGATCCGAAGCTGCGGATAACCCGCTCCGCTTGCCTGCTGGTAACGAACCGGCGCCCCATTTTCGGTTAGCTCAAGAATCTTTACCCGTATGCCGTTGTCCGCTGTCCATTTGCCTGCGTAACGTTCGTCCCAACGCGCCTCGTCGTCGATCGGCAAGTCGCGCGTGAAACCATACTTGAAGTACGAGCCCTCGCTACGCACCACGAAATCCTCGCGTACCGTCAGAGTCGCGTCCGGATTCACCACGATGTCGGCATCGAACGTCACAATCTGCTCTTCCGGCGCGGCTACGAGCTTCGCCTCCAGCACGGCGCACACGGAGAGTGTCGCCAGCACGAAACCAAAAGTAATTAATCCTCGCATCGAACCTCGCGTCGCCGGTTTCATGGCTCTCAATTTTAGCTTTCTGCCAGCCGCGGATTGGGCCGCTCCTCGCACCCTGCGCCGTTTCATACACCTGCCGCTTCGTGCTAGCCTGATTCGTTCATGCTTAAGCTTGGCAATCCGACCAACCCCAGGGCGAGCCGTGGGCCTGTTTAGCGCCGTTGAGCCGCAAGAAGAGCCGCTCGCAGGCAGGCCGCTCGCCGACCGCATGCGTCCGCAAACGCTCGACGAATTCATCGGCCAGGAGGAACTTCTCGGCCCCGGGAAACCGCTGCGCACGCAAATCGAGCGCGACGACATGAGCTCGATGCTCTTCTGGGGGCCTCCGGGATGCGGGAAGACGACTCTCGCGCGCATCATCGCCCGGCGCACGAAATCGGAATACATCCCGTTCAGCGCCGTCCTCGCCGGAATCAAGGAAATTAAAGAGGTAATGGCGAAGGCCGAAGGCGCTCGCCGCTACGGCCGCCGCACAATCGTTTTCGTGGACGAAATGCACCGCTTCAATCGCGCCCAGCAGGACGCATTCCTTCCGCACGTCGAAGCGGGTAACATCCTGTTGATCGGAGCGACCACCGAGAATCCCTCTTTCGAAGTGATCGCCCCGCTGCTCTCGCGCATGAAGGTCTACATCCTCAAAGCGCTTTCGGTTGAGCAGGTTGTCGCGTTGCTTCATCGGGCGCTGGAAGATCCCGCGCGCGGCCTCGGCTACGAGACGATCGACATCAGCGCTGAAATCCTCGAGCGCATCGCGATTCTGGCCAATGGCGACGCGCGCTCCGCCTACAACACGCTCGAAGCGCTCGTTCTCGGTACCGCGCCCGATGCGAGCGGGCGCCGCGTTGTTTCGCAAGCCGCTCTCGAAGACGTGCTGCAGAAGAAACTGCTGCCGTACGACAAGTCCGGCGAAGAGCATTTCAATCTCATCTCCGCGCTGCACAAATCGGTACGCAATTCCGATCCCGACGCAGCGCTCTACTGGCTCGCGCGCATGCTCGAATCGGGCGAGGATCCCCTGTACCTGGCGCGGCGCATGGTCCGAATGGCAAGCGAAGACGTCGGCCTCGCCGAACCGAACGCTCTTGCCGTCACGCTAGCCGCCAAAGAGGCCTTCGAATTCATCGGCCCGCCTGAAGGAAATCTTGCGCTCGCACAGGCTGCGGTATATTTGTCGCTCGCTCCCAAATCAAATGCGCTGTACACGGGTTACGGCGCGGTTCACGAGGATTTGAAAAACACGATTGCGGAGCCCGTTCCGCTGCATCTAAGAAACGCAGTCACCGGCTTCATGAGCAACGTGGGTTACGGCAAGGGCTATCAATACGCGCATGACGCGGACCAGAAAGTGACCGATATGGCGTGCCTGCCGGAAAGCCTGCTCGGGCGGAGTTACTACAAGCCTACCGACCAGGGCTTCGAAGCGCGTATCCGGCAGCGGCTCGAAGAAATCCGGCGGATTCAGAAAAAACCCGCCCAGCGAAAGTGAGAATGCAAAAAAACATGCGAGTTCCCCGCTTCCTCGCCGCATTTGCGATCGCCGCAGCCCTTTCTGCAATAACGGCTGCCGCGCAAGAAAAACCGAAGTTCGTCGTCGAAGAAGATTGCTCGCATTTTTCGGTTGCGCCGGACAACAAGATCGTCTTCGTCGTGCAACATCAGAAGCGAATCAAGAAAATCGTGATTCAGCGCGACGATATCTGGATCGCCTCGCCAAACGGCGGCAAGCGGCGCATCGTCGAAGGCGAAAAATTCATGCCCTCGCCTCCACCGCTTAGCTTTCAAGTGGATTCAATTTCCTGGTCGCCCGATAGCCGCCGCTTGGCCCTCGACATTACCTTTCAAAAGCCCGCGGCGGACGACGAGTCCTCTCCCACCACCGCCAAGGGAATCGCTCTACTCGATGAAAATGGCAGTGAAATCAAAGTAGCCGGCTCGAAAACTCGGTTCATCGAGGAAGCGGGAAACGCCACCTGGCTTGCCGACGGCCAATCCGTGGTTTACGTAACGGGAGGCGGCCCGTATCAGATCGTCCGCGTTAGTCCCGCTGACGGTAAGACGGTGACTTTATTCGAGGGCCATACGTTCGACGGAATCACCTGGGACGCGAAACACAATCAAGCCTTCGCCATTGGCCGAAATCTCAGTCTTTCCGGCAGAGACGTTTTGGTCCAGCTCGATTTGCTTCACGAGGGAGTTCGAGAGCTCGCCCGCATTCCGGAGTTTCAGGGGAAGCTCACAATCGCGCCCTCCGGGAATCGGATTGGATACTTCGTGGACGCAGATACCATCGAGGTCCGCGAACTGGCTAATCCGACGAAGCCGATCCGCATGCGAGCTGGTTTCGGACGCTTTGAATTCGGCCGCGACGAAAATCGCGTGCTTCTGAAGCACGGGCCTGACGACAAATCCGGCAATCTTGTTTGGGTCGGCCTCACGGACGGCACTTTTCGCCCCATCCTGCACGACCTGCTCGTAAGCGCCTTTCAAATCGCGCCCGACGGCGATTCGATTGTTATCTCCGAACCCGGCAAGCACATTCTGAAGGTTTATCCCCTGCAGTGATTGCCGATTCGTCCCTGAAGTTTCCGTACGGCGGACCTCAGATCCGCAGGCGACGCCCACACCTGTGCTCAACGATTTTGCACTTAGTGCTTGAAACGATTTACTAAACGCGGGAAAGAAATGTGCGCCGGCTCAAATGTTCTTTAAGGATGCAAGAATCCTCGATTACGAATAACCCGGCCTGCCGGGCGCGTTCGGCCGCAGCGGCGTGGAACACGCCTTCCTGCATCCAAACTGCACGAGCCCCGATCCGAATCGCCGATTCGACAATCTCCGGCACATACTCTGGACGGCGAAAAATGTCGACGAGGTCGACCTTCTCCGGAATCTCTTCCAGCCGGGCATAGCTTTTCTCGCCCAGCACTTCCGTCTCGTTGGGGTTCACGGGAATAATTCGATAGCCCGCCGATTGCATGTATTCGGCGACGCCATAGCTTGGTCGCATCCGCCGGCTCGAAAGCCCGACAACTGCAATGGTTTTGGCGCTCTTGAGAATTTCCAGGATGGGGTCACGCGGGGCCGGCACTTCATTTGCCATCAACTGCCCTTCCGGAGCTTTTCGCCCTTGAGATGCGAGAGAGCGTGCAATTCGCCGAGCACCTGCAGGAATCTCTCATTCTCCTCGTGCGTGCCCACCGACACGCGAACGCAATTTGGGAACCCCATCCAGCGCATGGGGCGAACAATCACGCCCTGCTTCAGCATTTCCTCGGAAAGAGGCTCGGTTTCGAAGCCGAAATCAAGGAGCATGAAATTTGCGAACGACGGAACAAACCGGATGCTCAACTGCTCGAGCCCCGCGGATAGCTGCGCGAGTCCGGCACGGTTCGATTCGATCGACCGTCGCACGTGCTCTCTGTCGTCGAGCGCCGCAAGAGCCGCAGCCTGGGCCACTCCCGACGTATTGAACGGGCCGCGGATCTTGTTCATTTCATCGAGCAGTTCGGCCGGGCCGATGCCGTACCCGATTCGCAATCCGGCAAGGCCGTACACTTTCGAAAAAGTGCGCAGCACAATCATGTTGCGTCCGCCGCGAACGATTTCGATTGAGCGCGAATAATTCGGATGATCGACGTAGTCGCAATAAGCTTCATCGAGCACGATGAGGACGGGTTCGGGAACTCGCGCGAGGAACTTGTCGAGCGCGTCCGCCGTGAACATTGTGCCGGTGGGATTATTCGGATTCGCGAGGAAGATGAGCTTGGTTTCGGGAGGCAGGAGTTCGGCCATCGAGTCGAGATCGAAGTGGTAATCACGCTGCGGCACTTCCACGTAGCGCGCGCCGGTGGCCCGAATTGCGATGTAATACAAAGGGAATGATCCGTAGGACGTGACCCCGCAATCTCCCGGCCGCAAGACCATCCGCGCCGAAAGATCGATTAGCTCCGTCGAGCCGCCCCCCAGAATGATGCTAGCGGCAGGTATCGCGTGCTTCTTCGAGAGCGCCTCGCGCAGGTAGAAGCCGCTGCCATCGGGGTAGCGGTTCGATCCCCCGAGCGCTTCTCGGGCCGCTTCAATCGCGAGCGGCGAAGGTCCCAGCGGATTCTCATTCGAAGCGAGTTTGATGGCGGTGGTTTTCAATTCTCGCTCGACCTCCTCGATCGGTTTTCCCGGAACGTACGGAGCGAGTTCACGGATATAACCCGGAACGAGTTCGCGGATGAACCGGCTCATGCGTCGACGGCTTTCAACGGGATTTCCTCGGCTTTGGCCACGCGTGCTTTGTTCGCTTCGTCTCGGTTCGCTGTTCGGATGCGGTACCCGGATTGCGCCGCGAATCGCTGTGCTTTCGGTGGCGATTGATGGGCTTACTCGCCCCGCGCCTGAATTCATCGTGCTGTGTGCGCTGTTCGCCGGCTTCGCCGTGCAAATGTCGTTTCGTATCTCGTACAGGCCGGTAAATGCTCTTGCCTCGGGAGAGCTTGCCGCGATTCTCGCCGATGATGGGCTTTCGCTTCGGAGTGGCATCGGCCGCTGGCTCTAGCTTTCCTTCAATTGCCCGCGAGAGCGACGCCACGTCCTCCGAAGAGAGCGTGCGATGCTCGCCGGGCTCGAGCGATCCGAGTTCGAGATTCGCCAGGCGAATGCGCTTGATCTTTTCGACCGGATGCCCGCTCTGGAAAAGTTTATTGCGCAGCGCATCGCGGCGCGCTTCCGAAAGCGTCACCTCATACCACGGCGATTCCTTGCCGCGCAGCCGCGATATGCGCGCGCCCGTCGAACGCGCAAGCTGCTCGATTTCTTCGAAGGTGAGAAGCGTCTTCAATTTCAGCAGATAGCTCTGCTTCAGGTGGTGCGCTTTCAGCATGCGATTGGCGAGCTCGCCGTCGTTGGTCAGGAAAACGAGTCCCGTGGAGTGATATTCGAGCCGCCCGACGGGAAACACACGCAGCGAAACTCCGTGAAGAAGGTCCTGAAGCGAGCGGCGGCCTTCGGGGTCGCTCATCGTCGAAACAACTTCCGGAGGTTTGTTCAGCACGATGTAAATGCGTTCGTGCTCCGGCCGCAGCAGTTTGCCGGACACTTTGATGTGATCGGTCGATTCATCCGCCTTCGAACCAAGCTCCGTCACAATCTGTCCGTTCACGGTTACGAAACCTGACCGGATAAGCTCCTCGGCATGCCGCCGCGAGGCGATGCCAGCTCGAGCGATAATTTTTTGCAGGCGTTCTTGCATCACTTCAGGCGAATAGGCGTCATAAGTTCGTTTTATGCCCCTCTAGAGTAGCGGAAAATCGCGGCAGACGCGAACGCGGACTGGAGCGGCTGAAAACGAAAGCATCTCATTGCTACACGACTTGGGAGGGCGGGGTTCAACTCCGCCGTCAGGCCTGACTGGCAAGTGGGCTTTAGCCCTTGAAGCCACGGCTACCTTCGGTTACAGCGCTCGAGTCCGTTCGTCAAATACGAAGGCGAAACTACGCCGACGTCCTTTTCGCCTGCGAACCAGGCACCGGGAACTGCGCATCGGCAAACGCTTCAGCAGCCGATTCGGCGGGTGTTGTACTGAATTCAGCTTCGGCGGATTGTTCGCCGGAAGCGTCGAGCGATTCGGCTTCGACAGCCGATTCGTGCGCGTCGGCGTTCGATTCCCCGGATACCGCGGTTTCTCCTGTCATTCCGGTTCGTGCTGCATCCTCTGGCTCAATCGGCGCAACGCCTTCGTCCGAGCCGAGCGCCGCCTGTGCGAGTTGCTCGAATTCCTTCAGGCTCGGCAGCTCTTCAAGATCGGAGAGGCCGAAACGCATCAGGAATTGCTTCGACGTGCGATACAGAATCGGACGCCCAATCACGGCCTTGCGTCCGGCAGTCGTAATGAGGCGCTTTTCGAGCAGCGTCTTGATCACGCCGCCAACGTTCACGCCGCGGATTTCGTTGATTTCGGGCACCGTAGCTGGCTGCTTGTAGGCGATCACGGCCAGCGTTTCAAGCGCGGGCATCGTCAGGCGGATCGGCGGCTGCAGGCTCTTGATGAATTTGCGCACCACGTCGTGATGTTGCGCCTTCGTGTAGAACTTCCACCCGCCTGCCACCTTGCGAACTTCGATTCCGCGGTCCTCCGTCTGGTACGCAGCGGTCAGCAGGTCGAGCGCAGCCCGAGCTTCCACTTTCTCCACGCCCAGGGCGCGGGCGATCTGCTCGAGCGTAGCGGGTTCGTCTGCCGCGTAAATGATGGCTTCGAGCGCGGCTTGGATTTCGTTTGGCGTCATCGTTGGCACCTTCAATTCGTCTATTACGGAATCTGTCAGCCTGCCCTTCGCACGGCTCAGCGTGAAAACGCGGCCGCTACAAATACTGCTCCTCGATCTGCGACATCGCGTCCGGACCGGCAAACACCGCATCGAACATCTTGTGCTTGCGCAATCGTATATCGGCGAATAGTTCGGACTGCACGAGCAGGACCGCCTGCATCCGCACCATCTCCAGCACGGCCAACAGCGCGACGATCATCGCGTTCCGCGTCGTGCAGGTTTCAAAAAACTCCACCAGCGACACTGCTTCGTCCGAGCCGATCAACCGCTGTCGCAAGCGGTCCATCATCTGCGCGATTGTTACCGTATCGTGCCGCAGCTCGAATTTCGGAATTTCCTTCCGCCGTTCCAGCACCTGCGAGAACACTTTTACCAAGTCGACGAGTGACACGACCAGTTCGCCTTCCGTTTCCTCACCGCCGTAGAGCGATTTATCCGGATGCGACCAGACGTGATCCTCAATCTGCTGTTTCTGATACAGCAACTGCGCCGCGTTCTTGAACTTTTCATGCTCGAGCAGCCGATGGACGAGCTCGTCGCGCGGGTCTTGCTCGCCTTCCGGCCCGGCCAGCGGGTCGGCCGGCAACAGCATCTTCGACTTCACGTGAATCAGCGTCGCGGCCATATAAATGAAGTCCGCTGAGACGTCGATGTCGAACTTTTCAAGCTGGTGAAGATAATCCAGATACTGCTCCGTGATTTTTGCGATGGGGATATTGTGGATGTCCATCTCCTGCCTGCGAATTAAATCGAGCAGAAGATCGAGCGGGCCTTCGTAAACCGGTAGATTAATTCGATAGGGCGATGCCATTCGTCAGCCTGTAATCTCCCGTGTCATATCGCGCCTACCACTATTTCCGCGCTTCGTCCCATTTGAAGATCGCGCTCCGGGCCCGTTTCATCGTTCGCCGCGCGGCCTTTTGCGCTTTCTTCGAACCTGCGTCGAGGATATCCCAAACTTGCCCGGGATGCGCCTCAAATTCTTTGCGGCGTGTCTGAACAGGCTCGATCCACGTCACCAGGTTTTCGGCCATCAGCTTCTTGCAATCCACGCATCCGATCGCAGCGGTGCGGCAATCGTGGTCCACCTTCGCAATTGTCTCTGGCAAGGAAAACAATTTGTGATACGCAAACACGGGACAAATCTCCGGCCGCCCGGGATCGGACCGTTTCACTCGCTGCGGGTCCGTCATCATGTTGCGAACCTTCGCGCGAATCTCGTCGGGAGGATCGGAGAGCCAGATCGCGTTGCCGTAACTCTTCGCCATGCGCCGTCCATCGAGACCCGGCAGTCGCGGCGTTTCGGTCGGCAAATACGCCGGCTCGCGGAGTACCTGCTCCACTCGGAAAAACTTCTTGTTCTTGCCGACGCTCTCAAAAAAATTGTCGACGCCAATCTCTAAAGCTCGCCTCCGAAACGCGGCGGCCAGCGCCGCCACTCTCTCCTTGCCTCGAAGCGGCACCTCGACTCGTGGCAATGATAATTTCGCATGATCCACCGCCTGTTCGAGCGCCGTCTGATTGGCCGCCTCGAAAAGCGTATCCTTCACCTGAAATCCGAAGTGCGTGTCAAACCGGCGGACGATCTCGCGTGTCAACTCCACATGCGGCGCCTGATCCTCGCCCACCGGCACCAGCAGTTCCTGCCGCGGTTCGCCGTACATCACAATGTCCGCCGATTGCAAAAGTGGATAGCCGAGAAAGCCGTAGGTACCGAGGTCGCGGTCCTTAAGATTCTCAATCTGTTCTTTGTACGTCGGAACGCGCTCGAGCCAGCTCAGCGGCGTAATCATTGAGAGAAGTACATGGAGTTCCGCATGCTCCAGAATGTTTGATTGTATGAACAGCGTCGATTTCGCCGGAGCGAGCCCCACCGACAGCCAGTCGATCACCACCTGCAGCGTGTTTTCGGCAATCGACGACGTATCCTCGTAGTGAGTCGTCAGCGCGTGCCAGTCGGCGACGAAAAAGAAGCACTCGTACTCTTCCTGCAACTTCAGCCAGTTCGAAAGCGCGCCGAAATAATGCCCGAGATGCAGCCGGCCCGTGGGCCGCATGCCGCTCAGGACTCGTTTCCGTTTCGCCAAACTAGCGGCCTCCCGCGCCGCGCAGCAAATCCCGCGCAATCACAAGCCGTTGCATCTCGCTCGTGCCCTCGTAAATCGTCAGCACCCGCGCGTCGCGATAATATCGCTCCACGTCGCTCTCGCGCGAATACCCAAGGCTGCCATGTACCTGCACCGCTTTGTACGCCACCCGATTCGCCATCTCGCTTGCGTATAATTTCGCGCGCGCAGAATAAGGACCGAGCCGCGACGGCCCAGGCGCTCCCGTCGGCTTCTTGCGCAATTCGACATCGCGCACATGCGCCGCCTGATACGTCAGCATCCGCGCTGCTTCAATCTCCGTCGCCATATCCGCAAGCATCCACTGGATCGCCTGGTAATCCGCGATCGGATGTCCAAACGCGCGCCGCTGCTTGGCGTATCGCGTCGCCGTCTCAAGCGCGCCCTGGGCCAGCCCCACAGACTGCGCCGCGATTCCGATCCGCCCGCCGTCGAGCGCTTCAAGCGCGATCCTCAGCCCTTGCCCTTCCTCGCCAAGCCGGTTCTCCGCAGGCACCCGGCAATCCTCGAGGACAATTTCCACGGTCGGCGAAAGCTGCATCCCCATCTTCTCTTCGTAGCGGCTCACGCGAAATCCCGGAAACGAGCCCTCCACGAGAAACGCGGTAATGCCCCGCGCGCCTGCGTCCGGATCCGTCTTCGCGAAAACAATATAGACGCCCGAAATATCGCCATTCGAAACCCAGATCTTTGTGCCGTTCAATACGTATTGCCCGCCGTCGCGCACCGCTCGCGTCTGAATCCCTCCGGCGTCTGAACCGGCCTGCGGCTCCGTAAGGCAAAACGCTCCGATAATTTCGCCCCGCGCGAGCCGCGAAAGATACTTCTTCTTCTGCGCGTCCGTGCCGTGCTTCAGCACTGGTCCGGCGGAAACGGTATTCGTAACGCTCACCACTACCGCTGTCGAAGCGTCTATCCGCGCCACTTCCTCGATCATCACTGCATAACTAGTCGTATCCGTGCCCGCGCCGCCCCATTCCTCCGGAATCATCATCCCGCAGCAGCCGAGTTCCCCCAGTTTCCGTAGCTCCGCAACGGGATATTTGTGCGCGCGCTCGTATTCGCGAATCACCGGACGCATCTCCGTCTCCATAAACTGGCGGACGGTGTCGCGGATGAGAAGCTGATCGCTTGTGAGAGAAAAATCCATTCCGAAAGGTGTACGAGCGATGCTAGCACAGCGGCAGCGAAAAACGAAAAGCGGAAACGGCCGAAGGGAACGTCGAAAAACGCGCGAATGCGGCAACAGCGTCGCAGAAATGCTACAGCTTCAGCAATTCGCGCAGCCGTTTCGTCTGCGCCCGCGACACCGGAATCTCCGATTGCCGCTTATCATTCATCTTCAGCATGTAGCTCGACTTGAACCACGGCACCACTTCCTTGATGTGATTGATGTTGATCAAATAGCTGCGGTGCGCCCGCCAGAACACATCCCCATCGAGCGCAGCGGCAAGCTCTTCAATCGTCCGGTAGTTCGAAACGCCTTCGGCGTCCCGCGCGAAGATGGTAATCGTGCCGTCCTGGATCGACGCGTAGATCATCTCCTCCGCGTCCACCAAAAACATCCGCGCCTGCGCCTTCACCAGCAGCTTTACCGGCTGCGCCGATTTCGTCTTCGGCGCGCCAAGCTGGCCCACGAGACTCTCGAGGCGCTCGACAGGAGACGTGTGCGCGTCTACCATCTTCTTTGCCCGCTGCACCGCCCTCGCAATGCGCGCCTTGTCGAAAGGCTTCAGCACGTAATCCACCGCGTTGACCTCGAATGCCTGGATCGCGTAATTATCGTACGCCGTCGCAAACACGATTTGCGGCATGGGCAGTTTGCGCTCCACCAGTTTCTTGATCACGCCGAATCCGTCGAGCCCCGGCATCTGCACGTCCAGAAAAACGAGATCGGGATTGTGTTCCTTGATCAGCGCAACCGCTTCAAGCCCGTTCTTCCCCTGCGCGATCACCTCAATTTCCGGAAACGCGCGCAGCAGAAACGCGAGTTCGTCCCGCGCCGGTCGCTCGTCGTCAATGATGACTGTGCTGATGGCCATATAATTTCCCGAACCAGTATAGGATAAAATTGTCGCATACAGTGCAAAGGAGCGAGCGTGGCGAAGAAAGCCGGAAAAGTTAGACTCGTCAGCAGCAAAGTCATGTTCAAGGGAGGGGTGTTCGAGGTGCGGCGCGATCAGATCATCGAGCCGGGAGTCCCGAAAGTCACTCGTGAGATCGTCAGGCATCCCGGATCGGTCGTGGTTCTTCCCGTATTTCCCGACGGCCGCATCCTTGTCATCCGCCAATACCGCCACGCCACCGGACAGTACATGTGGGAGCTCGTCGCCGGCCACAAAGAACCGAAGGAAGATTTTCGCCGCGGCGCAGCCCGCGAACTGCAAGAGGAAACCGGATACAGTGCGCGCCGCTACCGGAAATTACTCGAGATCTACCCAAGCCCCGGCCTTCTCAGCGAGCGAATGGTGATCTTTCTCGCTGAAGGCCTCACAAAAGGCGAAGCGCACCCGGAAGAAGACGAAATGATCGAAGTCCGCAGCCTCACCCTGGCAGAAATCGAGCGATGGATTCGCAACGGCAAAATTCAAGACGCAAAGTCAGTGGCAGGCCTTTTGTATTACGCGCATTTTGTGCGCCGTTCGTAGTCGGTGCGCTGCGCCGGTATTCGTGCGATGCCCCGCTCCCATTCCCGCGAAACCCGATATAATCACCGAAGAACAAAGCGCTTCAATCTCCCGAGGCAACATGGAAAATCGAGAAGTAGCACTCATCCTGCGGGAAACAGCCCAACTCCTTGAAATCGACGGCGCCATCATCGGCCGCTATCGAAGCTACGAAAAAGTCGCCGAGATGCTCTTCAGCCTGCCCGACCGTATCGAAGACCTCGCGAAGGACCTCAAGAAGCTGCGCGAGCTTCCGGGCATCGGCGAAAATATGGCCGAGCACATCTGCGAAATCCTCGCGACCGGCGATTACAAGCTGCGCCAGAAACTCCTCAAGAAATACCCCGCCACGTTGCTCACGCTGCTCGAACTGCAATCGCTCGGTCCTAAGAAAGTCGCCTTCCTCTGGTCGAATTTCAAGTGTGCCACGGTAGCAGACCTCGAGAAACTGGCACGCGAAGGGAAACTCCGCGATCTCCCCGGCTTCGGCGAAAAGAGCGAGCAGAATATTTTGAAAGCCACGGAGTCGGCCAAGCGTTCCGCTGGCCGTTTCCACATCGATACCGGCGACCTCGAAGCCGAACGCCTCTCTGAATTTATCAAGAGAGTGGGCGGTTCCGTGGAATCGGTGACGGCCGCAGGATCGCTCCGTCGTCGGCGCGAAACCATCGGCGACCTCGATCTGCTCGTCACGATGCGCCCCGGCCAGGACAAGCAGAAGCACATCGACGCAGTCGCAGAACACATTGTGAAATACCCGCGAAATGTGCAAACGCTTGCGCACGGCGAAAACAAAGTCAGCATGCTCCTCGAAAGCGGTCTGCAGGTGGATGTCCGCCTCCTCGACAAGAACAGCTTCGGCGCGGCTCTTCTTTATTTCACTGGCTCGAAGGATCATAACGTCGCACTCCGCGGCCGCGCTAACGATATGGGCTGGACGCTGAACGAATACGCCCTCACAACGATCAAAGGCGGCCGGACGATAGCCAGCAAAACCGAAGAAGAAATTTACGCGAAGCTGAAACTTCCCTACATCGAACCGGAACTCCGTGAAATGTGGGGTGAGATCGAAGCGGCCGAACAAGGAAAGCTTCCGGCGCTCGTGAAGCTCGAAGATATGCGCGGCGACGTGCAGATGCACTCCACCGCCTCTGACGGACGCAACACAATCGAGGAAATGGGCGAGGCCGCCCGCGCCCTCGGCTACGAATACATCGCCATCACGGACCATTCGAAAGCCGTAACGGTCGCAAACGGCATGGACGAGAAGCGCACCCTCGAAAATATTCGGAAAATCCGCGCCGCCCAGGAACGCGTTCCCGGTATCCGGCTGCTGGCAGGCATCGAGGTGGACATTCTCAAGAGCGGAAAACTCGATCTCGCCGACGAAGTGCTCGCACAGCTCGATGTCGTCGTCGCGTCGATCCATTCCTACATGAACATGGAACGCGCGGAAATGACGGAGCGGCTGCTCGCCGGAATCGAAAATCCCTACACCCACATCATCGCGCATCCCACCGGTCGCCTCCTCCTCCGGCGCGATCCCTATGTCTACGACATGGAGAAAGTGCTCGACGCCGCGAAGAAGAACTCGGTCGCGATGGAATGCAACGCGGCGCCCGACCGCCTCGACCTGAACGACGTCCATCTCCGGATGGCAAAGCAGCGCGGTGTGAAAGTCACGATTTCAACCGACGCGCATTCCACCACTCACTTAGGCTTCATGAAATATGGTGTGGGAACCGCCCGTCGTGGATGGATCGAAAAAAAGGACGTACTCAACTCGCTGCCCCTCGACAAGTTTCTTGCGGCGCTTAGACCGAAACCGAAACCCGCGGCAAAAGCGAAAGCTGCAAAAAGGAAGTCGGCGTAGGCGCCCGCGTGCGGAACATTTCGCGGGCTTCCAGCGTACCTCACTGTGAAGAGAGACGGCCGGCGCTTCCTGCACTGGCCGATGGAGAGAGACGGATGAACCGGTCAATTTGGATGGCGGTCGGAATTGCTGTGGCGGTGATTTGCCTGGGAACAGCGGCTGCTCCCGCGCATGCTGACGAATGGTCGAAGACCTACAAAGTCAGCACTCGAGCAAATCTGCGCGTGGAAACCGATGATGGCGACGTCAACATCGTCGCCGGCGATCCGAATCAGATTGACGCTCGCGTTACGACCGACGGGCTCAAAATCGGTCCGAGCGATGTCCGCATCGAAGAACACCAAGACGGAGACAACATCACCATTTCTGTCAAAATGCCGCACTTCAATTTTTCATTCTTCGGCGGTCACCACCGTTCCGTCCGCGTCGAGCTCCGCGTTCCCAAGGATCTTTCTCTCGACGTCCGCACCGGCGACGGCAACGTGAATTCACAGCCACTATCAGGCCGCATTCGCATCGATACCGGCGACGGGCACATTACCGTCAATGGATTGAAGGGCGACATCAGCATGCACTCCGGCGACGGAAATATTCAGGCCGCAGGCCTTGATGGCTCGCTCGACGTGGACACAGGTGACGGCCACGTCTCGGTCGACGGTCGCTTTGATTCCCTGAACCTGAAGACCGGCGACGGCAATATCGAGGCGCGCGCGATGAGCGGTTCGAAGGTTGCCAGCAGTTGGCGGCTCCACTCCGGAGACGGTCACATCAACATGTGGCTTCCGGGCGATTTCAGTGCCGACCTCGACGCACACACCGGCGACGGGAAAATCACGCTCGATCTCCCGATCAAAGTCTCGGGCTCCCTCAGCCACTCTTCGATTCACGGCTCGCTGAACAACGGCGGCGGTTCAGTTTCGATAACGTCCGGAGACGGCTCGATTCACTTGCAGAAGCTCTAGGACCGCGGTGCAACCGGTTCTTCCACGCGGCAGTGTCCGGCGCTGGTACGATTCCTCGATCTCGGGCTGGCGCCGTACATCGCACCTGTGCAAGGTTTTTCCCCCATCGTGTCAGCCGAAAGCAACAGGTGTCAGCTCGCACACATTTCGGTATCGCGACATCGCGACGCTAAGCCGTTCTGCTGCAGGCGATTCCCTGCCAGCGGCACTTGGCACGCGCCGTGCACATCACACTGCCGTCTTGCGACCTGGAGGCCGCCGATGATTGCGTTTGCCATGCTTGGGTTGACCGCGATACTTGGATTCCTGTGCTTGTCGGGCAGCATCCGCCGGTGAGAACCGCTCCGCAACGGCGCGGCTGAGACGAATCGTTTGCGTCTCGCCGCGGCCGACGGCGGCGCGTTCGCTGCAAGCGCGCTCACTGAGCGTCATCGGTTCAGGCGCCGATACCCCTCCCTCCGTTCCGACGGATTTCCGTGGACATTAAAAATTACGACAACATCCCCTTGTGCAGCATTCCGCACTTTGGTGCCGTCACGCCTGAGTTATGACAACGAGCGCCAGAGCCGGCAATACGATGGAAGTTCTGTTGAAACTCCCCCAAAATTCTAATCGCAACAGTCGCACGGTCAAGAAATGAATCAACTCGCTCAAAACACATCGCTTACGAGATTTCTAATCGCACCAAATCTCAGCGAAATGCGAATTATCATTCCGGTATCGCAAGCTTCGCGCATTTCGAGATCTTCGCGGCGAGCATCAATGATTCAATGCGCCGTACCGGAGACCCCGCAATTAGCACCGCACACACTCAATTCACGCCCGTTCGCCGCACCAAGGTTGCAAAATGGCACGCCATGCCCCATCATTACTTTCTTTTATTCGCATCGTTACACCGCAAATCTTCTTCAAAGAACGGGGGAAGCTGAATGCGCAGGCCTGTGAGTGTTGCTCCGCCAAAAGGAAAGTTGGGAGTGCTGACGCCGGGAATGGGAGCGGTCGGAACCACTTTTATGGCGGGTGTCGAATTAGTGCGGCGAAAAGAATCCGTGCCGGTGGGCTCGTTGACGCAGATGGGAACGATCCGCCTCGGAAAACGCACCGACAACCGCGTGCCAAGAATTAAGGACTTCGTGCCGCTCGCCGATCTCAATGATCTGGTTTTCGGCGGCTGGGACGTCTTTCCGGATGACGCCTACGAGGCGGCTTCGAAAGCAGGCGTTCTCGACGCCAAGGACTTAGCCAAGGCGCAGAAATTCCTGAAGAACATCAAGCCGATGAAAGCCGCGTTCGACCAGACCTACGTCAAGAACCTCCATGGCACAAATATCAAGAAGGGCAAAACGAAATTCGATCTCGCCGAACAAATCCGAGACGATATTCGCAACTTTAAAAAGAAAAATAAACTCGACCGCTTGGTGATGGTCTGGTGTGCGTCCACCGAAGTGTTCCTCAAGCCGGAGGATGTCCATAAGGATCTGCCGTCGTTCGAGAAAGCGATGAAGTCGAACCATCCTTCGATCGCGCCTTCGATGCTCTATGCCTACGCGGCGATCAGCGAAGGAGTTCCCTTCGCGAACGGCGCGCCGAATCTCACCGTCGATATTCCCGCGCTCGAGGACTACGCCAAAGAAAAGCAAGTCCCGATCGGCGGCAAGGACTTCAAGACGGGCCAGACGCTCCTCAAGACAGTTCTTGCACCGGCCTTCAAAGCGCGCATGCTGGGTCTGAATGGCTGGTTTTCGACCAACATCCTCGGCAATCGCGACGGCGAAGTGCTCGAGGATCCCGGCTCGTTCAAGACCAAAGAGGAATCAAAGCTCGGCGCCCTCGAGTACATCCTCCAGCCGAACCTCTATCCCGAGCTTTACGGCAAGATTCATCACAAGGTCCGCATCAATTACTACCCGCCGCGCGGCGACAACAAGGAAGGCTGGGACAACATCGACATCTTCGGCTGGCTCGGCTACCCGATGCAGATCAAAGTCGATTTCCTGTGCCGCGATTCGATTCTCGCTGCGCCGATCGTGCTCGACCTCGCACTTTTCTTCGATCTCGCCAAGCGCGCCGGCATGCGCGGCATCCAGGAATGGCTGAGCTTTTACTTCAAGTCGCCGATGTGTGCGAAAGAACTTTACCCCGAGCACGATCTGTTCATTCAGTTGATGAAGCTGAAGAACACGCTCCGCTGGATGATGGGCGAGGAATTGATCACGCACCTCGGCGCCGAGTATTACGACTAGTCCGCTAGAACGATTCCAAATATTCTCCCGGGCCTGCCTTGACACTGCTCTGCTCGCGGAGTACTGTCACGCCAGTACTTTCCCTTCCAATCTAGGAAAAGTAGTTGTCCTCCGCGTGGCGCGGAAACTTTCTAACCAGGAGAATTGTGAATGCAGATGAAGTCCGCAAAGTATCTCGCCGTATTGTCATTGCTAGCAGGGATGGTTTTTTGTTCAGGCTCCGCACACGCCCAATCGGCCGATGAAAAAGAAAAGCCGGCAATCTACACCTACGTCGCGCAATGGTCGGTCGCTCGCGCGGACTGGCCCGCGATGGAAAAGGCGAATCCGGCCCAGAAACAGCTCTTCGAAAAGCTGATGGCCGATGGAACGATCATTGGCTACGGTACCTACCGCGTGGTCGCGCACCAGGAAGGCGCTCCGAATCACGGAGACTGGTGGACCGCAACCTCGATGGCGAATCTGATGAAAGCGTTGGCCGCTATCGGGGCACAGACCGGAGCGTCGGACTTGAACAAAGTCCTCGCCGAATCCAAGCACTGGGATCTGATTCTAACGAGTCGTCAGTATGGCTGGCATCCTGGCAGCGTGGACAATGGATACCTTCGGGTAGGAACCTACGTCGCCAAGCCGGGCCATGGCGACCTGCTCGAAAAAGGCATCAAGTCTTACCTCGTGCCCGTTCTGGAGAAGCTCCTCGCCGACGGCGACATCCACAGCTACTCCGTCGACCACGAGGCCATTCACTCGGGCGATCCGAACTCGGTTGATGTCGCAATCGTTACGAACAATGCGGACGGGCTGGACAAGTTCATGGCAGCCCTCGACGCGGCAGGCAAAGCGAATCCGCTTGGCGCGCCTGCGTTCGCCAGCTCCACCGATTCGTCCAGCCACCGCGATTTCCTGGCGCTCGCCTCGGAAACCTCGAAGTAACTGCAGTAGCGATTTCGCCGCGTGTCGGCACAAATAAAAACGCCCTGGCCGGATTCTCAGCCAGGGCGTTTCTTTTTCACCAACTCCATTGCAGACTAAAAAAGATTCCAGAGGAACTGGTTGTAGACCTCGTGGTGATACTGCACCTCCGGCGGTTTTACGAAAGTGCCAAGCAATCGCGGACAACGATCGGCAGACGCCTGCTTCAGATCCGCATACCGGCTTTTCACGTCGTCGCCCAGCAATTTCGTTGTCCACTCCGCCTTGCGAAAATCCTGCATCGCCGAGTAGATGTTGTCGGGCAAATAGCGTTCCGCCTGGCGCAGGTTCTTGATCTTCGCGGTTTCGCCGTCGAGCCCCGTTTTGAAGATCGAGAGCATCACCATGTAGGGGCTCGCGTCCGGACTCACCGAGCGAACTTCCACACGCATGCTCTTTTCGTTTCCGATCGGAATGCGGATCATCGACCCTCGATCGACCGGCGACGCCTTGATCTGGTTCGGAGCTTCGAAGTGGGGATCGAGCCGGCGGTAGGCGTTGACGCTCGCATTCAATAGCAGGCAGATGTCGTTGCCGTGCGTCAGAATCCGATCCACGAACGCCCATCCGAACTTGCTGAGCTTTTCGTCGCCCTTCGGGTCCCAGAACATATTCTTCGCGCCCTTGCTCACCGAAACGTTTGTGTGCATGCCGCTGCCGTTTACGCCGACCACTGGCTTCGGCAGAAAGCTCGCGGTGAGGCCCATCCGCGTGGCCACCTGGCGGCAGATCAGCTTGTAAAGCTGGATCTGATCCGCAGCGGCGACCACTTCGCCATAGCTGTAATTGATTTCGAATTGCGAGGGCGCAACTTCCGGATGATCCTTTTCGTTTTGGAAGCCCATCGAACGCTGCACTTCGGCGCACGTGTCGATGAAAGTGCGCAGCGGATCCCCCGGCAACGAATGGTAGTACCCGCCGGTATTGACGTACTCGAATTTGCAGGTCTCGTTGTAGCGGCTCTCCGCATCCTTGCCGTTGAAGAGAAACCCCTCGATTTCATTGGCGGCATTCAGCGTGTAGCCTTCCTTCTTGTGCAAATCGTCCGCGTAGCCCTTCAGAACACCGCGAATGTCCGCGTTATACGGCGAGCCGTCTTTGTCGATCACCTGGCCGAACACGAGCACTTTGCCGGAACCAAACACGTCGGCAGGCGCCCAGTAAAATGCGCCCCAGTCCATCGCCAGCCGCAAATCGCTTTCCCGCTGCGCCGTAAACCCTCGAATCGAGGAGCCGTCGAAAGTGAGGTTGTCCCAGCTCTTTATGAGGAACTTCTTGTCATAATCCAGCATGTGCAAGCGGCCTTCGAGGTCGCTAAAGAGAACGGTTACAGCTTTGATGCGCTTCTCATCCGTCAAATACTTGAGCCGTTCCTCCTGAATCTTGTGCGCGGCAACGCGATTCTTGCGCTGCTCTTTGGCTTTCAAATTCAGATCCTCTAGCTCCGTATATGACAGCGCCAAAAAATCGCGAAGTTCGTTCGACATGACCCTCCTCGAATATGGGTAAACCTCAACTCAGTGGGAAGGAATATGGAAGCCACACTGAGCGCGTTGCCGCGACAAGGGTATCGCGCCGCTCTTGCGACCGTCAAATCCAAAAAATCGATAGCTAGGCTCGGAATTTGGACGGGTATGCCAACCGGCGTGCTGTCTCGGCCCGTCCAATCATGCATCACCGAAGGCGAGATCGTATCCGTTGCCGGTCATGAGCGCGTGGCTCGCTGGGGCAGTGACGAGCCGCGATCCTTTGCGAAGGATGGGTGCTGGAGTGCGCCGCTTTCTTCCGCCGCGAAGCTCATCCCTCAAAATCTCGCGCAATCGCATCCGGGCTTTGTGAAGCTGTGATTTGGAATTCCCCACCGAGCACCCGGCGATCTCTGCAATCTCGTCGTGGCGATAACCTTGGACGTCATGGAGAACGAACATCACCTTGCATCCTGGAGAGAGCTGGTTGAGCGCTCGCTGAAGATTGACGCGATCGATTACCCCGCTCAGCCGCAGGTCTCGTCCGCCCAATTCCAACGGCGCTTTAATGTCCTCGTCTTCCGGATCGCTCGTTTCGTCAAGAGAGTCCTCGGCGACCTTTTTCTTCCGGAACCGCATCAGAACGGTATTCACCGTTACGCGATGCAACCATGTGGAGAAGGCAGACTCGCCTCTGAAACCTTGAATTTTACGGAAAATCGTGAAGAACGTCTCTTGAGTCAAATCCTCTGCTTCGCTCACGTTGCCGGCCATGCGTAGGCACAAAGCGTAAACCCTGCGACTGTGCAAGCGATACAGTGTTTCAAACGCCGATGGATCGCCTTGCTGTGCCCGGCGGATCGCGTCTGCTTCGGATATCTCGCCGGCTGCTGCATCTTTGGCTGCTCTCATGCCGCGGCTCCTCCGTGCTAGGCGTGCAACGCCGCTGGGTGGCGCGCTCATCCCTTCCTACCACCCGATGAGCCCTTTTATTCCCCGCGTGCCAAACATTTCACACAGTCGAAAGGAATTACGGCGGCGAGCCGTCGGCCTGCCGGTTGATTTTGTTAAAGCTGCAGCTCAAAGCACGGGTACAATCGCGCCTGCCTTCGGGAGGCGCCGATGAAGAAGTTCAGTCTCGTTGTACTTGCGTTGTTCGTTTTTGCAGTGCCGCAACGGGCGCAATCGCTCGAAGGCGCCGGCGTTCCGTTGGTCATTACAAACGTCACAGTGATCGACACAACGGGAGGTCCCTCTAGGCCAAACATAACCGTCGTAATCGACGGCGATCGAATCACGCAGGTGCGCAAAGGGCACGCTAAAGCTCCCAAGCAGGCGCACGTAATCGACGGAACTGGCAAATATCTGATCCCGGGGCTGTGGGACATGCACATCCACACTTTCTTTGGAAATTGGGTGCCCGGAGGAAAAGAAGTCACGCTCCCGCTTTTCATCGCGAACGGCATTACCGGCGTTCGCGACATGGGCAGCGACCTCGATCTGATTCTCGCCGCGCGGCGCGAGGTAGCAACCGGTGCATTGCTGGGCCCGCGCATGATTGTTGCGGGCCCCATGCTGGACGGGCCGAAAACACAGTTCCCTGCCTCGATCGCAATTGCCACGCCGGACGATGGCCGCCGCGCCGTCGCCATGCTGAAAAGCCGGGGCGTGGATTTCATCAAGATTCAATCGTACGTGCCGCGAGATGCCTACTTCGCCATCGCGGACGAGTGCAAGAAACAGAACATCATTTTCGTCGGGCACGTCCCAGACGCGATTCGCGGTTCGGAAGCTTCCAATGCCGGCCAAAAGAGCTTCGAGCACTTGATTGGAATTTTTGAGGGCAGCTCGACTGTAGAAGATGAATTGTTGAAGGGTCCGAAAGGTCCCGGCCGTTTCCTTGAGACCTACGACTCTGCGAAAGAGGCCGCCCTGATTCAGCTCCTCGCGAAGAATCAGACCTGGCAATGCCCCACTCTTTACTGGGAACGAGGACAGTGGCTCGTAGACGCGATTGACGTCACGAAAGATCCGGACGGAAAATACGCGCCTCTCTTCTGGCGAGAAAAAAGCTGGCCGAAATTTACCGCGGGAATCATCAAAGATCTGGACACCGATCCGCTGCCGGTCCGCCAGAAGTTCGTCGAGCACGAACTCGACATCGTCAAGAAATTGCAGCAAGCAGGCGTGCCGTTTCTTGCCGGAACCGACACTCCCGCAGGTGTTGATGTTCTTCCCGGTTTCAGCCTTCATCTTGAACTGCAGCGCTTCGTCGCCGCCGGCTTCACTCCGATGCAAGCGCTCCAAACCGCTACCATCAATCCCGCGAAATTTCTCGACAAGCTCAATGACTTCGGCACGGTCGAGAAAGGCAAAATCGCAGACCTCGTCCTCCTCAGCGCGAATCCGCTCGACGACATCGCCAACACGCGGAAGATTTCAGGTGTGTTCTCCAACGGTCGGTACTATTCGCGCGCACAACTCGACCGCATCCTGTCCGACGTCGAAACTTACGCCGCGACTCACTGACAACTTCCCCGATCAAGATTCTTGCTACAGCAACTCCTCTGGAGGGGTACAGCTTTCCCGGCATGGTCGTGTCCGCGGCAAAGCTCTATAGTCCGGACAGAAAATGATCGAGACTGATTCGAGGATTCGACTGTACCGGTCACAGCCGAAAAAGACGTGGCCGCAACCCATTCTCGAATCAGGAGCGCGATCTCTAGGCCGACTGCACGCGATCCAACGGGGGAACTAAATGCGGACAATCTTGCTCATCGTGCTCGTGCTACTCCTATTGGGAGCGCTGCCAACCTGGCCGTATAGCGCGGGTTGGGGATATTACCCGAGCGGTGGTCTTGGGCTAATCCTGATCATTCTGATCATCCTTGCTGTAATGGGCCGAATCTAGCAGGCGATTTTCCGGGGCGGACGAAGATGTCGGGTACTCCGGCCGAGGCCAATGAGTTTTAGCGTTCTCCAGTGAAGTTGTTCCTACGTTGACTGCCACGCTGTTTGCCACGCTTGGTGCACTCCCCGGGGGGCTGATTGCCGTCAGCCCCTCCCTTCATTTTGCCGGCAGGCCTCCGGGTCAATTCTGCAAGAGCTGCGTGAAACGCTGAAGTTCGCCAGTGTTCAAATCCGACACGGCGCACAGATACATGCCACCGCGCTCCCAGAAGATCATGTTATAACCGTCCACCGACTTCGAACGCAGAGCCTCATCCGTTCGCTTGTCCTCCGGCCATACGAAGACGTTAATTAAATGCTGTTGCCTCTGATAAACGAGAGCGGCCACGGCTCGATGATCCACGTAATCCAGTCGCCCGCCGACGAGCGGGTACCCATCTTCCGCCAGGTCGCGCACTGGTGGCGAGAAATCAAGCTTCCCGTTGAACCAGGGCTTCACGGTGTGCTGATCGGTGGACCGCACGTCGAACAAATGGTCCGGCTGCAGCGAACGAATGTGGCTCGAAACAATCTCCTGCGCAAGCAGGTCGGAGTTTCCCCGCCCGCCGAACCCCGGCAGGCCGCGCCAGCTCAATACGACCAACAGAGCGATCGCGGCGGCCACTGCCAGCCAGTTCCATGCCGCTCGCTTAATCGTCAGGACGGGTCCCGGTGTTTTCTCCGCGTTTGGAATATTCTCCTGGGCTGTTGCAGCGTTCTCACGGGCCATCGACGCGCGAATCCGATCGGCAAGGCCATCCGGGGCGCGCTCGTAAAGACTCGATGAGCGAAATGCCTTTCGCAGCGTCTGTTGGCTCCAAAGTTCCTGGGCGCAGTCGGGACAGGTTTTCAAATGTTCCTCGATCTCAAGGCTGCGGACCAGATCGAGCTCTCCATCGAGGTATCCATGCAGTAGCCGTGCATTGTCGTCACAGACCACGTGTGCCCTCCTTCGCCCGCGCCCGCAACAATGCTTCGCGCAGGCGTTCGCGGCCTCGTGCCAAGCTCGACATCACGGTTCCAATCGGAATGCCAATCAATTCGGAAATTTCCTTGTACGGCAACCCTTCCAACTCTCGCAGCACCAGCACCTCGCGAAAATTTACGGGCAGCTCTTCGAGCGCCTCGCGCAGCATCCGGCTTTCGACGCTCCGCACCATCGTCGTTTCGGCGTCGGGAATCTGCGCGTCGCGGACGTGGACCCGCTCGTCAAATTCTTCCGCCAGCGCCGCAGGCCGATTCCTTTCGAGAAACGAATAACTCGTATTGCGAACGATCTTCAACAGCCAAGGCTTCGCATCGCCCCCCTGAAAGCCGTCGAAGAATTTAAACGCGCGCAAGTACGCTTCCTGCACGATGTCTTCGGCATCGTGCGTGTTGCGGACAAGCCATCGCGCGAGGTTGTATGCCGCATCCAGATGCGGCATCACAGCCTGTTCAAACCGTCCCGCATTTCCAGCCGCTGGCGTCGCGCCCGGCATTTCGGCGTTTAGGCTCCCACTTTATAGACTCTACGTCCGCAGCTTTTATTCCCGTAAAGTTTACTGTGGCCGAGTCCTTGCAGTCGACCCGTGCCGGCTTTCCGGCACGCAACCTGGTTACTTCACGATTACTTTTGCCGTCATCTTTGGATGAATCGAGCAAAAATACTCGTACGTTCCCGGCTTGTCGAATTGGAACGAGTATTTGTCGTCGGTATCGAGCGCCTTCGACTTAAACGCGTCGTCCGTGCTCCTCACCGTGTGGGGCACGTCGTCGTGGTTCACCCAGCTCACCGTCGTTCCCGCCGCCACGGTGATGTCATGCGGCGCGAAGCTGTAATTGTCAATCTTTACCTCAGTCGCCGCAGGCCCTGAAGCGTGCGAAAAGAAGCTTATGCGGCTCGCCCCCAGCCACGCAAAGACTCCCAGGAGCGCGGCACACCCAACTAGCTTTACGATCATTGTTTTCATTTCACCTATCCTTTGAAAGAGATTTGAATCGTCTAACCCGCGAGCGTCGAATCCACCACTGCAAGCGTTTGCCTACCCCGGACGAAGTTGACGTTCGTTACCCCGAGCAGCCCCCGAAGTTTTGCAGCCGGAACGCTCATCGGTCCGGGTGACGGCGCCGTTCCGGGTTGTGGCTGCGGAAAGGCCGTCGACATCGCAGTGTGAAACGTCACGTTGCCTTCCACCTTCTGCATCACCTGATGAATGTGCCCGTTCAACACGCTCACCGAACCAAAGCGCTTCAAGTACGCGAGCGCCTGCGCGCTGTCTTCGGTGCCCCATCCCCACTCCGGGTACACGGACCACAACGGAATGTGCGCGAGGACAACGATCGGAGTGCTCGACTTCAGCGGCTTCAGGTCGTCCTCGAGCCAATCGAGCTGCGCCGCTCCCAAGTTGCCGAGCCCGCCGGCTTTCAGGTTCATCACGTTTACGAGACCGACGAAGTGCACACCCTTCTGCTCGAAGCTGTACCAGCCATCGCCTCGGGTTCCCTTTCCGTAACGTTCTCGATACTGCTTGCCATCGTCGTTCAGCACGTCGTGTTCGCCGGGAATGTAGAAAATCTTCTCGGTGCGGACACCTTTGAGCCGCTGGTCGAGCGTGTCGAATTCCGACGGTTTCGAGAGATGGCTCAGATCGCCCGTATGAAGGACGAACGCGGGAGACTCGCGTAGGGCGTTAATCTTCGCGATCGCCTCGTCCAACGTGGCCGTTACGTCTGGATTCGCCGCCTTGTTAAATCCGATATGGCTGTCGCTGATCTGCACGAAACTCAATTCGCCTCTCAGCGTCGAACGCCCCATGCCCGCCATTTCGCTCAGAGCAAATGATTTCAGCACGCCGCCTTGTACGAGGCACAACGTGCCCGTCCCCGCCCAAGCCATGCACTTTAAGAAGCCGCGGCGGTCAACGCCGTCCTCACCCGCGTTTTCTGTGATGAACTTTCCCATCGGTTCCCCCCTTGGCCGCGCGCATTGTGCAAAGCGCCTTAGATCACGGTCACTTGTCTAGACTCACGATCCATCTGATTTATTCCCCGGCGAAGAAGAGCCTAAGCGGAAAAGAGGCCCGAAGCGGCACAGCAAGTGGTTACGTGAATGTGCAGATTCTCGCGGTGGGATGCTGCGGTAACGGCGAGGATTGTGTTAACGTTAACGGCTTCGTAGCTGCGTCGCGTTTAGGTCCTGGGTCGAGCGTCGCCGCGCGTGGAGTCCGAGGTCCATGAAAACTTCCTACAGTGGGGTTGCGGTTCCTTCAGATGGCAAGGTAATTGACTACGCAGGCGGTAAGTTTCAGGTGCCCGACAAGCCCGTGATTCCCTTTATCGAAGGCGATGGCACCGGGCGAGACATCTGGCTCGCGTCGCGCCGGGTCTTCGATGCGGCCGTCGAAAAGGCTTATGGCGGCAAGCGCAAAGTAGCCTGGATGGAGGTATTTGCAGGCGAGAAAGCGTACAAACAATTCAAAGAGTGGCTTCCACAAGATACAGTGGACGCCTTCCGCGACTTCCGTGTGGGCATCAAAGGTCCGCTTACGACGCCGGTCGGCGGTGGTATCCGCTCGCTCAACGTCGCTTTACGCCAGGCTCTCGACCTCTATGCGTGCGTTCGCCCGGTGCGCTACTTCCACGGTGTTCCCTCGCCCGTGACAAATCCCGAGCGGATGAATGTCGTTATCTTTCGCGAGAACACCGAAGACGTCTACGCAGGGATCGAATGGCGCTCCGGCACGCCTGAAGTAAAAAAGCTGATCGATTTTCTCAACAACGAGATGCTCAAAGGCACTGCGAAGAAAATCCGCGAAGATTCCGGCATCGGCATCAAGCCTATGTCTCCGACGGGAACGAAGCGCCTGGTCCGCCGCGCCATCCAGCACGCGATCGAAAATCATCGCACCATTGTTACGCTGGTCCACAAAGGCAACATCCAGAAATTCACCGAAGGCGCCTTCCGTGACTGGGGATACGATCTCGCAACTGCGGAATTCCGCGAGCAGATTGTCACCGAGCGCGAGAGTTGGATCCTCGACAATCGTGACCACAACGAGAACCTAACCGTCGAGCAGATCGCCGAGATGATCGAGCCGGGACTTAGCCAGGCGAACGAGGCGTTTCAGAAAGCCGTCGGCCTCGAGGTGAAGCAAACTCTGGACTCTATTTACGCCACCCACGGCCGCGGGCAGTGGAAAAACAAGATTCTAATCAATGACCGGATCGCCGACTCCGTCTTCCAGCAGGTCCTCACCCGCGCCGATGAATATCAGGTCTTCGCGACGCCCAATTTGAACGGCGACTATCTTTCCGACGCGTGCGCGGCTCAGGTCGGCGGCCTCGGCATGGCCCCGGGTGCGAACATCGGAGACGGCTTCGGAGTTTTCGAAGCCACTCATGGAACGGCGCCGAAATATGCCGGTAAGGATGTCATTAACCCAAGCTCCGTAATGCTGTCGGGCTCGATGATGTTTGAATTCATGGGTTGGAAGGAAGCCGGCCGCTTGATTGAAGACGGAATCGCGCGAACGGTCCGCCAGAAGCGCGTTACGTACGATCTCGAACGGATGATGCCGGGCGCGAAAAAACTCCGCACATCCGAGTACGCGTCCGCCATTATCGAAAACATGCAATCCGCCGTAGCAGCTGATTGATCTTTACAATCGAATTCACAACGATAGGACACAAGGAGAAGTAGGAATGCGCAAGAAAGTGACGGTAGTGGGCGGAGGTTTCGTAGGCTCCACAACGGCCCAGCGGATTCACGACGCCGAACTTGCCGATGTTGTGCTGACCGATATCCTGGACGGCCCGCCGGCAGGCAAAGCCCTCGACATGGCGGAGTCCGCTCCGATTCTCGGCACTGATGCGCGCGCTGTCGGAATTTCTACGGCGGCCGGCGACTACCGCGAAACCGCGAACAGTGACATCGTCGTAATTACTGCGGGCTTCCCGCGCAAACCTGGCATGAGCCGCGACGATCTCCTAAAAGCAAATTACGATGTGGTGAAAGGCGTTGTCGACGCGATCGTGAAACTCTCGCCCGGCGCTATTTTGATCATCGTCACGAACCCGCTGGACGCGATGGCGCAGGCAGCGTTTAAAATCAGCGGGTTCTCGCGCAACCGCGTCATCGGAATGGCGGGGGTACTGGACTCCGCGCGGATGAGCGCGTTCGTCGCCGCCGAACTGGGCGTGTCGGTCGAGAACGTGCACTCGTTCGTTCTGGGAGGGCACGGGGACGACATGGTGCCGCTAACGCGCTATTCCACCGTCGCGGGGATTCCGCTCCCGGAACTTATGCCAAAAGATAAACTCGAACAGATCGTCAAACGCACTCGAAGAGGCGGAGCCGAAATCGTCGACCTGCTCAAGACCGGTTCGGCGTACTACGCGCCCTCTGCTGCGGTGGCTGAGATGGTCGGAGCGATTTTGAAAGACAAGAAGAAGATCCTGCCCTGCGCGGCGTATCTCGAAGGCGAGTACGGCATCTCCGGTCTTTTCGTCGGCGCCCCGGTAAAACTAGGCGCGCGCGGCATCGAGCAGATCATTGAAATCAAACTCACAGCCGAGGAAAAAGCCGCGCTCGACAAATCGGCCGCCTCCGTCCGCGAACTGGTAACGGTCCTGGGCCTGTAATCGGGCAGACGGGCTCTTACATCGAAAATCAGTGCAGCAACTGCATCAAGGTGTTTGCACCAAATAGCAGTTTCTGCCGCTCGTCCGAGCCAACTTCGACCGGGTTATGAAGGCGATTCCCGGGCAAGCGCACCGTTTTGGTTAGGTACGACCTGTCCTTAACCTGTCCTGCGAATTCCGGCCCTGCTGCTACACTTGTAGCCGGGGATCGTCCATCGCTCATGAAACTGTTTAAACGCAGCCCGGCGCGTTCGGCCAAATCCCGGCCCACAGTCTCGCCCCAGGTGGGCGAGGGTGCGAATCGCGCCACGCTAAGCCACCGCCTGACGCGCGACCTGGTGCGCGCCGAAAAGCTCGCGCAAATGCTTGCAGCCAGCCGTGCCGCCGCCGTGGTTGACGTGCCCGATTTCCTTGCAGGCATGTATATCTACGAGTGGGAGCGCCTCTCCAGATTCTGGGAAGAGCATGCTGAAATCGAGGAGCTGCTGCAGCGCATCTGCCAGATCAGCCCGCAGCGCTGGCACCGCTGGATCGAATTTTACGATCAGTCGCGCAAGGAAGCGGATAAAAAGCCGCGCCTATTCTTCCCCGACCCCCCCAAATCCGCTAAAAAGAATGCGAAGCCGCTGCCCCGCTCCGCCGAACTCGAACTCGTTCTGCGTAATTCCGAAGCGATCGCCCCGCACCACGACACCGTGAACGGCCAGGTGATTCCGATCCTAACCAGCGAATGCGTGCTGCTGTGTATGGCGTTCAATGACGGCTCGGAGATCGGACGCCGGCTTCGCGAAACCGGCCTGGACATCACCGCTCTGGAGCGAGCGGCCCGCAATCCCCGCCACGCCCCGCTCCGATAGCTAGCTGACTGCTAGATGATGAGCTTGAAATGCGGCCACAATTCCGCCAGAGGCGCCCGCGGTTTCCGGCACAAATAAATTGTAAGCGACTGTTCGGAAGGCATCGCCAGCGGATTCGACACCGTTGCCACTTCGCGGACGTCCCCAAAATAATCCTTAAATTCTCGCGACCCCTCGCCAAACAAAATCACGCATTCCCCGGAATAATTCCGAGGCCCCCAGTAAAAGTAGCTGTTGTGGCCGCCGATCGCCTTCGGCAGGCCAAGCGCCGGCCCGTAGTAATCAATCGCCCCGGCCTCGCCGTAATTTCCCGCCAGAATCGCGCAATTGGCCCGATCCGCATCCGGTAACTCGTAGTAGACCCTCGCCACAGTGGCAGCGATGCTCTTCCATCCAAACATGTCTGCGTAATTTTGCGGCAACTGCGCCGTCGAATCCCGTTCCGTCTTTACGCCATGCGAATACGGAAGCGCATTCGAGTACCTCAGAAAGGCGCCGACAGGAAGTACGGGTACGCCGAACGGAAGCGTGAACAACCCCGCCACAGCAATCACCACAGGGTAGGCGACTCGAAGCGCTCTTCCCGCGCGAGCATGCGAGCCGGTGAATCCCTGGAAAGCCACACCGCCCGCGGCCATTAGCATCGGATAAGCGCCCATCGGATAATAAGTTTTCCCGTCGCCGACCATGAAAATGGCCAGCACAATCACATAAGCCCAACCGAGAAACCGGAACGGCTTCGCGTCGCCTGCAAAGAAAAGCCAGACGAGCCCGCCAAGCCACAGAGGCAACGTGACAGGCTGATAGAACAGCACCTGCTCAGCCAGGAATCGCAGAGGCCCAATCCGCACGTTTTTAAACAACTGCGCGTTCCGAACCACCTCAATCTGCGGCCAACCGTGATGCGCCTCCCACAAGAGGTTCGGCAACGCGATCGACAGGGCAATCAGGCCGCCGATCCAGATCCATCGCGATCGAAACGGCCGCATGTCTCCGGACAATGAAAATCCCGCCACGACGGCAAAGCCGAACACCGCCATCGTGTGTTTGTTTTCAAGCCCTACACCCGCGATAGCGCCAAACAACAGCCACAATTTTGCCGGCCCGCGATTGGCAATCCGCGCAGCAATACAAGCGCACGCAAGCCAAAAGACCGGTTCAAACGCGTTCATCGTCAAAATGCTGTCAAACGCGAGATTCAGCGGCGCAAACAGAATCGCCAGTGCCGCCACAAACTGCGCGAGCCGCCCTCCGCCAAGCTCTACGGCCAGCCAACCCGTTAGAAAGACGGTCACCGCCGCCGCTAAAGCCGGAAACACCCGAAATGCAGCCAGCGAATTGCCGAATCCGTGCCGGGAAATCCAGGCAATCAACGCAATCAGCGGAGGCTGGTCAACATATCCCCACGCCAGGTGCTCGCTGCAGGCGATGTAATACAGTTCGTCGCGAAAAAAGCCGTAGCGCGCCATGCCTGGCAGGTGGATCAGTATCGCCAGGGCGGAGATGGCGCAGAGCGAGGCGGTGCCGGTGACGGCAGTCTTGCGGGCGGAGGCTCTTTCCAGCAAGGAGGAATTAGCTGTTTCGGAGACCGCGCTGTCCGTCATGGTTCTAGAGCCTTCGTCCGGTTGTGGTGATTACATGTGGAAAATCGGTGCTCGTCGGAGCACAGGCCCTTCGCAGGCTCAGGGTGAGCAAGAGTGCCTGTGCCACTTAAACCGGACACCGGCGGCCGAAACCGGCGCTGCGACACTTGGGACGGATAGGAATTCGACGGAGCCATTCACCACAGCATTCCGGCGGTGCAATTGGAGCGGCGAGCTACTTGGCCGCGACGGTTGCCGACTTGATGCTGTCGAGATTCGGAAAATTCTTGTCCAGGTAAGGTTTCCCCTGTGAACTGATCGCACCCTGATCCGGCCCGCGGCCGCTCGGAGCGC
The DNA here is from genome assembly GCA_049797655.1 of Candidatus Acidiferrales bacterium. GTDB lineage: Bacteria > Acidobacteriota > Terriglobia > Acidiferrales > UBA7541 > Palsa-295. The sequence continues at coordinate 20,100 of JBARFX010000051.1, read as the reverse complement.
CTTCGCCATATCCGCTGTGCAGCTTCTTCACGACGTCCATTCCCTCGGTGACCTGGCCAAAGGGCGCGAATCCCATCGAATCAAGTTGGCCATTATTGCCGAGATTGATGAACACCTGGGTGGTGCGTGTATCCCGCCCCGCGGTCGCAAACGTAACGGAACCGGGCTTATTGCTCTGCGTTACGGGATCGTCCTTGAAGTTCGCGCTGCGCCACACTTGGCTGACCTTGGGATCGGGGCTCAGCCCGAACTGGACCACGAATCCCGGCAGGACGCGAAAGAAACTCGCGTCCGTGTAGAATCCGTTTTTCACGAGATTGTAAAAGCGGTCTGCGCCGAGCGGAGCCCACGCGCGGGTCACGTGAATCGCGAAATCGCCCTTCGTCGTTACAAACTTCACGTCGTACTCGGCCGGGGCCTGTTCTTTCAGATTCCCCGGCTGAAGCAATCCTGCATCGGTTGTCATTTTCGCTTTCCAATCCTGAGAGATAAGTTCGTTCGGTAGCCGGCGATTTCGCCTCGGCCACTACTGCGGTTTGGGCTGCGCCTTGGGTTTGGAAGCTCCGGCGGCAGCTGTCTTAGGCGCGGCCGCGCTTGCCGATCCTGCGGACGCGGCAATCGTTGCCGTCTTGATGCTGTCGAGCTTCGGAAAATTAGTGTCGAGGTATGCTTTGCCGTTGTTGGTGATTTCGTCCTGATGGCTCGTCGGCGCGTCCGCATATCCGCTGTAGAAGCTTTTTACGACGTCCATTCCAGAGGTTACCTGTCCGAACGGGGCGAATCCCATCGAATCGAGCCGAGAGTTATCCCCGAGGTTGATGAATACCTGCGTGGTTCGCGTGTCCTTCCCGGCCATGGCAAATGTAATGAAGCCGGGTTTGTTGCCGGACTTAACGGGATCGTCCTTGATGTTGGCATCGGTCCAGGCCTTGTTCACCGCCGGGCTGCCGGTGAGACCGAACTGCACCACGAACCCGTCCACGAAGCGGAAGAAGCTGGCGCCATCGTAAAAGTGATGCTTCACGAGATTGTAAAAGCGGTCCGCGCCGAGCGGGGCCCACGCGCGCGTCACGTGAATCACAAACTCGCCCTTAGTGGTTACGAACTTCGCGTCGTACTCGGCCGGCGCCTGCGCTTTGAGCGTAGCCGGATGCAACAACGCAGGATCCGTGCCGGCCGGCTTCGCAGTAGCTGTTTTAGGCTTCGCGGTTTGCGTGGCCGGCTTTGAGGTTGCGGCCGGAGCTTGCGCCCACACTGAGTTTGGAATCAGCGCCAGCAATGCGACAAGACACACACTGGAAATCAATCCTTTCACGGCTGTCCTCCCATTCGTTTCGACGTGGCTTCGACCTGCTCCATCACTCGGAGAGTATTGCCGCCGAGGATTTTCTGAATGTCGGTTTCCGAATAGCCCTTCGCGAGCAGCGCATTCGTGATCTGCGGAAGCTTCGAGGCGTCATCCATGCCAAACGGCATATTCGCGCCATCGAAATCCGATCCCAGACCCACATGGTCCGCGCCCACCAGCTTCACGGCGCGATCGATATGCTCGATGATCTTGGTCCACTCGACGCGCGGGAGTTTTCCCTGCGCCACATACTCGCGGGTAATCTTTTCGCCTTCAACAAGCTGGCAGGCCTCCGCCTCGCCGCAGCGTTTCTTGATCTCGTCTTCGATTTCTTTGCCAATCCCGGGATGAGCCTTCCCGGCGTCGCGAAATTCCTGGCTCAGGAACCCGACGTGATAGTTGATTTGGATCACGCCGCCCTTGGCGGCAAGGGCCTTGATCATTTCATCCGTCATGTTCCGCGGGGCATCGCAAATCGCGCGGCAAGAGGAGTGCGACGCAATCATCGGGGCTTCGCTGACCGCCAGCGCGTCGTAGAAGGTCTTGTCGGAGACGTGCGAAATGTCCACCATGACGCCCATGCGATTCATTTCGCGGACCACTTGTTTGCCGAAGTCAGTCAGGCCGTTGTGAGTGAACTTGCCTGTCGAGGAATCACCCCAATCCGTGTCCACCATGTGGGTCAGGGTCATGTAGCGCACGCCCAGGCGCGCAAAATCACGGAGAACGCCCAGGTCGTTGTCGATCATGTGGCCGCCCTCAACGCCCATCAGCGCGGCAATCTTCCCATCGGCATGAATCCGGCGGATATCGTCCGCGGTTCGCGCGAGCGCGATATCCTTCGGGAATCGCGCCGGCAATTCGCGGACGGCGTCAATTTGGTCCATCGCGCGTTTCACAGCTTCCGGGCCGGTTACCGTCCCGGAGATCCAAATGGAAAAGAAAATCGCGCTCAGGCCGCCTTCGCGCATGCGCGGGATATCGATCGAGCCGTCCGAGTGGCGGACTCCGAGATCGAATTTCAGATCGAGTAGACGCTGCGTGGTGTCGTCGTGGGTATCAACTACTATCGAGCGGAAATGCAGATCGTGCGCCTTTTGTGAAATGCCGCTTTGCGCCGTCACGGTCAACAGCGGCAACACCGCGCCAAGCGTGAGGCAAAGCACCAGAAAGCCCATCCGAATCATTCAGCCCCCGTTGTCGGTGAGTGAGTCGAGCCGCGAACGGCAAAACTTCAATCGTGTCCCTGGAACCAGCTCTTGATCGCGTGCACCAGCACCTGTCCGTTCACGGCGGCCAGCGATTCCGTCAGCGGAATTCCCTTCGGGCAAACTTTCACGCAATTCTGCGCGTTGTCACAATCTTCGATTCCGCCCGGGCCCATCAGAGCTTCCAGACGCCCGGCCGCATGCATGGCTCCGGTGGGATGCATGTTGAAGAGGCGGACCTGGCTGACGATCGCGGCTCCCACAAATTGCGAATGCTCGTTCACCTTGGGGCAAATTTCGAGGCAGTTTCCGCAAGTGATGCACCGGGACAGCGGGTACGCTACTTCTTGCTTCGAGGGCGCCATCCGAGGCCCTTCGCCGAGAGCGTAGGTGCCGTCAATCGGAATCCAGCATTTCGTGCGCTTCAAACTCTCGAACATGAAGCTGCGATCGACGATCAGATCGCGAACGAGTGGAAATTTGGCGAGTGGCTCGAGGCGGATCGGCTTCTCGAGATTGTCAACGAGCGCGGAACAAGCCTGCCGCGGCGCTCCATTGATCAGCATGGCGCAAGCGCCGCAGACTTCCTCGAGGCAATTCGCGTCGTAGCTGACCGGAGTCGATTCCTTGCCATCGCGCGTGTACGGCTTCTCCGCGATATCGCGCAAGCACTGGATTATGTTCAGGTGGGGGCGGTAACGCAGCTCATACTCTTCCCACCGGACGGATTCGTCCGGGCGCTGCTGGCGCTTGATCTTGACGATGAATGTATTTTCAGTCTTGTTCGTAGCCATCACGCCGCCTCAGCCTAAGTCGAAAGCCGGTTGCATTCCGCACAATTGAAAGCCGTCATTTTGCCGCCGTGTACTTCCGTTCCCGCGGCGGAAGCAGCGAAGTATCCACCGGCTCGAACTCGAGCTTAATATCACCCGAGCGGTAGCTCGCCTTGGTCGTCTTGAGCCAGTTGGCATCGTCGCGATCCGGAAACTCGGGCTTGTAATGCGCCCCGCGCGTTTCGTTGCGAGCCAGCGCTCCGATGGCAATCACTTTCGCCAGAACGAGCATGTTTCCCAATTCGCGGACGAAATTCAGGGTCTGGTTCGCCCATTGGGTACGATCCTGTAGATTAATTTTCCTGAATCGTTCGCTCAGTTCGTCCAGCTTCGTAAGCGTCTTTTGCAGGTTGGCATTGTAGCGAATCACGGTGACGTTCTCGGTCATCGTCTCGCCCATCTCGCGCCAAATGGTCAACGGATTCTCAGTTCCCTGATGCTGATTGAGCAGCGCGTCATTGATATCCTGCTGGCGCACGCGCTCGCGTTCGAAAACGCTCGCCGGAGTGCTTTCCGCTCCCTGCTCCAAATTTCGCGCGTAGCGCACGGACGCCGGCCCCGCCAGCATCCCGCCATAAATGCACGACACCAGAGAGTTCGCCCCCAGCCGGTTGGCGCCGTGATACTGATACTCGCACTCGCCCGCGGCGAAGATTCCCGGAACGTTGGTCGCCTGATTCTCGTTGTCCACCCACAGCCCGCCCATGGTGTAGTGCATCGCGGGAAAAACCTTCATGGGCTCCTTGCGGGGATCGACGCCCACGAACTTCTCGTAAATCTCGAGGATTCCTTCGAGTTTTCTGTCGAGCACGTCGGCGGGAATGTGGGATACGTCGAGATAAACGGCCGTGTCGTTCGGAAGGCCCATCTTCATCTCGAAGACAATTTTATGAATTGCCCGTGTCGCCACGTCGCGAGGGACCAGGTTGCCGTATTTCGGATACCACTCTTCGAGGAAATAGAATCGCTCGCTCTCCGGGATGTCTTTGCCGGCTCGCTTATCGCCCGGCTGTTTGGGCACCCAGACGCGTCCGCCCTCGCCGCGCGCCGATTCGCTCATCAAGCGGCACTTGTCTTCGCCGGGAATCGCCGTGGGATGAACCTGAATAAATTCGCCGTTGGCGTAATAAGCGCCCTGCTGGAAAAGAGCCGATTGGGCCGAGCCGGTGCAGACCACCGAATTCGTGGAGCGCCCGAAGATCGCGCCAATGCCGCCGGTGCAGAAAATCAAGCCGTCCGCCGGGAACGTCTTGATCTCCATCGTCTTCAAGTTCATCGCGCAGATGCCGCGCGCTACGCCGCCATCATCAATCACGGCGGAGAGAAACGTCCAACCCTCGAATTTTTTGACTTTATCTTCGGATTCGAAGCGGCGCACCTGCTCGTCGAGCGCGTAGAGCAATTGCTGCCCGGTGGTGGCGCCGGCGAACGCCGTGCGATTAAACAGCGTCCCGCCGAAGCGGCGGAAATCGAGCAATCCTTCCGGAGTGCGATTGAACATCACGCCCATGCGGTCGAGCAGATCGATGATGGCGGGCGCCGCTTCGCACATGCCCTTCACGAGGGGCTGATTGGCGAGAAAATCTCCGCCGTAGATCGTGTCGTCGAAATGCTTCCAGGTGGAATCGCCCTCGCCCTTCAGATTTTTCGCCGCGTTGATGCCGCCCTGCGCGCACACCGAATGTGAGCGCTTCACGGGAACGATCGAGAACAAATCCACCGGCACGCCGGATTCAGCGACGCGAATCGCCGCCATCAGGCCGGCCAGACCTCCGCCGACAATAATGATTTTGGGCTGTCTCATTGGACGTAGGTTCCTAGCGGAAACCAGTGGTTGTGGAAGCCAATGGCAATCGCGATTCCGACAAAGGTGAGCGCCACCGTGACAGCCGCGCCTAGCCAACCCGCGGCCCGTTGCGCGCGAACCGAAACCGCAATCCCCCATTTGCAGGCGAAATTCCAGAGGCCGTTGCCCAGGTGGAAGGACGCGGCCGTCACGCCGACAATGTAGAACGCGAAATAGCCGGGATGCGACATGGCATCCGCCAAATCTTGATAATTCGTGCGCCCGTGTCCGGCAAAACGCTCCAGATAGACGTGCCAGAAAATGAAAACGAGGGCGATCATCCCGGTCCACCGCTGGAGGACGTAGAGCCAGTTTGCCATCCAGGGGTGGCCGATTGCGTTCGACTTCCCCGTCCACCAGATGTAGATGCCATAAAATCCGTGGAACAAAATCGGCAGCCAGAGGACGGAGGCCTCAACAATCACGCGCCAGGGAATGCTTTGCAGTTCGAGCGAAACCTCGTTGTATTTCTGAACGCTGACGAGCGCGTAGCTATTCGACCAGAAATGCTCGAGGAGGAAGGCGCCAATAGGTATCACGCCGCTGAGGGACTGCAGTTTGTCGAGGAGATAACTCGTTTTGGAATCAGCCGCTACGGCCGCCATGCACGCTCCGACCAGAGTTTTTGAAACTGCGCGAAATTAAAGTATATGCATCCGGCGAGAGGTTTGCAAGATGGTGTCACGGAGAGAACTCAGAGAAACCGCTCCTGAATCTTCATGCTAGGCTCATTTACAGGGGAGGTCTTGGGATATGGCCGGCGAATTTATTGGCGAACTGAAGAAATGGGCCGCAGAGCTTGTCCGCCACAGCGGCGAAGGCAACGACGTAGGACTGAACCGCGCCGTAGAGTTGATCAGCCGGAATTTCGCCGTTCGCACGCACGAAGTAGCGATATTCGCCCTCACACCCGACGATCGTTTCCTGCAATTTCTCACTCCCGACAGGCTCCGCGAAGTGGGCCAGATCCCGACGACCAGCACGCATTCGCTCGCCGCGCGGACGGTTCGTGAGAAGCGCGCCGAAGTGATCAACCATTTTTCGGTGATTCCGCATTCGTCGGTTTTCGAAGCGGTTCCGATCTCCGAGGATCAGCCCGGCGAAGCGATTCAGAAGATTATGAGCGCTCCGCTTATCGTCGAGAGAAAGGTGGTGGGCGTGATTCAGATCTCGCGGAAAGCCAACGCCACATCGGACGCGGGTCCCGATTTCACTCAGCAGCAATTGCGGGAACTGAAGACGATCGCCGAAGCGCTGGCACCGTGCATCGGCGCCGGCGTCAAAGCAAACGCATAACCGCCTCACGTCCGGATTTTCCTGGAAAGTTTTCCCGCGAGCGCTTTTGTAAGACTGCTGTAACGTTCGCAGGATGAATAATGATTGACATCCCAGGACGTGCTTGTTAATTTCCCGAGGAAGAAAAAAACTTTCCGACTCAATCGAGTGGAGGCACCGCTAACCGGCTCATGGCGTTCGTCGCGAAGAAAATATTCCTCACCAAGGGAGTCGGGAAACATCGAGAGCGTCTATCGAGCTTCGAATTGGCACTGCGCAACGCAGGCATCGCCGCATGCAATATCGTTCGCGTCTCCTCAATCTTCCCTCCCTACTGCAAATTGATCTCGCGCAGCGAAGGTCTGAAGCATTTGAAAGCCGGCCAAGTCGCTTTTACCGTCATTAGCGAAAATCAGACGCGCGAACCGCACCGCTTGATCGCCGCAGGAGTTGGACTCGCGCTCCCCGCGGACAAATCCATGTTCGGCTATCTTTCCGAGCATCACTCGTTTGGTGAACCGGAAGAAGTGGCAGGCGACTACACGGAAGAACTGGCGGCGGAAATGCTGGCCACCACGCTGAACGTAGAATTCGATCCCGATCTCTCGTGGGACGAAAAAAAAGAGGTTTACCGCATCTCGAATAAAATCGTCCGCACCATGAACATCACGCAGTCCGCCGTGGGCGACAAGCGCGGCCTGTGGAGCACTGTATTAGCCGCCGCAATTCTGCTCGGCGAGGACGACTAGCTCTCAACTCTGACGCAGACGTGTGAAATGGGGTAGGGCGCGGCGAGAATTCAACGTCAACCGTCAAGCCAAACTCTGCCAGTCTGAAGCCCGGCGCTACAAACCCTTCAGATAACCAATGCGCTGCAATACCGCGCCCACAATCAAGGGCAATGCCACCGTCGCATCGTCCAGCACTTCCGCGAACCGTCCGCCCTCTTCCGGCGGCACAAACTTTCCCCACGAAACCGCTTCCGTGTACGTGCTTCCCGAAAGCCCGCCCCAATTCACCGGCTCGGGACAAATCCGCACGCCATAGTTGTAGCGCTTGAGCGGCAGCTTCTCGTAACCGCGGCGCGCCAAAAGCTCCGCATAAACGCCAAACTGCTGCGCCCAGTTCCGGGGCACTCCGCCGCCAATCGTAAAAATTCCCATCCGCTTCGTCGCCAGCATGGTCGTGGCGTAATGCTCGAAATCCTCATACGGATCGAAGCGTAGCGGTCTCTGCCCCGCCTTCTTGCGGAGGCGCTGGTGCAGGGCCACGTCAATGCCCAACTCCGAATCCGTAAACGCCGGAACAAACACTGGCACTTTATGTTCGTAGCAGGCCTTCAAAATCCCGCGCCCCTTCGTATGGCGCGACAAATATTCGCCGATCTTTCGATTGATCTTCCAGCTGCACATCAAGTCATCGGGATCCCACGTTTCCAGAATGTGTTGCATCACTTCTTCCACGTGGTCCAAATTCGTTTCCGGCTCGAGCGAGTCGTACACGCGGTTGTACCCCGCGGCGAAAAGCTGCTGGTCGTCCATTTTCTCGTCATACCGGTAATGCGACAGCCCTTCCGCCTCTACCAGTCCATGCGCCATCAGCGCGCCCGTCGAAACGATGGCCTTGATCACGCCCGCTTCGACGAGGTCGCAAAAAACCAGGGCCATTTTCGCCACGGTCAGCGCGCCCGAGAGCGTCATGACCCCGAAGCAATCCTTGTCTCGCGCCATTGCCTCGAGAACATCCGCCGCATCGCCCACTTGCCGCGCCGTGAACGCCGTCTGCCCCATCGCCCGAACGAGATCGTCAATCGTCCTGATGCGCGAGAGATCGAGGGGATAGATCGGAACGAGCTTGTCCTTGATCGGGTCGTGTAGAATCCGCCCCGTCGCGCCCTTTTTCTTTGCCATTCAGCGTCCTCGCAGGTAATGTAGTGCCACTTAGCCCGATCAGCGCGCAAATTTTGCCCGCGCGCGCCTCATTGATAGTACAAATGAGGCTCTCGTTGAAAGATAAATCTGTTAAAAATAAGTGTCAGTGGTGCGAGTGAATGTAGATGCGGTGGGAATCTAATATCCCAGTTAACCTAATTCCAGAGCGAGCCTAAGCAAACAATGACACGATACACTCCGATGCCGCCCGATAATTTCGGCGGACTTCCCGACGAGCATTCGCAGTACGCCACTTCTCGCGCCGTCATTTTCCCGGTTCCGCTCGAGCGCACCACTTCCTACGAGCACGGCACACGCAACGGCCCGGCTGCCATTCTCGCCGCGAGCCGGAACATGGAACTGTACGACGAAGAACTCGAAATCGAGCCCTACAAGGAAATCGGCATCCACACGCTTCCGGCCATTGACACCGCCGACGGCACTCTTGACGAGGTCATTACCGAAATCTTCACGGCCCAGGTCGGCCTCCTCGAAGACGAAAAATTCACGGTCGCGCTGGGAGGCGAGCATTCGCTTACGCCTCCGCTCGTCTCCGCCACTGCCAAAAAATACAAAGACCTAAGCGTGCTGCAAATTGACGCCCACGCCGACCTTCGCGACGAATACCAGGGCAATCCAGCGAGTCACGCGTGCGCCATGCGCCGCGTCGTCGAAGTTTGTCCGGCTGTGCAAGTGGGAATCCGCTCGCTCTCGATCGAAGAAGCCAAAGCAATCCCGCATCTTCGCACCAGCATCTACTGGGCGAAAGACATTGCGCGCGCCCCGCTAAAAAGCTGGATCGCAAAGGTCCTTGCAGATTTGAGTCCCAATGTCTACCTCACAATCGATCTCGACGGCTTCGATCCCGCCTTCGTTCCCGCCACGGGAACGCCGGAACCTGGCGGCCTCGACTGGGTCCAGGTCACTTCCCTGATTCGTGCGGTGGCCGAACACAAACGAATCGTCGGCATAGACGTCGTCGAGTTGCTGCCCCAACCCGGCGACCACGCCTCCGATTTCCTGGCCGCGAAGCTCGTCTACAAATGCCTGGGCTATATTTTCTGCCAGGAATAATCTGCGCGGAAATAATCTCGCGGGTGTTATCTACTCCGGAATATTTGTGCCAGAATAAGCAATGAAGGAGTTCTCATGACGAATCTCGCATTCGCCACGCTCGCTGCATTCGCTCCACGGGTCGATCAGCACACCGTCTACGTGGAGGTGACGTCTCCCGGCTTCATCGCCACAATCATCATCGGCCTTCTCGCCGGCTGGATCGCCGGTCATATCACGCGCGGACGCGGATTCGGCTGCATTGTTGACGTGCTACTCGGCCTCATCGGCGCGGTGATTGGCCGCTGGCTTTTCATCAAACTCGGAATTAGTATCGCGCCCTGGGGCTTTTGGGGCACGCTGGCAGCCGCCACCGTCGGCGCCGTTCTCCTCGTGGCTGTCGCTCGCCTTTTCGCGGGTAGCAGGGATTGAACTGACGCTCCATACGTGTCATTCTCTTGATTCCTTGCGGCTTCGATTTCAATTGACCTGTCATCGGATCAACGAAAGAAAAATAACTTGAGCCAATCGTCTGTATGGGCCATCCCGCTCGGCGGGCTGGGCGAGTTCGGAATGAACATGCTCGTCCTCCGCACCGGCGACGACATCATCGTCATTGACGCGGGTCTCATGTTCCCCGAGCAGGAATTGCTCGGCGTTGATATCGTCGTTCCCGACACCACCTACCTGAAACAGAACAAGCGCATGATCCGCGCCATCGTTCTGACCCACGCACATGAAGACCACATCGGCGCGATTCCTTACATCATCGCCGACCTCAACGTTCCGATTTACGGCACGAAGTTCACGCTCGCCATCGTCCGCAAAAAGCTCGAAGAGCACGGCCTGCTCGACCAGGTGAAACTCCACGAAATTGCGCCCGGTGGCGCGACCACCCTGGGCCCATTTCAAATCGAATATCTGCACGTGACGCACAGCACGATCGATTGTGTCGCTCTCGCCGTCCGCACTCCTCTCGGCGTAATCATCCACACGGGCGACTTCAAAATCGATCCCACGCCCGTTGACGGCAAACCATTCGATCTCCACGCCTTCGCGCGTTACGGCCAGGAAGGAGTTCTGGCTCTGTTCAGCGACAGCACGAACGTCGAGCGTCCCGGCTTCACTCCTTCCGAGCGCTCGGTCGTCGTCCGCCTGGAAGAATTATTCCGGGCTGCGCCACAGCGAATCGTGGTCTCGTGCTTTTCAAGCTCGATTCACCGCATTCAACAGGTGATTGACCTCGCGCGCGTCGTGGGCCGCAAAGTGGCCTTTGTCGGGCGCAGCATGGTGGACAACATCGAAATCGCGCACGGCCTCGACAAGCTGCGAATCCCGGACGGCAGCGTCGTGCGTCCGCAGGACATCAAGGGCTTCGATTCCAAGCGCATTGTGATTCTCGCGAGCGGCACGCAAGGCGAACCGCTCTCGGCAATGTCGCGTATCTCTGTGGATAATCACCGCCTGATGACCATCGGCGAGAACGACACCGTCATACTTTCCGCGCGACAGATTCCCGGTAACGAAAAGGCGATCTTCCGAATGATCGATCATCTTTTCCGCCGCCGCGTGCTGGTTTATTACGAAGGCGGACGCTCCGCTCCGATTCACGTTTCCGGCCACGCCAGCCAGGAAGAGCAAAAAATCCTGTTGCAGCTGGTCAAACCGAAGTATTTCATTCCGCTCCACGGTGAATATCGCCATCTGTTCCGTCACGCAGCCCTCGCCGAACAAATGAACGCCGTTTCCGGCGAGATTTTCCTGCTCGAAAGCGGGCAGCCCTTGGAATTCACGCCCGACGGCGGCGCGCATCGGCGCGAACCAGTCACGGCCGGACGCGTCTGCGTCGATTCCGGCTCGCTCGAGGAAATCGAAGAAGTGGTAATCCGCGACCGCCGGCATCTCGCCGAAGATGGCGTTGTGGTTCCCATCATCGCCATTGACAAGCACACAGGCCACCTGGAAGGACCGCCCGAAATTGTTACCCGCGGATTCCTTTCCGACGACGGCCAGGAAATCCTCTCGAAAGCTCGAGAGGTAATCCTTCGCACGGTCGAGCAATCCACCGCGGAAGAAAAAACCGACTGGGGCGTAATCAAAGAGAAAATCCGCGCCGACCTGAAGCGCTATCTGAACAAGCAAACGTCCAAGCGCCCCCTGATCCTGCCGGTAATTCTGGAAGTTTAGTAGCGTTTCATGCCTCCAAGAATCACCCTGCGCGCCTATCGTCCCGCCGACTTCGAATCCCTCTACGAAATCGATCAAGCCTGCTACACCCCGGACATCGCCTACTCCCGCCAGGAACTCCGCGCCTATCTCCACTTCCCCAATGCCGAGTGCCTCCTCGCGACAATCCGCGGAAAACCAATCGGCTTCTGCCTCACCGCCAATCAAGACCACCGCGGCCACCTGATCACCATTGACGTCCTCGCGCCTCACCGCCGCCAGAAGGTGGGTTCGCGGCTGCTAAAAGCGGTCGAACTACGGCTTGCAAAATCCGGGGTCCGCGAAATCAGTCTCGAAACGGCAATCGATAACGAATCCGCGATTGCCTTCTGGCAAAAGCATGGCTATCGTACTCGCGGCATCTGGAAGGGCTACTACCCAGGCGGCCGCGACGCCTACGCGATGAGCAAATCCATCGCCTGAAATTCGCGCGAACAAAATTCGCGGAGGCATCTTGAACGATTATTTACTCTCCCTAATCCTCGGCATCATCGAAGGCCTCACCGAATACATTCCGGTCAGTTCAACCGCCCATCTCCGCATCGCCGAGGCTCTTCTGCACATCAATCTCAGCGACGGCTACTGGAAAATGTACACAATCGTCATACAGCTCGGCGCGATCCTGTGCCTCCCCATCTATTTCCGGGAACGCATCGCGAAATTTCTCTCGACGTTCCCAGCAGGCGAGCGCCGCGATCGCACCATCCTCACGCATCCGCTCAGCCTCGTGATCATCGCATTCCTCGTCACCGCGCTCCCCGCTTTCCTGCTAACGAAAATTATCGGAAAGCATCTCGAGAGCCTCTACATCATCGGTATGAGCCTGGTCGTCGGTGGGATCGTAATGTGGTTCGTCGACGCGCTGCTCGCCCCATCGGAAAAAGCCGGCCCGGGCGCTCCGTATAGCCGCATCCACACGTGGCACATGGAGGACATGTCGCTCGGCCAATCGATCTGGATCGGAGCCTGCCAGATTCTCTCCGCCGTCTTCCCCGGAGTTTCGCGGTCGATGTCCACAATCGCCGCGGGACAAGTCGCCGGAATGTCGCGCGCGTCGGCCCTCGAGTTTTCTTTCTTCCTCTCGATTCCCACGATGGTCACTGCCACCGGCTACACGTTTTTAAAGTCGCTACGCGGCAAAGGCGTGGAAAATCCGATCGGCGTCAGCCAAATCGATGTGCACGGCTGGATCGTCCTCGCAATCGGCTTCGTCGTGTCGTTCATCGTCGCCTACGCCAGCGTAGCCTGGTTCATGAACTGGGTCCGCACCCGCGGCTTCGCGCCGTTCGCGATTTACCGCATCATCGTGGGCGGAGCAGTCCTCTACTGGACCTATCACATGGCAATGTAATGTGATTTCGGGAATCCGGTCGTCGCACGGCCGGCTAACGCCGTGTCTGTCCTCGTTGACTCGCCCAGGCGTCCAACCTAAGATGATGCGGCACGCAAGAGATGCGCACGCACAACAGCTTCTTCCATCAGGGGGATTCGTCAATGGCCGGGCACCGCGAAGATCGACATCGAACCAAGAAGCTAGTCGCAGCCTGCTTTGCTTTCATATTTGTTGCCGCGGGATGCGCCAAGCAGCCGCCGGCGGACACACGCGCTGCGGATGAAAGCGCCATTAGAGATCTGGACGCGCAATGGTCAAAGACCGCCGGCGCCAGAGACGTGGACGGCGCAGTTTCGTTTTACAGCGACGACGCCACTTTGCTTCCTCCCAACGCTCCGCTGGCGGCGGATAAGCAATCCATTCGCGCGGAGTGGACCGAGCTGCTCGCTCCCGATAGTTCCCTCTCGTGGAGGTCGAGCAAAGTTGACGTCGCACGGTCGGGCGATCTGGCTTACAGCACGGGCGCCTACCAGATGTCGCTGAAAAATCCGCAAGGCAAGCTGATCGAGGACCACGGAAAATTTCTGGAAGTTTGGAAAAAGCAGGCGGACGGCAAGTGGAAGGTGGTGGCCGACGTGTATAACTCCGACCTGCCGGTGGTGGCGCCCGCTCCGGCTCCGGAGAAACCGAGAACGCACCATCGTCAAGCTCACAAGAAGCATCACGCGAGACGGCGGTCCAGCGGAAACTAGGAGGTTCGTTTGAGGTTCGTTTTGGTCGGAGGCGCCCGAGGTGGCAAAGCGCGCGACGGGGACAATCGGCAATCGTCATGGATGAGGTTTATTCAGCTCCAGCCCGCGGCGTTGACTTCGTTTTCTCCTCGCTCTAAACTCCACATCTCATGCCCGAACCCCAGCCCCCGCTCATCGGCCTTACCGTCTCGCATTACCGCATCGTCGAAAAACTCGGCGGTGGAGGCATGGGCGTCGTCTACAAAGCCGAAGACACGCGTCTCCACCGTTTCGTCGCACTGAAATTTCTTCCCGAAGAAGTGGCCAGCGATCCGCAAGCTCTGGGCCGCTTTCAACGAGAAGCCCAGGCCGCCTCCGCCCTGAATCACCCGAGCATCTGCACCATCTACGATATTGGCGAAGAAAACGGCAAGGCCTTCATCGCTATGGAATTTCTCGACGGCGCCACCTTGAAGCACGTCATCACCGGCAAGCCTATGGATCTCGATCGCCTCCTTGAAATTTCCATCGAAATCGCCGACGCGCTCGACGCCGCGCATTCACAGGGAATTGTCCACCGCGATATCAAGCCAGCGAATCTTTTCGTCACGCGCCGTGGCCACGCCAAAATTCTCGATTTTGGTCTCGCAAAGCTCGTTCCCACGCGTGCTGGTAGCGCCCCTGTCGGCGCTGCGATGGGTGAAAGTGTCAGCGTCCTCACGGGTGCCACCGTTGCCGCCGACGAAATGTTCACGAGCCCCGGCACCGCGGTCGGCACCGTCGCCTACATGTCGCCTGAGCAAGTCCGCGGAAAAGATCTCGACGCGCGCAGCGACCTTTTTTCTTTCGGGACCGTTCTCTACGAAATGACTACGGGCGTGCTTCCCTTCCGTGGCGAGACTTCAGGTGTCGTGTTCGAATCAATCTTGAATCGCTTACCGCCCGCTGCCGTTCGCCTCAATCCCGACATTCCCCCGCGCCTCGATGAAATTCTGCAGAAGGCGCTCGAAAAAGATCGCGAGATGCGTTACCAGTTCGCCGCGGAAATGCGCGCAGACCTGAAACGCCTCCGCCGCGAAGCCGATTCCTCCGGCCGCATTTCCGCCAGTGTCGACGCGCAATCCTCCGGTTCCACCGCCATTCCAGCGTCAGGCTCCGCGCCAGTCGCTGTCGCACCCGCATCGTCCGCCGCAGTTCCCACAGCCTCCGGCTCAAGTTCATCCGTTCGCGAAGTCGCCGCACAACACAAGCTGGGACTTTCGCTCGGCACGATCGCCATTCTGGTCCTGCTCATCGCCGCGGGATACGGCGCGTACGCGTTGCTCGCGCGCAAGGCCACAAATTCTTTTGAAAGTTTCACCGCCATCCCGGTCACCGATACCGGCAAAGCCTCCCAGGCTGCGATTTCGCCTGACGGGAAATACATCGCCAGCATTCAACTCGACGCCGGCCAGGAAAGCATCTGGCTGCGCAATGTTCCCACTAAAAGCAACACTCCAATCGTCGCGCCCACTGACGATCGCTACGAGTCCATCACTTTTTCGCCGGATGGAAACAGCATCTACTTCACCCGCCGCGAACGCGAGGAAATCAACGTCGCCAGCCTTTACCGCCTGCCCGTTCTCGGCGGAAATCCCGAGCGCGTGATTCACGACGTCGGAACAGATATTTCCTTCTCTCCCGATGGCGCTCGCCTCACCTTCGTCCGTCACAAATACAACGAAGGCAAAGGCGACCTGATGATCTCCAACGTGGACGGCTCGAATGATAAGCTTCTCACCGAGCAATCCGCATCCCTCGGCTCGCCGCAATGGTCGCCCGACGGAAAAACGATCGCCGCAATTAATGTTCTCTCCGCCGATTCCACCACCGGCTCCATCGATCTCTACGATTCCGCCACTGGCCAAAAATCCGTATTCATGAAATCCGATGCCTTGCTCGATTCGATTGCCTGGATGCCCGACGGTCACGCGCTTCTCGTTTTGTCCGCCGACGCCAGCTCGAATTTCAACCGCAAGCAGATCGGCGTCGTTTCTTATCCCAAAGGCGAATTGCGCGCCGTCACGAAAGATACCAACGACTACCTGAGCGTCAGCATCCCCTCCGACGGCAAATCCATCGCCACGATTCAATCGCAGCCTCGCGGCTCCGTCGTGATGGCTTCGTACGACGGAAAAACTTCCGCCCAGCCCTCCACGATCAGTGAGCGCCCGCCCACCTTCGCATTTACCTGGGGCTCCAACGACAAACTCCTCCTCGAGCAGGAAAACGGCATCTTCAGCATGAGTCCCGACGGCTCCAATCGCGTGCCCCTTCTGCACGACGATTTTCCTTCCTTCGGTCCCATCTCCTGCGATAACGGCCGCTACATTATTTTTTCCTCCGCTCTTCGCGCCGGAAAATCCGCCGTCAATATCTAGCGCATGGACGCGACGGGCGGCAATCTGAAACAGCTCACCACCGGCGGCTACGATAATCCTGCGATGTGCTCTCCCGACGGCAAATGGCTCGTCTTCTCGGGACTGGTCGGCTCAAAATTCACAGCCCAGCGCGTTTCCGTCGATGGCGGCGCAGTCACCACACTCTCCGATTCCATCCTCACTTGCGGGTGCATCAATATTTCGCCCGATGGCAAAGCCATCGCCTTTCAAACCCAAGCCTCCACCGGCGCTCCCATCGGCATCAAGATTCTCGACTTCACCACTCTCCAGCCGATCAAAACTCTCGAGCGCGATCCTCGCGCCGGCGGCGAAATCCGCTACACCGCCGACGGCAAAGCCATCGGCTATTTCATCCGCGAAAAAGGCCAGTACGCCCTCTGGATTTCTCCCATCGACGGCTCGTCTGGCCACGTCGTCACCAACTTCACCCCCGAGCGCATCCTCGACTTCCACTGGAGCCCCGACGGCAAAAAACTCGCCGTAATCCGCTTCCACCGCGACAGCGACGTCGTCCTCCTCCGCGACTCCGCTCAAGCCAATAAATAGTTGCTCGTCGTTGACTTAGATTTAGCCTCACTCTAAACCTCAACGCTCTCGCCAAGTTCTCAGCCCCCGCTCATCGGCCCCGCCGCCTCGCATCACCGCATCGTTCCTTAACTCCACCCTCGAACTCCATTACCATCGCTGAATGTTCTGTGTTTCGTGGCAGCACCGTCGCTTTCGCCCCAACGATCCCGTCGATTTGGCCCGTTGCACTGCGCCGGCGAACTAACGAGGCCTTCCTCCACCACCGCCGCCTCCGCCTCCCCCGCGTCCTCCGCCGCCACCACCACCACCACCGCCGTGCGACCCACCACCACCTCCTCCGTGCGACCCACCACCACCACCGCCGCGAAAACCGCCTCCTCCGCCCGAACTTCTTCCCCCTCCGCCGTAAGCGTGCCCTCCATGCGAAGTGTGTCCTGTGGTTCCGTGTCCGCTCGATTTGCCGTTACCTGACGCCTGGCCTGAGCCGGCTCCGCTGCGTCCGGTGCTGGCGACGCCCCAGCTGCGCCCGGCATGATTTCCTCCGCCCAAATAGCCGCTTCCCGCTACGATTGCACCGTGAGAAGTGCCGACCGACGGAATCATTCCACGACTCGCCTTGAATCCGCCGTGTGAATCCAAGTGCGCGACCACTTGCAGCGTGCTGGAATGGCCCGGTGCACCGGCGGAGTCCCTCACAAACGAGTGGCTGTCAAAAGCGAACCTGATCGGCGAAGCGCCGGTCGCCCGTTGCCCCTGAGAAATTTCAAAATAGGAGCGCGCATAAATCTGGGGTCGCTCTGCGGCTGCGAGGGGTACTTCTCCGGCGTGCCGAAATTCCTTCGGGGTTGAGCCGGAAATTGTGATTCTCTCATGGCCGTTCAATGCCACGCGTTCAAAGCCGCCGTGGAAACTCTTCGAGGCAACCAGAACGCCGTTCTTCAAATTCGCCGGCCGCCCTCCGGGAGTGTCTCGCCAGCTTCGCGGCACATAGCCTTCGTGGCCATGAAATTTTACCCAGTGGCAGACATGGTGATGGTGTTTAGGGCCTACAACCCATGCGTACCCGAGTCCCTTGAGGAAAACAAAATTGCCCGCGTGACAGGTTGCGAACGCCCAAGGCGGTCCATCCGTTCCCGAGTTGACTACCTTTTCCTCGCCCGTGTCCATGTTTCGCAGAATGGTTGCAGTTACCGTCGTGCAATTCGGTCCGGGATAGTGCTCCGTGCGGAGTTCGTATCGCCCGCGCTGCTGCGCCCCGCCCCACTGACTCGATGGCGGCGAAGAACTCAGTCCGGCGGCTGTACCAGCTGATGTTGGCTCCTCCGGCGTCGCCGCGGGTGTTGGATTGTTGGGCGCCCAGCACCTGCCTCCGCCTTCGCAGTCAAAGAATTTGCCCGCTTCGTACAAATCGACCAGGCCCGCAACCGGCTCGCTGAGTCCGGCATCCGCGGTGGCAGCTTTCAGAATTGACTCCCGCTCCGCGACCCGGTTCGATACCCACTCGTCCCAACCGTCCAGGCCTGGAGTATGAATCCAATCTCCTTCGAACGAGCGGTTGTTCACATAGACGATCGTGCGGTTGGGACTGATCTGGTCGTACACCTTGTAATCAGCGTCGTCGTCAATGTCGACGTAGTAGTAGTTGTGTTTTCCGGAATACAACTCGAACGCTTCGCGTCCGGTTGCAGTCACCGACATCGCATCAATGAAAGTGGCGATGCGCATTGATGCATCTCCGTCAAATTGCAAGTCTCGACCGGAAGGAGTTACGACGTCCAGCGTTTCTCCTTCTTCGGGCCAAAAGGAAACCCTCATCGTGCCGGTGAGAAGCGACAGCTCGGTATGCGGCACGTTGTCCAACGCTTCCAGGGTCCTGAATTCAAGGGTTGATTGGTCGGCGAGATACGCGGTCCATCCGTTCTCGAATTCAATTTCGGCCCGGCCCGCGCCGACCGCGATCGTCATGCCGGTCCGAATGGGAAGTCCGCTCACTGCCGCCGCCCAGGCTGTGTCCAGGTTGACCTTCCGGCCTTTGCCGTTGGATACGCGCACGTCTCCCTGGACGTATGACAGCCGGACGTTTTCGGGATCGCTTCGAACTTGCGCGTTTACGGTGGAGGAATAACTTATTACGAGAAGGACTGCGCTTGCCAGGATCTGCAGCACTCGATGCAAGGTGGGTTTCATCGAGAACCTCCGCGTCGATCCAATCGACTACTGTCTTACTGACGCGATACTGTTGCTCTCGGTTACATGAAATCCACCTCATGCCCGCCCTTCTTGCGACTGGCACAGCTTCCCGCCGGGACACGATTCATCTCATACTGTCGCGCTACGGCACGTTGACTTCGTTTTATCCTCGCTCTACACTCCATCCCTCATGGCCGATCCCAATTCGACGGAACCACGCACCGTGTCGCACTACCGCATCCTGGAGAAACTCGGGGGCGGCGGCATGGGCGTCGTCTTTAAAGCCGAGGACACAAAACTCAAGCGTTTCGTGGCCCTGAAATTTCTTCCCGAGGACGTCACCAAAGATCCCGCCGCACTGGAACGCTTTCGCCGAGAGGCGCAAGCAGCGTCCGCGCTGAATCATCCCAATATCTGCACGATTCACGATATCGACGAGGAAAATGGCGTTCCCTTCATCGCCATGGAACTACTGGAAGGCGTGACGCTCAAGCATCGCATCAACGGCCAGCCCGTCCCGCTCGAACAGGTACTCGAAATCGGCATCGGGGTTCTCGACGCGCTCGAAGCCGCTCACGAGCGCGGCATCATTCACCGTGACATCAAGCCCGCGAATCTTTTCGTCACGAGCCGAGGGCGAGCCAAAGTCCTGGATTTCGGACTCGCCAAGCAAGTGGCTGCGCGCGCCGTCGCAGAAACGGTCACCGCCGGCGGGGCCCTCGACAGCGATCCCAATCTCACGAGCCCGGGGATGGCGCTTGGCACGATCGCCTACATGTCGCCCGAGCAAGTTCGGGGCGAAAAACTCGACGCACGCACCGACCTTTTCTCCTTCGGCCTCGTCCTCTACGAAATGGCCACGGGACGACAGGCGTTTTCCGGCAACACCACCGGAGTGATTTTCGCCGCGATCCTCGAGCGCGAGCCCGTTCCTCCGGCCAGACTCAATCCCGCGCTCCCGCAGGAATTGGATCGGATCATCACGAAGTCGCTGGAAAAAAATCCGCGGTTGCGCTATCAGACGGCCCGCGACATGGCCTCCGACCTCGAGCGGCTGAAGCGCGACACAAGCTCGGGGCGCGCCGCGCAAGTGAAATACGCCGAGCCATCGGACTCCTCGTCGGCCGTGCCCGCGCAGTCGTATTCCGGTGCACAAT